>JAUVAV010000051.1 GCA_030591525.1 candidate division FCPU426 bacterium | reverse complement strand
GCGGTATTGCCCGCTTTTCAGATATTCGAAGCCTTGGGAGAAGTATTTCTTAATGTTTTTACTATGCGGCTTGCCAATGGGAGCGGATTTATCCGGAGAGAGTTTTTTATTCACTTTTTTGAGCCAGTGGCTGATGTTTTTATAAGGCGGCATTATTTCATGCACTTTGTTCCATTCAATCAAGGCCGTAAGGTACTCCCGGTTTTTATAGGCCTGCATGCCTTTCTGGAAGTGCTTCTTCGCTGCATGCTGTTTCAAGCTGTGTTTCGCCTCAGTGATTTTCTTTTTTAGATAAGGATATTTGGGATTCAGGGCCAGTATTTTTTCGTAATAGAAAATACTGTTCTTATAATCCTTTTTTCGGGAATACCGGGACGCGGTCTTCATGTATCCAAGAATGATCTTTTCCTGTTTGGCGCGAAGCTGCTTTTCCAGGCGCCGCATCAGCTTTTCTTCTTCCAGGATGCTCTTCCCGAAGGGGAAAGTAATGGAGATGCGGTGTATGTCTCCCAGGTCGGAATAGGGAGCGTAGGCATAACTTACTTTATACTCCGATATATCTGCTCCCAGGCCGCAGCTCAGGCCGGATAAAGGTCCCAGGTCATTGCCGAATTGCGCATATTTATAGCCGGCTCTGAAAAATATAATCTCCTCCAAATTATATTCAGCCCCGGCTTTGAATACCATTTCCTGTTGCCAGGGTTTGCATACTGCCAGGCTTACCAGGAGTGTATTATCGAACAGCCGGTAAGCAGCTCCGGCTTCCGCTGTCATGGGAAGCAGGCTTGATTTTTCGATAAATTTGATGGGCTTGCCCAGGTTTTTAATGGTTATACCCGCTGTCAGGTTGGGAACCAGGCCGGTCATTAAAAAGCCCAGGTCGCAGGCTATACTCCAGGCGGAATAAGTATCAATGACTTGGTAAAGACCTTTTACGCCCAGGCCGGCTGTATAATATTTATTAAAGGCATGGCTCCAGGCCAGACTCAGGTAGGTGTCATAGGCAGCGAAAACCGAGGATTCCGCAGAAGCGAAAGCGGTTTTTTCGAGAGAGTTGATATAAGAAAAATAGCCGTTGATGCCCAGGGCATCCTGCGTTGAGAGCGGCATGCAAAAAGCGAAATATTCATCCCGGAAGTCCTGAATAAATTCCGTATGCACAGCCATCAATTCAGTGCTGAGGACGCGAACTATACCGGCTGGATTCCAGTATACTGTATTAACATCATCCGCTACGGCGGTAAAAGCGCCGGCCATGGCGGTTGGCCGGGCTCCGGTGGGCTGGGTAAGAAATATAGCCCCGATGGATTCATCCTCGGCCAAGGAAGGCCGGGCCAGACCCAGTAAAAGGCCGGAGATCAAGAGGATGGGGAGAAGATGGGGTCGGTTTATCATGATTTGCGCTTCTCTCAAATAGTATTATTTTATTCAAAAACATTGCTGTCCGAATTAATCTGGATCCCGGCTTTCGCCGGGATGACAAGTCAAGTCAAGTGTTAAAAACGGTTGTCATTCTGGCATGATTTTAGCCGGAATCCAGATCCCGCCGCGATTATCCCTCTAATTCACTACTGCAAACCTCCCTGTGATTTTCCGAATGCCGAATATTGATTTGGCCTCAATGACGTAAAAATAAATGCCGCTGGCGTATCGGGAAATATCGTGCTTGAAAATGTTACCCTGTGCCCCGCCCAGGGCCGGAGCATGGAATTGATCCACTTCTTTCCCTAGTTTATTATAGAACCGGATGGTAATATGCGCGTCTACCGAAAGCCGGACATGAATTTCAAGAGTAGAGGTTGAGACGGCCGGGTTGGGAATAGCCTTCACTTGCTGAAATTTTAAAATACTGGTTAGGGTAAAACTCCGGCTTTCCGAGGCAGGGCCCCAGGAGATGCCGTCCGTGGCATAGGCCTGCCACCAGTAGGTTTTATCACGTTCCAGTTGAAGGCTGGAAGGCAGGGTAAAGGCCATGATGCTGTTGGACTGGAAATAAGGACTACTCCAACCGGTTTGATCCAGAGTTTGCTCAAAAGAGCGCCAGACATTCTGGAAATTATCCTCGCTTAGTTCCAGACGGCCGTTCAGGGTATTGCCGGATTCGCTCTCAGCCTGGAACTGAAAAGTCAGGCCAACGTTCGGAGCGGCGTAATTATCTTCGGGGAAAACGAGCTCCGGAAGGAGCGGCGGAGTAATTACAGTAAAAGAAATATTCCCAGTGACCAAGCTCCAGTTGTCATTATCAATATCATAGGCATAGGACTGCCAGGTATAAGTTATGCCCGGGACCAGGGAGTAGGCAACGGGAATCACCAGCTCCGCAATTTCGGTTGAGGCATAAGAGGACTTTGACCATCCGCCGCCGTTTTCGGAGGTGAATACCAACATGGTTTGAAAGTTGTCCGAGCTTAATTCAATTTTATAATAAAGCGTGCTATTGGTCGGGCTCTGGGACGAGATTTTCAGGGAAGGGGTCTTGGTAATCACGGTCTCCCCGTCTTGCGGAGTCACTATTGTGGGAGCTGGAGGCCGGGCCACGGTAGTGAAGTGATAAATATTTTCCGACAAGTTGCTTTGTTGATAGGCATCATAAGCCTGTACCATCCAATAATAATCGGTTTCCGGCAACAGGGCGTCCAGATTGTCTCCGGAATTGAGAATCTGGCAGGTTGCAGTAACTCCGGCATAGGCTCCCTCAGGCAAATAAATGGTCTGATCCCAGCCGGAGTAGGAAGAGCCGAAAATCTGGGGATTGGACATCTCCGGATACTTGGAAAGCCTAATCTTAAAAGTCAGGGTATCTCCCTCCGGATCCGCGCACAATGTCTGGAAGGCCGGTATCTTGCTGACATTAATTTGATCGTGCAAAGGCTGAAGCTGCTGCGGTCTGACCGGACGGCTATTGGGTCCAGTCATGGTAGTAAACTGCCGCTGTTCAACGGAACGAGTCCAATCCGTCCCTTCATTATTGGTAACCCAGACCTGCCAATAATAGGTAGTATTAGTAGTTAAATCGTATGGAACAGCGTAATTGGATTCGTCCCCGGAAGAGAAAAAGGGTTTTCCGCCCCAACCCGGATCTTCAGGTTCAGTTAATTGATTAGCTGTGATCGAGACAGGAGAAAAAGATGGATTCAAGCATATTTCCAGTTTATATTTTAGAAATTTTGAATCGGCCGGGTCTGCAGCCGTAAAAATAAAGGTTGGAAGCACTCCAACTTCCTGGCCGTTAGCCGGAGAAATTAGGTCCGGCGGGTTTGGCATAGGCGCGAATGGTTCTCCCGGTTCTCCCGGGTCGCCGTCTTTAGCTCCACCGCCCCCGGATATGCCGCCGTCTAGTTTAATAGTCCCTCCCTGGTCCTCAAAAGAAGGGTGTTTGATGAATTTAATACGTCCCCCGCCCCCGCCCCCGGCTGCCTTATAGCCATATTCAAGCAGACCTCCACCCGGTCCGCCGGACACATCTAAATAATATGAGCTTAATAAACATGTATGAATTCCATTCAGTAAAATACAACCCCCTGAGCCCCCTCCCACAGTATTAACAGCAAATTGATTTCCCATGGCTAAGAGTCTGGCAGTAGCTCCCAAAGTCAGACTAATAGCATCTAGCCTGATACTACCTCCCCCAAAACCTGAATTGGAAGATACGAAACCGGCTCTCCAGCCGTAAGAGCCGGTTTCTTCCCGGAAACGAGTATTATACCTTTCTCCACCTAATCCATCAGAACCACTAGGGCTTTCACCATTGCCTCCTTCTCCTCCATAGCCGGCTCCACCACCACCGCTGCTAGTATTTTTTGGCTCTCCACCGCAGCCTTCAGCATTATACGCCACCCCATTGGCATAAATAGATCCTTGTATCAGAATATTAGGAGCGATTAAATTAAGTTCGCCGAAATAACTATTTCCATTATAAGGAGCGACTATTATCGTTCCTCCTTCTTTAACATGAATGGAGACGCTTTTATAAACATTTCCTGAAAGAATTATAAATTCACCGGATTCCACGATTAAGTATTCAGTATCCAGAGCGAACAAATTTTGTTGAGGTAAAAAGGTTAAGGAAAGCAATATAGGCAGGGATTTAATAACATTTTTTATCATGTTATTCACCTCAAGCTACAATATCCCAGCATAGCCGTTTATAGAAGTATGGGGCACATAAATCATAAGTAAAAAATGTTCTTACTTTTCTTAAATAATATAATTTTTGTCATATATTTATACCAAATTAAATATAGCATAATTACTACAATATATGCAATAAAAAATGTCGATAAAAATATATTTAGTCTAAGATTGAACTTTACATATCGAAAGTAGGGGCGGACTTCCATGTCCACCACAGTGTATGTATCCTCCACGCAACTGTAAAGCATAGCGAATTTTCCCGGCGCAAAGGAAAAATAATTGTTCTAAATCCATCAGAAATTGCATGCAATTAAATTACGGATATTTATCGTCTTTCGAGGGATTGTAGCAACCATGTGCGATAATCAACCTGTTCCCCGGCAACCAAATACCGCCGCTTTTCGCCATGTCCCGCGCACTACCTGGCTGCTGGCCGGCCTGGTATTTAGCGTAGCCCTGATTGTGTATATCAACACCTTAAATCATGCTTTCGTTTTTGACGACAACGGAGAAATCGAGAAGAACTATTATATTACCAGCCCGGCCTATCTTCCCCGGATATTTTCCGCCGGCTTCTGGTCGTTTTTAGACACTCCGAAGATAAAAAGATTAGGCAATTATTACCGGCCCTTAAAGCATGTCTACTATATGGGGGTTCATATGGTGTGGGGCGCGAAACCTTTTGGCTTTCATCTGGCCAGCATTATTTTTCATGCCCTGGTTTCCGCCCTGCTTTTCTTTTATATTATGGAATTCACCCGCGAACGTATGTCAGCCTTTTGGGGAGGAATAATTTTCGCAGTTCATCCGGCGCATACCGAAGCTGTGGCCTGGATCTCCAGCATTCCGCATATCAGCTGCCGGTTCTGGATTATGCTTACTTCTTTTATCTATTTAAAAACCCGGGAACCTCGGTTTAGAAGGATGTTTGATTTTAATTACGTCCTGGCCGCCTGCTGTTTTCTGGCCGCCATGTTAACGCATGAAATAGCCCTGCTGCTTCCCCTGGCCTTGGTTGGGCATGATTTTCTAAACGGCGGTTTTAGGAATAAACCCAAAGCATGGGTATGGGAGGCGGCTAATCGTTATGCCCTGCTGATTCTGGCCGGTGGTCTGTATATATTAATGAGAATTCGTGCCTTGAGCGATTTCGCCCCTTCCATACGCCATGCCCAATTATCCCGATTTGAATATTTTATTAATGTTTTCCCGCTGCTTAAAGATTATTTTGTCAAGCTTCTGTGGCCTTATCCCTTGCAGCTTTGGTATACTTTTCAGCCGGTTCATAATATTTGGTCAGGGACGTTTCTTTTTTCTCTGGTTGGAATGGCGCTTTTTGTATCCCAGGGTTTTTATTTATGGAAAAAACAGGATAAAACCATGCTTTTTGGCATGGCCTGGATGGTAATATTTTTAATCCCGGTTTTGAATATAAAAGCTTTAGGCGAGAACACTTTTTGCGAGAGATACCTATATATTCCTTCCCTTGGTTTTTCATTGATTATATCCGGAGCCATGGCACGTCTTTACGCCCACCGCGGCTTAAAACGCTTTGCCCAGGTAGTTGGGATTTTCCTGGTATTGATGGCCGTTTTCCTGGGTGCTTTAACCATTGATCGAAACCGGGTCTGGAAAAATAATGAGATTCTGTACACTGCCACTTTAAAACAGAACCCCCGCTCCGACTATATCCGGATTAGCCTGGGAACCGTATATTTAGACCAGAAGAAATGGGCCAGGGCCTTGCGGGAATTTGAGATCGTAAAGTCGCGTAATTATAATCTGCGCAGTTTGTATACGAATTTAGGCATTGCCTACCAGTATCTCGGCCGGCGGGAAGCGGCTGAACGGGAATACCGCATGGCGATTAAAACCGATCCTTATAATATTAAAAGCCGTCTGAATCTGGGTGTGATCTGCGAACGGACCGGACGGGATAAAGAAGCAATTCGGTTGTACCGGGAAATTATTAAACTGGATCCGGAACATTTTGACGGCCGCTTTAATTTAGCCGCGGTTTATTACCGGCACAATTTAATATCTCAAGCCGTGCAGGAATACCAGCGGCTGTTAAAGAATACCCAGGCGGATAACCTTTCCCTGGCCCAGGTCCATTTTAATCTGGCGGTGATTTATGCTAAACTGGGCCTTCGCCAGGAGGCTATACAGCATATCCGCCGCACCCTGGCAGTTGGATCCGGGAAATTCCCGGGCCCTGGGCTTCCTGCAAAAAATGAAAGAGATGCCGGCAAAATCAGGGGAAATAAGATGAGTTATGACATTTTAGGTTTAATGGGCAATTTGACGGACATAACCGTTCCTTTACCTATTTCACTTTCCACCTCTATGCTGCCGCCATGCGCTTCCACAATATAACGGGAGCTGGCCAAGCCTAATCCGGTTCCATTTGATTTGGTGGAAAAAAACGGCTCGAAAATCTTAGCTTTATTTTCTGCGCTTATGCCGGAGCCGGTATCCGCAATTCGAATGTGTATGAACTCGTTCTCCCGGACCACCGTGATGCTTAAATGTCCTTTTCCAGCCATAGCCTGGATCGCGTTTAAAAGCATATTTACAAATACCCGGCCCAGTTGTATTTCGTCGCCCGGTATGACGGGCAAATCCTCATCTATCCGGTTATCGATTATGACTGCTTCGGGAATGGGTAGTTTTTCCATACAGGCCAGGATTACTTTTTGTATGTCTATACTATTGAATTCCGGCTTCCTGGTTCTGCCAAAAGTTGAAATATTTTCAATCATTCTGTCGGTTTCGATAATCTGTTTTTCCAATATGTTTAAATGCTTTATTTGCATTTCATTCTTAGGCGATGATTTAACTTTAAGAAAATAAACCGAAACTCGCATAATGCCTAATTGGTTCTTGAATTCATGCCCGATGATACCGGCAAACTCTCCCATGACCGCGAGTTTCTCATGCTGGGCCAATTTTTCCTGCAATTTTATTAACTCCCGCATATCCTTGCCCACGCCCACGATGCCGGTGATTTTCCCATGGGAGTCACGCATAACCGCGCCGCCAAACAACATGGATATCCGGGCTCCGCTCTGGGACAAGCATATCAGCTCGCGGTTTTTTACATATCCGGTTTTTATCAACTCATTTAATCCGGCGCCGGTAAAAAATGATTCTTCGGCAAATATTTCCCGCACTGGTTTACCCAGCAGTTCGGCTTCCTTATAGCCTAAAACCCGGCAAGTTGCCTCATTAACCGCGCTTACTTTCGCATCCCTATCAACTACCAGGAGGGCATCCAGCATACTGTCTATAATATTATTCACATAATTTTTCGAAACCGTGATTTTTTGCAAATTCTCGGTCATGTGGTTAAACGCCCGGGCTAATTGGCCGATTTCATCGCCGGAGCTTATATCCACCCGCTGAGACAGATCACCCTGGGCAATAATGGTGGCGGCGGCGGCCAATTTACTAACCGGCCGGGTTATCTGCCGGGCCAGCAATACGCAGATGATACCGGCCAATATCCCGGCAGCGAGAAACGTTAGCCATACTATGGCGATAGTTTGGCTGCGAGTAACAGCAATTTTCTTTTCCGCGATGCTTTCAAGCCTGATGGCGGCCGCTTGTATGTGGCGCCCATTTTTTCTCATATTAAGGATAGTAGTATTTATAATCTCGCTATTCTTAACGAATTTATCAAATAAAGCTAAATATTCGTCCACCAGTTTGATAACCGTTTTATTTTTAGTAACCTTTTTCAACGCGGTTACTTTGGTTTTGATTAGATCCAGATACTCACAGCCTTGATAAAAAAGCTGGTGATTTAATAGCGCCTGGCGTTGCAGCGCTTTGGCCGGCAGGTGCTCTCGCAAATGACTCCGTCTGTGAAGATTTTCAAAATTAATTACCAGTTTTTCAATTATAACTTTTCGCTCGGCAAAATTAGCTACTATATTATCCAGCCAGCCGCAGTAAGTATTGAGTATGTTTGTCTCCGCGGACAAATATTGATTTTGCGGGGTGGCTAATAATTTTCGCAAGTTAAGCAGATTATCTTTAAGTTTTTCTAAATGAGTTTTTTCTTCCCGCTCCAGGAGAGTGGATTTGGTGTGAGGGCCTAATAAGAGGATGTTTTTTTCCTGTCTCCGGCATTCTAAAATCACTTTTTCGATATTTACCGCGGTTTTAATCTGTTCAATATCGCGGCTTATCCTGGCCAGGTTGATGATGGCAGCTCCCCCGATTATAGTCGACAAGAGAATACAACCGGCGAATCCCAGGACGAGTTTATTGCCGATTCGTAAGTTGTTCATTGATGGGTTTCCTCTCTGTTTACCGCTTTTTGTCCTGATGACTTAAAAATACCCGGCCTGCCGCTTATCTGGCTACTGATACTCTACGGATAAGCTCTTCGCTGCCGCCATCCGCATACCTCACTTCTATTCTTAATAAATAGACTCCGCTTCTCACCCAATTACCATTCTCATTCCGGCTGTCTGCCTATTACGCTTGCTGTCCAACTCTTGCACCAAGATGCCGATTGTACCACTTTCTTCAATAATTTATTTATTATGCGACTGTCTCAAATAAGGTTAAAAAAAAATAACAGAATTAAGGAAATTCTAAGGAAAAAGCCTTTTACCAACATTTTATATTATAGACCAACAAAGGTCGGGATACAATAATAATTAATTTTAAATTTGCCAATATACTTACTGGGCAAGGCTTTAATAACTATCTTCCTGTTGCGGAAACATTTTTACGAAAAGAAGGGCCAACTTCAGGTATCATTGGTGCCCGATAATAAATTTAAAACAAGGATTGAGGAGGGTTGGTTCTCAAATACTTCCGGCCATGCCCGCTACCGGGAATTATTAAGTCTCTCCCGCAGGGCGGACAATTCCTCGCGCAATTCTGCGGGAAGATCCTTCCCGAACCGGCTGAAAAACATTTCCTGGTCATCCAGCTCGTTTTTCCATTCCTGCTTATTGATTGATAACAGCTGGGTTATTTTCTCGGGCGGGAGCTGCAAACCGGTCATATCCAAACTACGCTGTGTAGGAATATACCCGATCGGCGTTTTCTCGGCCTCGGCAGTATGTTCACAACGGTCGATAATCCATTCCAGCACGCGCAGGTTTTCGCCGTATCCCGGCCAAAGGAATTCGCCGTTTTTATCAGTGCGAAACCAATTGACATGAAAAATTTCAGGAGGCCGGGTCATGCTGCTTCCCATTTTCAGCCAGTGCTTGAAATAATCTCCCATATTGTATCCGCAGAAAGGCAGCATGGCCATGGGATCGCGCCGGACTTCTCCTTGCTTGCCGTATTGCGCGGCAGTCCTTTCCGAGGCCATGGTTGCGCCCGTGTAAACGCCATGCGGCCAGCTAAAAGCCTGGTAAACCAAGGGCGCTAAAGAGGCCCGCCAGCCGCCGAATATAATGGCGGAAATAGGCACGCCGTGATGGTGCTCAAGCCGGAAGGAGGACGTAGGGCACTGTTTAATGGGAGAGGTAAAGCGGCTGTTGGCCTGGGCTCCTTTGACAGGTTTTCCTTGCTCGTCCACCATTTTAGGATTCCAGGGTCTACCGCGCCAGTCCATGCCTTGGGAAGGAGTCGGGCCGTCGCCGTCCTCCCACCATACGGTTTTATCGGGCTTAAGCAGAACATTGGTGAAAATGGTGTTTTGCTTAGCGGTTTTCACGGCATTGGGATTGGTTTGGGAATTCGTCCCGGGTGCTACGCCAAAAAAACCGGTTTCCGGATTAATGGCCCATAAGGCACCGTCTGAATCAATACGCATCCAGGAGATGTCATCGCCCACGGTCCAAATTTTATAGCCCTTTGTCCTCAGGCCCTGGGGAGGAACCAGCATGGCTAAATTGGTTTTCCCGCACGCGCTCGGAAACGCGGCTGCCAAATAGTGTATATGACCATTAGGTTTTTCCACGCCCATAATCAGCATATGCTCGGCCATCCAATTTTCTTGCCGTCCAATATAACTGGCAATCCGCAACGCCATGCATTTCTTGCCCAGCAGCACATTCCCGCCATAACCCGAACCAACGCTCCAGATAGCATTATCCTCGGGAAAATGCAGAATCAAGCGACGGTTGATGTCACGCTCGGCCTTGCCGTGCAGGCATTTTGTGAAAACACCATTGCTTCCCAGGTGCTTTAAAACCTCGGTGCCGACATGAGTCATAATACGCATGTTCAGTACCACGTAGATACTATCCGTAAGTTCCACGCCGATCTTGCTGAAAGGCGATCCGACCGGCCCCATGGAGAACGGGATTACATACATAGTGCGGCCCTGCATGGAATTTTTGAAAATCGCCCCGGCCTTGGCATAGCCCTGGGAAGGTGTCATCCAGTTGTTGGTCGGTCCGGCATCGCGTTTCTTAGAGGTGCAGATAAACGTCAGATTCTCTGTCCGGGCCACGTCATTTTCCGCCGTGCGGTGATAGACACATCCTGGAAGTTTTTTTTGATTCAGCGGGATCAGCTCACCCGTGGCAAAGGCCTCTTTTTGCAGGCGTTCTTTCTCTTCATCCGAGCCGGTGATCCAAACCATCCGGTCCGGCTTGCACATCGCAGCCATGCTCTTTATCCAGGCGTCGAGTTTTTTATGTTTGTTTTTCATGGTTTCCCTCCCAGGAGCAAGATCAAATTGACTAAAGTCCAAAATTTATATCATTTTCATTCATGGATGTCTACTGAAATGCGATTGTCGCAACCCTAAAAGGCCTGTCCCAAACCCCAAGTATACACAGTCTCGGCCGTAGTATCGGTTCGGTGGGAAATGTCAAAGCGGATGGTAAGGAGTTCTTTTCCCAATAAAAAAGTATGGAGCCTTAATCCCAGGCCGATCGAGTTTCGAAGCTCTTCGGGTCCGGCTTCGAAATAATTATCAGTTACCAGGCCCAAATCGTTGAAAAAGATCATTTGGATGTTTTTCAATAAAAGAAAATCCAGGGGCCATAGCGTATAATTAATATTTTGGGCGAGGGGAAAGCGCAGCTCCAGGTTAAGGGATGCGATTTGGCTTCCCAGCAGGGTGCCATATTCATAGCCTCGCAGCGTCCCGGAACCGGGCAGAAGACCTATGCCTCCGAACATAAAAACCGGATGCTCGGGGCCAAGGCTGGCGGCGGCCAGGAGGCGGGCGCCCAAAATCAGTTGGGGATTGATTATATCCAGGCTTT
>JAUVAV010000090.1 GCA_030591525.1 candidate division FCPU426 bacterium | reverse complement strand
TCATCGTTTTGAGAGCAGGAAATAGTCCAGATACGGAAAAGTCCCACAAAATGATCAATGCGGAATAAATGATAGAAATTTTCAGCATATTTTAGCCTCTCAATAAGATAATCATAGCCGTGCGCAGCGATCGTTTCCCAATTATACGGCGGCATGCCCCAGTTTTGGCCGTTGGCAAAATACATGTCCGGAGGTGCTCCGGAGCACAAATCCAGCTTAAAATATTCCTGTCTTGACCAGACATCCGCGCTGTCCCGGGAAACCAGAAACGGCAAATCACCCAGAAGCAGGATTCCCATGTTTTCAGCATATGTTTTTACGCGCTTGCACTGCTCAAATATCTGCCATTGCAGCCATTCCTGAAAAATCAGGCTTTCCCGGTTCTCTTCCCCGATCAATTGCAGGGCCATGGTCTCCCGGGATTTTAGTTCATCCGGCCAGTCCTGCCAGGATTTCTCCGCATAGCGGGCCTTGATTACCCTGAAAAGAGCGTAATCCTTAAGCCAGAATCGGTTCATGGCTTGAAATTTTTGGAATGCGTCACAATCCTCCCAGGCACGGCTTTTAAACATGGTTTTTAATAATTGTAATTTTGCTTGCTTGATGCCGTAATCAATCCTTGATTTCCCGGTGGGAAAAGACTTCCTTAATTGCCTTAAATCCTCATTAAAAGCCGCCGGATTGATTCCGGACAATTCCTGCAAAGACAAAAACATGGGATCCAGGGCAAATGTGCTTTGCGCGTCATAAGGCGCGAAATCATAACCCACATCATTAAGGGGCAGCAGTTGGATGATACTCATACCGGTCTGGGAACACCAATCAATCAGCAGACAAAGATCCGGCAATTCGCCGATACCCAGACTTTTTTCGGAAAAAATCGAGAAAAGCGGAGTGGCCACACCGGCCCGCTTCTGCGTACCGATTTTTTTCCACTGCCGGCCGGACGGGGTTTTTAACAGCCAATCCAGGGAATTGGTCAGCTCATTTTGTTCCATGGTGTGACTTTCGCTCCTTTATTACTTAGTGTATACTCGCGGCTTGCTTTTGATTATTTCCCGGCAGTAAATAATATGTGTTATGTAGGGACACGGCGCGCCGTGCCCCTACAGGAACACCTAAAAAATGTTTAAGTTGGTGCAATTGGAGGCAGTTCCTTTAATACTCGCCTTAGATATATGAGTTAGGATATTTTATTTTTAAAACCTAATATGACACACCTGTGATTTATTATCAAGGGCTTCCATAGGCAGACGTTTAAAATTTCCTGTCTCATTCATCCGGAACACCGGTTCCGGCGCTTGCCCCGGCTCTGCTCCCATGCTACAATCCTCTCCATGAAACAACCTCTTTTTTTACCCCGTACGCGCGCTGAAATATATGATTGTGGCTGGAAAGAGCTCGATGTTCTCTTGGTCACTGGTGATGCTTACGTGGATCATCCCGGTTTTGGCGCCGCGCTGATCGGGCGTTATCTGGTACTCCAGGGCTATCGTGTCGGGATTGTCGCCCAGCCGGACTGGAAAACCCCGGAAAGCGTCATGCTCATGGGACGTCCCCGGCTTTTTGCCGG
>JAUVAV010000056.1 GCA_030591525.1 candidate division FCPU426 bacterium | reverse complement strand
TTATGGAAGCAGTTAAAAGTAACGGATATATGCCAGAGTCGGCAATAGCGGATATGGTTGCACAAGGAGGAATAAAAGAGAATATAGAAAAAAGGCTTGAAAATATTCTGCAAAGCGGGGAAGAAGACGAGTTTGAAAAGAAATTGGAGACCCGGCAGGTTAGATATAAAATAATACGCGAAGAGATGAAAAAGCAGAGGTTCAGGATAATCAGGGCGCAAAATTTTCATGATGGAATTAAAATGAAGGAATTCGAGGAAAAAGTGGGGTATCTCCGCCAAGCGGATGAGAGATTTAAAGCACAAATGGACCTGACCCTGGAACTTGATAGAGAAATTATCAAGGTATACCAGGATTGCTGTTTTGATGAAGAAATCGTTAAAAAACACGGGTTGGAAAAGATTATAGAGCTTATTCAACGCCGGAATACTTTGGAAGAGGAGCGTGAACCCGGAGAGCCGTATATAAGCCCGGAAGCAGCGGCCAACGAAATCAAGGAGATTTATAAAGAGCTAAAAAATACCTATAAAAAATTCGGAAAAAAGCAAGAAAACCAGGCTTCGCGATACCGGCAGGTAAAAACCGCGGTTTTAAATAATTATGGTGATCTTAATCAAGCGGCTGATACTCTGGATTTTAAACCGGAAGAGGTGAAGAAAATACATAATGAGTGGTGCCGGGTAGATAATGAATATGCCTTGGAAGTGGAGAGAGCCTGGGAGGAACACAACAAAGGAGAGCAAGGGCTGGACCAGGCCTACAATGTCTTAATCGAAAACCAAGAGACGATTAAGGACCTCTTTGGCAATATTATTCTCCGCGAGAACATTGATTTCTCCCTGCTCATGAAATTAGCTGCCGGTTATTCAGAAGAACAGGAAATTGAGTCGGAGGCCTCCGCGAGAGAAGGAATCCGGAAGATCAAAAAAGAATTAACCGGGAAAGGATTCGAAAAGCTGAAAGAATTGCTTAATCGGGCAAATGAATGGCAAAAATAAGCGGTTTACTGGAAGGGCTTAATCAACAGGAAAAAAACATGCTCTATGTTTTGCTCTATTTTTATCTGATGCCGGGAGCTAATATTAAAAGTGCAGCTCAACATTTAGGACTAGGAATACCGGATATTAAGCAAATGATAGAATTTGGAAAAACCCGGGATTTTCAATGGGCGAAAGATATTAAATCCACATTGTTTTCAATGAAGAAAAAACGGGCGGAACTTACCGGCCCGGCCCGGGAATTTTTAAGGGGATTTATTGTTGGCACAGTCCTAGATGAAAATATGCTTAAGCCGGCGCTGGGATGGAAGGAATATGCCGAGCAGAAACAGGAAGCTATGAAACGAGAGGGTGTAAAAGAAAAGCAGCGGACGGGATTAATACTGAAAATAGATGAAGATTCAACCGCTTATACTCCTTTGCCCCTGACTATTAAAATTATAGAGCAAATGCATGAAATGAAAGCCGGCAGGAAGATATCCGATTTGGATAAACCGCGCCGGGTGATTGCATATTTAATAAAACGACATTTAAGAGAGTTGGTGGAATTCCCTGATTTTATTGCAAATGAAATCATGTATGCGCTTACCGTGCCGGCACTTGACGAGATGAAAGAGGAAATAACGGCGCTTGAGAATGATTTACTGGGTGTGGAGGCAGCAGAAAAAGAGTTGAAGCAGGTCTCGGATATTCTGCAATATTTTTATGAAGCAAATAAAACGTTGAAGGCCGGTGTGGAAAAATTAACCGGAGTTGATGAAGAAGAAAAGATAAATATATTGATGACCTTTCAAAGAACCCTGGCCAGGCTTCCGGCTGATGAGATAATCAAAATGTATGAAGAAAATGGAATAAAGAGTGTGGAAGCATTTATGCTGGAAAGAATGAATTGGGAAAATCTTTATACGGAGCCGCGGACGATACTAACCGACATGGCCGGGCTTATAAGGCTGACGGAGGAGGAATTAAAAGAGGGAGAAAAAATTAAGAGAATCATGAATCCTACTGTGGAATTGATGAATATACTATATTCCGGCGAAGCGGCAGATGAGCTGCCGGGCCGTATAATGACTAAGCGACAGGAAGATCAAATAACTGCTCAGGCGCATACGAAAAAACAGGAAGTTGAAAAACTCAGGGGCAAGAAGCTGATTATTCCTAATGATAACTACTTTCAAATATTACGAGACTTTATGGATAAAACGAGCGACCTGCTTCTTCCTAATGGATTTTCAGTTCAAATTGCAGCCGCTTGGGTAAACAGCCCTGGACTTATTACCTATTTTAAAGAAAATCTTGAAGAAACGGCAGCCAAAATGCGCGCAGCGAAAGGCCGGAAGTTAAAGCAGCAGCCATACACTGAAGGAATAACTAAAAAAGAAGAGACGGAAGCAGCGATATTGAATTTTCTGACTTGGTTCGTCTATACCTTGTACAACTCGGATATTGATAAAGATGAGGATCTGCTCAAGGCCTTTCAAATGCTGGTTTTGGAAAAAATGGAAATGACGGATATTATAAAAAAACTGAAAAAGCCGGAGGACCTGCGCAGTTTTGATTCACAGAGCGATGGAGCAAGCATTGAGCCGATAAAAGTCCTGGCCCTGCTGGCCGGGACAGCGGCGATAGCAGTGTTGATACAGCTTAACCTGCCCCTTATCCCGGCTTTGGGCCTGGCTCTGGGATACAGCTTATGGCCGGGGGCGGAATTCCTAACCGGTTTTCTGCCGGATCGATTAATCTCAGGTCCTTTAGGCTTGGCTTCAATGCTGACAGGATTTGTCTTGCTGAATTTTAAAGTTAACACCGGCAAAATGCCGGTGCGTATACAAACGTGGCTGGCAACAGCACGGCAGTGGTTGGATGAAATGGCCGGGAAAGAAACCGGACCAAAGAGTGCACCGGAAAAACCAGAAAAGCAGGAAGATACAGCTGTTACCGCGGAAGAAAAGATCGCCAGGTTAAAGCAAAAAGTAGAGAAAGCGATTAAGCATAATAAGAATGTAGAGAAAACATTTGATGATGTAATTTCCATTTTGGCGGACATGGTGGCCAATGCTTCTGCATCTGAAGAGAGGCGGGAATATAAGGCAGTAATATTTGATTTATGCGGGAAATGGCTGGAAATCAACGAAAATATTTATAAAGAACTTGAGGCAAAAAAGCACCAAAAAGAACAAATTTTGGTAAAAACATTGACCAAACACATCTCGGGGAATAAAAAAGTAATAATTGGTTTATGGTTAAAACGGGTGATGGAAAATATTTATAATAAATTAACATTTAACCGAAAGAGCAGGGTGCCGAAGTCCGGAATAAGCCGGAAATTTAAGGATGAGTTATGGAAAGATGATGGAAATATAGATGCTCTTATCAGGAATTTTAAAGGCGGGTTTGAGGTTTTGGAGGAGGTTATTTCCGAAGCAGGCGCTATCCTGGCCACGCCGCCTACAGAGCGCTATCCTTTTGAATATCCCCGGGACAAGGCCAGAGTTCTGGGCAATTTAATGAGCATAATTCCTATGCTGGAAAAAATGGATGACCAGGATGGCAAGCCAGAGGCGAAGGAAAAAATAAAGACACAAATCCTAAAAATAGTAGGGAAGAGCCTGGAATTCACCTATTCGCTGCAGGAAGATAACGGGGGCTGGGCGCAGCGTTATAAACCTGACGGCACGCCGGCCAGTTATAAGGCGAATCAATTGGATGGCAATGGTATGATACTTCGGACTACGGGAATATATTTGAATTATTTAAGCGACGAGCAGAAAACGGATTTTATAGAGGAAAACTGGGAGACAATCAACCAAGCCGCGGAATTCATCCTGAAATGGCTGGACGAAGAAGAGGGGTTGATATTTTCCATAAACGGAATCCATGAGTGGGCGCCCATGGAGGTGGGATACGATGTTTGGACTAATTCCGCTTCAATTGCCGGCTTATGGGCAGCTGCGGAAATGGCGGGGATTATCGGGAAAAAGAAAATCAGCGCTGATTGGAACGCGCAGGCAGAAAGCATTAAAGCGGCTATGCTGGAAAAATTAGTTAATGAAGATAAGCGTTTCATTCGGGTGAGGAAGGACGGATCTAACGTAATAGAAGATGCTGATGTGGCTGAAATGGCGCCATATATTTTCGGCATTCTACCGGTGTGCGATGAACGTGTAATCAACACGGCTAATTATATCTGGGAAGAGTTGAATAACCCGGATCTCGGAGGAGTTGACAGATATCTTATTAAATACACCCGGGCGGCGCGGGATAATGGGGGGTGGGGACCGTGGAGTAATTATACTGCCTGGATGGGGCAGTATTACCTGGACCTTAAAGCGGAATACCAGTTGCAGAACAAAAACTGGCCGCAAAAATATGAGGATAGAATAAATGAAGTGGCTGCCTGGTTTATCAAGTACAGTAAAAACGGCAGAATTCTTGAGCATATTTCTACGCTCAAGAACTTCTTTGATTGGGAATATAGAGCCGGCCAGACCGGAAGAATTAACAAGGGTACGGATAGGAGACGCGCGGTTGAACTAGCGAAAAAAACCGAGGAATTTATAAAAAAAATATATGTTCCTTTTACCCGGCCCTTGACGTGGGGGCACTCTGAGTACTGGGAATTTTTTGTCAAACTTGCAATGTCCGATCCGGCAAGATGGGGGGATAAACAGGACAAAATATTGGACGCAATGGCTGGAAAAATCAATGAAATTGCTGAAGAGAAATTAACTAAAAAACCGAAAGAAATGAAACCGGCTATTCAAGAAAAAGAAGGAGAGAAAGCAGAAAACGAAGAAAAAGAAGAAAGCGAATTGAAACCTCCGGGCGGAGCTTTAAATGTCCTGGGATTAATTCCGAATGTACGGCTGAACTCGCCGCTGCTGCATCCGCTCTGGACGATATTCAAAACATTGCCCGGCCTGCATGCCAGGCTGATGCTGATCTGGGCCGGCCTGCTGGGCGTTCTGGCCGGGGAGCCGCAGATGGATAATATCGCGGCCAAAGCCAATGCGGATCAATATCTTAAATACCTGCTCAGGACCCGCTTCTTCCGGATTTCGGCTGAGCTGGCAAATGATTTCAAGACGAAAAAAATATCCCTGGGTGTATTTTCCAAAGAAGAACCCTGGCCGGTGAGGTTTAAAGGTCGCGTGCTCGGCCGCTATACTGATAATGCCGGCATAGTCGTGGATATACCCGGATCAATATTGGCCATTATGCTGGCCGGCCGGCCCTCGGCAGAAGCTCCCTTAACCTTGCGGATGCGTTATAGACTGGCGCATGCGCTCTTTACGCATATGCTGGCCTACCAGGGCTGGCGATATCGCTGCAATGCCACGCACCTCAGCCTGGATTTGGCAGAGAAAATCAACCGCATAAAATTCCTGAAGCAGAGTGTTATCAGCGGGTTAATTAATCAGTGGGCTTTGCGCCGGAATCCGGAAGCCTATCTCATGCATCGCTTTTATCGGGAACCGGATGAATATAAATCAGTGCTTGGTGCCATGCTGAAAAATGAGCAAGGCGATTTGAGATTGATGATGCGGGAAAGCAGGATAACGGATATCAATACATTCCAGGAAAAGATGTTGTCAGCCCTAATCAACATGTTAAGGCAGCAGCCGGAGAATATATTGTTGCTGGAAGATGTGATCCGGTTCATGAATTGGGTTACGCCCGGAGCAACATTCAAGGCTGGAAGCATTAATGGCAGGCAAATAAGACTGCCGGAAATGCTGCGCAGCGGGAAAATGCAGGGTAATTTCGGCTTTCTATGGGAATATTTGCAAAAATTCCCCCATGCAATAAGTTTAGACCAGGATAAAAAGCCTGTGATACCTAGGATTATACGATATGTGGGACAGGCGGCGTAGATAAGGGGAGTGCCTAGGAGCCTGAGCAATTAGTTGCTCAGGCTCCAGAGCATTTGAGATTCGATAGTAGAAATTAAATAAAATATCTCAAATGTGGTCTTCTTTCTACAATCTACTCTCAAAAAAATTAGACTAATCTCCCAGGCTCCTAGACATAATCTAGTCTAAATCAAAAAAACATCCCAAGTGTTTCAAAACGAATCAAGACGTACAATAACCCTAAAATAGAAGCTTTAATATATTTGATAAATTGCAAATTTTGTGATATACTCCTCATACTTATAGAATTCCAAAACCGCATCATTTTGTATGTCAAGGCGCTACCCATTGCGCCTAATTATTTAGGAAGTAATTATTATGACCCATAATCCCATATCCGTATCCAGGTGGAATGTGCCTGGCCGCAAAAAACTGACCAGGATGATTGCGCTGATAATAGCCGTTAGCTTTATTTTCCCCTTCCTGTCCTGGGCCTTTGAGTCCGGCGTTTTTCCCAAACCGGCCAACCAGATGTTTTTCAATAACCGCGTCATAGAAATATCCAGGAATCTCGGCGTGGTTACAGAATCACTCCAGGCAGGAGAGAGCCTGGTCGTGCATGTGCAGGACTTGCACTGCAATTACGAGGTGCAGAACAATATTGCTAAAATGATAGCGGCTTTGTCAAGGCAAGCGGGTTTAAGCTTGGTGGGAGTGGAAGGCGCGTCTCTGCCGGTCAATGTGAGCAAGCTGGCGAGTTTCCCCATTGCGGGCGTGAAAAAGGAGATTGCGCATTATTTAATGCGGCAGGGCAAAATAACCGGGCCTGAGCTGTACGCGGCCACGGGCTCATACCCCATCCGGCTGGAGGGAATAGAAAACGGGAAGTTGTACCGGGAAAACCGCGAAACTGTGATGAGATTTCTCAATCATGAAACCCAGGGCCATGTCTGCGATTTGCGCGAAAGCCTGGCTGAACTAAAAACTGTGGTGTACAACGCGGAGCTGAGGAAATTTGACGCGCAAAAAACCGCTTTCCGCCGGGGAGAACTTTCCCTCCTGAAATACAGTTTATTTCTTTATAACCGTGCCAAACGGCAAGGGGAGAGCCGCAAGGAGTACCCCAACCTCTCAGCATACCTATCCCGTGGGGAAAGAATATTATCTTTAGCCGTAGATTCGGACGGGTTGTTCAGGGAACTGGAACGCCTGGATCAAAGACTGCGAACCGGGCTTTATACCTCGCCGGTCCAGGAGGAAATGGACATCCTGCAGCATCGCCTGGACGTGATGGAGAAACTGCTCAATATCTCTGCCTCGCCCGCGGAACTGGCCGAGTATAGGAAGCAACCCCATGATTTCAGGGTCCAATGCTTCCTGGATTATATAGCCAGGCATGACAAGCAGGAGGAAACACTATTGGGCGCGGAGGTATATGAACTGGACCGCTGCCTGGAAGAGGCTTCCGAATTTTACCGGGTGGCGGACCAGCGCAGTCCGGCTTTTGTAAGTAATATTTTAAGCCGCATGAACAGGCATAACCAGAATATTGCCATGCTGATAACCGGCGGGTTCCATACCCCGGATGTGCTTTCCGAGCTGCGAAGACAGGGCGTGTCATACATCTGCGTAAAGCCGCGCCTGCAGCGCCAGGATATCGTGAACCCGTACTTCGCCCTTTTACGCGGCCAACGCACACCCCTGGAAAAGCTGCTGGCGCAGAACCAGAACATCCTGGGACTTGCCTCAATCTGGCCGGTAGGAAAAGCCCGGGTCCCGAATGACCCGGCATTTTTTAAAGTGCTGGACGTGCTCCTGACTATGGGAGCGCTGATGAAGAGCCTGGAATCCGGTGTGAAGACCCTGCCGGAAATGCGCAGGTATTATGAAGCCCTGATGGCCAAATACCAGGACTACAATGACAAGATAAAGCCGGTTTGGGGTCAAGTCCGGATGAATTCGCAAAGGCTGGTAGCGCCGCTTACCACGGGATTCGCCGCAATCATCCAGCAAATTCGGAAGGCGGAGTTATTCGGCCGGGCGCTCGCCAGCCTGAGGCAGGGCCAATATATTGCCAGCATACTGCAGGAGGTTCCGGAAAAGGTATTCAAGTCCCCGCCGCCCGCTGCTTGGCTGCGCGCGCTGCCATGGCCGGGCCAAGCCCAAGCGCGGGCTTTTGTTATGTACTGGGGTGCATGGGGCTGGTTGGCATGGAGTTCGGTTTGGATAGCGGAAAAGCTGCTGGGCCTGGATTCAGGCGCAGAGGCCGGATTAGCCGTAATGGCATTAACTTTTTCCGCCCCGGATGCCGGAACTGAAGAAGCCGAGCAGCATTTAGATATGGACAAGGTGGATATGCTGATCATGATATGCGGTTATTTGGATGTAAAGATAAAACCAGGGAGAGCATTATCTTTTAATGAAGAGATTAAAGTTAGGCAAATCAAGAGACTTTGCCAAGGGACAATCGAAGATAAAAAGATTAAGAAACTGATGGAGGAACTTGAGAAACTTAAATATATCGAGAAAAATAAAAGGGGCTACAGGAATTTAACCGAGCAAGTCCAAAAAATGGCAAAGAGTCTGGCAGATCCTATTCTGGCGGTTTTTGAGACAATTATTGATAATGTTGGCAGTGATTATCCAGATGTTTACACCGGGCTATTCTTAACCGACAAGGATGAAAAGGAGAAAAATCAGGAAATCATCAAGGCGGTTATAAATGGGATGATTGAAATACAGATTGACCAAGATAAGGATGCTTCCCGGATTATGGAAGCAAGCATAATCCGGAAGCGGATAAAAGAAGCAAACCTGGATAATAAGAATGTGGAAAAATATCTTAAAGCCGTGCTTAGCCAGGCTGCGGAGACCATACATCATCACCAGGCTTATCGGACAGAAAGAATAACCATACGCGGCAAAGAGTTGGATAAATTGTGTGATGAGATAAGCGAAAACATTGAGCAAGCAATAGATGAAAAAGCAGAAGATGAGGATAAGGAATTAAAGGAGGAATTATTAAACTCTGATTTTATTCAGAGACTTCTGGAGATTGGTTTATACGATTTTTTAAATAGTGAGATAGAAAGAGAAGATGAATCCGGACTTACTGAAAGAAAAAATGCCTTGAAGTCTGAAATGAAATGGGGAGCCCTGCAAAGGTTGAACCTGAATAATTATCATAAGCTGCCTGAAGCATGGGAAGAGATTTATATCCAGGCGGTGGAACAAATTGCGGAAGAAAAAAAGAATAACACTAATGCCCAAATTACCCTGCTGAGCGTGCCAGTGCTCCTGGCCGGCCTGATTATACTGGGAATGGCGCTGGGCCAGATGAGTGCGATCCTCGCCGCGGCTCTGGTTGCCGGCCCGGCCCTGGGATACAGCCTATGGCATGGGGCGCAGTCCCTGGCCGGATTTTTACCGGATCATCTGCCGGCAATGCTGGCGATTATACCGGTTCTGTTTGCCGGGAAAATAAAATTAAACCCACCTGAGTCATCCCCCCCAAGACAGCCAACCCAAACGAGAGATTTTGGAAAACCATTTAGAGCGATACAATTGATCGCGGAAAATTTAATCAAAGAGAACCTAGAGCCTAATACCGAAAACATAAGCAAAACCATGAGGGACATAGTGCCACGTAATTTTGAGGACAAGGAATTATCTATGGGTAAATCATGGGCGCAAGTAAGGCTGGCATTGCTGCAGAAATCGGAGAGTGTGGTGGAGCAAGTTGGCGCCGAAACTGAAATCCAGAAAGCTTACCAGGCAGCTGAAGATAGGCAGGTGAGTTGGGCCAAGCAGATAAAGGAGAGCAAAAAATATCCGGGAGAAACCGTCTTTAGGGTTGATCCTGAAAACCTGCCCGAACCGTTAGAGTATTACTATTTTAACGCCAAGCATGTAAAAATCTTGATCGTGCGTTCAGACAGCGACGATGATGTATATTGCGCGGAAAGATACGCGTACTGGATTGAAGAAATCAGTAAGGAGAACGGGCCTTTGCCGCGTTTGCAAAATACCCGGGAAATACGACGCGTAGCGGAATTACTGGCCCAAGCTGATTATGTCTTGCGGGAAAGGTCATCAACCATAGAAAAGGACAATCCGCGGATTGCAGAGATATTAAGTGAGTTTAAAAAACAGGAGGTCAAATTTTATTTATTCGACCTGGCGGCAAGATACATGGGCAAGGAAAAAAAAGAAATACTAAGAAGCTTAATCTTGCCAAAGGCTGCAAAAGCAACCAGGAATAATAGCGGGAGACCGAAATATAAATCGCCTCCGCGTAAAGCAGAACCAGAGGCAATTGCAAAGATTGATGAATTCTTAGGGGAAGCTTTGCGGAATGATGCGGAGTGGGCGGTAATATTAGCTATATGTGGTTTAATTGAAAATTCCAACAAGTTAGGATTTTCACGCCGGTATTTGAATGCCAAAAGTGAATCTGCGCATTTAGAGAAACTCAATTATAGAAGAAATATGTTTTTGGTTTTAGAAAAGCTTGTTGAGAAGGGAATATTAATAGCAGGCTCCAGATCTTCTTGCAATTTTAATACCTATATGGAAAAAAAGCATTTTATAGACAAGATCCAAAAAATAATAAATGCGCAAGGGAAAGGCCATTCAAATAGAAACACGGCTTCGGCCAATCTCCTGACAATATTGAACATCATGGCATTAGGTCCTATGGCGGCCGGATTAATAAAAAATCATATTAAGCTGCCGGTATGGCTGCAAAAGCCCCTGATTTTTAAAGATGATCATACGCCGA
>JAUVAV010000073.1 GCA_030591525.1 candidate division FCPU426 bacterium | reverse complement strand
TAGCGGTATACGTAGGTGTAGCCGTTGGAGTAGCGGTACTCGTAGGCGTGGACGTTGGGGTAGCCGTATAAGTAGGAGTAGCCGTCGGGGTTGCGGTACTCGTCGGCGTTGCTGTGTAAGTCGCCGTAGCGGTCGGTGTGGCTGTATACGTAGGTGTAGCTGTCGGCGTTGCTGTACTCGTCGGCGTAGCCGTCGGCGTAACGGTACTCGTCGATGTAGCGGTCGGAGTGGCTGTGTATGTCGGCGTGGCCGTTGGAGTAGCGGTATACGTCGGTGTGGCCGTTGGCGTCGCGGTGCTGGTTGGCGTGGACGTCGGCGTAGCGGTATACGTCGGCGTGGCCGTTGGAGTCGCGGTACTCGTCGGTGTGGCCGTCGGTGTAGCTGTATACGTCGATGTGGCTGTCGGCGTAGCGGTACTCGTTGGCGTGGACGTTGGAGTAGCGGTTCTCGTAGGCGTGGCCGTCGGGGTTGCGGTGCTGGTTGGCGTACCCGTGTAAGTCGGCGTGGCCGTCGGGGTTGCCGTGCTGGTTGGCGTACCCGTGTAAGTCGGCGTGGCCGTCGGGGTTGCCGTGCTGGTTGGCGTACCCGTGTAAGTCGGCGTGGCCGTCGGGGTTGCCGTATACGTAGGTGTGGCCGTTGGGGTATCAAAATGCTTAACAATCACTTCATAACCACTGCCATTATACTCTTCCCAGGTTACTATTGGTTTGCCATTATAATCAACAATTTTAGGATAATAAGCATTTTCTCCTGTATTGATGTTCAAACTCCCGCCATCTTGAATCCAGCTGCTCCCGTTGTAATGTTTGACATAAACTTGAGATTTTGAACCGTCTGGTTCCCGCCAAGTTACATAGGGAGTGCCATTAACAAAAGCAATAACCGGTGGATATCCGGCTGCACTGGTATTTACATTCAATCCTCCACCATCTTGGACCCAACTGCTCCCATTATAATGTTTAACATTTATTATATATGTCGTGTCATTGAATTCTGTCCAGGTAACGTATGGAGTACCATTAAAAAAGGCAATACTTGGTGAATATGCGTCTTGACTCGCATTTACATTTAAAACCCCGCCATCCTGGACCCAGCTGCTGCCATTATAATGTTTGGCATAAATTAACGGTATGGTTCCATTTGATTCTTGCCAGGAAACGTAGGGAGTACCATTATAAATTGCCATACTGGCATATTGCGCATCTTGCGCCGAATTCATATTCAAACTCGAGCCATCCTGGACCCAACTGGAGCCATTGAAATGTTTGACAAACACCTGAAACTTCAGGCCATTTGTTTCCTCCCAAGCCACATACGGCGTGGCATCGGAAAAGGCTATGCAAGGATTGTGCGCGTCTCTGCTGGTATTAAAATTTAAACTTCCTCCGTCTTGTGACCAGGTTCCACCGCTATAATGCTTAACATAAATTTGACCACATGATACCCCGTCAAATTCTTTCCACGTCACATAAGGCGTGGCATTGTAAATGGCTATTCTCGGATAATAGGCCAGTAGATTCTGATTTATATTTAAAATCCCGCCGACCTGAATCCAACTGCTGCCATTGAAATGTTTGACATAAATTACACGACTTGAGTTATAAGCTTCATACCAGGTCACATAAGGAGTGTCATTATACACTGCAATAGCAGGATATTTCGCAGGTTCAGATATATTAACATTTAAGCTTTCGCCGTCTTGAACCCAATCACACCAGGCGGATGAAGCATAAAAGAAAAAAAATATAGCCAGACATATTGTTTTTAAATTGAGCTTCATCATTCTAATTACCTTTGATTTTAATCATCCAATAATTATTGGCCCAATTATTAAATCCTTAAATGATAAAAATTGCGTTATGCACATTATAAAGAACTAAATTTCGAAGATGCTTAACTTTAGGATTCTGCTGCAAAACCCCCTAAGAAGTCATTGCGAGCGACCGGAGGGAGCGCGGCAATCTGATTTTATCCTTATAAAATCGAGATTGCTTCGTCGCTGCCGCTCCTCGCAAAGACAACAAAAAGGGGTTTTGCAGCAGAATCCTTTAGTAACACAATTTAACAGGCAATGTATATGGACCTCTTTCTCCCTTTTATCTTTTTTAAAATCTATTCCACCTATTATATATTCTATTATAATTATCATAATATAGTCAATAATAATTACGTAATTATTATATTCTGTGGATTTTTAATGCTTTTTTCACCAGGAGCTTGCCAATCTGAGGCACAAAAGCGGATTTCATCTGACCAATTCTCTGTAATTTCGGGGACACTGTGAAATGGCACTAACATAGAAAATTTTTCGGCGTTCAAGTAGGGGCGCGCCGTGCCCCAACTTAATACAGGGTTACATGCAAAATAGATTTTTTTTATGCAGATGTCATATAAAAACAGCTTAAATTTGTGCCATTCGGAACACCATTGATTATCCTGGGATTGCATAATCAATAGACATTTTTACAAAATTTCATTGAATTATTTAACCCTACCCCCTATACTTAGCACCATAATAATGTAAGGAGATTACGCAATGATCGGAGAAATGTCAAAAAAAATCCTAGAAGCCGTACTGGAAACTATTCCTATGGAATTTTCAGTGCTCGACGAAAATGACAAAGTCCTGGCCTGGAACAAACATGACACCAGGATATTTAAGCGGACAAAGACAGTAGTCGGCCGGGATGTCCGGAATTGTCATCCCCCCCAAAGCCTGGCTAAAGTTGAAGCTATTCTTTCTGAAATGAAAGCCGGAAAGCGCGATAAGGCCGAATTTTGGATTGATCTTAAACTTCATGACCAAGCGAACGCCGATAAAATATTGATTCAATATTTCGCCTTGCGGGATAAGGAGCGAAACTATCTGGGATGTTTAGAGTGCACACAAAATATTCAATACCTGCAATCGCTTAAAGGCGAGAAGAGGCTTTTAGATTAATTTAAGATCAGATATAAGGAGACTGTCTCATAAAAACAATATTTCGGGAGTGCTGAAAAACCAGCAGATTGGCCCTCCTGGACCGCCGGTTTTGAAAATAGGCGGGCTTAATCTCCTCCGGGTATGTTTTTAAGATACCGATAAGCCGCTAAAGCCGCTTTGGCTCCTTCTCCGGCCGCAATGATAATCTGCTTTTCCGGTACTGTAGTGCAGTCGCCAGCAGCAAAAACACCGGTTTGGGATGTTCGGCTGAAACAATCGGTTTCAATCTCACCGTATTTATTCATAGCAACCACGCCTTTTAAATTTTCAGTATTGGGGGTTAAGCCAATCTCGATGAAAATACCCGCAACTTCCAATATCTTATCTTCACTATTTTTTACCGGCGCAATTTTCACTCCGGTTACCTGCCTGCCATCACCGCTAATCTCCTTTATCGTATGGGAATCTATAAGTTGAACCTTATCCTTCACCTGCTGCATTAATATTTCGTCCGCCTGCCAGCCTTGGCTATCGTTAACCACCGTAACGGCGCTGCCCATCTGCAGCATATCAATCGCCGCCGTAATAGCTGAATTCCCGCCTCCGGCTATGGCAATTGGTTGTCCTTTAAAAAAAGGACCGTCACATATTGCACAATAGGACACTCCGCGGCCCCGGTATTCTTCTTCTCCCGGCACACCCAATTTGCGCGATCTTTTACCGGTCGCAATAATCAAGCTGCGGCTCTTAATCTCGCGATTCGCATCGGTTTTCAGGTTAAAAATATCATCTATTTTTCTAACCTGGTCTATACGTTCGCCTTGGGCTAATTTGAGGGGAAATTGCTGAATCTGCTCGGAAAACTTCAAAGCCAACTCCGGCCCGGTAACATACTGATAACCTAAATAATTTTCTATTCCGCTGGTTTCCAGTACTTGTCCACCGAGATCAGGTGAAATTAAGACGGTACTCAATTGTTTACGGGCCGTATACACTGCCGCTGTCATTCCGGCCGGGCCGCCGCCCAAAATTGCCACGTCAAATATCAGGTTTTTTTCTTCGCCCTTTTTAAGGCCGGTTTCAAGCGGCAGCTTGAAATCAAGTTTTAAGCCCATTTATTTTCTCTCCTTAAAATAGCCCTAAACCCACCGGCACTTATCCTTCAGCGGCCCAAAGACCGTGCAAATTGCAATATTCGCGCACCGTAACTTTGCCGGCGGTTAAGGCAAAAAAGGCTTTGGGGTCTTGCCCGGGCTTTAAAAATTGGGTGTAACTTTTACCATCCGCTATGAGCTCTATCCACTCAATATGATGCTGCTCCTCCATGGGGTGCGCTATACTGCCGACAGCCACGTGATAGCCATCATCTTTTTTTTCAATAACGGGCACGTGTTTCTCTTTAGCCGCGTCTATGCTTCCGGCCCGAATATTTTTCATGGGCTGGCCGCAACAGACCAATTCTCCGGCACCCGTATGTACCATTTCAACCATATTGCCACACACCTCACATTTATATATTTCCAGCAATTGTGTCATCATAATCCCCCTTTTTAAATAAGTTAGCCGCGAATTCCCAGCTTTACCAATTCAGGCAAGACAACTCATAATAGGCCTGGGGATGCGCACAAGCCGGACATATCTCCGGTGCCTCATCGCCTTCATGCTGATAGCCGCAATTCCGGCAGGTCCAGGCAACCGGCTTATCTTTTTTAAAGACTTTTCCCGCTTTAATATTGGCCGCTAAGGCCAGATAACGGGTTTCATGATATTTCTCGGCAATGGCGATGGCTTCGAATACATCTGCTATATCATTAAATCCTTCTTCTCTGGCGGTTTTGGCAAAATCCGGATACATTTCAGTATTTTCATAATGCTCGCCGGCGGC
>JAUVAV010000050.1 GCA_030591525.1 candidate division FCPU426 bacterium | reverse complement strand
TTTGGCCGCGGTATCGTATCCCGCGCACCTTGATATATTCTCCCGGATGCGGAACCAGGCGTATTCGGGAGGTATTTAAAAATTGGCGGTCAAGCAATAAGTGTCCCTCCCGGATAAGAACCTGCGCTTCATCATTCAAGCGCGTATGCAAAATTATCTTTTTAGTCCGCATGTCATACACTTTTACCGGCCGTAAAGAAGAAATATTAATACTCCGGGAGGATTTAACCAGTAATACGCGTACATTAAGTAATCGTTTGACTTCCTCCCTTTTAACCGGGACCGGGGGATGGTATATCGGTTTAAGCCTTGGCTGGATACGGGCGCAGCCGGCTGGCATAAATAGGATTGCCATCCAAAAAAATATAACAAATCGTTTGGTCAATTTAACTCCTCGCTATTTTCCCGAACCCGGACACAATGTGCGGTAAGGACAATATCCACACGCCCAGGCATTATGTCTGGCAGGAAAATCCTGTTGCCGGATCTCATCAGCAACTTTTGATATGAGTTCTTCTATTGCTTCAACCATTACCGGCTCCGAAACCGCCTGGCCTACCAACCCACTTTCCAGAAAATATAATTCAAGCCTTTCCGGCAGTTTTCCTTCGGTTCGAAGCCAGGCCGAAGCGTAAATCTTTAACTGACGGCTTTCCCTGGCCTTTTTGTCAGCTTCTTCCTGATTTTGAACCTCGGAACTTTTGAAATCAACAATCACTGCATTATTATTTGGCAATATATCAACCCTGTCAATACGACCCACTATTTTATTAGGACCTAAAGTATAACTAAAAGACTTTTCAATATTACTTGGTATTATTGACGTTAACCTATCATTATTAACAAATCGCCTCAGGGCATCCATGCCGGCTTTTTGACGCATTTCCTCATGTTCCCGGGATATAAAACCTTCATTTACCCAGGCCCCAAGAAATATTTCTATTATTTCTTTATCGTTCATTAGGCTGCCGGAAATTTTACGGCGGTAAAATTCGCTTACCGCGGCATGCAAGGCACTGCCATATATAATGGCATGGTGCGGAAGCACCGGAATTTTCAAAATGTGAATATACTTATATTTTAAAGGACACGTTAAAAAATCCTCAATCTGATAGAAAGAAAGTGTGAGCGGTTCAGTCGGGGCCAATGGCTGAGGTAGTTTAGGGGAGGCTGGAGATGTATCCGTATTTATGGCATGCTGCTTAATTTGTTCCCAAGCCGATGCGGACCAGGTTTTTTGTTGTTCTTTAGGAAGTTCCAAGGCCTCCAGGATAAAACGAGAGATTTTATAAGCCCGGCGTCCACCGTAATCCCGAGCCGAGGTTAGGTTCAATTCATTTTTAGCTCTGGTCATAGCTACATAAAAAAGCCGTCTTTCCTCGGCAACATGCGGATCTCCATCCGGTAATTCCTCTTTTGCCAGATCATTGGGAAAACCAAGTGATGAATTGCGATTTATACATGGGAACAGGTTGGCGGCCAGATTAACGATAAAAACCACTGGAAATTCCAATCCCTTGGAGCGGTGAACTGTCAATATATTAACCGCATCCAGGTCCGGCTCCATCCCGGAGACTTCAGGATCATCGCCAGCCTCCTCCAGCATCTCTAAATGCCGGATGAAATGCATAACCCGGTCGGATTTTGAAAGATGTTCATAACGCCGTACCACATTGAAAAATTTAGCCAGGTTTTGGATAGCCCGGTCGGCCGCCAGGTCATTGGCCTGGGTGTATTGTGCCAGAATTCCGCTTTCCGTAAGAAAATGGTATAGCAGCCGGCCGGTGGATAAGCGCCGGGATAAATCCAGATGTTTATCCAGATCGGCCGTGAGACGTTTGCCGGCATTCCTGCCCGCTTCGGATAGCGATCCGTTTTTACTCCTCAGGTTATTCTCCAGCGCCTGGTGCAGGGAAATATGGCGTCTCCGGCTTATGGCAGCCATATAGGCCAGATCTTTCGCCGGAATATTATATACTTCCGAAGATGCCAACTCATAAAAAGCCAGGGAATCGGAAGGATCTGCGCAGGTGCGTAAAAATGCGAGGCAAAGCTTAACCTCGCTTTGCCGGTATAAACCTGCGCTCCCGGAAAAACGATATGGTATGCCGCGAACATTCAGGGCGCTTATAAATGGATCGGCCTGCCGGTTGGCCCTGACCAGAATCGCAAAATCCGACCAGCGGCTTCCCGTTTGGATTTGGCGTTTTTTTATTTCCTCTGCCACCCAATCAGCTTCTTCGGATACGGCAGTAAAATTCCGGTAGCTTGCCGGTTGGCCGGATCCGGCTTCGGTAAGCAGGCGTTTATCCAGGCCATGCAGGATTTCCAGGCGCTGCGGATCATTATGCCTTATCAGACGGTAGGCGGAATCCAAAATCATCTGGGTGGAACGGTAATTCCTGGTCAATACCGATATGCGGGCGGAAGGATAGAACTTTCTAAACTGCAAAATATTGGATATGGCCGCTCCCCGGAATTTGTAAATACTCTGGTCATCATCGCCGACCACGGTAAGGTTCGGATTTTCTCCGGCCAGTATACGCAACAGTTCAAATTGCGCGGCATTGGTGTCCTGAAATTCATCCACTAGAATATACCGGTATTTCCGGCGAAGCTCCGCTAAAACATCCGCATTTTTTCGCAGCAGTTCCAGGGTCTGGGTAATTAAATCGCCAAAATCCATCAACCGCGCTTCCAGCATAAGTTCCTGGTAGCGGGCAAATATATTGGCTATTTCATTTTGTTTTTCCCAGGCGGCGCGGTCCGCTTCGTCAGTGTTTTCCGTGATTTTATGCTTTAACGCTTCGCAGTAATTCCGGTAATCGTCCGGGCTGACATCTTCATCCTTGGCCCGGGATATTATCTTTAAAATTAGCTGAAGGTGCCGGGTAGGATCGGCCAAAGGACGGAGTTTGAAGAGCGGAAGATCAAAAAGGCGTTCCCGCAGAAATACCAGTTGTTCAATTTGAGACATCACCTTATAATCGGGTGATATTCCCAGTAGCACTCCCTGTTCACGCAAAATCCGGTCTCCAAAGGCATGAAAAGTACATATCGTAGCATCCGTAAAGCCATAGGGCACCAGTAAATCCACCCGGCTTTCCATTTCCTCGGCAGCCTTATCCGTAAAAGTCAGTGCCAGTATTTCACTGGCCAGGCATTGCTTGGAACATACCAGGTGCGCGATACGGCGGGTAATCACCGCAGTTTTTCCGGTGCCGGCGCCGGCTACTACCAACTGCGGCCCTTGGCCGTGCGTAACCGCTTCCAGTTGGGCGGGATTAAGTTCTGCGGTAATTTTTTCCTGAGCTAGAAGCGGTTGCAACTGAAAGCCTCAACTTTTATAACTTATAAAATCCCCCCTTCCCCCCCCTTTTTGAAAAGGGGGGTTCTGAAAGTCCCCCTTTGAAAAAGGGGGATTTAGGGGGATTTTTACAGCTATAGTTTTAATTTTATCGTAAGTATGCCCTGCTGCTCGACCTGCTTCCAGTTTGACGGGAGAGGATCAAAGGCGATCATGCGTGCAAGTTCAATAGCTTTTTGATCTACATAAGGATAACCCGAGGTTTCTAAAAGCAGGCATTTTTTTACCTCACCGCCCGGCAAAACAATCATGCGCAGCCGGAGCTGGGTTTCCTCGGTAATCAGTGATTTAAGCATAGAAAAATCCGGTTCCTGGAAGCCGCGGGCGGCGATGGCGCCGGTAAAACTCAAGGTTCCCTGGGGTGACCCCGGTTGCCCGAAATCTCCCGCCCCGCGTCCTTCGGCCAGACCTTGATTACCCTGCCTTAATTTGTTTTTGGATGCACCCAGCTTCAATCCCGCGCGGCTTTTGGCCAATTCCCTGATTATTTCACGCCGCCGCCGGTCCTGCCAGGCTTTGGTTTCTTCAGGCGACATGCTTCCCTGGCCTTGCTCCTCCCTCTCCCGGGAAGCGATAGTCTTTCCGCCGGCTTTAATGCCTTCGGAAACGGAATAGGGAGCGCTGCTTCCTGCCAGTGTAACTTCTATCAGCATGGGCAGAGGCGCGGTGGTTTGAAGTTTCATGGCGCCGAAACCTATAATCAATACTGCGTGCAGGCACAAAGAAACTCCCAATGAAATATTGGAAATCCGGTCCGGGCTCACTTCTCCAGCATCTCCTCGGAAAGCAAACGGGAGGGCAAGGGCTCGGCCGCCAGGACAAGTTTTACCGCCCCGGATTGACGGGCGATATCAAGTACCCGGACCGCATTTCCATACGGAACGCGTTCATCCGCAGACACGGTAACACTGGGATCAGCGCCTTGTTTGATTAACTCGGTCAGATAAGGTCCCAACTGCTTAAAACGCAGCTTTTTACCATTAACCTCCAGTTTACCCCCGGCTGTAAGGGTAATCTGGATATGCCGGCTCGGCGCCGAGGTTTTGGTATGGGCTTTCGGAAGGTTTATATCAATGCCGGCTTTAATTATCAAGGGAGTAGTCACCATAAAAATTACCAGTAAAACCAACATAACATCGGTTAGGGGTGTAATGTTAATTTCGCTCATGACTCGATTACGTTGCACCGGGCGCCGCATGATTATCTCCCCGGACTCTGGGTATAGGCTGGCGGAATTCGGGATTCGCCGGTTCCTGTCTGTCCCATAACATCCAGCAATTCCGAGGCAGCGGTTGCCATTTCGGTATCAAAACGGGTTACCCGGCGAACGAAGTAATTATAGCCAATAACCGCCGGTACGGCGGTAAAAAGTCCGGCGGCCGTTGCTACCAAAGCTTCTGCTATACCATTGGCCACACCGGAAACGCCGGCCGCGGTAGGCCCGGCCAGGGCGGAAAAGGCGGTTATAATGCCTAATACCGTCCCGAAAAGACCGATAAAGGGCGAAACCGAACCAATGGTAGCCAAGGTCGACAGCAAATGCTCGAGACGAAGGAGTTCCAGCGCACTGGCCCTTTCCATTGATTCCCGGGCCGAACTTGCTCCCCGCTGGAAACTTCGCAATCCGGCTTTTAGCGTAGCCGCTACCGGACCGGCCATTTCCTGGCAATAATCACCAGCCTCTACAAACTTTCCTCCCAGCGCCAGTTTTTTTATCTTGAGAATAAAACGGTCCATATCTATTTTCGCCTGCCCAAAACGGATAGACCTCTCCAAAATAATAAACCATGAAACCAAAGAAAAAACCAGCAGGATGACCATGGTCCATCCGCCTTTCATCAACAATTCCCAGAATGACATATTTGCGAACATATAAATATTTCCTCCTCTTTTTATAAAACTTTTTTTGTCGTATGCTCCGTGGCTTGCCGCGCGTGACTACTAAAATTAACTGCCCCTACTACATTACAGCTTCACCCTGATCCCGCCCATCACCGAAAATCCCCGTTCGGGATAGCCAATCCATTTTTCCCAAGTATATCCGAGTATATTGTTAAAATTCACAAATATACTCAATCCCGAATTAATTTCAAGATCAGTTTTAACTTCCAGCAAGTGAGCGCCTGCCAGTCCGGGCGAATCTTCCACCGGGTCGCCGTAACGTTCCCCCAGAAAATGATAGATTAAATTAATATCCCATCCCGCATGCTCGCATCTGAGATCGCTGGTTATTTCATGCGCCGGAAGATTGGGGATTTGCAGACTACCCGCTTGGGCCTCCCGAAAAACATAGGTAAAAGTATGGGAAAATGCCCGGCTATAACGGATTTCTATTCCAGCTTCTCCTCCCACCTCACTTGTCGAGGGTAGGTTAATCAGGGAAAACAAGCCATCCCTATCCCCATCCACCCAAATAGGCGTATCCTGGGCGGTTTTCCAATAAGCGGAAAGATCGGCCGAAATATCATCTCCAAAACGCTGCCTATACCCTGCCCGGTATTCCCCCAATATTTCTTCCGTTCCCGGCAGCCACCCCACTGACTGACGCGGGTGTTGAAAAGCCCATTCCGGGACTGGCATCCAGTTTAGTCCCCCATCCCATGAGGTGTATAAAATTGGTCCTCCGGGTAAAATCAAGGAGACTTGTCCGGCCAGATGGGACGTATTTTTAAGCTCGATTCCCTGTAGATCACTAATCTTAACACCGAAATCAATATGTATCAAAGAAAACGGTCGAAAACGGGCACTAACTAGAATAATTTTCATAACTTCCTGAGCCTGCTGGTTTTCAGCCACTTGGTTTAAAGATGCATTTTGTCCGACAACTGCCGCTTCCACTAAAAGATTCATATTCTCACGGGTTAACCCGTGAATATCCGTTTCCATATTCGCTTTAATTTCAAAATACCGATTTTTTAAAACCGGCGAATTCTCATACGGAGACCCGTGTTGCATAAAGTCACCCAGCCCGCCGGTTATTTTCAGCCTGGTTTTGGAATTCAAATAAAAATCCGCGTCCAATTCAAATCGGCCCTCAGCTTGTTCCATCCAATCACCCCACCCGGCTGTCCGGCCCTCGGGCTGACGATGGGTTTCGGCCTTGCCCTCCAAACCGGCAGACAAGCGTACCCCGGGCAGAGATGTCAAACAAACATTCAGGTTGGCGCCGCCTCCCTGGTCAAAGGGCCGGACGGCATAAACCACAGGATATTCCCCGGCTGCGTAATCCGCCTGAAAAGCCATATTTACTTCCTTTAATTCATAACCGGACACCAATCTCCCAACACTTTGACGACTGCTCCCCATACCGGATTCGATTATCAAAAGATGGTTCTTAGCAGTAACCGTCTCGGCCCGGGGAGCGCCTTTCTCTTCCGCCAGGCCGGGCATGGCCAGCTTTTGAAGATCAGCCGGCATGTCTCTTACATCGCGCATGGGATCCATGAGCAACAGATCCCGGCGCTGCGCCGTAACTCTAAATTGCCGTTCTCCTTGTATCACCACCTCGGGTAATTTAAGGGTGGGTCGATTACGTTCGGCATCCACGCCTGCCCGGCCTCTTTCCGGTTCTTTAATCCCGGGAGCTTGCCGGCCGGGCTGAACTTTTTCATGATCACCGGCTAACTCTTCACCGCGATCAACCGCCCCGGCAGTAGATAGAACGGACGGTATGCTTGCCAGGCAGAGGGTTATTAGTAAAGCCATAAACATCTGCCCTAAAGCCCACAGCGGGCGTCTCGATAACAAGTCGTTATAGTTCCTTTCCAATTATTTTTCTCCCCCGGTTTTCGTCGCAGCCGGCGGCGGAGCTTCCAAAGTAGCCAGCTTTTCCTTAATCAATTTAATACGTGCCCGGGCGGACTTCTTCCAGCGGGAATCCTTGGCTGAGCGGGCAATCCTTTTATAAATACCGATGGCGGATTCAAAGTGTCCGTTTTTTTCATGCAGTTCTGCGACCCGGGCCAGGGCGGTTATGGCCCAACGCTGGGATGACGGGTAGGAATCGGCGACCTTTAAAAATTCCCGGATCGCGTTTTTATATTGTTTCCGGCTCTGAAATATATCGCCCCTCCAGAATTGAGCCTCGGCCGCGAATTTGGCCGGGGCATTAACCGTAATCTGCCGGAACTCTTCCAAAGCTTGTGGCCAATCGCGCCGGTCCTGTAAAAGGTAGCCTATCCGCATCTGGGCTTTAAAAGCCATATCAGTCTGGGGATAGCATTCCATCACTGCAGCATAGGCCTGGCGGGCTTCCACATCCAATCCCAGCCGTTTATACGCCATGGCTTTATTGAAACGCGCATCGGCTTCCAGTTTGTTCCCGGGGAAATCCTGCACAAAAGTATCGAAAATATGGATTGCCTGATCATATTCGCGAAGTTTGTAATAAGCAGTACCCATCCAGAAGGAGGATTTAGCTGCCAGGTCGCGGTGTGTATATTGTTCAAGTACTTTACGGAATTGGGTCAGGGCTTCATTATATTTACGCTCTTTGAAATAGCACCAGGCCGTCCAATACAGCGCATCTCCGACCAGAGAGCTTTTCGGATATTTGGCCGTCAAATCCTTAAATTCACGCCGGGCCCGGATATATTTTTTACGGTGATAATAATGTTCGCCGATCCGGTATTGCACATCCGCGGAAAGCGGACTATGCGGATAGCGCTTCACGAATTTGCGGGAAGACTCAACCGCTTTTTGGTATTTACCCATTTGGTAGTAAGACCATTGAATCCCGTACAGCGCATCGGGCACCAAGGGATCGGAGGAATGTGCCGCCAGAAACTTTTCATAGGCTTTGATGGCTTGGGAGTACTGTTTGGCATTGTAGTAGCATGTTCCGATCCGCAGGCAGGCGTCAGAGGCCAGGTGACTTTGAGGATATTCTTTAATCATCTTCCGGTATTGCTCCATGGCCGTTAAAAATTCCCCTTTTCGGAACTGCGCCCAACCTATCCAATAAAGTGCTTCCCCGGCCAGAGCATGTTTGCCTTGTTCACGAACCAACCGGTTCCACCGGGAAATGGCATGGGAAAAATCCTCGCGGCGGTAGTAGCACCAACCGCTTTGAAAAAGCGCTGCGGCATATTCCTTGCCTCCCGGATACCGGCTTATCACCCGGCTGTAATATTCTTCCGCCTGCTCATACTGCTTGTGGTTAAAGGCTATATCGCCGAGGCGCATTAAAGCATCCGCCTGTACCGGCCCGGCGGGATATAACAATAAAATGCTTTTAAAGGCCTGTTTAGCCGGAGCATAACGCCCGGCCCGGAAATGGATCCAAGCTATGCCGGACTGGGCCAGCGCCGCTTCCCGGCGGAGGGGATATTTTTTTAGGATTCGATGATATTCCGATTGAGCTTCGTTATCTTTTTCCATTTGAAAATACGCATCTCCCAGTCGCAGGCGGGCCGCCACCGCTATCGCGTTTTGCGGATGCGTCTTTAAAACCCGCTTAAATTCGAGGCTCGCGGTCCCGGCTTGTCCGACCTTCAGTTCACACCAACCGGCCCAAAACATGGCGGCCGGAGCCCAAATCGACCGGGGATAATTACGGTATACATCCTGATACACTTTTGAAGCTGAATCATAACGGTCGAGTTTAAAAAATCCGTTGCCCATTAAATATAAGGTTTGGGCGGCTAATTCCGGAGTAAGTTCCGCGCCCATTAAACGCTGAAAAAGATTAATGGCTTCATTATTTTTGTCCTGCATCAAGCGGCACCATCCGGCTGTATACAAGGCTCGTGAAACCACCGGATTTTTCGGATAACGGATCGTAACCCCCAGCAACTGACGCACTGCCTCATCGTATTTTTCCTGCTTAGCCAAAGCCATGCCCAAGCGGAGCTGGGTTAAGGCTCTGATGGCATGCCCGGAATACTTTAACAAAAATTCCCGAAACAAAGTTTCGGCTTTTTCAGCCTTTCCGTCAAGCAGCAGCGCCACTCCGCTCCCATAATAAGCGTAGGGACTGAGTTCATGGCGCGGGAATTTCTTAACCATTTTTTGATAAATCCTGAGAGCTTCCGGATATTTTTCCAGGGCCGCCAGGGTCTCGGCCCGGTAATAGAGAGTTTCTACTGCTAAGGGGGCGTTGGAAAACCTTGATTGATATTGCGCAAAGCATTTTTCCGCGGCCACAAAATTCTCGCGGCCGGCCGTGGGCGCGGTGTTGCCGTCAGCTTCCGCGCGAGCTAATTCATAACGTATCCACCCTTCGGAAAATATGGCATAAGGAAGTAAAGCATGATCGGTAAAATCCTCGGAAAATGTGGAATAGTCTTGAGCCGCCTGTTTCAAGTCTCCGGCATGATAACGGGATTCCGCCAGCCAATAAGCCGCCTCCGGGGAAAGGTAACTCCGCCGGTGCTCCCGTATAAAATTCCGGAATTCCATAACGGCTTCGGGATATCTTTCCAATACCGCCAGGCAGCGCGCCCGGTAGTATCGCGCTTCCGGCCGGTATTGGCTCAAGGTATATAATTCCAACACGCGCCGAAACCCTTTCTCCGCTTTACCGAACCGGGCTTCCTTAAACCAACTCTCGGCCAGCAAATACTGGGCATCGCCGGCGCGCGGATGCCGGGGATATATTTCCAGGAATTTCTGGAACTGGGTTCTGGCTAATTGGAAAGTCCGGCTTTGATATAGACGGCAGGCGAATTGAAAATGCTTTTCCGCCGGCATTTGCGCCCGGGCCGTCAAGGCGGACATCATTCCCAGGATAATTCCGAATATTATAAGGCTGATTTTTTTATTCATATTTTTCTTTTTATGCATATTTTTTCGGATCAAATTACTCCGCCCTTCAGGGCGGAGTAATTTAAGACACCCGGCAGTTAGGGAAAGTTCTCACGCACATTCTGAATTTACCCTCGAATATAATGGCATTGGGATAGCTTTTCGGCGGCCAACAAAGCAAGGCGGCAAAATTATTTTCCAGGTTTACGCGGCGTGTGAATTCGGGAGACGTTTTGAGAGAGCCAGGCTAGAAATTTCTTTAGTTCGGAACGAGTTCTCAGTTGGTAACCGGCTTTCGAACGAACAGCGCGGGTATTTCCGCCGACCACAACACCAATACCTTCACGGCCTACGAGCGCGAAAATTTCCTCATCGCTTTCATCCGCGCCAATATTAATGACAAAGGGGCGCCTGCGCGGAGAAGCAAATTTATTCCAGATAAACATGACCGCCCGGCTTTTCCCCCATCCGACCCGCGGGCGTATGATTAATTCCTGATGCGCTTCACAAAGCGTAAAGGTATCCATCACTGGAGTCCAGATTTGTTCCATCATCAGGCGAGCCCGTCGCTGCAGCGCCGGTTTGGCTTTGGAAATATTTAGGGCCAGGGATAAGCCACGGTTATCCAAAACTACACCGGGTAACTCCGTTATCTCAGCCGCAAGTTTATCCACTACTTCGCCAAGAATTTTCCGGGTGCGTTTAGCTTCGGCATGCACCACATTTAAATCCGGTCCGTGGATTTCCATACCATTGTTGGCCACCAGGTAGATGCCGGAAAAACCGATTATCTTTTTTAATCCCGCCAAGGAACGGTTGCTTACAATAATTAAAGTCAAGGCGTCCTTTTCGGAAAGTTCCCGCAAATGTTCGCGCGCATCCGCCTCCAAGGGCACCGGGTGTGCCCCGGCCGAAGCCGGCAAAAGGACGCTGTCATAGTCTATAAAAAGCAGTAACCGGGTAGCCGCCTCTAACCGGCGTTGCAGTCCTTCCAAGACACTTTTATTAAGCAGCGCTTTCATATGGAAATTCTCCTAGAAATATTCGTTATTACCTCTCCACCGGAATGGCAAATAACTATGGAATGAATTATACCACAGGATATTTCTGTCTTATATAAAATATTTGCTTTTTTTATGTCTCTTTCCTCCCGCACGGCCGCTTTTCCCTTTCCCTTTTTCATGTCATGCGGCGCGTAATCCAACGCCTAAAAAACATATCCCGTATCCTCAGATTTTCCTTTTGTCGTTCTACAATACATTCGATACTTAAGCGGCTGAGAGATTTCTGTACGGTCGAAAAACTCCCCAACCCGAAACGCGCGACAAAATCCCGCGAGAATATTTTTTTTCCTCCTCCTTGGCATATCGCTAACAACAGGTTTTTCTGATGCAGCGAAAAACCTCTCCATAAGTTATTATAATATTCACTTTGCGCTTGGAGCAACGCTTCCAGGGCCTTGGTAATATCTTTACTTGATATGGTTTTACTGCTGTGGGCCTGATTCCAAAGCTCACGGCAAAGCATTTGGGTGAAATGAGGATGTCCTTCGGAAATATCCAAAATCTTGTCAATTATTTGCTCCGCAATACGAAAACCGGCATTTTCCAAGCGAATTTTAATATGGGCTTTTAGATAACGTTCCTCCAGCATAAGCAGGGGAAGATGACAATAGGTTGGAGGTTGAGGCCGGGAATCAGACTCCAAACAAACTATTAGATAACTTACTCCGGCCTGGGAAGAAGCTGTTTCCATTATTAATTTTCGCAAACTAACCGGTAGATTCCCGCCTTGCGACACTTCATCAAAACAGAGTATACAAGGTCTTTTTTTGTAATCGGCCGTGTGCTGCGCCAGCGTTAAAACCGCGCCGGCTAAAGAAACCATATCACTCTCTTCTCTCAAATCCAGAACCAACTCTCCGGTTTGCTCTATTTTCAGAAAGACATGTTTTTTTAATTCGTGGTTAATTTCCTCAATAAAATTACGCAATTCCTTGGCCTGACGAAAAGCGGAACGCAATAACTCGCTTAAATATATTTCTATAAAACGCGTGGGCGAAAAGGCACGGTCAAGGTCGATATAAACACTCATTACCCCGCGTCTTTCAAATTCCGCCATCACCTTTTTTGCCATTGAAGATTTGCCAAATTGACGGGGTCCGCTTAATAGCACATCATGTCCGGCACTCAATTTCGAAAGCAGTAATTCCCTTTCGCGATAGCGACCGACGAAAAAATCTCCACTTACAGACTCTCCACAACGGAAGGGATTGTTTGTCACACTAATTTTCCTCCGATTATTTCAGCCAATTCATTATGCCGATTAGTATAATGCCGTTGATTTGTCATGTCAACTCAAATAACTTTAAAAAAAAACTGCTCCCTGCCTTAAGAGACTGTGTCGCAACTGCAAAAATGGTTTTTTAGCGTCATTCCGGCGAAAGCCGGAATCCAGAAAAGCATTGTAAAATAAAGAGTGTGCATCCTGGATCCCGGATCAAGTCCGGGATGACGAACGAAAAACACTTTCAAACCACGT
>JAUVAV010000055.1 GCA_030591525.1 candidate division FCPU426 bacterium | reverse complement strand
GGTAGTGACAGAGTCGCCATCCATACTGACAATCTGGCAGTAGCCTGAATGGTCTTCACGGAAATCGGTGGATTCGGGGGTGCCGGAATACCAGATTTTGTTGCCAGAACCCACCTTCGTGAGGGAATGACGGTCCCCAAGTGCGATGAAATGGACCTTTCCTTCTGAAATTGCGGCTTCAAGCATGGAAACCGCAATCACGCTTTCTGCTTCTTTTTCGGGCGTAAATATGTCAATAATACCATGACCCACACAGATGCGCTTTATACCCCCTGCCGGAGGAAGCGCATTGAGCAAATCAACTATTGGGTTGTTGTTTGGCCGTTTAGACAGCCAAGGAGCGCCTGCCAGTTCGATGCCTTCCCCCACTTGGATCGGGGTCGTATTTTCGATGATGTGGACATGCGCGGGTTTCTTTTCCATAAAGGTGCTGGAGCGGTAAACGGAAGCAGCATTTAGCGGGTCATGATTACTGGGAAGGAGGTAAACAGGAACCGTTACCTCTTTGAGTGCTTCGATTGCCCGGGCAACGGTTTTACGGTCAACCTGGTTTGACTCGAAGGCGTCGCCGCAGACTAACATGAACTGACACTGCTTTTCTTTGGCAATACGGCCTATTGTTCGTATGGCATCAAAACGGGCTTGAGTATAGCGTGCCTGGGCCTCTTCGGAAAGAAAATGGCGGGTCATGCCCAATTGCCAGTCGCTGGTATGAAGAAAACGAATCAAGGATTACTCCTTTATTGATGCATTGTATAACAAGTTATTGCCTGCTTGCCGCCGTTTTCTTTTCTCTCTGCTGCGGTGAGTCTTCGCTTGGGGCCCCTGCCATCCCCGGATGTATCCATTGTCTCCACAGCTCGGGCACATCCAAACGATGGTAGTGGAATCCTCCTCAAAACCTGCCATGATTCTGCCTTTGCATCGCTTGTGATTCAACTCCCAAGTGAGTCAATTCAATCAACAAAAACTCAAAAAAACTGCTGACTATCGAGATGTATTTTACAACATGATTTAATTCTGGCAAGAATAATTTATTTTCACGCTTTCTCCTTGGCGTGGGGAAAGGTTCCGGATATAATGCGGGCTATGCAAACTGAATCCCCCGCCGCGCCGGTTATTCAACAGAACCTGCGATGGCCTTCCCGTTTTTTTATTATTACGCTCCTGGTCCTGGCCCTGGGACTGCTGATCCGGCCTCTGGTTGATCCCGACGTTTACATCCACCTGCGGGATGGCAAGCACTGGATCGCAACCGGCCTGCAACCCGGGAATGATCCTTTTACTTACACCGCGGAGCATAAGCCCATCGAAAAAGTGGAATGGCTTTTCCGGATCGGGCTCTATGCGGCCTGGAAAATCGGGGGTTATAATTTCCTGATTATACTTAAAGCCCTGGGCCTGACTCTCGCGCTTTACCTGCTCGGGCTCCTGATTTACCGGCGCTGGCCGCATTTGGGAATTACCGGCGGATTGCTGGGACTGGGGGCTCTGGCCGCCATAACCCTGGTTTTTGGAGAACGGCCATTTGTTTTCACCTACCTCCTGCTTCCTATAATACTCTTATTATTGGATGACTACCTACGGGTGGATATTGCCAATGAACCCCGGGCGGGAAAAAAGCTATGGCTGATTCCCCTCCTGGTTATTCCCTGGGCCAATTTTCATCCCGGGTTTATGGTCTTATTTGGTTTTTTAGCGGCCCGGATATTTGAAGACACTCTGACCTTCCTGCGTACCAAGGATGAACTCGCCGGCCAACGCCTGGTCCGGGTTAGTATTATTTTCGGAGTATCTTTTCTGGCCGGAGCCTGCAACCCGCTTGGTTTTTCCATTTATACTTTTGTGCTCAAGACCGTCAGTTCCCAGGCATATATGCTCTCAGTCCGTGAATGGCTGCCCCCGGACTTCAAGCACCACTATTTCTTTTTCTCCCTGCTTGGCCTAACCTGGCTGTTTCAACTTCTTTCTCTGCGGAAAACCCGGTATTCTGATATATTATTGCTGATAATTTTTTCTTACCTGGCCGTCAAATCCCGCCGTAATATTCCCCTCTTCCTGATCGCAGCCCTGCCGCCCCTGGCCGGGCATTTGCAATATGTCTGGAAACAATGGTTTCCCCGTCTGGAACTTTCTTTCGTGCTGAGGCGAATCAGCCTGGCCGGCGGCGGACTGTTAGTCCTGGTAATCCTGGTTTGGACCACCAGCCTTGGTTACGCCTTTCGCTTGGGTCTTTATCCTGATTGGCACCCCGATGCCGCGCTGACCTGGATCAAGGCTCATCCGGTAAAAGGCCGGCTCTTCACGCCTTTCGCATGGGGAGGCTATATCACCTGGACCACCCAGGGGAAAATAAAAGTTTTTATGGATGGCCGCCTGCCGCTTTACGGCGATAAGGTCTACCAGGAGTATTGCAAAATATTTTACGGCGACAGCCAAGACTGCCTTCCCCTGCTTAACCGCTATCATATAGAGGTTTTAATCGTCTCACCTAAAAATCATTATAAATTTTTCGAACAGTTGGATAAATCCGGGGAATGGGCCCTGGTATATTGGGATCATGTCAGCCAGATCTATCTCCACCGCAACGGACCAAACCAACACCTGATTGACCAATTCGAATACCGGGCCGTGGATCCCAATGCAACACCGTATTTCCATCCCGCCCAACCTGAACAGGCATTAAAAGAAATCCGCCGGGCAGGACAAAGCGCGCCGGATTCTTATCTCCCCCGTTTTTTCGAGGGTGATCTCATGCTGCATTCCGGAAATCCAGGAAGCGCGCGCCCGCTCCTGGAGCAGGTGCTGCTCCGGGCACCCAAACATTCACACTCTTATTTCGACCTTGGTCTTATTGCTTTCCAGGAAAATAAATTAATCTTGGCTGAACGTTATCTCCGCCAAGCCATACGTTTCAATTCCGAGAGCGGTTTCCAGGCCAAGACCAGCCATCTCCTGGCCTTAAGCCTGAAACCCCGTCTGGGCCGGCGACCGGAAGCCCTGCGCTGGGCCAGGCGGGCCATGAAATTTCAGCCTTCCTGGAAAGCGGCCCAGGACTTAGTCCTGGAACTTCAAACCGGGTATTAGAGGTAAAAAAACATGTTTCGCAAACTATTCTCCCCTGAATCAAGCGTTTCCAGCCGTCCGAATTGGCTGTCTAAAATTTTCATCCTCTCGCTTTTAGTCTTAGCCTTTGGCCTGCTGGTTCATCCCATGGGTGATCCGGACGTTTACATCCATCTGCGCGACGGCCGGTTCTGGGTGGAATCCGGCTGGCAAATTGAGAATGAACCTTTTGCCTACACCGTACCGGAAAAACCCATGGAAAAAGTGGAATGCCTCTTTAGGATCGGCCTTTATCAGGCCTGGAAAATCGGGGGAAATAATTTTCTTATTCTGATTAAAGCCTTGGCCATGACAGCCGCTCTCTTCCTGATAGGACTCTTAATTTACCGGCGTTGGGCTCATCTGGGTATTACCAGTATTCTTCTGGGGCTCGCGGTTTTGGCTCCCATGCACCGGATTTTTCCAGAACGGCCCTATATATTCACATATCTTCTTCTGCCCCTATCCCTCCTGTGGCTGGATGATTATTGCCGGGCTGATCCGGTCAATGAACCCGCGGCCCGGAAAAAATTGTGGTTAATTCCCGCCCTGGTAATTCCCTGGGTTAATCTTCATCCGGGTTTTGTGGTTATTTTCGGCTTTTTCGGGGTTCGGCTGCTGGACGAGGCTTTAAGCTACTGGCGTATTCAGAACCAACAAGTTCTTCGGCGCATGCTCACCATCAGCGCGGTCTCAGCCGCCTGCTTCTTGGCCGGCGCCGTAAATCCTATGGGATTTTCAATTTATTCTTTTATTATCCATATGATGGGAAGCAGCGAGTTCATGCGTTACATCATTGAATGGGCGCCTCCCAAATTGGCGCAGCAACCGGTATTCTTCTTCCTGCTGGGGCTGGCCTGGCTCCTTCAGCTTCTCGCTCTCCGCCGAACCCGGCTTTCCGACATGCTCCTCTTAACGGTTTTTTCCTACCTGGCCGTAAAATCGTACCGCAATATTCCACTCTTCCTGATCGCGGCCCTCCCGCCCCTGGCCGGGCATTGGCAATATGTCTGGAAAGAATGGTTTCCCAGCCTGCGGATGACCGTCTCCCTGCGCCGGATCAGCCTGCTCGCCGGCAGTCTGGGCACAGCCGGACTGCTGGCAACAGCTTCCATAACCGGTTATGCCTTCCGGCTGGGTGAAATACCCAGATTCTATCCAGCCAACGGACTCGCCTGGCTGCAAGCTCATCCTTTAAAAGGCCGCCTGCTTACGCATGACATTTGGGGAGGTTATACCGGCTGGGCAACTCATGGAGAAACTAAAATTTTCATGGATGGACGCCTACCGACTTTTGGAGAAAAACTCTACGCGAATTACCGCAAGATGATATGGGGAGATCCGCAATGGTGCCTGCCGCTCCTGGACCGCTTTAAAATCGAGGGCATTCTGGTCTCGCCCAAAAACGATATCAAACTCTTTCAGCAGCTCTGGAAATCGGGCACCTGGCCCCTGGTCTACTGGGATGATGTCTGCCTTTTGTATATCCGCCGGTCGGAAACCAACCGGACCCTGGTCAATCAATTTGAATACCGGGCCGTGGATCCCAAACGCTCGCCTTATTTCGACCCGGAGAAGCCGGAACTGGCGCTCCAGGAAATTCGCCGGGCAGTCCAAACCGCGCCGGACTCTTTTCTGCCCCATTATTTCGAGGGTGAGATGAATATGCAAAAAGGAGAACTGAGAAAGGCGAATCAGTCTTTTCAGCAGGCCCTGGCCCTGGCTCCAGGTCATGTCGCTACCCACTATAATCTCGGACACCTGGCGTATCGTGAAAAAAAATTTGACCAGGCTGAGCAACATTTCCGAACCGCTCTCCGGATATTGCGTCCCGGAACTATGTATGCCAAAACCTGCTTTTTCCTGGGTTTAACCCAAAGCCAAGACCCTATGCGCCGGAACGAAGCTCTGCGCTGGGCTAAAAAAGCCTTGAAATTCCTGCCGGATTGGAAACCGGCCCAGGACCTGGTCCGGCAACTCAGTCTTTAATCTAAATCATCCGCGCCAATATTTCTGTAAAATCAATCCGGCCCATATAATGGCCCGTAAAGAAATACTTCTAAATTTAATTGGTTAAAATTCAATTCCAAGAGTAAGCGTGTGTTCACCCTCGCTCTGGCTAAATCCATCCCAGAGTTTTGGCGCAAAGGCATAATCCAGAAGGTAAGTCAATCCGGAAATATCCATGTGCACTCCTGCGCCCACGGATAACCCCTCCAAACTTTCGCTCCCTAAAACGTAACCCGCGCGCGCGCTGACGGTTTTTGCATAAATATATTCCACTCCCATTCGAGTTGAAAATAACTCATCATAAATTCCATAAACAAAATCCACGGCTCCTCCCAACCCATGTTCAGCCGCAAGGTCAGCCCGGGCGCCTACCGAAGCCTTTAGATTAAACGGCAATTCCTGAGTATGGCTGATATACTTGATTCCGGTTCCTATATTTTGAATGACCAGGCCAAAAGAAGCTACGGGATGGGGTTCATATTGAAATCCTAAATCCATTGCAAAGGCATTGGCGCTATATTCACCCAGGGTCGAATTCATGAACTTCAAACTTCCTCCCAGACGCAGTTTCTCATTTAAGCTTTTACCCGCAGCCAGACTTACCAGCAGGTCATATACTTTCCAAGGGTCTTCGCCCGGGAGATTATCAATATCCGCTTGTCCCTGATAAATCACTCCCAATCCCAAAGTAGCCACCTGGGGAATCGGATAGGCCATCACTAAAACTTCGGTATTGGTTTCAGCCAGGCCTATCTGATGCGAAACACTTCCCTCGCCCTTCTCCAGCAAGGCCAAACCGGAAGCATTCTCAAACAAACTAAAGGCGCTGTCGGTAAGCGCGGCGGTAGCGCCTCCCAACGCCGCGGCCCGGGCTCCCACCGGAGCATTGAGATAAGGCAGGGCTGTTGTTCCTATCCCTCCGGCTTGTCCGCTTGGGACCAAAAACAAGCTGAAAATTACTGTTCCCACAAATGCCGTTAATTTTTTCATTTTTTAGGTCTCCTTTATCTTTTTGCGAGAATGACTAACGTACAATAGCGACCCTGATGGTTTTATGCATTGAAGCAGAATCAATCCGGATCAAATATACGCCGGAAGCCACCTTCTGGTCATTGGCGTTTCTGCCGGACCAAGTAATTTGACCTGAACTAACCTGCCCGGTAATCAAGGCTCGAACCATAACTCCTTGAGCATTATAGATTTTAATTGTAACCTCTTCATTGGCCGGCAGCTGCTGCAAATTGATTTTCAGTTCATCTCCCTTATCCGGGTTGAGCCAGTTGCGGTCCACCATCAACCCTGGCAGAAGGCCAGGCGTAGGGGTCACGGTATACGTACTCGTGCCGGGGACAACCGTGGGATCTGCTGTAACTGCCGGGGATATCGTTGCGGTCGGCGAGGCAGTAGGGGTAGCCGGAACTGTCGGGGATATAGTTGCTGTCAACGTGGCAGTAGGGGTACTCGTAAATGTCGGCGTGGGAGACGGTTCAGCTACGGTTACGCTTCCATTTGTCAAGTTAAATGGCAAAGCTATCGCACCGGTTTCGTCAGTAATTACTATGTTGCTTAGTGTAAGCGGAGATATCCCATTTGCTTTCGAGGTTAAAGTAATAGAAACGAAAGTTCCGGAAGAAGAAACACTGGATAGCATCACGGTATAAATATTAATAACAGTCCCAGCCAGATTGTCAATCGTTCCTTCGTTAAAAATAAACGAGGGCTGAAATAAATTCCCTTCAATCACATGATTCACTTCGACAAAGTCAGGATCGAAAGCCAGATTAGCCTGCATGCCGCCTGACAAATTGCCTTGAAGATCAACCTGGACATCAATTGAAAAAGTCTGGCCCAAGGTATTAATGGTTTGGCCGGCGGGTTCTATACTAACCTCGGCACTAACCACGGCGGCCCGGGTAAGGCCGGCGAATAGCAGCATAAAAACAGAAAAAAACAACATCACTTGGGTTTGGCGGTTCAGAGAAATTCTTTCACAGTTCACAGGCATGGCAACGTCCTCCCCATCTATTTATTTTCTTTCTGTAATATACATTAAGATTCTACTGCCCCACCCTTAAGAAGTCATTGCGAGCGACCGAAGGGAGCGCAGCAATCTGCTTTTATCCTTATCAAATCAAGATTGCTTCGTCGCTGCCGCTCCTCGCAAAGACAGCAAAAAGGGTTTTGCAACAGAATCCATTAATATTATAAGCTATTTTTCAAAACTAACACAAATAAACAATATTTTGTGTTAGTTAAGTGAAAATGTCCCCTCATTTGATTATTGTCACCTTCCCGCTCTTATGGCCCAGCGCAGATTCAATAGTGTAGATGTATATGCCACCGGGTATATCCGATATGTCCCAGTTTTCCGAACCACCGGCGGCTGTGTCTTTATGCTTTATCGTTTTCAATAATTTACCGAACACCGTGTAAATCTTTATCGTTGCCTCTTGAGGCAAGTAATCAAAAGTGATCCTGGCTACTCCGGTTTTGCCTTTCACATAGGGATTAGGCGACACACTTTGACTGCCAACAGAAAAAGCAGGAGGCTTTGCGGGGGTTGACACAACCATCGTAGGAGTTGGCACAACTGTCGCGGGAGTTGACACAGTCACACTGCCATTGTTTACGGTTGGTGTAATAATACTGGCATCGAAAAGATAAATTAATATATTATGAAAATCCAAAAATGATGTCCCCTGGGCTTCGGCGGTAAAACTAATATTAACAAAAATACCCGGTGTGGCGGAATAGCCTCCCGGTTTTGTTCCGCTCATATTGATTATACTACCGGCATCATTGTCTATTACACCCGGATTAAAAAATGTAACTTTTTCTTCTTCTTTAAAAAAATCCCCTTCAGTCACACTGTTCGCGGCTAAAATATTAGGATCGAACTGAAGGTCGATTTGTCCCACGGCATTCACGTTTGCACCCTCAGGATCAATAACTACTTCTACAGTGAATTTCTCCCCCTCCGACACCACCTGAGTGGAAGGCGCTATGCTCACAATGACTGATTTTGCGGATGTGGGAAAAAGCATAACCAGCATTATGGTTAATAATAATTTATATTTCATCCCGTTTTTGACAAAAATATCGGTAACTTTCCGGAATGTTTTATCTGGATGTTTAGTTGTTTTCATAACAACTATCTCCTTTTTCCAGCCTCTTAAGTCATATAATATCACCGCAAAGGCGAAAAGTACAGCCAGAAACCCTTTAAAATAAAAGCTGAACGGCCGGTTACGGCAACTCCCATGAATCAGCCTGCCCGATAAAGATAACCGCAAACCCATTTCTACGGGCGGACATGGAAGTCCGCTCCTACGCTATTGGACTCGTTAATTACATTCTGCAAGTTTTACTTGGAAGCGGGAATAATAACCCGGACCTCTACCCTACGGTTGCGGGCGCGTCCGTCTTCCGTTCCTTTCCGGTTTTGGGGATGTGATTTGCCGTAACCGATAACGGAAAGTTGCTTCTTCCCCACCCCGGGCTGTCGGGACAGAAATTTCAAAACCATTAAGGCACGCCGGCGGGAGAGTTTTTCATTATATTTAATACCGCCGATTTCATCGGCATGTCCTTCACAGACCGCTGTGGCACTGCCGCCATACTTCTTTAACAGTTTAGCGACCATCTGTATTTTATAAAAATCCTTGGTCTTCAAAACCGCACTATTGAAATTAAAACATATACCGAGGATAAGGATTCCGTTATAACCCCGGGGCGCTTTAACCGCCCGGGCCAGAACCGGCTGTATGTTTTCCGCGATGGCAACTTCGGATTCATCCGCATAGCCCACTGTGAGATCATATTTGTATTCCCGGCTGGTATCTGCCAGGCGCTTCTGCTTATCCCGGCCGTCCCATAATATTTTTTTTGGCAGCGGTCCGGTTTTGGAAAGCGACCGAACGATATTTCCTTTTATTCTATCACGTATATTCAAGCGCCATTCACGTACGGTCGGCCGTTTCGAAAAAGAAAATTGCACCTCCGCATCCAGCGGGGATCGGTCTTTAAAACGCAGTTTAAAAGCCGGACGTAATTCCGGCAGATACCGCGCGGTTATTTTCCGCCCTCCGGCGGTAAATATATATTGGTATTTACCTTTCCGGGGCAGCATTCGGCCGCTCTTGTCCTTGCCGTCCCATTGCAAATTTTGGGGCGGTTTTTTTAGGCTGGTAAATTTTTTAATCACCCGGCCTTGATGATCCTTGATGGTAAAACTCCAGCCGCGCACCTTAGGATCCAGTTTGGGAGTCTTAAAAACCACTACGCTCTCATAATCCCCGGGTTCCACCTTTAAAGTTTTTATTGATTCAAGTGGGACGCTCTGGCTTTCCGCCGGTACTTCCGCCTCTCCCGGAGGTGCCACCGCGTCAGAAAGGTCGGGCTTCAAGAAAAGATAACTAAAAGTAAAGCGATGGGTATCGCCCAACCCCCCATAAGGCTGGTAGGCATAATCCAGGCCCATACCGGAAAACCTGAACCCGGCTCCCAATGAAAATCCTCCCAACTCGTCTTCCAGGCGGTATCCACACCTCAGAAAAATTATATCCTGTATCTTGTATTCCAGACCTGCGGCTGCCATAGCCGGTTCCTCTGCGGCCAGAGGCCGGCTAAGATCCGCATGAATTTTAATCTCCGGACCGATCCCGGGCGCAAACTTCAAAGCTAAACCCGCCCGAATAAGCGGGATTAATTCATCGGCCTCATGATCAAAAGCTTCCATAAGGCCCAAATTCTGTATGGCCAGCCCCAGGGCCAGTGGTTGCCAGGCGGTTTGCATTCGTAATCCTGCGTCCAGGGCCCCTCCCTGACTGTTAAAGCCCGCGAGAACACTACGGAAATATTTCAAGCCCAGGCCGATTTCAAAACCGGAACCCAGGGAGCGGGCATGGGCCAGATTCAATAACATATTATAATTATTAATAGTTCCTACTTCTTCACCCCATTCATTTAATTCCATAAAATTATAGGTCCGGGCGAAAAAAAACCGAGCCGCCCAGTTTCCTCCCAGCCATGCCGGATAGAGAACTTCTAATTGTTCATAAGCGGTATCTGCCAAGGAAGAACAATGGGTAAAAGCCAGCGAGGGATCTGGTTGATCCAGTATCCCGGCCGGATTCCAGGTCAAGGCCTCACTTCCTCCTCCGGCGGCCGTACCGGCCGCCAGGGCGGCGGCGGTAGCAGGGATTTCCATCAGAAGAAATTCCGCACCCATAGTTCCAGCCGCTTCGGTTTTAAAACCTGTCACTAGGGAAAACAAGATCAGAATTATAAACCAAGGTCTGGTAAACACGGTATATCCTCCATAAATTATTATTTACGTCCGGTTTATAAAATATTCTTATTGTGGGTATTCTTTATTTTATAATAATTTTAAGGATTTGTCTAAAAGGTTTTTGCCAGGAACTTCATGGCAACGGGGATACCGCTTTCCCTCACCCCGCTGAGACTGTGTCATAACGTGGTTTGAAAGTGTTTTTCGTTCGTCATCCCGGACTTGATCCGGGATCCAGGATGCACACTCTTTATTTTACAATGCTTTTCTGGATTCCGGCTTTCGCCGGAATGACGCTAAAAAACCATTTT
>JAUVAV010000044.1 GCA_030591525.1 candidate division FCPU426 bacterium | reverse complement strand
CCTTTGCGGTCTGGGAGGAGGAAGCCGTTCAATTAGCCTCCCAGGTTCAGGTCAAGCATTATAATGGCAGCAACTGGGTCCAGGACGGGGGAAGTTTGAATTTAAATATCGCCCAAGATGCCAAGTTTCCCTCTATGGTATTTTTCAATGGCACACCCTTTGTAGCCTGGCGGGAATCCAATGGCACAGCCGACCAGATTTATGTTAAATATTTCAATGGGCAAAGCTGGATCCAGGATGGCGGGAGTCTTAATGTAAATCCCGGTCAAAACGCGGGTTATCCCTGTCTGGCTGCCTCAAATGGTACTATGTATGCGGCCTGGCGGGAATTTAATGGTTCTACTAATCAAATTTTTGCTAAACTTTTTGTTCCTTCGGAGCTTGCCGTAACGCCTACTTCTACTCCTATTGCGACACATACTTCTACTCCGGAGAGACCTCCGCTTTTACAAATTCAGCATGGACTGGTGCGTATTGCCCGCGGGGAAAGTGCCCAAATGCTGATTAATCTTCCCCGGCCCGGCCTGGCCCAATTAGGAATTTATGATCTCACTGGGCGTCTGGTAATCGAGCTCCTGGATCGCCGCTTAAATGCGGGAACCCACGAGATAACCTGGGATGGATCCCGCGCCGGTTCTGGCACTTATCTTGTCTTTCTCAATTTCGAGGGAGAACAAACCCGCGGCAAGTTGGTGGTGGTTAGGTAAAGCTGGTGAATATTTTTAGCCGAACTGTCCTCCCTTAAAAGATCCCCCGCCGGCTCCTAGAACCGCATCCGGATTCAATCCTCCCTCTCCGAGGTCTTCCTCTCGCGTCCGGAATATAAAAAAAACCGGGCAACCTTTTCCAGGCAGCCCGGCTATATTACGTTTACGCCATGCTCACGAATTAGAAAACATCCGTGAATGTCTAGGAGTTTGAGCAATTAGTCATAGACTAAATGCTCAAACTCCAGAGCAATTGAAAATTGAACAATCGAGCAATAAAAAAACTCAATTGCGGTCTATTTTCTATTGTTCAATTGCTCAGAAATCAAATTACTCCGCCCTTCAGGGCGGAGTAATTTAATTCTTTTTCGCCGCTTCCAATTGTTCCACCTCGGCTTCGACCGAATTCTTTTCTTCGAGTTCTTCGCGTAATTTTTGCAAATGCGGCATGCCGGTTCCGGCTGATATAAGATGTCCCATGATTACGTTTTCCTTTAATCCACGCAGATCATCAACTTTGCCGGCCACAGCGGCCTCGGTCAGCACCCGGGTGGTCTCTTGGAACGAAGCCGCGGAAATAAAGCTCTCGGTTCCCAAACTCGCCTTGGTGATCCCCAGCAATATGGGACGAGCCGTAGCCGGTCTTCCGCCATTTTTAACCACCCGCTCATTTTCATCGCGAAAAGCCAGGCGTTCGACTTGCGTCCCAAGCAGGAACTGGGTATCTCCGGAATCCTCGATCAAGATTTTCCGCAACAGCTGACGCACGATCACTTCAATATGCTTATCATTAATGGAAACACCCTGCAGGCGGTAAACTTCCTGCACCTTGTTGACCAGATATTCCTGGACTTCATTCTCACCCTTGATTTCCAGAATATCATGAGGATTGACCGTTCCGTCGGTTAAGGGCTCTCCGGCCTGTACGCGATCGCCGTCACGCACGTTAAGATGACGTCCCTGAGGTATGAGATATTCCTTTTCTATGCCGACGGCTTCGTAGGTAACCGATATCTTGCGCATACCCCTCACCATACCGCCAAAATGCACTATCCCGTCTATTTCACTGATAATCGCGGCTCCCTTGGGTTTGCGGGCCTCAAATAGTTCGGCCACCCGGGGCAGGCCGCCGGTAATATCGCGAGTTTTGGATATTTCACGGGGAATTTTAGCCAAAATATCACCGGACTTGATCTCGGCACCATTATCCACCGTGAAGTAAGCGCCGGTCGGGATTGCGTAATTCGCCAGAATGTTTTTATTTTTATCCCGGATAATAATCTGGGGATGCATCTCTTCTTCTTTGTGTTCGATAATCACCCGGCCAATCAGCCCGGTAGTCTCATCGGTCTGTTCTTTCATGGTTTTTCCTTCCACGATGTCTTCGAACTGGACCTGTCCTGAAACCTCGGTGAAGATCGGAACATTGTATAAATCCCAGAGCGCGATAACATCGTTCTTTTTCACCCGGCCGCCGTCATGCACTTTGAGGAGCGTTCCATAAGGCAAGGGATAGAGTTCCCGCTCCGTTCCCCGTTCGTCGTAAATCCCCAGCTCGGCGTTGCGGTTAAGCACCAGCAGTTCGCCTTCGGCATTTGCAATCGTACGGGCGTTGTGAAAACGGATTATCCCGTCATTTTTTACCTCGATCTTGGAAACCTCCAGCACACGGCTGGCAGTACCTCCGATATGGAATGTCCTCAGGGTCAGCTGCGTGCCCGGTTCGCCGATGGACTGGGCCGCAATAATACCCACCGCCTCGCCGACATCAACCTTACGTCCGGTGGCCAGATTTCGTCCGTAACATTTAACGCAAACACCCTTCCGGCTTTCGCAGGTTAGTACCGAGCGAATTCGGATTTTTTCCACCACCGCGTTTTCAATCTTCTCGGCGATTTCATCGGTGATTTCCTGGCCGGCGCGCACCAGCACCTCATCCGAAAAAAGATCTACTACGTTGTCCAGCGCCACCCGGCCCACAATGCGGTCTTGGAGTGATTCGATTACTTCCGATCCTTCCCGGATGGCACCCAGGGTAATGCCGTTCAGCGTCCCGCAGTCTTCCTCGGAAATTATGACATCCTGAGCCACATCCACCAGGCGCCGCGTTAAGTAACCGGCGTCCGCGGTTTTTAAAGCCGTATCCGCCAACCCCTTGCGAGCCCCATGCGTGGAAATAAAATACTCCAGCACGGTCAGCCCCTCCCGGAAATTGGCAATAATCGGCGACTCGATAATTTCCCCGACCTGCCCGGTAATTTTCTGCTGGGGCTTGGCCATCAGCCCGCGCATTCCAGCCAACTGGCGAATCTGCATCTTGGAGCCCCGGGCGCCGGAATCAGCCATCATATATATGGGATTGAAACCGTCGCGATCATTACGCAATCCGTCCATCATAACTTCGGCGATGTTGTCCGTAGTATGTGTCCAGATGTCGATAACTTTATTGTACCGCTCGCCGTCCGTAATCACGCCTTGTTGGTACTGGCGTTCAATGGTCGCTACTTCCTTCTTAGCCAGCTTAATCATTCCGGTCTTTTCCTCCGGAATCAGCATATCATCGATGGCCACCGTTATGCCGGCCTGGGTGGCGAATTTAAACCCAATCGCCTTCATTTTATCCAACATAATAACAGTCTCGTAAGTTCCTAATTCTTTTATGCATTTGGCTACCAGATTAGTCAGTTCTTTCTTGTTCATGGTTTTGTTAACATACCAGAGCGGAACCGGAATTACCTCCAGGTTGAAATAAACGCGTCCAGCCGTGGTTTCGATACGCTTCCCGTCTATCCTGACCTGGATCCGGTCATGGTAGAAAATCATATCGCTGTCCAGGGCAACCAGCACTTCTTCGGGAGAGGAATACACCCGAAGCCGGCCCTCCTCCTGTGGCAAACGTTCCTTAGTGAGGTAATAACATCCCAGCACAATATCCTGGGAAGGCACCAGGATGGGACGGCCGCTGGAGGGAGAGTTGATATTGTTAGTCGCCAGCATTAAGACCCGGGCCTCCAACTGGGCCTCTACCGACAGAGGAATGTGCACCGCCATTTGGTCGCCGTCAAAGTCGGCATTAAAAGCCGCGCACACCAGAGGATGAATCCGAATAGCTTTGCCTTCCACCAAAACCGGCAGGAAGGCCTGTATCCCCTGGCGGTGCAGCGTAGGCGCGCGGTTGAGAAGTACGGGGTGGTCTTCCAAAACCTCTTCCAAAATATCCCAAACCTCGGGTTTGACGCGCTCCACCATTTTTTTGGCACTTTTGATAGTATGAACGTAACCCCGTTCCTCCAGCTTTTTGATAATAAAGGGCTTGAAAAGTTCCAGCGCCATTTTTTTCGGCAAACCGCACTGCCATAGCTTCAGTTCCGGACCGACTACAATTACCGAGCGTCCTGAATAATCGACTCGTTTTCCCAGTAGATTTTGACGGAAACGTCCTTGTTTCCCTTTAAGCATATCGGAAAGTGATTTCAAGGGACGGTTGCCGGGTCCTTTTACCGCATGCCCGCGGCGGCCGTTGTCAAAAAGAGCATCCACAGCCTCCTGCAGCATGCGTTTTTCATTCCGGATGATAACATCCGGAGCTTTTAAATCCATAAGTTTCTTCAGACGGTTATTGCGGTTAATCACCCGCCGATAGAGATCGTTTAAATCCGAGGTGGCAAAACGGCCACCGTCCAGGGGAACCAGGGGACGCAGTTCCGGCGGAATGACGGGAACTACGTCCATTATCATCCACTCCGGCTTATTTCCGGACTTACGGAAAGACTCCACCACTTTAAGCCGCTTCACAACCTCCTTGCGCTTCTGTACCGAGTTGGTCTCCAAGTCCTTGTGAAGCGTCACTGACATTTCATCCAGGTTGATCTCCCGGAGCAGGTCCCGTATGGCCGCAGCGCCCATCTTGGCTTTAAAAGCCCGGCCGTATTGTTCCCGGTAACTCCGGTAATCTTCATCATTCAAGAGCAGCCGCTTGGCCAAGGGCGTATCTCCGGGATCAGTAACAATATAGGCCTCATAATAAATTACTTTTTCCAAGGCCCGGGATCCGATATTGAGCAGGTAGGCTATCCGGGAAGGAATGCCTTTGAAATACCAGATGTGAGTTACCGGCGCCACCAGTTCAATGTGGGCCAAACGTTCCCGCCGCACTTTGTATTGGGTTACCTCTACGCCGCAACGGTCGCAGACCACACCCTTATAACGGATACGTTTGTACTTTCCGCATGAGCACTCCCAGTCCTTAATCGGCCCAAAAATCCGTTCACAAAAAAGCCCGTCGCGTTCGGGTTTAAAGGTGCGGTAGTTAATGGTCTCCGGCTTCTTAACCTCACCCCGTGACCAATTACGGATAACTTCCGGCGAGGAGAGAGATATCCGGATGGCATTAAACATCCCGGCTGCCCGGGATTCATGGTATTCCCGTTCCTTCTCCCGCTCCCGCTGGAGCATGGTTATTTTTTCTCCAAAGCCGCCCTCCACTCTCATACTTCCTCCTTGGCAACCTTGTTGCGCTTCTTGGATTTTGGACTCGGTTCCTCGCTGGGGGGTCCATTATCGCCGGCTTCCGGCAAGTTCTTCCTAAGCAGTTCGATATTAAGTCCCAAACTTTGCAATTCCTTGACCAGTACATTGAAGGATTCCGGTATACAGGCATCCGGCGCATTCTTGCCTTTAACAATCGCTTCGTAGATTTTCGTCCTCCCGGCCGCGTCATCCGATTTTACGGTCAGCAGTTCCTGAAGGGTCTCCGCCGCACCATAAGCCTCCAGGGCCCAGACCTCCATTTCTCCAAAACGCTGGCCGCCGAACTGGGCTTTACCGCCTAACGGCTGCTGGGTTATAAGCGAATAAGGCCCGATCGAACGGGCATGAATTTTATCGTCAACCAGATGGGCCAATTTAAGCATGTAGATGTATCCCACCGTGATTTCATGATCAAACGGCTTCCCGGTAAAGCCGTCATAAAGCCGAGTGGTCCCGCTCTTAGGCAAGTTCGCCTCCTGCAACGCGGTCTTGATCTGTTCCTGGCTGGCGCCGTCAAATACCGGGGTAGCCATATGCAAATCCAATTCATGCGCCGCCCAACCCAGATGAGTTTCCAGAATCTGTCCCACATTCATCCGGGAAGGAACCCCCAGAGGATTCAGAATAATGTCTACCGCCCGTCCGTTTTCCAGAAAGGGCATATCCTCTTCCGGCACGATTTTGGAAACCACGCCCTTATTTCCATGTCGTCCGGCCATCTTGTCCCCGACCGAAAGTTTCCTTTTCTTGGCAACATAAACCTTGACCAGTTTAATTACTCCGGGCGGAAGTTCATCGCCCTTGCGGATCTTCATGATCATCTTCTCATGTTCCAGGTTGATCTCGGCTTTCATTTCATCATTTAATTGCTTGGTTTTGGTGATCTGCCCAGCCGTATCGTCTTTGCAAGCCGCGGTATCTCCCTTGCCGCTCTGCTTTATTTTTGCTAAATTTTCCGCCAGATTCCGCTCCAGTTCGGCAATCTCCTCTTCGCAGCGCTTATCCCTTCGCGCTACCCGGCGCATGCGTTCCTTTTCAATCTTCTTGATACGGTCGAGGTCGCGGGCGCGGAGTTTATCATCCCGCTCACGCCGCGAAAAGACCTTGATATCAATTACCTTGCCTTCCACTCCGGGCGGCACTTTCAAGGAGGCATCGCGGACATCACCCGATTTCTCTCCGAAAATAGCCCGCAGCAGCTTTTCCTCCGGACTTAATTCCGTTTCGCCTTTGGGCGTAACTTTACCGACCATCACATCGCCCGGCCCTACCTCGGCGCCGATCCGGATAATGCCGGAATCATCCAGTTCCTTCAAGGCTTCCTCGCCCACGTTGGGAATATCCCGGGTGATCTCCTCCTTGCCCAGTTTGGTATCCCGGGCCTCCAGTTCAAATTCCTCAATATGAATAGAAGTAAAACGATCCGTCTTCAGCAGACGTTCCGAAACAATTATGGCGTCTTCAAAGTTGTATCCCTGCCAAGGCATAAACGCTACCAGGACATTCTGTCCCAGCGCCAGTTCACCATCTTGGGTAGCCGGGCCGTCGGCCACAACCTGGCCGCGTTTAATATGCTGACCGGTTTTGACAATCGGTTTCTGGTTATTGCAGGTATCCTGGTTGGAACGTTGGTATTTAAGCAGATTGTAGGTATCCACATGCAATTGGCCCGTTTTGCGGTCCTCCCAGGAAATCATAATTTTATCTGTATTCACTTTCTCCACGGTTCCCTCGTGCTTGGCAATTACCATTACGCCCGAATCATAGGCCGCCTTGGCCTCCATGCCGGTTCCCACCAGCGGAGCCTCGGTCCTGAGTAGGGGCACGGCTTGGCGCTGCATGTTCGAACCCATCAGGGCGCGGTTGGCGTCATCATGTTCCAAAAACGGGATAAGCGCCGTTGCTACTGAAACCAACTGTTTAGGCGAAAGGTCCATAAGGTGTACTTCTTTCGGATTGACCAGCGGGAAATCTCCTTTAAAACGGGCCGCGATGGGACCAACCAGCTCCCCTTTTTCGTTTATCACGGCATTGGCCTGGGCAATCACATATTCATCTTCCTCATTCGCTACCAGATAGATAATTTCGTTGGTTACTTTCCCATCTATTACCTTGCGGTAGGGCGTCTCGATAAACCCGAGCTCATTCACCCGCGCAAAAGTAGCCAGGGAAGAAATCAAGCCGATATTCGGACCTTCCGGCGTTTCAATCGGGCAAACCCGGCCATAATGTGTATGATGCACGTCCCGCACTTCAAAACCGGCACGTTCGCGATTCAACCCTCCCGGACCCAAAGCCGAGAGACGCCGCTTATGGGTCAACTCGGCCAAAGGATTGGTCTGATCCATAAACTGGGAAAGCTGGGAGGAGCCAAAAAATTCTTTTACCGCAGCGGCTACCGGCTTGGCATTTATCAGGTTGCTGGGCATGGAGGCATCAATGTCCAGAATGGACATTCTTTCCTTAACCGCCCGTTCAATGCGGGCCAGACCGATCCGGAATTGGTTCTCCAGAAGTTCGCCGGCCGAGCGAACCCGCCGGTTTCCCAGATGATCAATATCATCTTTGCCGCCCTCCTGATTGTTCAGCTTTATCAACTTCCGGACGATTTCCAGTAAATCCTCTTTCTTCAAAGTAGAGTGGTCCATGGGAATATGCAATCCCAAGCGTTTATTGAGTTTATAACGTCCAACTTTCGAAAGATTATAACGTTTCGGATTAAAGAAAAGGCCGTCCAGCAGCGCGGAAGCGCTTTCCACGGTCGGAGGATCACCCGGACGCATTTTACGGTAAATCTCGATAAGCGCTTCGTTTTTAGAGCGGGTACTATCTTTCGCCAAGGTTCTATGTATCACCAGTGTCTCGTCCGTGCCGATTACCGCTACCGGAACCTTCCGAATATTAGCCGCCTCCAGTTTCTGCACCAGTTCATTGGTCACCAGGGTGTTGCATTCCGCAATTACTTCTCCGGTAGAAGTGTCAACCGCATCATCCATTAAAATGCGGTTGATAAGCTGCTCTCCTACCGGCAGGGTTTCGTTCTCGTAAAATAAGCTGATGATTTTTTGCTGGGTAGTGTAACCGATGGCCCGCAGAAAAGCAGTTATCAATATTTTACGTTTGCGGTCAATCCGGGCATATAATAATCCGTTGGCGTCAAACTCAATTTCCAGCCAAGAACCCCAATAAGGTATAATCCGGGCCATCATAAACTGCCGGCCGATATTCTGAGTCTTGGTTTGATCCTCATCAAAAACCACGCCGGGGGAACGATGTAACTGGGAAACAATCACCCGTTCGGCCCCATTGATCACAAAAGTTCCCTTGGAAGTCATAAGCGGCAATTCGCAGAAAAAGACCTCTTGTTCCTTTATATCCCTGATACGCTTTAGTTTTGTATCGGGCTCTTCTTCCCGTACTACCAGACGCAAGGTTACTTTGAGAGCCGCGGAATAGGTCATATCCCTTTCGCGGCATTCTTCCTCCGTATATTTAGGCTCACCAAAAGTGAATCCGGCGAATTCCAGACTGGAATTATTATTAAAATCATAAATCGGAAAAACGCTTTGAAAAACCGACTGGATTCCCTGGTTTTTACGATCTTCGGGCAGAACGTTTTTCTGCAGGAAATCATTATACGACTTTTTTTGAATTTCCATAAGATTTGGAATCTCCATGACTTCCTGTATCTTACCGTAATAACGACGTTTTTTAGGATCTAAATAAGTTTTGGGCATGCGGGTTTCCTCCTGGCCCTTTATAGGAAAAATATGATTTTTTTCTATATTTCAATATTTCTGTACAATGATGTATATATATTAAGGAAGTAAAAGAATAAAAAAAAATGAAAAAGTATGTTATTATATTCCATGGCAGGGTGTCAAGGAAAAAAGTAAAAAAAATGAAAAATTGAGGAAAATAATTACTCTGAAAGAATCTTTGCTCGCAGGCTGTCCCCTACCTCAGCATATATGCCGCCGCGAGCAACAGGTTCGTGCCTAAAACCACTCCCACATTTGCGCCCAGAGCAGGTGTCATTTTTTCCCGGCAGTCACCATACTTCCAGGCCCGGAAAGCTGCCTGTCCGGCCAGTGGCAGGGTCAAACCGGCCAAAAGCACGGTAATTGGAACCCGCCCTAATATTATACCTAATGCCAGCAGCAAATAACCGGCCGCCAAGGCCACAGTGTATACTCCTGCCGCCCTTTTCCATCCCAGCATAATTACCAGGTTCCTGCGTCCGCCTCTGCGATCCGCCTCCACATCCGGGAATTCATTGAGCAAGAGCAGCAAGCCCGTCAGGATACCCGGGGGAATAGACACCCAAATCACCCCGGGAGAGAGTATCCCGGCCTGGGCATAATATGTCCCCAGTACTACCAAGGTTCCCAGGCAAAGCCCGGCTACCAGTTCTCCCATCAGCCAACGGGCTAAGTGGGAGGTATAAAACACTATGGCCAGTCCCCCTATAACCATATAAACCATTAAAACCCAGCCAACGGCCCATGATAAGTAAAAACCGATCGCAAATGCGGCCAGCAGGCTTCCGCCAGCCGCCATTCGCACGGCCCGCAATGAAGTAAGCCCTTTCTGAAGATTCCCGCTGCCGCCGGAGAAAGGCGTGCGTTTGGTATGAAAATCAATTCCGGTCCGGTAATCCGAAACCTCATTGAAGAGGTTGACCGCCACGTGAGCCAGCACCACTCCCAGCATGGTTAAGCAAAACCGCCAGCCGTTGAATACCTGGTCGTGCCAGGCCGTGGCCCCGCCGAGCAGCACCAACACTATGGCCAGCAATAGAAAGGGCGCTCTTATCTGGACTGCCCATATTTTGATTTTTTGTGAAAAACTCATGTAATTTTTCCTTTCTCTAAGACTGCTAGGCTGCTCCCACCTTCGCTTTTGTCCCCCTATGCTGCCAATTTATTTATATTTTTCATGGCCGCATACAAGTCGTACGCTGCTTGCAAATTCATCCAAAACTCAGGCGTGGTTTTCAGATTTTTCGATATTAGTATTGCGGTCTCTGCAGTCATACCGCGCTTACCATTAATCAATGTATTTATGCGCTGCAGTGGTACACCGATTTTCTTGGCAAACTCAACCTGGGATATTCCCATCGGCTTAAGAAACTCCTCCAATAATATCTCACCCGGATGAGTTGGCTGTCTATTTAGGGGAATCATTTTATCACCTCACTTGTAACTTATCAGTCATGGTACTACCATGACTGATAAGTTACAAAGCATTTGAACCTTAAAGATGACAATAATATTCAAATGCGGTCAATTTTCGATTTTCTATTCTCAACGCTTACTTTATCACAATGCGATTTTAGTACCATAACTGAAAGGTTACCCTCATTTATGATAATCTGTAATTTTAACTTCACTAGCATTACCGTTTTACCTGCAGCCTCGCGGCCGCCCGCGCATGACTCGGGGCCATAAGAGTAGGGAACAGGCATGCCTGTTCCCTACTAGGCCGGTTTATCCCGGCGCTTTCCCAACGTTCCGGATTCCCTACGGTAATTTTTTCTTAACAAATTCAAGTAATCGTTCACAATCCTTTAAAACTTTTTCCGATTCGGTTTTATAAACCAATCTTTCTTCATATTCAGCCATATTTTTAATCCGTAGAATCCTCAATATTCTGTTTGCATTAGTGCTTATTTCTTCATCGCCGGCTTTAATGGTTTTAAAAAGACCGACAGCATCATTATGATTATCTCCTGCGTGGCGTTTACCCAGGAAATACACACACATGGCATCACACGCGCTGATGCAGGAATGAATGGCATTAATAGTGGCTGCATTCCATTCTTGAGTAGTAAATGAATTTGTTGCCGCATGAAAACATTCTTCAGCTTTCTTGAGAAAATTAGTATACAAAGATTTCGTAACATCTCTGGTGCTAAGTTTTGGCGTCATCATTTATCCTTTTTGTAATAAATTTGAATGCCGCTATCAACTTCCGGAATAATCCTCAAATTCTTTTTATGCTTCAATTCCTTCTCCGTCAAGATATACGGCGCCAGTCGATTTCCATATAGTTCAAAACACACATTGGATAACTTTTCTATGGAAGGTTCCAGCCGCGCTGCGCTTGGCTTATCTTTGACCAAAATAAAAACATCTATATCGCTATTTACCTTTTCCGTCCCTTTGGCTACCGAGCCAAATAGCACGACACGCTTGATCAACTTCTCGGGAAGTCCCTTTAGAAGTACTTGCTTTAAATCCTCCAGGGGATCGTTGATGGTTGATATCTCTGCAACCAATGCTGACAGTATCCTATACGCATAGCTTTTTTGATTCACCTTCCACAGATGCGCCTTGCCCACAGTAATGAAGTTTATAAAATTAAAATCAGCGAGATGTCGCATAATCCTATTGATGCTCATATGAGAGACTTTTAGAATCGAAGCGATTTCCCGTTCGCTCATAGGGGCTTCATGCGTGAGTAAGAATTTTACAATTTTTATCTTTATTTTGGAATTCAACACGTCCAACATTGAAATATGATATTTCATATCCGTCTCCTTGTAACATATCTGTTACAAGTGTAACATGTTTGATAACTATGTCAATGGGCATTTGATGTTTTTATATTTGGGTGCCTTTGGGTGCCGGCAAAAGGATGCTTGAATTCCACTCGTCCGACCTGCAGCCTCGCGGCCGCCCGCGCATGACTCGGGGCCATAAGAGTAGGGAACAGGCATGCCTGTTCCCTACGAATCAGAAAACCTGTTTTATTTAACTCCTGATTCCTGCCCCGGCTTGTCGCCCGCAGCCAGAGACATAGTCCTGCCTAAAAAATCCTCACCCATCTGAAAATAGACCCGGGCCGGCTGCCGGGCAGGGCGTTCAAAAAAAACCAGGCCGGTATATACGGTATTCGGCGCAATCTGCGTAGGCCAAAAATAATTTTCCGCCAGCCGGCCGATCTTCTCAATTAATCCCTCGGCTTCCTGTATTTCCTGAAGCTTAGACGGGGGTTTGCCCAACAGCCAATTTTCCAGTTGGCAGCGCCATTTTATGGGCCGTCCCTGTCTCATGTATTTTTTCAGCCGGCCGTAAACCTCTACGATCTTTTCTTGGGGAAAATCCGCCTGGATATCGCTCAAGCTCTGATCAATTTCCCTGGCATGACGCGGCAGGAGAATACGCAGGCGTTGTAAATAATCGGACGCCATCTCATCCGCTGTGACCGGACGCATGCGGTTATTCTCGGCATTGGTCAGTTGCACAAAATAGCGCGAGACCCTCAGGCTGGAAACTTGGGAACGATTCTCGATTCGCAGCTGAACCATAACCGGGTCTTTTTCATCGTTCATCTCGGCATAGAAATCCGTAAACCCAATCTGCCCGGAAGCTTTCCAGACGGCTCCGTCCGCTGGCCCGGCTACTAAACCCAGTGCCACAAAAAGCCATCCCACTGTTTTCAATTTTTAAGCTCCCTTTTTATTTTCGCCCCTTTTTCCAGCTTCCTATTCCACGCTTATTTAATTCCGCACAGACCGCGCCCAGGGGTAAACCTACTACATTGAAATAGCACCCGGATAAACTGATCACAAAAGCGCCGGCGCGGCCCTGAATCCCATAGGCCCCGGCCTTGTCCTGCCATTCCCCGGAATCAAGATATGCTTGCAACTCTGTTTCCGGGATTTCGCGCATGCGCACGCTGGTTTCCTGTACCCAGGATATTTTTTTGCCTTGGGGCGCCAAGCGCAAAGCCACCCCGGAAATCACTTTATGGGTCCGGCCCGACAAGACCTTCAGCATGCCGGCCGCCTCAGGGCGGGAACGCGGCTTGCCAAAAATCCTACCGCCTTGCACCACCAGGGTATCCGCTGCCAGTACCCAGGCTTCCTGTTTAATCCTCCCGGCCACTTCTCCGGCCTTGGCCTCGGCCGCCCTCCGGGCAAACTCTCGCGGACAACCTGACGGAAGGCCTTCCTCGTAGCGGGAAGGCGCTACTTTAAATTTGACTCCGGCTTGGCGAAGAAGATCACTCCTCCGGGGAGAGGCCGACGCTAAAATCAGCGGAGGAACCGAGTTACGGGAATTGCAGCGGCTGGTCATGGAATATAACCCCCCGGCTATCTCAAAACTCGCCGGACACCGATAAAACGGCGTCTCCAGTATTTTGAATTGGCATCAGAGATTTTCACATCTCTTCCGCTTCGCGAGGCATGGATAAACGAACCTTTTCCCAAATAGATTCCTACGTGAGAAGGTCCGTGCCCGTTTACGTTAAAAAACAGCAAATCCGACGGCTTTTCATTTCCCCGTCTGATTGGCCGGGAATAAGTAAATTGCCGTTTACTGGTCCGCGGTAATTTAAGGTTTGCAGCCTTGAGAAAAACGTATTGCACAAAACCCGAACAATCAAACCCTGGGAGTGTATTTCCCCCATAACGATAGGCCGTTCCACGAAGCGCGCGGGCTTGAGCTGTCACCTTGGCCGCCATACCAGGAGCCGGCGGCCGGGGCGCTGCCGTAGCGCATCCAGTTACCAGGCACCACAGCACTGTCCATCCCGCCCAACTAAGCGCCTGGATTTTCAAACGGTTCAATTTTCTCATGAATGATGGTCAGGCTCGGACGGATTCGCAGCGGCGGCGGACTGAACCACCCGGTTTAGGATTTCTTCCTCGGTATGGTCCCGGGCAAGAAAAATAATCTTCTGTAAATACGTAGATTGCCAACAATGCTCCACTATGGGGAAAAAAGTCGATTCCACTGCCAAGCGGAGTGAAAATTCCCCCACTCCGGCCCCCACCGGCGGAAGGGCGACGCTGAGACAATGATGTTCCGAAGCCAGCCGTAAAGCCGCGGCCACCGCGGCCCGAATCTGCATAATTTCCGGCCGCATATCCTGACCCCAGGCCGCCGCATTGATCAGATAACGGCTTTTTAATCGGCCGGCACTGGTCACCACTGCCTGCCCCACCTGGATCGGCCCGCGTTCCAGCGCCTCGGTCTCTATGCTGCCACCGCCTATCCGCTTTAAATTTTCAGAATAGCCGGATGAAAACCAGAGAAAATTATTCGTCGGATGAATCAGGGCATCAACTTCCTGGAGAGCCAACTCGCCCACTTGCACTACTACTCTGGTTTTATTAATTAATACTTCCATGTCGCCTTCCTGAGTTAAAAAATAGTAACATGTTAGTCACGGGTTACAAAAAATATTATTTCACCCTGTTAATTTTGGGTATTTTAACATATTATCATTAAAGTGCTAAATATGTTTTTGCATGAAATTAGGCTTTATCTTATGATGGCAAACACTGCTCCGGCTGGTACCAGGTTTATTCCAGGAGGTTTTATGAGGGAAAAAGATCCTTTTAATGAATTGGTTAAATTAATGCAACAGCTGCGCGCTCCGGGCGGATGCCCCTGGGACCGCCAGCAGACCCATGCCACCCTGCGCCCGTTTCTGCTGGAAGAAACCCATGAAGTGCTGGAAGCCATTGAGTCCCGCGATCCAGGAAAACTCAAAGATGAATTAGGCGATTTGCTCTTCCAGGTAATCTTCCATTCCCAGTTGGCGGCCGAAGCCCGTCGTTTCGACATCTATGACGTAATACGGGGAAGCCTGGATAAAATGACCCGGAGACACCCGCACGTTTTTGGAAAGCAACGGGCACGCACTGCCGGGCAGGTTCTGGAGAATTGGGAAGAGATTAAACGCCAAGAGCGCCAAGGCTCAACCGAATCACTGCTGGCCGGCGTTCCCCGGACACTTCCGGCTCTGCTGCGCGCTCACCGCGTTCAATCCAAGGCCGCCCGGGTGGGGTTTACCTGGGCGCGTATGGATGAAGCCGCGGCCAAGGTTGCCGAGGAAATCGCGGAACTGGAAAACGCCTTATTAACCCGGAGAAAATCCCGCATCACAGAGGAACTGGGAGATGCCTTTTTTGCCCTGGTAAATCTCGCCCGCTTTGCCGGCACTAACCCGGAAGATGCGCTGCACCAGGCAATCGGAAAATTCATCGGGCGTTTCTCCCGTCTGGAACGCCGTATCCAACGAGGGAAAAAAGCCCTCTCAGATTTTCCCCAAGATGAGCTGCTGGAATTATGGAAACAGGCTAAAGGCCGCCCTAGCTCCCGGGTAACGGTGCCTCGCAGGAAGCCCGGAAAATCTCTCGCCCCCAAAAAACTCGCTGCACGGAAAAATCCGGACCGGCCAAAACCAGGTCAGCGCTATAAACGGAACCTTTAGTATCTTGAGTATTTAGTCGATTTTAATATAAATAATTCCTCTCCCTTGATTAAAACCCCAGTCTTCTCTCTGCTCGTGATTTTTTCTTGGTTTTCTTTTTTTCTTGGTCTCCAGCAGCAGGTTTGTCTTCCTGAGACACTTGCTCTGTTTTCTCTTTTTTAGGCTCCTGCTCCTCTATATCTTTCTTATCACCATTATCCTCATCTTTTTCTTCCGGTTCTTTTTTTTGTTTCTTTACTTTTTTACTTTTACTTTTTTTATAGCTGTGATCATCCGCTTCCCCATCGCCCGCTTCTCGATCAGATCGACTTCTTTTCCCTGCTTTTATTTTTTTCTTTTTATCACGGCGATCTTCTGCCTCTTCTGCACGAAATTTCCTTCCCTCAGACCGACTTCTTGGACTTGCTTTTCTTTTTTCCTTTTTGTATCGGCGATCATCCGCTTCCTCATCGTCCTCTTCCCGGTCAGGCCGACTTCTTGGACCTGCTTTTCTTTTATATGGTTCTGGCTTTGATTCATCTGGATAGGAATAGTTACCTTCTCGTCTTGGAGCTGGTTTTTCATAATAGGTTTCAGCTGGTTTTTCTTCAATAACTTTTAGGCCGCGCTTTTCCTTGATTTGAGGTTTTCGTTCTTTGCTAATTATTTTTAATCCGCGTTTTTGTTTGGAACGCGCTGGTTTTTTCCATTGGCCTTGAATCCAATAGCCTCGTTTACTCCAATGACCTGGCACCCATTGCCGGCCTTGGCGCTCACGTTCACGCCAATGACCTGTATTCCAGCCGCCTCGTTTATTCCAATGACCCGGTACCCATTGACCTCCTTTTTTAGCTGAGTTCCACTTCCCTGCTACCCAGCGGCCTTGACGGTCATAACGTCCGGATACCCAAATATAGCCCCTTCGTTTAACCACCCGCCATTGACCTTTGACCCATTCACCATCTTCATTCCAGTAACCCGGTCTCCAAACATAACCTTTTCGTGGCTTTTTCGGTTTCCAATGACCATAAATCCACTTGCCATTTCTATTCCAATGGCCGGGGATCCAACGAAAACCGGCATGCTTCACTTTGCGCCAATGACCACGATGCCAAACACCGCCTTGCCAATGACCTGGTGCCCAGGCATGATGG
>JAUVAV010000059.1 GCA_030591525.1 candidate division FCPU426 bacterium | reverse complement strand
TCTGCGCCTGGTACATGGTTATGGCAGCGGTCAAGGTCGTTTTGCCGTGGTCCACGTGTCCTATGGTTCCTATGTTGACGTGCGGCTTGGTTCTCTCAAATTTCTGCTTTGCCATATTCCAGCCTCCTGCAGCTTAGAATCTTCGCTTACGGTTTATTTTCCCTGTACCCGGGCCACCACAGCCTCGGCTATGCTTTTAGGTACTTCGGCATAATGCGAGAACTGCATGGTAAAAGAAGCCCGTCCCTGGGACATGGAACGCAAATCCGTAGCATAACCAAACATTTCTGACAAGGGAACATGTCCATGAATTACCTGAGCCGCATTTTGTTTTTCCAGGCCCTCAATCCGCCCCCGGCGGGAATTCAGGTTACCCAGGACATCGCCCATGTATTCATCCGGAGTTATTACTTCCAGAGAAAATACCGGTTCCAGTAATACCGGCTGCGCTTTTCTGCAGGCGTCTTTAAAGGCCATGGAACCCGCAATCTTAAAAGCCATTTCTGATGAGTCGACTTCGTGATAAGAACCATCAAATAATGTGACTTGAAAATCCACTATCTGGTAACCGGCCAGAACTCCCGACTGCGAGGCATCCTGTATGCCGCGGTTAACCGGTTCAATATATTCCCGGGGAATAACCCCGCTGGTAATTTTATTAATAAACTCATAACCTTCGCCCGGCGCCCGCGGCGCCAGTTTAATGTAAACATGGCCGTACTGGCCCCGGCCGCCGCTCTGCCGGATAAACTTCCCTTCCTGTTCTACCGACTTGCGGATGGTTTCGCGGTAAGCCACCTGGGGTTTACCGACATTCGCTTCCACCTTGAATTCACGCAACAGGCGGTCGACAATTATTTCCAGGTGAAGCTCGCCCATGCCCCAGATCAGGGTCTGCCCGGTTTCTTCCTCGGTCCGAATTTTAAAAGTCGGATCTTCTTCCGCCAGTTTCTGGAGAGAAGTTCCCAGTTTTTCCTGATCCGCCTTGGTTTTCGGTTCAATCGCCACTGAGATAACCGGGGCCGGAAAAGACATGGCTTCCAGTATCACGGGCTGGTTTTCATCCGCCAGCGTATCCCCCGTGGTAGTATACTTCAATCCCACTGCCGCCACGATATCGCCGGCGCTTATTTCCTGCATCTCTTCGCGTTTATTGGCATGCATCTGCAGCAAACGACCTATGCGTTCGCGCTTGTCCCGCGTCACGTTTAAGATATAAGATCCGGCGCTAAGACTTCCGGAATAAACCCGAAAGTAGGTTACCTTTCCCACATACGGATCTGTCATTACCTTAAAGGCCAGCGCTGCAAAAGGCGCCTGAGGGCTTGCCGGCCGGTTTTCCCGAATCTCCCGGCCTGGAACCTCGCCTGACACCGCTGGAACATCCAGGGGCGAGGGCAGGTAATCTATGATGGCATCCAACAGGGGTTGTATCCCTTTATTTTTAAATGCGGTTCCGCATAGCACCGGCACTATTTTGCCCGCCAATACAGCCCGGCGCAATACCGTTTTGATTTCCGCCGGACTAATATCCTCGCCGGCCAAGAATTTTTCCAGAAGCTTGTCATCATAGTCCGCTAAAGCCTCGATTAATTTTTCCCGTTTTGACCGGGCGATAAAAAACTCCGTCTCATCTATTTCGGTAGTCTCGTTATCCTCACCCAGGTTTTCGGATCGCCATACCAATTGCTTCATTTCAATGAGATCTACTACTCCCCGGAAGTCCGCTTCCGATCCCACCGGAATCTGTATCGGAACCGCCGGAGCGCCCAATTTCTCCCGCAGACTGCGCACCGAATTCATAAAATCCGCCCCCACCCGGTCCATTTTGTTAATGAAGGCTATCCGGGGCACCTGATACTTTTCCGCCTGGCGCCAAACCGTTTCGGACTGGGGCTGAACCCCGCTCACACCGTCAAAGACCGCCACCGCTCCATCCAACACTCTTAAAGACCTCTCGACCTCTACGGTAAAATCCACGTGACCGGGAGTATCTATGATGTTGATGCGGTGATGCTTCCAGGAACAGGTCGTGGCCGCCGAGGTAATGGTAATGCCCCGCTCTTGTTCCTGAACCATCCAATCCATAGTGGCCGTCCCTTCGTGAACTTCCCCCACTTTATAGAGACGACCGGTATAATATAATATGCGTTCAGTTATAGTCGTTTTACCCGCATCAATATGGGCCATAATTCCGATATTCCGAAGCTTGGCCAAATTCTGAAACTGTGCCAACGTCCTTTCTCCTTTTGCAGCTTTAGCAACCTCATGAAGTTCCAAGTTCAAGCTTCAACGCTCAGGACCTAACCTTGTCTTGATTACTCTTGCACCGGAAGCCTTGAACTTGGGTCTCTAACTTCACCAGCGGTAGTGCGCAAAAGCTTTGTTGGCCTCAGCCATGCGGTGGGTATCTTCTTTCTTTTTTACGGCCGCTCCCTGCTTGGCCGCAGCTTCCAATAATTCAGCCGCCAGACGTTCCCTCATGTTCTTGCCTTTTCTAGTCCGCGCAGCATCCTGCAGCCACCGAATCGCCAGCGAAATTTGGCGTTCGGAACGAACTTCTATCGGCACCTGGTAATTCGCACCACCCACCCGGCGGGATTTAACTTCCAAAGCCGGCTTTACATTTTCCATGGCCTGTTTGAAAGTATTCAGCGTGGGATCTCCGTTCTTCTTTTTATTAATTTCCAAGGCCCCGTAAAAAATTTGTTCGGCCTGGCCCTTTTTGCCCTGTTTCATCAAGCAGTTAATAAAATTGGTTACCAACCGGCTTTTAAAACGATAATCCGGCTCCAACTCACGCGGGGCGGCTCCTTTTTTTCTGGACATAAACTTTTTCTCCTTATTGTTTCTTGGGCCGCTTCAACCCGTACTTGGAACGTCCCCGTTTGCGGTTTTGCACACCAGCGGTGTCCAACGTTCCCCGGACTATATGATAACGTACTCCGGGCAGGTCTTTTACGCGCCCGCCGCGAATCATTACAATGGAGTGCTCTTGCAGGTTGTGTCCCTCTCCCGGGATATAGCAAGTAACTTCCATGCCATTGGTCAGCCTTACCCGCGCTACTTTGCGCAAGGCCGAATTCGGCTTTTTGGGAGTCACCGTGTATACGCGTACACAAACTCCTCTTCTCTGCGGACATTTTTTCAACGCCGGAGAAGAGGTTTTGTCCTTGATCGCTTCCCGGCCTTTTCGGATCAGTTGGTTAATGGTCGGCATGCCCGTCTCCCTAAAATATTTTCCCCGCCAACTTGGTCGCTAAAAAATCCATAAATAAAAAAAGACGGAAACACCCGTCTTTTTTGCGAAAATAAACCTTCGCCAAAAACTGTACTCTGGGAAGACCTTCGTTCCGAATAAACACTTGCTCAGCCAATTAGGAACGGGGTTTCTTCATTAAAAATACCAGCCGCTTAACGATATTTGATTAAACCTTTTGGCCGGTACTAGCTTCTGTCAGCTCCCCAAATACAACGGATATTTTTTAAAGAAAATGGAGTATATTAAATTTATTTTTAACTGTCAATAGTTTTTTAAGTTTTTTTGATTTTTTTTTAGGAGAGGGAATCCAAATAGCTCCTAGTGTAGTGTCTCCAAAATATGGGTACATTTGATTTTATGCTTCTATCGCCATTCCGGCATGCTTTCAGCCGGAATCCAGGGGTTTTGTTTGAAAAAGTCACAGTCTCTGGACCCCGGCTACAATCATGCCGGGGTGACGTCTGTACCGTTAATTAAGAGACTCTACCCTAGGAGCTTGAGCAAGTAGTCGGTTTTTTGAGAGTAGATAGTAGAAAGTAGACCGCATTTGAGATATTTTATCTAATTTCTACTATCGAATCTCAAATGCTCTGGAGCCTGAGCAACTAATTGCTCAGGCTCCTAGGGCTTCTGCGGCTGCTTGACAATGATCTCCACTCTTCGGTTTTTCGCCCGTCCGGCTTTGGTCTTATTGGAAGCAATCGGCCGAGATTCGCCCCTGCCCTGAATAGTAAGACGAAGAGCGTTGATATCCTTTTTCTTTACCAGAAATTTATAAACAGCTCTGGCACGCGCCTTGGAGAGCGCCTGATTATTGGGAAAACGACTGGTTTTAATGGGAATATTATCCGTATAGCCTACAATCACTGCCTGCGTTTTTATGTCGCGGTTTAAATAATCGACTACTTTGTGCAACGCCGTCAGGCCGATTTTTTTTATTTCCACACTGGCCGTATCAAATAGCAGAACCTCGTTTAAAGTTAATGTTTCCTCCCCAGTATCCGTAGTTTGAACTCTAACGGTTGTTGCGGGAGAGATATCCGCCGCGGCCTCTACCTTAAAAGAGGCAGAGGCCCGGCGGCCGAACCAATCCCGCATTTCGGCCTGGATCTGATTTTTTCCTAAAACTAGTTTCACGGTCGCTTGGAAAGTCCCGGCTTGAGAATTCAACCGGGCCTTGACCCGGCCGGGATCAATAATTATTTCCGATGCAAAAGGTGTGTCAAAGGTTCCGGAAAACATCTGCAAACCCTCATTGAGGGTGTCATCCACCGGAGAAAAACGCAGAACGGGTTTTTTCGGAGCAAGAATTAATTGAGCAATCGAGGTATTGCTGACTCCCTTTTTATCGGTAACTCTCAGGCGCAAAAGATAAAAATCACTGGGACTGGGCAAATCGTTCACTTCCCATCTCCCCTGCAGACGTCCCTGCTTATCCGGTTTTCCCAAGTATATATTGAGCGGAATCCGGACTTCCGGCAGGTCCTGCACGGCAAAATCAGCTTTAACCTCGCGCACTCCGGCCGGACTCGAGGCCAAACCGGTAAACTTGATATCACCGCCGGGAGACAGCATGACGCTGCGTTGCGGTTGACAAGCCACGCGGGGCATGTCAAGGGGTATTTCGGCCAAACCCGATTCGGTTCCAATCAATAGGTTATGCTCCGCCAGGCTCAAGCAGGCCATAGCTCCGGCGGCCAAACCCAGGCGTTTACGCCGGGAAGTAATACTTATCTTCTCTTGATCAACACTTAAAAGCGTATCAAAAGTTCCAAACCAGGCCGCACGGCCATTTGCCGCCGAGGAGAGCACGAAACAGTTTTCCGTATCCGGCGCCGGATATATTTTACTCCAGGAATTATCCTTCCAGCTGAAATGCCAAATTCCTTGCCCATCCGTACCGATAAATACTGAACTTCCGTAAACAGAAATGGCGGTAATCGCCACTTCGGCCTGCGGCGGGGTCCGGCAAAGCCAGCGGCCCGAATCCTGATCAATAATTAGCAGATCCGGGGAGGCCGCGCCAATATAACACATTGAACCTGAGGATCTGATAGCGCGGACCGGACCGGAAACTCCCGCGGGCAGAGTTATCATCTTCCAGTTCTTATTGCCCGGGGGTAAAATCGAGAGACCGCTTTCCGAACCCAGCCAAATTTGGCCGTTAAGCTCCTGATGCAGAACATAAACCACGCCTTTGGCCACTCCCGGCCGGGAACCATAATCCTCCCATGAGTTATTGGCTTTCACTAGAAACAGACCGGTGCGCGTCCCTACCCAAGCGGATTTCCCCTCCGCCGCAATCGCGGTGATTTGTTCCTTAAAGAGCGTAAGTTTGGTAAATCTTTTCTTACCCGGCGGACGTACGGCCAGCCCTTTTTCCGTGCCAACCCATAACCATCCCTGGTTAAAAGCAACGGCGGTTATGGACGGATGCGGGAGTCCGTCCTTGAGCTTATAAAAAACCGTTCCCGAAGCGGCGGCCCAGCCGGAAACCTGCCAGGATAATATAATTGCCAACGGCATCAGCTTGAAAAGGGAAATTACTCTCACTCGGTAACCTCCAGCCCTATTTTTTTATAAAATTTGATTTTATTATATGCACGTTTAAGGTATTTACTGACATGGTGATGATCCGGTTTGAGCGCTGCCGCACGCTCCCAGCAATTAATCGCCTTAAGCAGATTATCCCGGCGATACTCCAGAATGCCCTGCGCCAGGCAGGCGCGTACCAGCTTAGCCTCCATTTCAGATTCCTGGGTAAGTTGTAAACCTTTTTCCCAGAGGGCGATGGCTTTGCGGTAATTATTATGCTGGTATGCTTCCAAAGCTTGGTTATCCAAGCTAAGGATTTTCTCCTGATAATAAAGCTTGGTGGATTTAAAAGCGGATTTGGCCGGTTTAAAATCAGGCGCAGCCTCTATAATGCTGGTCCAGCGTTGGAGGGCCTGCCGGTATTTCTTTTCCCGTTTTAGCTCCAGCGCCAGCTTATGCGCCACTGCCGGAATCTCCGCCCGGGCTTTAAGCAAGCGGGAATTTTGGGGTATCGCTATCAAAGCATACTCAATCAAAGCAATCGCTTTAGCAATTTCCCCCCTTTTGGTCAGCTGCCGGATTTGTTTAATCGTCGAGATAATTAAACGTTGATGTTTTATTTTTTTCCGTTTCAATATACCATGGATAGCTTTCCGCATTTGGAGCGCCGCCGGATACCGGGGAACCACCTTAAACGCCTCTTCCAGTTTTGCCAGCGCCTTGACCCATTGCTTTTTCTTTTTAAGTCTCCGGGCCATTTGGACATGACTTTGGGCCCGGCGTTTCAGGCTAGCCAAGCCTTTAAGGGAAAGACGATCCTTAGGAAAATTCTTTAAATTTTCCTGCCAGATTTGGGCCGCAGAAATAAAATCATCTTGCTCGGCCAGCGCCTGGGCGCGTTTATTCCTTGCTTGCAGCCAACCCCGCTTGGTGGCGGAATAATCCTGAAGATACTTTTTTACCGCAGGATTTTCCGGATGTTTATCCAAGGCCGCCTGCCAAACATTCACAGCTTCTTTCAGACGTCCCTGCTTAAATAAAGCAATACCCGGGGCCGCCAGGGATAATTTCCTGGGCTTTAACTTGGACTCGGAATCAAGGCGGGGGCCAAACCGGTACCCGAAGGCAACCAAGTGTTTGGCGCCTAGCTCATTTCCGAGAAAGGCATAATCGAGCTTAAATTGATAGAGATCCACTCCTATTCCCGAGGAGAAAATACTCGTATCTTGAAAAAACCGATAACCGCCCCGTAAATAGATTATCTTTTTATATGATAATTCCATTCCGGTATTGAGAAAGATTTCCTGCCGGTGCCCGGCGTCCGTATTGACCATAAGATAAAAATCCCGGGGAAGCGCGCCTACCCAGGATAAACCTCCGCCGTAAACCAGAGGCAGTTCTTCTGTGGCCTCATCATAATTAAGCGAAGTTCCGAAATTTTTCACCACACCGCCCAAAGCAAGACCGTTAACCGGCAGCCCTAACCTAAAACCAAAATCTCCGGCAACGGCCTGGCCGACAAATTCCTCTACCAGGGTGGAATGCAAATACTTCACGTTAACTCCCAATGCCAGGGGACAACCAATATATGAAGAAATATCCAGAGCATAACCGCCATTGATAACATAATCTTGCTGGGTAATAACCTCTCCCTTATCTAACAGGCTTATTTTCCCGCCATATAAAGTCATTAAACCCATACCCAGGGTGCCATATTTTTTGCTTAGGGGAAACACGGATGTAATACCGCCGAAATTGATATCTTCCAGCCCGCGGCGATAAGAAACCTTAATTTCAGGAAATTCAAGGGAAAATATACCCGCCGGATTTTTCCATAACATAGCGGCATCTCCGGACATGCCCAACGAGGCGGTTCCCAGAGAACTGATACGGGCGTCCATTTCTATTTCAAGAAATTGACCTGACACCGTAGCTCTTGCGAAAGAAGATAAATTGCCGATAATCCAGACAAAAAACATTACTGCCAATAATGCGGAGTATAAAGGTTGCTTCTTTGCTTTCCAATCGCTAAAGTTAAACTTCATACCTAAATTTTGCATCAAATTTTGCCTCAGGTTTCGCTAAACGCCACAGATATTATCCAAACCGTGCAAGAAATTTCTTGCACGAGTAACCAAATAGGAGAAACGCGAAAATAAAAAAAAATCCCCTCCCTCGACGGGAGGGGAATGTTACGTGCAAAATTCAGGTCATAAGTTAACTTTGCTCTTTGGGAACTTACTATTATTGAGTTAAAATATTCACTTATTATTATATTTTTTTTATTTTACAATGGCAATCTTTATTTAAATTTAAATCGTAATAATTTGAAAAATTGATAGTACTAATTGTAAATTCATGCTAAAATTTAGATGCTAAAATGGTTGTTATTGCTCAGCAGACTGTGCTTAGAAGAAGCGGATTTCAAAATCCTTTTTTTGCGGAAACACTCCTTGAGAAAGAACTATTGAAAAGGAGGCGGATCCCGGATCGGGATGATAAAAAATAAACTGATAATATTATTTGCTTTTTTATTAATCTTCCCGGCGCGCTCAGCCTTGAGTGATTGGGTCCAGGCAGGCGGAAGTTTAAACGTTAATCCAACCAATGAAGCTTTCTACCCTACAATTGCAATTACAAATAATACACCTTATATAACCTGGCGGGAATCCTTTAGCACTTTTAACCCCATCTATGTCAAATATTATAATGGCAGCAACTGGTTACAAGCCGGCGGAAATGTAACCCATGATATGAACCACGGTGCCGGCTATCCCCGCATCGCGGCCTCGAATGGTACGCCACACGTCACTTGGTATGAATCTTATGGAACTTCCTTTCAAATCTTTGTTAAATATTTTAATGGCATCAGTTGGCTTCCGCTCGGGCCCGGGAGTCTGAATGTCTCTTCTGATCATAATGCCCGGTATCCCAGCATTGCCATGGCCGGTAATACGCCTTATGTAACCTGGCAGGAATTAGACTCTGTATATCAAATCTATGTCAAACACTTTAACGGAAGTGACTGGGTGCAGGACGACGGGAGTCTTAATATCAACGCGGCTCATGCTGCCTACTATCCTGACATTGCCATCACGGACAGTGGAATGCCTTATGTATCGTGGCGGGAAATCAACGGAGCTTCTATCCGGCAGCTCTATATCAGCCATTATAGTGCTGGAGGCACCTGGGTTCAGGATAACGGAAGTCTGAATATGAATCCTGATAATAATGCCTATTCTACCACTATCGCAATTCTCAATGGCACTCCCTTTGCGGTCTGGGAGGAGGAAGCCGTTCAATTAGCCTCCCAGGTTCAGGTCAAGCATTATAATGGCAGCAACTGGGTCCAGGACGGGGGAAGTTTGAATTTAAATATCGCCCAAGATGCCAAGTT
>JAUVAV010000002.1 GCA_030591525.1 candidate division FCPU426 bacterium | reverse complement strand
TGGCGCTTTTTGAAGCCACCCACGGCACGGCACCTAAATATGCCGGACAGGATAAAGTCAATCCGGGGTCTTTGCTGCTTTCGGGCGTAATGATGCTGGACTATTTAGGCTGGCCAGAGGCCGGCCGGGCCATTCAGACCGCCTTGGAAAAAACTATTCTGAGCAAGGTCGTAACTTATGATTTGGCGCGCCAGCTTCCCGGCGCCCGGGAAGTCCGTTGCAGCGAATTCGCCGACGCTATAGTCAAGAATTTATCTCTAGTTCAGGGGGATTAAATGCCGCGAAGCAAGATTACCGTTATCGGCGCCGGGAATGTGGGGGCCTCGCTGGCCCAACAGATTCTCGCCCAGCGGCTCGGAGACGTGGTTCTGCTGGATATTGACGGAGATCTGGCCCAAGGTAAGGCTTTGGACCTGAATCAGTCCGCGCCGGTTCTCGGATATTCCGGATGCGTGCTGGGTACTTCTGATTACCAGGACACGGCTGGCTCGGAAATAATAATAATTACTTCCGGTTCTCCCCGCAAGCCCGGCATGAGCCGCGACGATTTGCTTAAAATTAATTTCGGGATTGTCCGCGCCGTGGCAACCAAGGCCGCTGCTGTCTCGCCGGAGGCCGTGGTTATTGTGGTCACGAATCCTCTGGACGCCATGACTTATACGGCCCTGAAAGTTACCGGTTTTCCCAAGCATCGGGTAGCAGGCATGGCCGGAGTGCTGGATTCCTCCCGGTTTCGTCATTTTATTGCCGAGGAACTCAAGGTTTCATCCCAAGCAGTGGAAGCCTTGGTTCTGGGAGGGCACGGAGATGAAATGGTACCATGCCTGCCGCTTACCCGGGTGGCGGGAGAGATGGTAGTGAATTTATTGCCGCCGGACAAGCTTGAAGAAATAATCACCCGCACCCGGTACGGTGGCGGAGAAATAGTGAAACTGCTCCGGTCCGGGAGTGCTTATTACGCGCCGGCAGCCTCGGCCGCGCGCATGGTAGCGGCGGTAGTTCGTGATGAAAAGGCCGTGATGCCTTGCGCCGCATGGTTGTCGGGGGAATACGGATATAAAGATGTCTTTCTGGGTGTGCCGGTTGTACTCGGCCGCCGGGGAGTGGAAAGGATAGTGGAAATAAAGCTTGATCAAAAAGATGAACAGGCTTTAAGGCGTTCGGCTGAAGCCGTACGCGAGTTATGCCATCAGATTGACGGCTGGTTATAAATTAGGAGGTAATGCCATGCGTGAAATCCAAGCCGAAGAAATTACCTCAGTGGTTGCAGAAGCAATAAAAAATATCAATTTTCATATACGACCGGATGTTAAAGCAGAACTGCAGCGCGCATTGGAAGAGGAAGCTTCGCCCCTGGGACGGCAATCCCTGCAATTACTATTAGAGAATGCCCAGATGGCTGCTGCCGGTGTTCTGCCCTTGTGCCAGGATACCGGAACTACGGTTATTTTTGCCGAAGTAGGCCAAGAAGTAAGGATCGTGGGCGCTTCCCTGGAAGAGGCCTTGCAGGCAGGAGTGCGGCTGGCCACCCGGGAAGGACGGTTGCGGCATTCCATAGCCGTGCATCCTCTAAGCCGGGGGAATTCCGGGGACAATACTCCGGCAGTAGTGCATTATCATCCCATACCCGGCAAAGCTTTAAAACTTTTCGTGATGGCCAAGGGCGGAGGATGCGAGAATGCCAGCGCCATGGCCATGCTTCCGCCTTTGGCCAGCCGGCACGGCGTAGGAGATTATATAGTAAACATTATACGTACCAACGGAGCTGCGGCATGCCCGCCTCTGATTATCGGGATAGGTCTGGGCGGTAATTTTGAGACCGCGCCATTACTGGCCAAGCGGGCTCTGCTCCGGAAAATCGGAGAGTTTTCACCGGACCCGGAAACGGCTAAACTGGAAAAGGTCCTTTTAAGGCGAATCAATGAACTCGGCATCGGACCCCAAGGGTGGGGCGGCAGTATTACCGCGCTGTCTGTGTCTATCGAGACCGCGCCCTGCCATATTGCTTCTTTGCCGGTGGCGGTTAATGTCGAGTGTCATAGTCACCGTTTGACGGAGGTGAAGATATGAGCGCGACCTGGTTAAAACTTCCGCTGGAGCCTTTGGTATTACGGGATTTAAAAGTCGGGCAATGGGTGAATTTGAGCGGTTCGCTTTATACCGCCCGGGACGCGGCTTTAAAACAAATTTTTGATCTGGAGGCGGATAACAAGCAGCCGCCTGTGGATTTGAAAGGGCAGCTGATTTATTTTGTCGGGCCCACACCGCCGGCACCCGGAGAATCAGTAGGATCCGCCGGGCCGACGACCAGCCGCCGGATGGAGCATTTTATACCGGCGCTGATTGAAGCCGGAGTAAGCGGCATCATGGGAAAAGGACCCTTATCTCAGAGCACAGTCAAGGAATTACAGCGCAAAGGCATCATTTACCTGGCAGCCGCCGGCGGAGCCGGAGCGTTCTATGGATCCAAGGTGCGCGGCGCGACAATAACCGCCTACGAAGAGTTGGGTCCGGAGGCCATCTACTGCATGCATATTGAAAACTTTCCGGCCGTGGTTGCAATTGATCTGGAGGGCGGGGATTTGTTTGAACAAGGGCCCAAGACTTATAGGAAAGAAACTTGAGGGGGTAAGGAAAGAACGTGTGAAACACCTAACCGTAGCGGAAAAAATTTTAGCCAACCATCTGATAGAGGACGGGCTTATTCCCGGAAAACCGCTGGCTCTGCGCATTGACCAGACCCTTACCCAGGATGCCACCGGGACCATGGCCTGGCTCCAGTTCGAAGCCCTCGGCCTGCCACGCGTACGGACCAAACTCTCGGTTTCCTATGTGGATCATAATACCCTGCAGTCCGGGTTTGAAAATGCTGATGACCATGCTTTTCTTCAAAGCATGGCCGTGAAATACGGCGCAATTTTTTCCCGGCCGGGCAATGGGATCTGCCACCAGGTACATTTGGAAAGTTTCGGGCAGCCGGGCGCCACTTTGCTGGGCTCGGATTCGCATACGCCCACGGCCGGCGGCTTGGGAATGCTGGCAATCGGAGCCGGCGGCCTGGATGTGGCGGCAGCCATGGCCGGAGAGCCTTTCCACCTGACCTGTCCTGAAATTTTAAGGATACATCTGACCGGCCGCTTACGCCGCGGCGTTACTGCCAAGGATATCATACTGGAAGTTCTGAGACGTCTTACTGTTAAAGGCGGAGTAGGTAAAATATTGGAATATGCCGGGCCGGGCGTAAGCACTCTTTCCATCCCGGAACGCGCGACCATAACCAATATGGGAGCCGAGACCGGGGCTACTACCAGCCTGTTTCCTGCGGACGAGGTTACCCGGACCTTCCTGGTTTACCAAGGCAGAGGAAAAAGTTTTCGCCTCCTTAAGGCGGATACTAAAGCTGCATATTCCGGTGGAGAAATTTCTCTTAATCTATCCCAATTGGTCCCCCTGGCAGCCAAGCCGCATTCGCCGGATGCCGTGGTTCCGGTAAGCCGGCTAAGAGGAATAAAACCCGGGCAGGTAGTAATCGGCTCCTGTACTAATTCCTCTTTGGCAGATATGGCATCTGCGGCCGGAATTCTGGCCGGCCGAAGTATCCACCCCTCGGTTTCCCTGGTGATTACGCCTGGGTCCAGCCAGGTACTGGAAGCTATGACCCGAAACGGCATCCTGGCTGCTTTGCTGCGGGCCGGCGCCCGGGTTATGGAGCCGGCTTGCGGAGCCTGTATCGGCATGGGGCAGGCGCCGGCTTCCGGCGCAGTATCCTTACGCACCTTTAATCGTAATTTCAAGGGGCGCTCCGGCACCCCGGATGCCGGGATTTACCTGGTCTCACCCGAGACCGCAGCGGCCGCGGCGCTGCAGGGAAAAGTAATAGACCCGCGGCGGATCAAGCAGCGGAGAAAATTTCCGCTGCCCCGCAAGGCCGAGCGCTCATCCAGCCTGGTGGTTTTTCCCCGGTCTTCCAGAAAAAAGGTTGATATTATTCGCGGACCGAACATCCGGCCCTTGCCGGAATTTAAACCGCTGCCGGAAGAAGATAGGGGCCGGGTTTTGATCAAGCTGGGAGATAATGTAACCACGGATGATATAATGCCGGCCGGCGCTAAAATACTTCCTTTGCGCTCGAATATTCCGGCTATTGCGGAGTTTGTATTTTCAGGGTTATATCCGGATTTTTCCTGCCGGGCCCGCTCCCGGCAGGGTGGATATATAGTAGGCGGAGAAAATTACGGCCAGGGATCTTCGCGCGAACACGCAGCCCTGGCGCCTAAATACCTGGGAGTGCGCGCTGTCCTGGCAAAATCTTTTGCGCGCATCCATCAGGCCAACCTGATTAATTTCGGTATTCTGCCGCTGGTTTTCCGCCAGGCTCAAGATTATGACCGGATTAAATCAGGCCAGGAAATTTTCCTGCCTAAGATAAAGCAGTGTTTATCATCCGGAAAAAACCTGCTGGTCCGTAATGTGAGCACCGGCGAGGAGTGGGAAATGCAGTGCGTATTATCCCCGCGCCAGACTGAGATCATGCTGGCAGGAGGAATGCTAAATTACCTGAAAAACTAAGGGATGACCAGACCGCGTCCCCTAGGTTAAAAAAATATTGCCGAACAGACAGCAATGTTGTATATATAAAACCGGTTTTAATTTAGGGATTATCCAAAGGAGGAAGAAATAATGTCCTTGAAAATTTTCCGGACCTTACTCGTCAGTATGTTTTGTGTAGGGAGCATGGTAATCGGGGCTGAGGCCTTGATCCATATTCCGCAGAAAATGAATTACCAGGGCCAGTTGACAAACAGCTCGGGCACGCCGATTAATACTCCGCGCAGCATAACTTTTTGCATCTATGATGCCGCTACCGGTGGTACGGCGCTCTGGACCGAGACTCAGGGAAGCGTATCGGTCATTAACGGGATTTTTAATGTGGTGCTCGGCTCGAATAATGCTATTGATATTCCTTTTCGCAAAGCCTATTGGCTGGGCATCAATGTGGCAAGCGACGGCGAGATGACGCCCCGCCACTTGCTGACCAATGCGGCCTATGCCATGGCCAGCCGAAAAATTGTATATCAGGAAGTATTGACTGTGGCGCATGACGGCGGGGATACTTGCACGGTCAGCGCGGCGATTGACATGCTTTTAGGCCAGGGACCGTTTACCGGAGCTGGGCCATTGGTGCCGGCGCCAAGCATTAACACTCAGTGGGTGATTAATGTTCAGGCCGGTACTTATAATGAAACTAGTCCCTTGCATATCCCGGGTTGGGTTACAGTGCGGGGGCAGGGTTGGGATGCCACGGAATTGGTGGTAAATCAAGTTAATATGAGCAACAGGAGCGGAGTGGCCCTGGAATCTTTAATGATCACCAGCGGAGAGGGAGCAAATCCCGTGGTGAATATAAATAATGCGGTTTATTGCTATGTTCGTGAGTGCAAAATCGAGGCTGTAAATCCGGCAATCGTGATTGATTTAAACGGCGCGCAGAGCTGCGACATAGTGGAAAACTATATTTTCATGATGGGCCCAGGAGCCGGCGGCGGAATTGGGATTAGTAGTGTTATAAACTGCCGGGTGGAGGACTGCGTTATTGATTTGATCAACACGAATCCGGTTACATCATGGGGCATTTCTGATATGGGCCTAGCTTCCCCGGAGATTTATATTCTGGAAAATACTATTAAGTATGTGACTTTGGGGGGGAGTTCCACTTCCTTTGGTATTGGCCTAAGCCCAGGCGGTACAGGCCGGGTAAGCTATAATGTATTTAATATGGGTATGCCGGCCAGGGATATTATTGATCCCGCAACTAATATGATTCCAGTTGGCGGCCCCAACGGAATTTGCAACCAGGACAGCCTCGGCGCAGAAATAGCGGCTTTTTAATTAGAATATAAAGCGAGGGTGATTTGAAAGCCTTAAAACATATTCCCGGATTAATACTTGGCTTGTTGATAATGGGATGCTTGCCTTTTTCCGCAGGCGCACATAGTAATTTCACCTCGTCTAATTACATTGGCGTGGATGATGTGCAGGATTCAGGCGGAGACCGCGCCGGCTCGGCGAGCTACAATATTTTAAGCGCTATATGCCAGACCGGGATAGACACGATTGCCTCGGGCAGTTATAAAAATTTTGCAGGTTTTCTCCATCCCTTGATAAGCCCGACTCCCACCCCGACTTGCTCGCCCAGCAGTACACTGACCCCGACTATTACCATAACGATTAATACCCCGACCATAACCCCAAGCGCTACTTTCAGTGAGACCTTTACCAGATCACAGACAGTAACCAATACGCCGACAATAACGCCAAGTGCCACGATTAGCGAAACCTTTACCCCTTTGCCCTCGATAACGAATACACCGACTATAACTCGAACCGCGACCAATACCCAAACCACAACCCCCACGCCGACCATAACCCGTACCCCGACCATAACTCCGACGGCCACTATTACGGCAACTGATACGCCCACATCAACGATCACTTCTACCGCGACTATTACCAACACGTTTACCCACACCCCGACTATAACTTTAACCCCAACGAGTATAGCTTGGGCGGGAAGCGGATCAGTATTCTATCCCAATCCGGCTAAAATCGGCATGCCGGCATATTTCCAGGTGAGGCTGGAGACGGCCGGCCCGGTAATCGTCACGGTTTATAATGCGGCCGGAGAGCGGGTAGCGGAAGTTAAAGCGGATTGCCAACCTGGCATTGCGCAATTGTCCTTACACACAGCAAACCTTTCCGCCGGCATATACTATTACCGGATAAGCATAGACGGCCAGGGTCAGGAAATTAAAAAACTGGTTTTATTGCAATAACTCCGGCAATAATATCCCTCCACCCTAAAGAGAGTGTGTCACGATGTTTGCGGCGTGAAATTCACATCTATTTTCTGAAAATAAAAAATTCATATCCAAAATAATCCGAGTATTTATTGAAAATTGTTATTTCATTCTCAAAGCGAGGCATTAGGTCCATGGCCTCAGTATCATTTTGATATCTTTCCTTAACCACAGCAATTCTCGCCTGCATGGGAATGTAAAAATCATCCAGCCAGTCGGAATTCGGCAAAGTAAAATACCCTGCAAGCTGATATCCGCATTGCTGAATGATTTTAATATTCTCGGCTATATTTTTCATATCCGGATATTCCTGAGCCCAATTCTTCTTTAATTCCTGCGGAGGATTGGGTTTTAACCAAACCGCTTCAGTCACTGCAAAATAACCCCCAGGTTTTAAAAATTCTCCCAAGGTTCGTATCCCGTTCTCAAATCCCATTTGGTAAATCGCACCTTCAGACCAAATTACATTAAAATGTTCTTTGGGGAATTCCAGGTGAAACATATCCGCATTCATGGCTGTGATGCGTTGACCCAATCCCCGGGTTTGAATCTTAGCGCTCAATCTGTCAATGAAGGGCGAGTGATTGTCAATGGCGATTATTTCGCCCTTTGTCATTCCAGCCAAATCCAGCGTTTGTTTACCGGGACCGCAACCCACATCGAGAATTTTCAAGTCCACAGGTAACTCACGCATCATTTCAAAAGCTTTTTGCGTAGAGGCTGTGCCTCCCGGCCCTCCCCGGGACAAAGCGTTATAAATATTAAAAAAGACCTCTTTGAATTTCGGATTTTCAAAATCCATATTATTTCTGCCGGGCGGCGGCGTGGTTTTTGGCGTCCACCGCCAGTTTCATGAAAGGCGGCATGAACAGAGTAGTGGCCATGCACATAAAAACAATGATGGCGTAAATATCGTCCGGGAAAATTTTCATGCGTGCTCCAATCGCGGCAATGATCAAACCCACCTCACCCCGCGGAACCATGCCAATGCCCACGATAAGACTGGTATGCCAGCCGTCTTTAAATACTGCTATTCCGCAGCCGACCAGCTTGGTAAGGATTGCTATAAGCGTTACGATCAAGGCGATCACCAGAATATCCGTGTTTATGAATAAACGGGTATTTACGCCGGCGCCCATGATTACAAAAAAGATGGGCACCATCAAGTCGGTCATGGGTTCCAATTTTTTATCCAACTGATAATCTTCGCGAACCTCGGCGAAAACCATACCGGCCAGGAAAGCTCCGATAATTGCGGCCAGCCCGATTATTTGAGCCAGGGCCGAAAGTCCCAGGCAGATCATCATGGCAATAATGAACGGCATGTTTCGTGTTTTCAGACGCGAGAGCAGGTGGCCGTAACGTTTGGTCGCGATAGAGCCGAGCACTACCACTAATACCACAAAAGATACGGCTTTCACGGTAATCATGACCAGCCCGGGAACGGTAAATTCACCCTGACTGAGTCCGGCTACCATGGCCAGGATAATCATGCCCAGAATATCATCAATCACGGCCGCTCCGAGGATTATCCGGCTGGTCTTGTTTCGCAAGAAACTTAAGTCACCCAGTACCCGGGCGGTAATCCCCACCGAGGTGGCTACCATGGCTGCGCCCAGAAAGAGAGCGGTTTTGTAATCATGATTAAGGGCTGACAAGTAAGCATAACCTGCCATAAAAGGCAGGACTACACCCAGCACGGCTACCCAGAAAGATTTCATTCCCACTTTAAGCATATCCAGGAGCCGGGTTTCCAGTCCGACCTGGAAGAGCAGGAAGATGACTGCGAACTCGGAAAGGATGAGAAAGAAATCATTAGTATGAATCAATCCCAGGGCATGGGGGCCGATAAGCATGCCGACCAGTAATTCGCCGACTACGGCCGGCTGATGGATGTGCTCGAATAATTCACCGACCAGCTTGGCGCTGACTACGATAATCAGAAATTCAAAGAGCGTGGCTGCCAGATGTTCCATTTAAATTTTCTCCTTGCGGAATATTCTTCGGAATGTATTGCGGGTCTTTTACTTCCCGGTAATTAATCTTGGTTTGATAGTATAATTAGAGAATAAAAAAAACGCAAGTCTTACTTGGATAAATCTATTTGGGATTCAATTTCCCCGCTTCTTTCGAGCGGGGAATTGGATATGGTCTGTAGATTATATAAATGTATATCCCGCATTTCGCTTTTTTAGCGAAATGTTCCCGGCTTGAAGATGCATGTCAATAATTTCTTCCTCTCATCTCAATACCTGAAATCCGGGGAAGTCACGGTTAACATATTAAAATTTAATTTGAAAAAAATATTTAAGGAATGAATATTTTTCTTTAATAAAAAATATATTTGGGTTAATATTAATTAAAATGTTTTTGCATTAATGCTTTCTCATATAAATTAAAGTCACCAGGAGGGTCAAAGCATGAAAAGAATTTGTGCGGCCGCCGGCATACTGATTTTTGTTTTAAACGGATGCGTCGGCGTAAAAACCAACGAGCAAACCGGGACCCCGGAGAAGCCGCAGGAGGAGAAAGCCATGACAGAAGCGAACGCGTCCGAAGGATGCCAGGAAGCCGTGATCCAGACCGCGAAAGGCGAAATTGTTTTTAAGTTTTATCCCGAGGATGCGCCGGAGACCGTAGCTAATTTTATCAAACTGGCGAAACAAGGGTTTTATGATGGGTTGAAATTTCACCGTGTGGTTCCCGGTTTTGTGATTCAAGGCGGAGATCCCAAGGGTGATGGGACCGGCGGGCCGGGCTATACTATTAAAGCCGAGTTTAATTCCCGCGCTCATCTGACCGGAACCGTGGCTATGGCCAGAAGCATGGCGCCGGATTCGGCCGGCAGTCAGTTTTATATTTGCTTGTCCCGGCAGCCATCACTGGATGGAAAATATACGGTGTTCGGTCAAGTGACTAAAGGTGTTGATGTGGTGCAGAAAATCCAGAAGGATGATGGTATGAATAAGGTGATAGTGCGCTGAAAAAGAAGACGGAGGAATGAATGTTTTATAAAAACAACCTTAAGCGCCGATACTAAATAGTGAGAGGCTTGAACTTGAAACGAGCAGCTGACAGAAAAAATAAAATAAAGTTAATAAAAATATTTTCATTAACCAGGTTGTGTGTTATAAAATAGTAAAACTTAGGGAAGTTTTTTAAATAAAAAAGTTTATATAAAGGAGGTGGAACAATGGCAGTCAAAAAGAAGGCGGCGAAGAAAGTTGTAAAGAAAGCCGCGAAGAAAGTCGCGAAGAAAAAAGCCACCAAAAAGAAGTAGTTGTTCTTCGACACTAGATGGTGAAAGAATATTTTTTTAAAAGAACGGGGGAGCTTTAAAGCTCCCCCGTTTTTATTATGCGGACGGGTAACCGATTACTTACAGCGCGAGAAAAGTGGGTTGCCCCACCCTAGGAGTTTGAGCAATTAGTCGGTTTTTTAATTCCTGAGCAATAGAACAATAGAAAATAGACCGCAATTGAGTTTTTTATTGCTCTATGGTTCAATTTTCAATTGCTCTGGAGTTTGATCAATTAGTCGGTTTTTTGAGAGTAGATAGTAGAAAGTAGACCGCATTTGAGATGTTTTATCTAATTTCTACTCTCGAATCTCAAATGCTCTGGAGCCTGAGCAACTAATTGCTCAGGCTCCTAGGGTATAATCCGGCTTGACAGAAGGCCAGGGCCGCGGTATTGTCATGTAGGAACTTCGGAGCGGGAATAACCGGAGACCGCGAATAGCAAGATATATCCTTTAATCTGGTTCCGTGAGGCTGGAAAGGAAAATGATTCATCGAGACACTAACGAAAAACTTTTATCACCTCCCTGGCGAATACTGCGGGGAGGTTTTTTTACGAAGGGAGACAACATGAAGGAATCATTCCCCAGGCAGATTATGGACGCGGACCACATCCGGCGGGCAGTCAACCGGATGGCGCATGAGATCTGCGAAAGACATAAAGGTGTCCCGGACTTGGCGCTGATCGGTATCATGACGCGGGGAGATGTTCTGGCGCAGCGGATTGCGGATCAAATTGGAAAAATCGAGCAAGCTACTCCGGCGGTCGGAGCTCTGGATATTACTTTTCATCGCGATGATACCAGTACGCGTACGGATCGGCAGCCGGGACGGCGTCCCAGCCATCTCCCGTTTTCATTGGAAAACCGGCGGATAATTTTGGTGGATGATGTACTTTATACCGGCCGCAGTATCCGGGCCGCCATGGATGAATTAATTGATTACGGCCGTCCGCGCGCGATTCAGTTGGCAGTATTAGTGGATCGCGGACACCGCGAGCTTCCGATTCACGCGGATTATGTCGGCAAAAATTTACCGACGGCCGAGAAGGAAAAAGTAGATGTTTTGCTCCAGGAGTGCGACGGCCGGGAGGGTGTTTTTATTATAAAGTAGGGGCGCACGGCCGTGCGCCCCTACAAAGGCCGGGCCGGGATTTTTATTTTAGAGAAGAGGTTTATACGCGTGAGCTTAAAACGGAAAGACTTACTGACCCTGGAAGAACTCTCGGGAGAAGAAATCATCCAAATCCTGGATACGGCCGCGTCTTTTAAAGAGGTAGTTCAGCGTCCGGTAAAAAAGGTGCCGGCGCTGCGCGGTAAGACCGTGGTGAATCTGTTTTTTGAACCCTCTACGCGGACCCGGACTTCCTTTGAGTTGGCGGCGAAACGTCTATCCGCTGATGTCGTGAATTTTACGGCCTCGGCTTCTTCCCTGGTGAAAGGGGAATCCCTGCTGGATACGGTCCGGAATATCCAGGCCATGAACGTACAGACCATAATTATGCGTCATGCCTGTTCGGGCGCGGTGAACCTGGTGGCTAAAAATATCCGGGCCAGTGTGGTCAACGCCGGAGACGGAAAACATGAACATCCCACCCAGGGATTGCTGGATATATTCACTATTCGTGAAGCCAAGGGGAGATTTGAAAATCTGACGGTTACGCTGGTGGGAGATATTATTCATTCGCGGGTGGCGCGTTCCAATATCCATGGTTTGCTTAAGCTGGGAGCCAAGGTCCGGATTGTAGGACCGGCTACGCTGCTTCCGGAAGTTTTCACCCGTCTCGGGGTGGAAGTTTATCACCGGCTGGAAGACGCTATCGCGGATACGGATGTCATTAATATTCTGCGTATCCAGTTGGAGCGCCAGGACGAACAATTTTTTCCCAGCGCCCGGGAGTATGCCAACCTATACGGGGTGAATGCCCGGCGGCTCAAATTAGCCAGGCCGGATGTGCTAATCATGCATCCCGGGCCTATGAATCGCGGGGTTGAGATTTCACCCCGCGTGGCTGACGGCCCGAATTCGGTTATACTCGACCAGGTGACGAACGGGGTAGCCGTGCGCATGGCTGTGCTCTATCTGCTGACCGGGGGTGAATCCGATGAGAATTCTGATTAAAGGCGGACGGATTATTGATCCGTCCAATAATCGGGACACGACCGGAGATCTCTGGCTGGAGAAAGGCCGGGTATTGGAAATTACGCCGCCGGGCGCCCGGGCGCCGGAAAAACGCGATCAAGTGATAGCAGCTTCCGGATTAGTAGTAGCTCCCGGCCTGGTGGATATGCATGTGCATTTAAGGGAGCCGGGAGCGGAATATAAAGAGACGATTGCCTCAGGGACCCGGGCTGCGGCGGCCGGCGGTATTACCAGTCTGGCCTGCATGCCGAATACCGAACCGCCCATAGACAATCTGGCCATGGTGGAGCTTATTCTTTCCAAGGCCAAGAACCAAGGCCTGGTTAATGTTTTTCCCATAGCCTGCATTACCAAAGGCCGGGCCGGCCGTGAACTTACCGAAATGGGAGAACTCAAAGCTGCCGGCGTTGTGGCCGTATCGGATGACGGGGATCCTCTATCTTCGCCCGGCCTGATGCGCAGCGCTTTGCAATATGCCGGAATGCTGGATCTGCTGGTGATCAATCACGCTGAGGACAAATCCTTGTCAGGCCGGGGAGTGGCGCATGCGGGCTTCATGGCCGCTAAGTTGGGCCTGGCCGGAGTTCCGCGTTCAGCCATGGAGATCATGATAGCGCGCGATATTATTCTGGCGGAAGAAACCGGCAGCCGGATTCATATTCCGCATGTCTCAACCGCGGGGGCGGTTCGCATGATCCGGGAGGCTAAAGCCCGCGGAGTAAAAGTTACGGCTGAGACGGCTCCGCATTTTCTGGCGCTAACCGATGACTGTCTCTCGGATTATGATACGCATGTGCGCGTTAATCCGCCGGTGGCCGAGGCGGTGGACCAGGCGGCTCTGATTACGGGTTTAAGCGATGGTACGCTGGACGTCATTGCCACTGATCATGCGCCCCATTCGTCCCGGGAGAAGGAAATAGAATTTGCCAATGCTGCACCCGGTATTTGCGGTTTGGAAACCATGCTCTCCCTGGTGCTGACCTGCTTGGTGGCTCCGAAAAAGCTTTCCCTGCCGGAGGCTTTGCGCTGCCTGACGCATAACCCGGGGAAAATTATCCAAAGCTCTAAGGGGACCCTGTCTCCGGGCGCGGAGGCTGATGTGGTTATTTTTGACCCCGCGGCGGAAAGAATTATCCAGGCCTCCGAATTCCAAAGTCAATCCCGGAATACGCCTTTTGATGGCTGGAAAGTCCAGGGAGAGGTAATGGCTACACTGGTAGCCGGCCGGGTGGTTTATCGCCATGCAAGCTGGAATAATTAAGGCGCGGCGTTTTGGACCATACGCCCGCCTGGTGCTGAAGGCGCCACAAATTGCCCAGCGCGCCCGGCCCGGCCAATTTGTGGAAATACTGATATCCGGTAAAGCGGCGCCTTTTTGGCGGCGGCCTTTCTCTATCTGCCGAGTTGAAAAAACCACCTTGGAATTGCTGATTAAAGTAGTGGGGCCCGGTTCCAACTTGCTGGCCAACATGCGCTCCGGAGAATTCGTGGATATAATCGGTCCCCTGGGCCGGGGTTTTACTCTGCGGGGACGCGGGGGCATGTTACTGGTCGGCGGCGGGTTCGGCGCAGCACCCCTGCTTTTTCTGGCGGAAAGGCTTAGAGCCTGTGGGCGGCAAGTCGAAGTTTTAATCGGCGGCCACAGCCGGGAAGATCTGCTTTTACGAAGCTCCATAAAATTAACCGGCGCCTCAGTGGCTTGCGCCACTGAAGACGGAAGTTATGGGAAGCAAGGCAAGGTAACTGACTTACTAATCGAGCGGCTGCCAGGCCGGAAGCCCGGATGGACCTTGGCAGCATCCGGTCCCCGTCCCATGCTGGCGGCTGTGGCGGGCATAGCTGCCCGGCATGAAATACACGCCGAGGTCTGCCTGGAAAAAGTAATGGCCTGCGGCATGGGTATCTGCCAGGGATGTGTGATCAAGGTGGGAGGCGCTTACCAGCGGGTTTGCAAGGAAGGCCCGGTTTTTTCGGCCCAGGCAGTGGATTGGAATAATGTATGAACAGAACCAGACCGGCTTTAAACGTGAATCTCGGCGGGGTGAAGCTGCGCAACCCCGTGTTATTGGCTTCCGGAACCTGCGGCTATGGCACGGAGTTGTTGGGACAGGTGCGGTTTCAATCCATAGGCGGCCTGGTTTCCAAGAGCATTACCTTGCAGCCTAAACCAGGAAATCCCATGCCTCGGGTGGCGGAGTGCTCATCCGGCATGCTAAATGCCATTGGCTTGGAAAATGTGGGCGTCCGGACTTTCTGCGGCGAGAAGCTGCCCGAAATGCGTAAATTGCCTTGTGCGATATTAGCCAATGTAGCCGGCTCGACCCCGGAAGAATATATAGAGGTAGTGGAATACTTGGATGGCCGGCGGGGATTAGCCGGCCTGGAATTAAATTTATCTTGTCCCAATGTCCGGCGCGGAGGAATGGAATTCGGCCGCGAACCCGGATTATTAGGCAGTCTGGTGGCGGCGATCCGGCGCCGGACCCGATTGCCGCTCTGGGTGAAACTTACGCCCAATGTGACGGATATTATTGCCTTGGCCCGGGCAGCGGAAGATGCCGGCGCGGATGCCTTGACAGTCATGAATACTCTGCTGGGCATGCGCATGGATATTCAGCAGCGTTGTCCCATACTGGCCAACCTTACGGGCGGATTGTCAGGCCCGGCTATCAAGCCGGTGGCCTTGAGAATGGTTTACCAGGTTGCCGGCGCGGTTTCTATCCCGGTAATCGGGGTGGGCGGGATTGAGACCGCAGAGGACGCCATAGAGTTCATATTGGCAGGAGCCAGCGCGGTACAGATCGGAACCGCGACTTTCCGGAATCCCGGATCAGCGGAGCAAGCGGTCCAAGGACTGGCCGCTTATTTGCGCCAATCCGGCATGACAGGAGTTAATGAGTTGATTGGAGCCGGTCGAAAATGAGCTTTCAATTAATTCTGGAAAAAATAGCCGGCCTGGATACCGCCCTTTTCTATTTTATTAATGACACGCTCTATTTCCGGCCCTTGGCGGACGCGGCATTTTTTCTGGCCCATGATCGTTTGCTTTTAGCCGTGCTGCTGACAGGAGTCGCAGTATACGGTTTCATTTCGGGTTGGCAAAAGAGCTGTGGGCTGGTTTTATGGGGAACCGCTGCCGGGGTGATTTGCAACCTGCTCCAAAATCTTCTCTTGAAACCATTTTTTAATCGTCCGCGGCCGTATATGCTATTAACCGAGACCCATCTTTGTGTTCCGCTGAAGAATCTGGCCATGGTTTCTTCCTCCTTTCCATCAACGCATGCCGCCAGTGCCGCGGCCTTGGCAATAGTGGCCCGCAACCTGGATCGCCGTCTCACCTGGCCGGCTTTGGCTTTCGCATTCCTGGTAGGCGCCGGAACCATATATTCCGGCGGACATTATCCCGGCGATGTAATAGCCGGTTACGGCGTGGGCATATTGATCGGCTGGGGATTAACCTGCTGCCATCGGATGCTCCAGAGGAGCGTAAAAAGATAACTCTTCTGTAATGGGGGAGTCAGCCGCAGGCTGAAGCCTGCGACGAACGGAGAGGTATGAAAAAATTTTGCGGTCTTAAATATGCGTGCATAATGATTATAGGAGTAAGTCTCTTGGGAGGGGCGGAGATTTCTTCCGGGGAAACAGCGTTCAGCATACCTGTGCTTTGTTACCATCGTTTTGGAAAAAATACTTCTCAGGATGCCTATTCCCTGGATTTGGAGGAATTCAGGCGCCAGTTGGAGATTATCAGAGAAGAAGAGTTTACTCCGATCACGGCTGCCGGCCTGGCGGACGGACGGTTAGACCGTGCGCTGCTTCCGGAAAAACCTCTCTTAATTACCATTGATGACGGATATAAGCATTTTAATACCACGGCCCGTCCCCTGCTGGAGGAATTCAATTTTCCCGCTACCTTGTTTATCTATACTAATTTCGTCGGAGCCCGGGCAGGCTTTTCACGCTCTCAGCTCAGGGAGTTGCAGTCTGCCGGCTTTGAGATTGGATCTCATTCCGCCACGCATCCTAAACTGACCAGGCGGCCCCGGGGAGAAACCAAAGACCAGCGTGCTGAAAGGTTAAGGCAAGAGTTATCTGAATCGCGCGAAAAATTAACCAAGTGGTGCAGGGGGGAGGTCATTTCCCTGTCTTATCCCTATGGGCTTTGGGACCGGGAAGTGGCCGAAGCCGCGCGTCAGGCCGGTTACAAGCTGATGTTTACCGTGAACCCGGGGCCCAATACCCTGGAGACTCCACCGGAACGACTAAAACGCATTATGATTTTGCGAGGCACCCGGGATTCCACTTTCCGGAACCAGCTTCGGGAAAAACCTCTCTTGTTTTCCGCGAGCATGCCGGGTTGGGGGGAGCGGGCCATAAGTCCGGTCCGGCAGATGATATTTACACTTACTCCGGAAATGCTTAGCTGTATTGATCCAGCCAGCCTGGAGGCTCGCCGCAGGTCTTCAGTTGTACCACTGGAATATGATGCCCAGAGCGGCCGCGTAATTGTGAGATTTTCCCCTCCCTGGGTTCGGGGCACGGATCTGATAATTTTAACGGCCCAAGACCAGGAAGGTAAAAACCGCTTTAAGAACAGCCGGTTATTAATAGTGGAGTAAATTTCAGGAAAGGAATGCAGGTATATGTTAAAACCCAAGGATCGTTTGTTTATCGCCCTGGACATGGATGATCTGAAAAGCGCGGATTTGCTCATGAATCGTTTGCAGGGTCTGGTTAGCCAGTACAAGCTGGGAGCCCAATTATTAACTATGGCCGGTCCGGAAGCAGTGATGCATATCCGCCGCCGCGGACTGGGAGTATTCTACGATGCCAAATTTCATGATATTCCCAATACCGTGGCAGCGGCGGTTTCTGCCGCCTGCCGTATCGGGGCGACCATTGTCAACGTACATGCCGCCGGCGGAAAAGAAATGATGACCGCGGCTGCCAAAGCGGCCGCTGAGGTGGCCAAGAAATTGCGTCAGCCTAAGGCCCTGGTTTTGGGAGTCACGGTTTTAACCTCCCTGAATCAGCGGATATTGGAAAATGAACTGGGTATCAGGCGGAAAATACAAACCCATGTTGTAAGCCTGGCCCAATTAGCCAAGGAATCAGGACTGGATGGCGTAATCGCCAGTCCGCGGGAGATCAGCGCAATCCGCAAAGCCTGCGGGCAGAAATTCATTATTTTAACGCCCGGCATACGTCCGGTCGGTTCGGAAAAAGGAGATCAGAAAAGGACGATGACCCCGGGCCAGGCCATAGCCGCGGGCGCGGACTATATAGTAGTAGGCCGTCCGGTCTCGCGGGCTTTGGATCCCGGAGCCGTGGTCCGCTCGATATGCCAGGAAATAGCCGAGGCCGCGGCATGACGCCGGAAGAGGTTAGAAAAATGTTTGAAAATACCCGGGCCCTGCTTTCCGGACATTTTATCTTAAGCTCGGGCCATCACTCCAATCAATATCTGCAATGCGCCATGCTTACTCAATATCCCGGTTATGCCGGGCGCCTGGCCGAGGCCCTGACCGCATCATTTCAAGAGCGCGGGGTTCAGGTTGTGCTGGGGCCGGCCGTGGGCGGGATAGTAATCGCCCAGGAAGCGGCCCAGGCCCTTTGGCGGGGCGGGAATCATGAAGTGCGCGCTATTTTTTGCGAGCGTATGGAAGGCGAGATGAGGCTGCGCCGGGGATTTTCCCTGGGTAAGGGGGAGCGCGCGCTGGTGGTAGAGGACGTAATTACTACTGGCGGCTCGGTGCGGGAAACAGTAAAATTGGCCCAAGCTTGCGGGGCGGAAGTGATCGGCGTGGCCAGCTTTGTGGATCGCAGCAATGCAGACCCGGACCTGGGCGCGCCCTTAAGCGCCCTGCTGAAAGTTAAAGCGGACATTTATCCTCCGGATAAATGTCCGCTTTGCCGGGAGGGCATACCTGCCATCAAACCCGGGAGCCGGGGACAAAAATAACCTGCCCCGCCCAAGGAGGCTGTGTCATAACTCGAATTTTTGTGGTTTTATGCTTTTGATCGTCACCCCGGTGAAAACCGGGGTCTAGAAAAGTTTTTAAAATTTACATTCCTGGATACCGGCTTTCGCCGGTATGACGGCTAACTGAAAAATTTCCGTATTATGACACAGTCTCCAAGCTGCAGAGTATATGGCAAAAAAATAAAAGGATTCAAAGAGATATGTTCAAACGCCTTCAAAAAGCCGGGATTTTTATCGCTATCACGTTTATTTTAAGCTGGGGATGGTTTTATTTGTTTTCAGGAATTTTTAAGGCAGGGGTAAATACCTCGCTTTTTACCGCGATGGCCATAGTGTACATGTTTATGCCTATGCTGGCCGCCATAATTGTCCAGAAAATAATTTATCATGAACCTTTAAAAGAACCGCTGGGAATTTCCTTTAAAATAAACCGCTGGTTTTTTATAGCCTGGCTGCTGCCGGTTATCTTAGCGTTTGCCGCGCTGGGTATGGGATTGCTTATACCCGGTGTTGAGTGGTCATGGGAAATGGAAGGCATGTACGCAAGATTTCAAGAGAACTTGTCTGGGGAACAAATCGAGCGCATGAAAGCCCAGACCGCGGCGCTGCCGCTGCATCCTTTGTGGATCGGTCTCCTGTCAGGACTGGCGGCAGGCGCTACGATTAATGCCGTGGCCGGCTTTGGTGAGGAGTTGGGATGGCGGGGTTTATTGCAGAAAGAGCTGGGCTTTTTGGGGTTTTGGAGATCATCCCTGGTTATCGGCTTGATCTGGGGCATCTGGCATGCGCCCATAATTCTGCAAGGATATAATTATCCCCAGCACCCTCAAGCCGGGGTGTTTTACATGGTTTATTTTACCATGTTGTATGCTCCGATTTTCAGCTACATCCGTTTAAAAGCTAAATCCGTTATTGCTCCGGCTATTCTGCACGGCTCGCTTAATGCTACGGCCGGAATTTCCATTATGACGCTTAAAGGCGGAACTGATTTAAGTATCGGTCTGACCGGTCTAGCCGGCTTGCTAGTTTTGTTCCTGGCGAATGTCGGACTATATATATTTGACCGGTTTTTGGCCAAAGAGCCGTTGATGAGCCCGCGGTGAGGATGAAAAAATGCCGGTTGAGTTGAAAGGACAGATAGAGACCATCACCTACGCCAACGAGGAGAGCGGTTTTACCATCGCCCGGGTGAAAGTAGGCGGGCAAAAAGATCAGATAACCATTGTCGGCAATCTGATGGCCTTGGCACCCGGCGAAGTGCTCAAGCTGCAAGGCGAGTGGACCACCCATCCCAAGTTCGGCCGGCAGTTCAAGGTAGAACAATACCAGATCGAGGTTCCGGCCACGGTGGAGGGAATCCGGAAATATCTGGGGTCCGGATATATCAAGGGTCTGGGTCCGGTAATGGCCCAGCGGATTGTGCAGCAATTCGGTAAAAAGACTCTGGAGATTATAGAAAATCAAACCGAAAAACTGGCAGAGGTTGAAGGTGTTGGCCACAAACGTCTAGCCATGATCAAGCAAGCCTGGCAGGAACAGAAAGAGATCCGCCATGTCATGCTTTTCCTGCAAAGCCATGGGGTCGGCTCCGGTTGGGCGGTAAAGATTTTCAGACAATACGGGAATAACTCCATTGCGATAGTTAAAGAGAACCCCTATCGTCTGGCCTCGGATATTTTCGGGATTGGGTTTATCATCGCGGACCGCATTGCGGGACAACTGGGCTTTGCCAGGAATTCCGATGTGCGGGCCGCGGCTGGCGTGCTGTATGTCCTGAATAAGCTTGCGGAAGAAGGGCATGTTTATTACCCCTATGAACCGCTGATCGAAAAGAGCGGGGAAATCCTCCAGGTAGAGAGAGAAATAATCACTAAGGCCCTCAGCAGCATAACCGTGGAGGGCAAGATAATTATGGAGGACCTGAATGAAGATCTGGAAGAATTCAAAAAAAACCATAAAGCGGTTTACCTGAAGAAACTGCATACTAGTGAAACCGGTATTGCCGTCCGGTTTCAGAAGTTAATAAGCGCATCCCGGACAGTCTGCCGGGTGGATACGGACCAGGCCATAGCCTGGGTCCAGCAGCAGTTGGATATTACGTTGGATGTGCAGCAAGCCGAGGCGGTCGGGAGTTCCCTGGAAAACAAGGTGATGGTTATTACCGGCGGGCCGGGAACCGGCAAGACCACGATTATAAATGCGGTCTTGAAAATCTTTTCCCGGAAGGAAGTTAGGATAATGCTGGCCGCGCCCACGGGCCGGGCTGCCAAACGCCTGAGTGAGGCTGTGGGCCGGGAGGCCAGGACGATACACCGGCTGTTGGAGTTTAGTTATAAGCAGGGCGGGTTTCAGCGCCATGAATCCCGTCTTCTGGAGTGCGACTTGCTGATTATAGATGAAGCCTCCATGATCGATACCCTGCTGATGCACCAGCTTTTAAAGGCCATTCCCGCCGGCGCTACTTTTATCCTGGTGGGAGATGTGAACCAGCTGCCCTCGGTCGGACCGGGCAATGTGCTTAATGATATTATTGCAGCTAAAGCCGTCCCAGTAGTAAAACTTAGCAAAATTTTCCGGCAGGCCAGATCCAGCCAGATTGTGGTTAATGCCCACCGGATAAATAACGGCGTGCTTCCGCAATATGATCCCTCCCTGCCGGAAAATGATTTTTATTTCATTGCGCAGGAAGATCCGGAACAGGTATTAAAGACCATTACCGAACTGGTTCAGCACCGGATTCCCCGCCGCTTCGGTTTTGATCCGGTAGAGGACATACAGGTTCTTACGCCCATGCATAAAGGCGTGGTCGGCACTGTGAACCTGAACCGGGAACTGCAAAAAACGCTTAATCCGCGTGAGGATGGCGTGGTACGGGGCGAGAGTGTTTACCGCGTTCATGACAAGGTAATGCAGATCAAGAATAATTATGATAAAGAGGTCTTCAACGGGGATATTGGAAAAATTATCCGGATATGCCCGGAGGAAAAAGAAATTATCGTGGTTTTCGACCACCGGAAAGTAGTCTATGAGTTTGCGGACCTGGATGAAATTATCCTGGCCTATGCCATCTCGGTTCACAAATCCCAGGGCTCGGAGTATACGGCCGTGATTATTCCAGTGCTTACCCAGCATTACCTGCTTTTGCAGCGTAATTTAATCTATACCGCGATTACCCGGGGCCGCAAGCTGGTAGTGATAGTGGGGACTCGCAAAGCCCTGGCCATGGCAGTGAAGAACGATAAAACCCAGAAACGTTATACTTATTTAAAATATCGGTTAAGATTGTAATTCCCCGTAGTTTAATAATATAATAACTGTTTATTATGACATTATCCATAGATAGAGGCGTTTAATTAAACGCCCCCACCAATGCAAAAAGCGTTAATGAGAATGATTTTTGTAGGGGCCGGCCCCTACATCCCGTAGGTGGCATATTTCAGCTAAGACTAACCGGGCGCGCCGGCATAAGGAGAACCAGGTGAAGATATTATTGGTTATCATAATCTATTTGGCGATTTACGGCAGTGCCAATTATTTTTTCTTTTGTAAGGCCAGGAGCGTCTGGTTTTTAGGGAACGCGGCCGCCATGGGGGTGGCCTCGTTTTTGGGAGCGATGATTTTAGCGCCCGTGCTGGCAGTAGTAGCGGAAAAATACAAACTTGATATCCTGGGGCGGCCGTTGGCCGTAGTCGGTTATACCTGGATGGGAGTGCTCTTTCTCTTTCTTGCAGTTTATTTAGCGCTTAATCTGTGCCAGTGGCTTTTTCGGCTGGCAGGGCTTGTGCTGGGCAGGGATTTAAGCTTTTTGCAATTATCATCCCCAGGGATGTTCCAGACCGCCCTGCTGCTGGCGCTGTGCCTGTCAATATACGGTTATTTCGAAGCCCGGAATATCCGGCTTGAGAAAATAAAAATAACTAGCTCTAAAATTCCCGCCACTGCCGGTCCGGTGAGGCTGATTCAGCTCTCGGATATTCATCTCGGCCTGATGGTGCGAAAAGCGCGTTTGAAAAGAATCCTGGACATAGTAAAGAAAACTGATCCGGATATTATCGTATCTACCGGGGACCTGGTGGATGCCCAGATTAACGGTTGTGAAGCTCTGGCCGAAGGGCTAAGAGAAATCCAGCCGCGCCATGGTAAATTTGCGGTTACTGGAAATCACGAATTTTATCCCGGGCTGGACCATTCCCTGGAATTTACCCGAAACGCCGGGTTCGAAATATTACGCGGCCAGGGAGTGACAGTGGCCGGACTGATAAATATTGCCGGCGTGGATGATCCAACAGGAAAATATTTCGGCCAGGATGAAAAAATTCCCGAAAAAGATCTGCTCGCCAAATTGCCCTGGGAAAAATTTACCATTTTGCTAAAACACCGGCCCCGGGTTAACCGCAGCGCTTTAGGCTTCTTTGATTTGCAGTTATCCGGACATACCCATAAGGGACAGATTTTTCCCTTTAGTCTGATTACCCGTATGTTTTTTAAATATCATGCCGGTTTTTATCCGCTGGCAGATAATACCGCCATATATGTCAGCCCGGGAACCGGCACCTGGGGCCCGCCTATGCGCTTGCTTGCCCGGCCGGAAGTAACCTTGATTGAGCTGGTGCCGGAGGAGTGAATACTTTTTGATTTGTATCCGATTGGAGACAGTTCCCAAAAGACGGAAAGGAAAAATCGATTTTGGCAGGTTTGGGATGGTGCAGGCTCAATATTTCTGCGGGAAGCATAAGCTCATCGATATTTAAGCCGGGGTTTGGTGGGGGACAGTCTGACCGTACCAATCCCGGGAGATTTGGAGGTTATCGGGCTTATGTTTAAAATTCTGGCTTTAGCGGATGAACCATCCCATTACCTGGAGCAGCGCCTGGCCAAGGCCGGGCTTCACGCGACTTCCTTTAACGCGATCTGCGCCTGCGGAGACTTAAAATTTTCCTATTTGGATAGCATCTCCTTATATGCCAGAGGCAAAGTATTTCACGTGAACGGTAATCACGATCCGGCGCCTCTGCGGCGGCCTTCGTTTTTCGAAGTAGACAATGATCGTCACCAGAGCATGCTCTCAGTCGGAGTGGGCGAAAACCTGCACGCCAAGGTTATCGTTTTCGGAGATTATCTATTTTGCGGATTCAGCGGTGCACGGTCGGGACAGGAGCGGCCGCATCATTATTCGGAGCGTGAAATGCGCGGTCTGACCCGCCGCGTGGCGCGCCGCATCCGTTTTCTGCGCTGGTGGGACCGGATAAAGGGAAGGCAGTCCAAGACCGTGATCGTATTGTCGCACGCCCCGCCGCAGGGCATTCAGGACGAAAGCGGGGGATTTCACGAGGGCTTCGCCTGCTTTACCCGGTTTATCCAGGAGATTAAGCCCCTGCTCTGGATGCACGGACATTTGCACCTGAATGCGTTCAACCAAATCAAAAAGACCCGGTATGCTGAAACCACAGTCGTGAATGTCTATGAATTCAAAGTGATTACGCTGAAAGGACGCGACATTGAAGTGGGCTACCAGCTGTAAGGAAAGGGTATACAATATGAAATTTATACGAATGTTTTTCATTGTATTAACCCTTGGCTTATCTTCGCTTCCTGCATCTGCGCGCCGCGACCCGGGCTTGGATTGGCGTCAGCTAAGAACTGAGCATTTCTTGATAATATATCCAACCATAGCCGGCCAGGCTGCGGCCCGTACAGCCCGGATTGCCGAGCAGGCCTATCCGCGGGTGCGCGAACTTCTCGGGTATGCTCCTCCAGGTTTTACGCCCCTAATCCTGAATCCCATGCGGGATACTGCCAATGGTTATGCCCAGGCCATTTTCCGGAAAATGGAATTTTACCTTACTAGCCCGATGGGCCATTGGGCCAGTACCAGGAATTCTTCCTGGATTGAAAACCTAATGTACCATGAATTCGCTCATCTCTGCCATGGCATGCGAAATGACGGATTCAGCCGCTGCCTGACAACAATTTTCGGAGAGGCGCAGGGATTAAATTTTATCGCGCCTAAATGGTGGATCGAGGGTGTGGCCGTATATGCCGAGACCGTATTGACCAATGGCGGCCGCGGCCGTAATCCATACCATCAGATGCGGTTGGCCGCCAACCTGCTCTCGGATCATCCCTGGACCCTGGGGCAGATCGGGCATTTGCCTCGTTTTAGTTATCCCCGCGACCGGGTTTATTTGCCGGGCTACGAAATGCTGGTGTTGCTCCAAGCGGAGCTTGACGATTGCCGGTTTTTAGACCGTATTTCTTCGCAGCAGAGCGCCTGGCCGTTTTTTGGGCTGGGTTTTGTTTGGGGCCAAGCCACCGGACATACTCCGGGAGGGATTTGGAACCAGGTATTGTCTGAACATAAAGAAAAACTATCAGGAGTCTATGGTCAGGAGCGTCCGGCCATAGACGGAGCGCTTGCCATTACCCGGGAGGATAAAGCGATTTTCCAGCAACCGCAATGGATGCCGGATGGTCAGGTGGCAGCTTATCGAAGAAGCAATGATGATGGCCCCGCCCTGGTCAGCATAAATCCTCAAACCAAGCAGGTACAGGAATTAGCCAAGCCGGACATGCTGCATGGAGGCTATGCTTATAACCCTTCCACGGAATTACTTACCTATGCCCGTTTGCTGCCCAACCCGGTTTATTTTGATAATTTAACCGCTGATTTGTTTCAGAGGGATTCCCAGGGCCGGGAATATCGTTTGACTAAGGGCGGGCGCTGCTGGTCGCCGGATGTATCGCAAGCTAACCGGATCGTGTGTGTAGTAAACGAATTAGGACCAACGCGGCTGGGTCTGGTTGATCCGGGATCCGGCGCTATCAAGCTTATCCCAGGGCCCAAAGGCGCGGTTTATCTTTCTCCCCAATGGTCGCCTGACGCAACACAATTGGCGGCCGCGGTCAGGATAAACGGGATTCAGGATGTTTGTTTGATAGACCCTGCGACCGGAGCGCTAAAAGCTATTACCGGATGGGACGCGGCCGGGGATTATACTCCGGTTTGGTCTCCGGATGGTGGTTATCTCTACTTTGTTTCCGACCGGACCGGTGTAAATCAAGTATACGCGCATGAACTTGAAACTAATGAGCTTTATCAGGTGACTAACGCGCGTTTCGGCGCTTTTGAGCCGGATATTTCCCAGGATGGAAAGCAGTTGATTTTTGCGGAATATAAGACCGGCAACTCCCAGCAGTTGGTAATCGCGTGCCTGGATGTTTCAGCCTGGAAGCACGTCCCGCTTCCAGCCTTCCAGGTGCAGCCGGAAACACCTTATGAATTTACTCTCCCTCCGGAAAAAGGCGAACGATACTCTGCCTGGCCCCATTTAGTCCCCACATTTTGGATGCCCATGCTGGGGCAAGATCAAGCTGGGCTGCTCTGGGGCGCTGCGTCCGGGCGCCGGGATCCTCTGGAAATTCATTCCTGGTGGGCACAAGCCCTCTACCAGCCGTTAAACGGCCAATGGTACGGTGATTTAAGTTATGAAAACCGGGATACGCCAATAGTTCTGGCCGGACGGGTATTTAGCATGCCTTTGTCAAGATGGGGAGTACCCGGCGACCGGGAAGATGAAAACCTTTACTGGTCACGGGCGCAAGGCTTGGAACTGGATTCAATTTTTACAGTACTGCTTCGAAGGGCCTATGACGCAGTAAGCGTGGTTGAGTTGGATTTGGGGTACGAGACCTATCAGGTTAGATCGGAGAACTGCTCTGCTTTTCCAGGGGAGAATTACAGCGGCCTGGACGGAGGAACGAAATTTACCAGCATCCGGCAGAGCCCCAGGGATCTTTTTCCCGTTTCAGGTGTTTCCTGCTCCCTGCGCGGACGCGCCGCGCTAGAGGGATGTGATTATGACGGCAGAATAGTTAAAGCAACAGGACTTGTCCACCTGCCCTCGTTTTTTCAGCATCAGGCTCTAATGCTGGGCGTGCGCGGGTCTTCCAGGTCCGGCTATTTTCCGGAAACTGATTATCATTCAGCGCCCCAGGGATATCAGGGCGGGCAATTTGAGGCAGAAAATATTTTGACGCTCTCTGCGGCCTACCGGATGCCGCTCTGGTATATTGATAACGGACCGGGGTTGTTTCCAATTTTTTTCCATGACCTCTGGGGAGAAATGCTGGTTGAATGGGGCGCCGGCTGGGATGGTTCCATTAAAGGAGAAGCATGGATGGAACAGGCGGTGTGTTCGCTGGGATGGGAAATGCACCTGGATATGGAGTGGTTTTGGTACCTCCCGGCCAGGTTGAATCAGGCCGTGATTTATAGAATTAAGGATCAGGAATTTCGATTCACGCTGGATTTTGATATGGGGTTTTGACAAGAAAATGGTGAATGGGATGTGCTCGCCGGACGTCGACTTCACCGACCCCCATTCACACGTATTTGAACTATCAGAATCCGGCTGAGTATGAGAAGATGCGAGGAGTATCTTAATGGTGTGTCGCTTTTTTCGGGGGAAGCTCACTTCGTCCCTCTGCTACAAGTGATTTCTATTTCTGGTCCATTGGTTGACAACTAACTTTTCCCGTTCTACTTTTTGTATAAAGAGCTACTAAATGTTTTTTCCATTGTGACTCAATAGTAGGGTCTACAAGTATTTGTGCAGAAGGAATGCTATTTTTGTCATTATAATAATAAACTACAGTTGCTCTTCCTTCTATCCAAGTAGTTTTAGTCATTGCGTGTTCTTTAATTTTATCAATATTATTGTTGGTGGTGTAGTATGTATAAACTCTCAATCCTGGTGTTTTTACATATTCGATTTGCGTAAAATCAGCCCACTTGTTATTCTCTTTTTTAATGTTTTTATTTACCAGGTGGACACATCCCCACATCAGTAGAAACGGAAGACCAACAATAAGAAAGGCTTTTTTATAAGTCATTTTCTTTTTTGCTTTCTCTTTATTCATTTTGTTTGCCCCCAGTAATAGTTTAGTCCCTATCTAACGCGCCGGCTATCTAGACATCAGCTTGAATTATTATACAGCACAGCCGAGCTTGTCAAGTTTTTACCCCAACCGAAATCCACCGCCTAATTTTGATTAGCCTTACATATCAACTATAACGAGAATTTTCATTAGAATACAACTTTTGAGAGGGAAAGAAAAGCATATCAGGGGGTTTTGTAGCAGAATCATTTGTCAAGATAACCATTTGAAAAGCATAAGCATCTAACTTGACAAATCGACTCCGTCCCCCATTCACATGGTTTCTATATAAGCATAATATGCAAATTTAGTAGGTACAAAGGAACCAGTTTGTTAATAACATCTTAGTTGTTTAGAATAATTCGGGAAAGTATAAATGCCATTTACTTGTAACCAGTAACCATCTCTTCCATCTTTTGATTTATACTTGCCACTCAAGCCAATTCTTAAATATACGCTTTTTTCATTGTTTAAAATATCATTTAGTTTCTTAGGAAAATCAGCTTCATTATAGTGGGACATTGTGTAATTAAAAAATCCCAAATCTGTAATAGGTAAATAAGAATATTTTTTATTGTCATTATCACGCAAGTTCAGTTTTATTTTTTGGGGGACAAAACCATCCTTCACTATTGGAATTTGTTGGGGGCTTACCTTTATCGTGATAATTGACTTTGCGGGCGGATTGGTGTGGGGAATTACTTTGCCTCCTTCATTGAAGGGATAAGTAAAACCAGAAGAAATTGATTTTGATAAACTACCTTTAAGAATTTGATTTAATTCATTTGACGAACAATCACCAATATATTTTAAGCCATTGTAGTGCATATCTTCACTATGAGGATTCCCTCTCTTTGGATCAGGAGTAAAATTTCCTTCTAAAATTGCACCAGGTAAAATACTCAACTTTTTGCATTTTGCTTTTTTGATATAAGGAAGAGGTCTAATGCATTTTTTAGATTCTTTGTCGATGCCTGCAATGCAAACAATATCATCGTTTCTAAACCTTGTTAAATCTGTAATAATAATTTTCATTTTTATCCTCTATAAATGCATGATTTGAATTTCGCTATTTTCTTTTGCCAAATATTCAGCCAAAAGCCTTCTGTGGCACTGTGTAGCTGTTGATTCGCTACATAACAACACGCTATTTTCAAATAAACTCCACTCAATATTTTTTAATATATACCTCGTGATTAATAGTTTGTTGTATATAGTCATGTATTCGGGCCAACTAATATTTTTTTTCTTATAGCCATCAAGCAGTTCCTTAGTTGGAGCATATTCCGGTTTATAAACATATTCAATATTATGAAGTTTTAAAAAATACGGCAAATGCCTTTCATTAGCAAAACCTGCCAGTTGAGATTTGTTATTCAGTCTAATATCTATCAATCTTCTTATTTTATTCTTCTGAAGTAACATGAAAAATGATTCAGCGCTTTTGCCGGAAACACCGATGGTGTATAAAATCATACGTTTATTTTATGTTTGGTGGATGGACTGTAAGCTATAAGCTTATTTAGATTTACATATAAATCCGATTTGGCCGTAGTGTCAGAATCAAACAATCTTTGCTGGACAGAATTAAAGTTTAATATTTTTTCTATCTTTAATTCTACTTTTCTTTTGTATTTAAAGTATTCGAATAATTTATTTTCCAATTTTTTATGAGAAATTATGCTGTTAGGCAGTATATGTTCAATTAAATATCCTTTATTATCAAGAAAGCGGGATATGAGAGAAAAACGATGGCATTCTAAAGGATTTTTTTCAGAACACATTATTGCAATGATGTGACCATTTTTTATCCCATTATCTATTCTTTTTATGCCATTTTGAAAACTTTCTGTGGTTATAACTTTATTAAAATCTACTTTTTTATCAGCGAATAAAAGACGCTCATTTTCGTATCTGGCACCTAATTGACCGCCCATGGGAATATAATATATACTATTGGTTTTTAGAAAAAGATTTAAATTGTCTTTATTATATTGTTCAGCAATTCGACTATAAGGGACGCTTCTGACATCAATAACTACATCTATCTGACTTTTTTTCAAAAAGCCGATAAATAAATCTGTTGAATGAGTAGAATGACCAATAGTAAATAAACGTTTCATGGCTGGACCCTCTTTTAGTTTACGACAAACTTAAAGTGGAACATATTTATATACTGGATTCAAGCTAGAGGTTTGTGGACGGAGTTTGTCAAGTTAGATGCTTATGATCTTCAAATGGTTAACTGGACAAATTGACTCCGTCCCCAAATCCTAAGAATCAACGTTCCCGAAGGTTTCCGTAAGTAAAAGTTCCTTCTTATTATGCGTTTAGTTCTTCTTCTAATGTTTTTGCATCGGAAATATTTTTCAAACGATCCTCCAACAAGCTACGAACACGGTCTTTTGCTGTATCGTTGAAATTTCCAATATCCTTTTTTAGGTTTTCCAAATAATTGTTTATCTTTTCCAATGTTTTTTCAGCTTCAGTTTTTACTTTTTCAATATCTTCATCTTTAGTAATTTCGTATGATATAATAAGCCGATTATTTGCAACTTTTGCTTGTGGTGGATTCATACTAGATGTATTGGGTCGACAATCAAATAACTCTTTATCTCCATCAAACGGAATTATTAACTTGAGTTCTTTTCCTGCTACAAGAAATGGTTTACTTCTATCTATAAGCAATTTATTTGGATCTCCGCTTACATCAACTTGGCATACGTCAACTTTCCATTGTTTTTCTTCTAATTTAAGAACTGGAAAAACTATTAAATAATCTCCGCTTATTCTCTCAACCAAAGTATCAATTTTATCTTTTGTGATTTCCGAATTATTCAAATCATTAACTTTAGTATCGATAGACAGAAATATATTATCTAATACGTTTCTTATTTTCATTTTTAAAAAAAGTGATTCAGGCATTTCACATCTTCCTTATCTTAATAATATACGTTAAGTGATAAAAATTTAATTACAAAATATAGTGTAACAAAGGCAGAAATATTATGTCAACGGCATAAATATGGTATTTCATGTATTTTGATATATATTTCAAATAGGAAAGTTGCTTCATGAGCAGTTTTTTTTCATGACTATGATGCTATCTTCTTGCCCACCATTTTCGTAATTCCAACAACCGGGTTGCCTGAACGGTTTAACCACTCGGGCTGGCCGCAAGGTATCGGTTCCATCCGGCTGTAGGTTATGAATTTTTGGCGCGAACTCGCAGCAGACTTTACATACAAAATATTTTGTCGTTTATTTTAAACAAATATCCTTGTAAAGAGAAGCATTCTTACGGGGCCACGAATTTTCTTGTGTATACAATTGTAATATTGTATAATTTTTACAATGAAAGAGATTAAGTGGAGCATATTAAAAAATGACCGTCTTAAGCAGACAAGAGGGGTGTCTTTTGAAGAAATAACTAATTCTAAATTAATTGCAGTTAAAAAACATCCGTCTCGCGGCAATCAGAACATTATGTTATTTGAACACAAAGGATATATATGGGTTGCGCCTTATGTGATAGAAAAAAATTATATTTTTTTAAAAACATTATTTCCAAGCAGAAAATATACCAGGAAATATAGAGGTGAAAAGAATGAGAAGCACTAAATTATCTTTCAAAGAGAAAGAAATAGAAAATGCATTATTAGAAGATAAATATGTTGATGTCAGCAAAGAAGAATTGCAGGAAATTTCCCAAGCGCTTTCCCGGCGAAAAAAGGATGCGGTATTAAACATTAGAATAAATAGCCGCGATTTGGAACATCTTAAACAAAAAGCTAAAAAGCTTGGCGTACGGTATCAAACCTTTGTTTCGGAAATTCTTCACAAAGTAGCGTTACATTAGCCATCAGGGAAACTCCCAAATCGGATTTCCGCTTTGTTCATATTTTTTCTGAGCGGTTGTGAATAACTCTTGAGGTTTTGGTTGTAGTCCAACATGGTGTTCTTTATAAAATCCCCCTTAATCCCCCTTTTTGGAAAGGGGGAAACTGCTGTCATTATATCACAAGTCAACAACAAAGTCCGACAGGCTCCTGGGAGATTCCTCGGCAGAGCCTCGGAATGACATCTTGTTTTTTTGTGCTTTTGTCGACAGTCCCCAATAGCATTCCTGCTTGCAACTCCCCGGAATTGTGTTATTATTTTTTTGGTTATCTTTTGTCAAAAAATAATGGGACATGAAAGACCGTATTGCTACGGCTGTTTTCAGGAGGGTATAAAGTGCTTCGGACCAAGTGGTATATAGCGGGTCTGGCCGTGTGCTGGTTATTCGTGGCCGGGGATTTGCTTGCGGAGTCATCTTCTGCGCTGGATAAGCCGGCCCTTTCTCCGCCGGGTCCGGTTATCCGTTTGGAAGTCGAAGGCATTATTGATCCCATAGTTGCCAAGTATATAGACCGGGGAATCACCCGGGCGGAGAAGGAACAGGCTTCGCTGGTAGTTCTGGTGCTGGATACGCCCGGCGGACTGGATAAATCCATGCGTGGGATTACCAAGCGTCTGCTCAATGCCAAGGTGGGAATAGCGGTTTTTGTGCATCCATCCGGTGCGCGGGCAGCCTCGGCCGGTGCATTTATGGGCATGGCTGCGCATGTCCTCGCCATGACTCCGGGAACCAATATCGGCGCCGCCCATCCGGTTGATCTGCAAGGAACAAAAGCTTCCTCTAAAGTGACTAATGATGCTATTGCTTATATCATCGGCCTGGCCCGGCAGAGAGGCCGGAATGAAAAATGGGCTGCACGGATGGTCGAAAAAAGCGCCTCCCTGCCGGCTGAGGATGCAGTTAAACACGGGATAGCGGATATGGTGGTTCCGGATATCAACACTTTGTTAAAAAAACTTGAGGGAAAAGAGGTTAAGCTGGCACAAGGCCGCTCCCGGCTCAATTTGGCTGGAGCAGAAATCCGGGATCTGCCCATGCGCGGGCATGAAAGATTTTTGCATGCCCTGACTAATCCAAATGTAACTTATGTGCTTTTCCTGGTCGGGATATATGGTATTATCTACGAACTGGCCAGCCCGGGTGCTATTCTGCCCGGCGTAGCCGGAGCTATCAGTATTTTGCTGGCTTTAATGGGATTCGGCGGCCTGCCGATCTCCATGGCCGGCATGCTGCTGCTGGCTCTGGGAGCCATATTACTGGTTTTGGAAATATTCGTTGCCAGTCAAGGGATATTGGCGCTTGGCGGACTGGCAGCCTTGCTCTTGGGTTCATTTATGGTTTTTCCCTCGGAATTACCGGCCTTCAAGGTTGCGCATTCCATTATTTGGAGTATGCTCGCAATCTCGGCGGCTTATGTTGTTTTATTTATTTATGTGGTAATCCGGCTGCGCAAGGCGAAGGTGATTTCCGGAATGGAGAGCTTGACTGGTACGCGCGGCTATGTCAAGCCCGGAACCCTGGGAGGCGTAATGATACATGTTCAGGGAGATGACTGGCTGGTTACGCCGGATTCCGGAAAACTTGAGCCAGGGCAGGAAGTGGAAGTATTGGAAGTTAAGGGATTAAGACTTAAGGTTCGGACCTGCGGCCCAGCAGGGGATTTTAAAAACCACAAGGAGGAATAAATTAATGGGTTTCTTAATAGTAATACTGATAGCGCTGGTCATTCTCGTGTTGATGGCGGTTAAGATTGTGCCGGAATACCAACGCCTGGTACTGTTCCGGCTGGGAGCCTGCAAAGGCCAGCGAGGGCCGGGCCTGGTAGTAATAATTCCCTTTATAGATAAAGTGGTTAACGTCGACCTGCGGGAGATATTTCTCGAGATACCATCCCAGACCTGCATTACCAAGGATAATGCGCCCATTGCCATTGATTTTTTAATTTACCTTAAAGTAACCGAACCGGTGCATTCCGTGGTCGAGGTCAGGAATTTTTCCGGTGCTGCGCAGGGAATTGCCATGACCACTTTGCGGGCCGTAGTGGGCGATATTCCATTGGATGATGTTTTAGCCAAGCGGGAGGAAATCAACCGCCTGCTGAGAGCCAAACTGGATGATGTGACCGAACGCTGGGGAGTAAAGGTCACTACTGTGGAGATCCGCGAGATCGAGCCGCCGTCCGATGTCCAGGATGCCATGAACAAGCAGATGGCGGCGGAACGCACCCGCCGGGCAATCGTGCTGGAAGCGGACGGCAAGAAGCAGTTTGCCATAACCGTGGCCGAAGGTGAACGGCAATCGAAAATTTTAGCTGCTGAGGGTGAGCGTCAGGCCAAGATACTCGAAGCCGAGGGGTATTCCCAGGCTTTGGAAAAGATATTTGCGGCGGCCCGGCTTGTGGATGATAAAACCATTAGCTTGCAATACCTGGAGGCGCTGAAAGGGATTGGCGAAAGTCCGTCGGCTAAGTACATCGTGCCCATGGAATTTATGAATTTTCTTCAGCCCATTATCGAGCGCGTGAAAGGGGCACACGTCAGAAAATAGGCCGGGAGAGGATGTAAGCGGAAAACTGAGATGGCTGAGATACGGACATTTATATCCGCGGAGCTGTCGTCCCCGCTACGGCGTGAGGTAGAGGAACGTCTGCGTGGAATGAAGAAGAAGCTGTCCGGTATAAGCTGGAGCCAGGCGGATAAACTTCATTTCACACTGATTTTTTTTGGTTCGATTGAGGAAGAACGGCTGCCCGCAATAATCCAGGCGTGTCATAAGGCGTTGGAGGGTACGGCTCCTTTTTTCATCAGCCTGGGAAGGCTGGGCGTTTTCCCTTCCCCAGGACAGCCGCGAATTATTTGGCTTGGTCTTTCCCAGGGCGAGGCCGAAATGATAACTCTGCAGACAAACATTTTCCAGGCCCTGTCAAGCAGAGGTTTTAACTTGGAGCAAAGGAAATATATCCCCCATCTTACGCTTGGAAGGGTGCGGTCAAACAGACGCCTCGAGCTGCCCCCGGGATTTTTCAATTCAGCCCCCAGCTCCGCCGCTGCTATGCTGATCGAGAAAGTGAATGTCATGCGTTCGGATTTACAATCCAACGGGGCAGTACATACCATGCTGGCCGAGTGCCGGCTGGGAAAGCATCCCTAATACTCCTTAACTATTTCAACACTGCCTGGAGAAACAGCCGGGCGATGGGAGCGGCCATGTCCATGCCCGTGCCTTCCTTTTCCGTATAGATAGCTACGGCCACCTCGGGATTTTCCGCCGGAGCGAAACAGATAAACCAGCCGTTTAAACCGTGCTTGGAATCGCCGGTAGTTCCGGTTTTTCCAGCCACAGTGATGCCTTTCACCCGGGCTTTTTTGCCGATACCATGGCGAACCGTGTCAACCATAAAGGCCTTAATTTTATCAGCGGTTTCGGGACGGATGGGTGTCAGCATGACTTTTGGGACGCCTTGAGCGAGAATCTTGCCGCGAATATTTTTTATTTCCTTAATGAAAAATGGCGCCAACATACGACCTTGGTTGGCAATAGCGGCGGCCAGCATGGCGGCATGCAGAGGCGTAATCAAAATATCTTCTCCCAAGCCGCAGGAGCGCTGGGCCAGGTCGAAGCGATGGTCGCTAACCATGGGGGCGCTGGTAGTGGCAATAGGATAAGAAAGTTCAACCTCTTCGGATTGAAAAGCAAAGGTGATCGGGAGACCGAACCCGAATTTATTAGAATATTCATAAAGGCGGTCCGGACCCAGAGCGAAACCGACTTCCGCCATGGCCAGATTACAGGAAGTATCCAGCGCACTCTGCAACGAAGTGATCCGGCCATGTCTTCGCCAGCACCAAAAAGCCTTCCCGCTATAACGGACAGCGCCTACGCAGGTAATAGGAAAAATCCTTGTCATGTCCAACTCGGTTTCCAGGGCCGCGGCGGAAGTGATGATTTTAAAGATCGAACCCGGTTTGTACAGCCCTTCCAGAGCGCGATTTTTTAAAGGCTGATTTTTATTCCGGACATTTTTTTTCCAATCCTTGTCAATCCGGTTAGGGTTAAAAGAGGGATGATTTACCAGGGCGAGAATTTCGCCGGTCCGGGGATTTAAAGCCACTAAGGAGCCTTTTCTCCAGCCCATGGCCTGATCGGCGGCCCGCTGCCATTCGGAGTCGATGGTAAGGGTGACCGTATTGCCGGGAAGATATGAGGCCAAAGCGCGTTCCAGTCCGGTGGAACCATGTTTTTCGCTCACATAGCCGATAAGGTGCGCGGTATATTGAGCCATGGAATAGTAACGGCGTCCGGCATTCTGCCGTACGGTAAAACGGGCCAGAGGTTTGCCTTGGCAATCGTGGATATAAGAAATAAATCCCTTTTCCAATTCCTGGCGGGCCTGCTGCAACTTAACCTGGGCCAGCTTAAGGTCGGGATTTAAAGCCAAACTTTCCCGATATGCGTCCACGGCTTCCGTGACTCGGCCCAAGGCATGCAGAGCAAGGGCGTGTCCCAGTTGAGCTTCGGTGCTCCGTGGAGTCAGGTCCAGGGCGTGGCGGAATTCGAGCTCGGCGGGAGCATAGATGCCGCGGGCCAGATAAGCATTGCCGACTTTGACATGATTGAAACGGCGGTTGGCTTTGAGACCCTGCTTGATAGCCTGTTCGTATTTTATTTCCGCGCGCACCAAATCTCCCTGCGTAAGATAGATCAATCCAATAGCATCGATAGCCTGGGCATGGTTGGCGTGTAATTCCAGAACCCGGTTGAATTCAAACAAAGACTGGTCAAGATTTCCCTGTTGCAGATAAACCCGGCCCTTATTCATGCTGATTACGACGTGCAGACGGCAACTATAAAGGTAGATTATAGCGCTTAAAAAAACCAGGGCAATCAGGGAGCCAACCAGAAGTTGCCGTTTTCTATGTTGCTGTTTACGCCGGCTTTTAAAGGAGAGAGGCATATGGTTTCCTTGTCGGATTATTTTGAAATGATTTTAGATTCTAGGATACACGGCTGGAAAAGTCAAGCCCCGGGGAAGGCTTTAAAGGTTCTTCCGGGAGCCAGGAACCGGAAAGGTGGTCAAGAAATCCTTGCTATAAATATTATGAAAGGATAACATAGGGATGCTGAAAAAAGAATAATCGCCAAAAGCCATTTTCAGCCAAATTCCGTGAGCTTGTCATTCCGAATGAAACGAGGGATATCTAAGAAAATGCTTGAATATCAAGTGTTCTATATGATTCCTCGGCAGAGCCTCGGAATGACATTTTTTAGAGTAAAAGCTCATTAGAGACAGTCCCAAGAAAATAAGATAGTTTCGGAAAAGATATCGCAAAAGGCTGGAAGAGAGGGGGAGCGGAGCGATGGCAGATGAAAAGATTTATTGCGTGGATGATGATGAGGATATTTTAAAGCTTTATCAGGTTATTCTGAAACAGGAAGGCTATGCGGTGACTGAGATTTCCAGCGGAGAAAAAGCGCTGGAACAAATCTACCAGAAGAACCCGGACCTGATTATTCTTGATGAGAAGATGAGCGATTTTTCCGGCATGGAAATCTGTGCCCGGGTTAGAGATGATAAAACCCTCCCTTATATTCCTATAATAATGGTTACCGGAATTAATTCCCGGGAAGGCAAGATAAAAAGCCTGGAAAGGGGCATAGATGATTATATTCTGAAGCCTTTTGATCACGAGGAACTGCTGGCCAAAGTTCAGGTGATGCTCAGGATCAAACGTCTTTATAACGATCTTTTAAAGACTCGCCAGGATCTGCTTAAAGCGGAGCGCATGGCGGCGGTCGGACAGTTAGCTGCGGCCATGGCCCATGAGATACGGAATCCTCTTTCAATTATCAGCGCCTCGGTTCAATATATAAAAAACAAAAAGACCATTCAGGATGATCACCGGGAAATGATGGCTACGATTTTAAGAAAAATATCCGAGATTGACGGTATTATCCGGGAGTTACTGGTTATGGCCCGCCCGATCAAATTGAAAAGTGATATAATAGATCTGAATGTCTGCTTGCAGAATGTCTCCGGATTTATCCGGGAAAAATGTCTGGCTCACGGGGTCAATTTGCATTTCAAATTTGAGCAGGATTTAGCCCGGGTTAGAGGGGATGAGGAACACCTGCAGCGCACTTTTTTAAATGTTTTATTAAATGCCTTAGACAGTATGCCGGGAGGAGGGGAACTGTATATCTCCACCCGGCAGGCAGATAAGGATACAGTCTGTGTTGAAATCAAAGATACTGGGGAGGGTATTGGCAAGGAAGATATAGAACACCTTTTTGAACCTTTTTTCAGCCGAAAAATCAGCGGATCAGGGTTGGGCCTTTTTATGGTTAAAATGATAATAGATGAATTAAAAGGAGATATAAAAGTAGATTCAACGCCCCATCAGGGTACGACTTTTAATATTTTTCTGCCGGGCTCGAAAGATAAAATATGCCTTAAGCCCAGGGAGGCAATAGCCGATACTAAAAACATACGAAAAGGAAGTGAAAGGTAACGGAATCTCCGTACTTTCAAGCGTGTAGATAAGAGAAAGACTTAAGTCCGACAGTCTCCTAGTGCAATGAATTTTATCTGTCTTAGCAGAGAAGTTATAATAAAAGCACAGGGAACTTATCAACAAGCAACGAGGTTAGACATGTTAAATTCATTTAAAAGCCGAAATAATAAAGAAATACATGGTTTACTTATATTATTGTCGGAAACCTATAAAAAACGGGTTTTTTTTAAAAGAAAAAAAGTGGAAACCTTAAAGCATTTAATTAAAAGCAATAATTATCACGTTTCGGGTAAGGATGTGGTAGATAAGTGGTTTTCCGAAGAATCGGCATTCTAATCCCTGCAATATGGTTTTTTTTTCCTAATCCGAGCCGGAAAGTATTTAGTAGTTAAAAAAATCCCGAAAATTTCTTAATTTTATACGTTTCTATTTTAACCGGCCCCCTTCTCTTTCATTTGAGCACCGTCTCCCATAAGTTTTTTCTTCTCAAAATCTAATTCCGAGCGAAGCGAGGAATCTCTAAAACCCCTGATTTTCAAGGAGATTTCTCAATCGCTTCGCTTCCTCGGAATGACAAAATCAGGGGAATTCTCTGGAAAAAGGCTTTTGGCGATACTTCAATTTGGCAGTTTTTTAAAAATGGTATAAATATTGCATATATTTTAGTAAATAACCAACAAGGTGAAAAAGCATGGAACAAGCTGCCACGCAAAAAATATTTATTATAAACAACGAACCGGAAATTTGTTGGACAGTTAAGGAGGTTCTTTCTAAAAAGGGTTTTGAGGTCCATACGGCGTTTAGTGGAGAGCGCGGCTTGGAAATAGCCGCAAGCATACAACCGGATTTGATTTTGCTGGATTTGCAACTTCCCGGCGCGGATGGGTTGGAACTGCTGCGGCGGATAAAAGAACGATTTAATAGACTGCCGGTTATAATTCTTTCTGCTGGTGATACCGTAGAGGTTGCGGTACGTGCCATGAAAATGGGAGCCTATGACTATCTTAGCAAGCCTCTGAATGTAGACGAATTATGCGTTACTTTGGAAAATGCCCTGAAAACCAGCTGCTTGATGAACGAGGTGGATAACTTAAAGCGTCAGATCACCGATCAAAAAAGCTGTCCTTTAGTGTGGTCCAGCCCGCAAATGCAAAAAGTCATGAAAATCGTTGAGCATATCTCCCATTACGATGTAACGGTACTGATCATAGGGGAGAGCGGGACGGGCAAAGAATTAATTGCGCAATATATCCATGACCATAGCGACCGCGCCGGTCAGCCCATGATTTCGGTGGATTGCAGCGCTTTGCCGGAAACGCTGGTAGAGTCGGAATTATTTGGATATGAACGCGGGGCGTTTACGGGAGCGCATAAAGACAAACCGGGCCGTTTTGAATTAGCCCAAGGCGGAACGCTTTTTCTGGATGAAATCGGAAATCTGCCGTTAAACACCCAGGTTAAACTTCTGAGGGTATTGGAGGAGCGGAGTTTGCAACGCCTGGGAGGCAAACGGGAAATTGATATTAATGTGCGTCTTATTACGGCGGTCAATATGGACTTAGAAGCCGCGATACGAGCCGGTAGGTTTCGCGAAGATCTGTTTCACCGCTTAAATGAATTTACCATTTACTTGCCTCCCTTGAGAACGCGGGGCGAGGAAATTGATTTATTAGCACGACATTTTTTAGATCGCTTCAATCGGCAATTTAATAAAAGCATCAAAGATTTTTCAGCGGAAGCGCGTTGGCTAATGCGGCGGTATTCCTGGCCGGGAAATGTCAGGGAATTAATCAATGTGATTAAACGGGCGGCCGTGTTGACAACCGGTGATACTATTGAGAGCACCTATTTCCCGCCGGAAATCCTGGAGCAAACTGACAAAAAAGATGAGCCCCTAACCGTATCCTCTGAACCCCGCCGGATAATTCGGCCCTTAAGAGAGGTTTATCAGGAAGTGAGCCGAAAAATTGAGCATGAAACCATTACCCGGGTTTTAGAGCAAACCCGATGGAATAAGGTCAAGGCGGCCCGGCTTTTAAAAATTAATTACAAAACTTTATTCAATAAAATAAAGGCCTTAGGCATTTAAGGGGGGGGATAACATGCAAGCAACGGATCGAGAACTTTGGAAGAAGTATAAAGAGAAAAATAATATGCAAGCCCGGGGAACCTTGCTGGAAAATAACGTTCCTTTGGTTCGCTTTACAATTGAACGGATGTGCCTTCCGCAAAATTGTTCCTGGTTTGATGCTGATGATCTGATGACCGCCGGCATCATAGGTTTAATCGATGCTTTAGAGAAATTCAAACCGGAATTAGGAGGGAAATTCTCAACCTATGCTTATTTCCGGATTCGGGGCGCCATTCTGGACGAAATGCGCGCGCTGGATTGGGTTCCGCGTTCGGTTAGGCAGAAAACCAAGGAACTGGAAAAGGCTTATGAAGTTCTGCAGAAAAAATTTGTCCGGCCGGTTGCGGAGGAGGATGTAGCCAAGTATTTGGGGTGCTCGCTCCAGGGATTTCACGATTTACTGCGGGAAATTAAAATTCCGCCGGTAGTTTCTTTGGATCAATTAATGGAAGACCCCGAGAAGAAACACCGGGATGTGATACCCTTGGATTGCACGGCCGCCAAAGATGAAAACCGGGGAGGAGCTCTTTCCGAAGTAGCGGTTAAAGAGACCCGCGAGCTGTTGAGTCATGTGATTGAACGTCTGCCGGAAAAGGAGAGACTGGTCTTGACCTTATATTACTATGAAGAGCTGACCTTCAAGGAGATTGCGGCGGTGGTGGAAGTGACGGAATCCCGCATTTGCCAAATTCATAGCCAGGCAATTATTCATTTGCGTGCCATGCTTAAGATCGGATGTCATGATTTTGCAACAGTGTGATTTTTAGCTTGCAGGGGAATGATTCCGCGATTATAATACTTCCAGACTTCGGCCCGGGACATCCGGCGTTTCAAAAACCAATAAGGCCTAAAACCCAAACCGAAAATTCGGAATAAACTCAAACTGCTTATGCCTGCCTGCCGCCAGTAAAATATCCTCTTCTGAAGGGCGGGGTATTTTAATCCGAGATGCAGAAAAGCATTAATGTTTTTTCGCTGCAACCCCGGCGGGCAAGGCAGGGAGGCAGCGGCTGCGTATGAATATCCGACAATCTCATGTCAGGGGGAAAGCCGGGAAGATTTAAGGAGAGGGGCATGGCCGGTAAAAAAATTTTAATTGTAGATGATCACCGGGAAATAATAGAGGTAATCGGAGAAAGTTTCCGGCTGCGGGGTTACCAGGTGTTCGAAGCTGAAGACGGACGCGCGGCCTTGGCGAAAGTTTACCAGGTGAAGCCGGACTTGATTTTACTGGATATCATGATGCCGCTTTTGGATGGCTATGAAATCTGCCGGACGCTTAAAAACAGTGAAGAAACTAAACATATACCCATTATTCTGATTACGGCGAAAGGAAACCAAAGCGATATTGAGCGGGGGTTTGAGATGCAGGCGGATGGTTATGTAGTTAAGCCTTTTCAGCCGATAGAACTAAGGGAATTCGCCGAAAAAGTTCTTGAAAAAGTCCGGGTAAGCCGGATGAAACCATGAGGGAGCAGGCTTTATAATGCAAAGCTTTAAGCAACGCTACCATGAATTTGCCCGTACCAGGGGTTGGGTGATCTCTTCCCGCCAGGAAGATATAATCGAAGAAGTATTTAAATTGCATGACCATTTTCATGAAAGCGATCTTAGGCAGCGGCGCCGGTTGTCCGGTGTTTCCCGGCAAATACTGACTGAAATGCTGGAACGCTTGGTGGAATCCGGCTTGATACGCAAGATTTATTTTGGCCGGGGGCGGGTGTATTTCGAGCATATTTACGGACACCTGCATCACGATCATTTAATTTGCATGAATTGCGGAGAAATCAAGGAATTTCGGGACGAAGTCATTGAGCTTCGGCAGTCCAAGCTTTGCGCGGCACAGGGTTATACTATGATTAAGCATTCTCTGCATATCCTGGGAATCTGTCCCAAATGCCAAAAGCTGCTGGATAAAAGCGGAAAAGTATTTCCCGGGGAAGCAACCTCGATGGCCAAGGATGAGAATATTCCCCTCTCGACAATTCAGAACGGCCATCGGGCGCGAGTAATAAGTTTGGAAGGCGGGCTGGGCTTGCAGCGGCGTTTACGTGAGATGGGAATTGTTCCGGGAACAGAGATTGAGGTCTTATCCAATCAATTCGCCGGTCCTTTCTTAATCCGGGTAAGAGGCAGTCGCCTGGCCATCGGTCATCATATTACGCATAAAATTATGGTCCAACCGCTGGGAAGAAATAAAACCATCCGGGCCGGCGGGGGTCGAACTGAAAATGTTTAAAAACAGTATCCCCCTGATGCTGCAGCAAATAATCCGGCCGCGGCTGACCTATGGCAGGATTCTGGAATTGGGGCCGGGCCGGATCAGACCGGCTTTGAAATTGCTCGGCCACAGCCGCGATTTAGATCTGCTGGGCATAGGCTATACCAGCCAGGAGCGGGATATGGCCATGGCAGAAGCCCGGCAACTGGGTCTGTTAACCAGGGTGGAATATCACACCGGCGAACTTAGGGATATTTCTCTGCCGGACCATAGTGTGGATGCCGTGCTTTCCTTTGGAGGTCTGCGGGCCTGGAAGCAACCAATAGATGTTTTCGATGAGATCGCCCGGGTTTTAAAATTCGGAGGCGAATTTTTTCTGGGCGATGCGCGTTGCGACCTTGGCTGGCCAGGAGCCCTGTTGGCCGGTTATGGCAATCCGGATTTAAGGGAAAGCTACCGCTTTCGGGAGCAATGTCCCAGCGTGCCCGAGTTGCGTGAATTGCTGGCCCATACGCAGCTGGAGCATGCCAGAGTAGAGATCCGGGGCCCGGATGTATGGATAGTGAGAAGTGGTTTCTAAATATGACTTGCGTTACAAAAAAGCCTGTGGTATTTTCAATATCCTACCATAGGATTTTTTTATTTTAGGCGGAGTAGCTCAGCTGGTTAGAGCATACGGTTCATACCCGTAGCGTCCGGGGTTCGAGTCCCTGCTCCGCTACCAGAATATAGAGGCCCCTCAAGAGCGAATAAGACTTCGGAAGCAAGCTCAAGGACGCTAAGGGGGATCGGGGGAGCTATCCCCCGAATATATTTAAACCTTCCACCTAATTTAGTAGAGTTGGGCGGGAGGTTTTTATTAAAAAAAGGCGCTGCTGGCTATATGGGAAACGGCATGGAAGCGTTGGATTTCAGGGCAATATGTTAGCTATTCATTATAACATCACCGGCCATTGTAGGGGCGTTTAATTAAACGCCCCTGCGTTCCGTGAGGGTACATCTCAGCTTTCAAGGATTGTGAAAAAACAGCATGAAATATTCACGTGCGGGAAAGCAAATGGCTAAGATATTACGATTTCAGTGATAATATGGGAAAACTAACAACCCCGCCGGCAGTACGGCCGCTTACCGGACTTTTAGCCGGGCAGACAGAGTTGCTTCAGACCGTTGGCAGGGAATTAGCACTCTGCTTTGGTCCTTTTAAGCAAATCTCTGAGCCGGTACGGTTTATTCAGACGGATTATTATGCCCGCGAAATGGGAACAGATTTATGGCGGCAGTTTTTAGTGTTTGAGCGCCTACAGGCGCCGGAAGAATTGGCCGCGTGGAAATTGGCGGCGAATGAACTTGAACAACGCTTGAGTCTTGGTTCGCAGGGGCGACGCGTGAATATCGATCCCGGCTACCTGGCTCCGGGTAAATTAGTACTGGCCAGCACCAAGGATTATGCGCACCGTTTATACTTGCGGGAAGGAATATATGCGGAAATAACCTTGAAAATCCAGGACGGTCGTTTCCACGCATGGGAGTGGACCTATCCCGATTATATTGAGGCTATACCATTTTTTAATCAGGCGTATGCGGATTACCTCCGGGAAATTACGCCTCACCGAAAATAGGAGGATACTGGCAGTGGCAGGCTTATGGCAGGCCGGCGTGGTGGGTACCGGGATGTATGTTCCCGAGAAGGTATTAACCAATGCCGATTTAGAAAAAATCGTGGAAACCAATGACGAATGGATTACCACGCGGGTAGGGATTAAAGAACGGCATATAGCTGCACCGGAAGAAACGGTATCAACCTTGGGAGCGCGGGCAGCCCGGCAGGCGCTGGAAGAGGCTGACATCCCCCCGGAAGAAGTGGACCTGATTATTACGGCTACGATTACGCCGGATGTTCCCTGGCCGGCCTCGGCCTGTTTTATTCAGCGGCACTTAGGGGCTAAGCAGGCGGCTGCTTTTGATATCCAGGCGGCTTGTTCGGGTTTTATCTATGGCCTGGCCATGGCGCGTGCTTTTATTAACAATGGCATGTATCGCACGATTCTGGTGGTAGCTTCAGAAGTTTTGACCCGGATTACCGATTGGCAGGACCGTAATACTGCAATCCTGTTTGGCGATGCGGCCGGTGCGGCAGTATTGCGTCCGGTAGAAGCACCCCGAGGAATATTAGGGACCTATCTGGGAGCGGATGGAAGCAAGAGCGAATTGCTGGAGATGCCCGGAGGCGGTTCGCGGCATCCGGCGAGCCATGAGACTGTGGATAACCGGCTGCATTATATTAAAATGAAGGGCAATGAAGTGTTCAAATATGCGGGCCGGGCTATGGCGCACGCCAATAAGCGAGTATTGGAAGATACCGGTATATCTATTGAACAAGTCGACCTGCTTATTCCGCATCAGGCGAATACGCGGATCATTGAGGCGGCGGCCCGGCTTTCCCATCTTCCGATGGAAAGAGTATATCGAAACATTGAAAAATATGGTAATACTTCTGCGGCCACTACGGCCGTGGCTTTACATGAAGCCCGGCGTGAAGGTCGTCTCGGTCCAGGAGCAATTTGCTTACTGGTAGCTTTTGGGGGCGGTTTTACCTGGGGATCTTGCCTGATGCGTTTGTAGCGGTGGACGCGCCGGTAGTACAACCTTTTAGTTATGGTACCAAAATCGCATTATGACAAAGTAAGCGTTGAGAATAGAAAATCGAAAATTGACCGCATTTGAATATTATTATCTATAGTTTAAGGTTCAAATGCTTCGTAATCTATCAGTCATGTTAGTACCATGACTGATAGATTACGCCGGTAGTGGTTGAAATTATCATATTTTAATGATAATATTTAACCATAGTGTTTTATGGGCGGGCAAGACCAATTTTGGCGTCAGTTCTGCAGCCGGCAGGAAGCAGGAGACAGGGTTATGAGTATTTTACATTTTCGCAGATATGTGCGGGTGGAAGTGGAGATACCGATACGCATTATTTTCCGGGGGGATAAAGAACCGATAGCGGCTTATATAAGTAATTTAAGCGAAGAAGGGGCTTCTTTGATTAATACCACACCTATTCGTATTACCAGCAGTATGGAAGTTGAAATTTCGCTTCCCCAAGTTGAACCGCCGGTTTTAGTGCGTGCTGATGTTCTATGGGTTCGCCCGATGATGGACGATGGACAGCACGTTTTTGCCCATGGTCTGCTTTTTAATAGAATTGGCTATGAAGATCGCCAACGCCTCAAGACCTTTATCAGTCAAAACAGTAGCTATTAAAATACCACGTTCTGAAGGGCGGAGGATTTTGATCCGAATAGTGTTCCTTCCCTATTTAAGGAGGAATGGCATGAGGACGACCAAGCCCCGGAAGTATGGTGCCGGTCTGTGGTTAAGCGCGAGCCTGATCGTGATCTGGGTCGGAATTTGTGTGTCAGGCCAGAGTAGCGCCATGGTCTATGGCGATAACGATACCAAACGGTATCATACCGGCGAATGTGCAGAGAAGAAACTGATCAAAAAAAAGAATTTGTGTATGTTTGCCTCGGAAGCCGAAGCGGGCGCCAGAGGCTTTTATCCCTGCCGAATATGTATACTGCCATCGATCCGCCCCAGGCTAAAAACCGCCACTAAGCGCCGATTAGCTTTACCCATAGTACGGGGCAGAGCATATGTGGGAGAGGTTAAAGCGCGTGTTTATCATTATTATTGGTGCCCGCTTATCAAGAAAAACAAACACACTAAAAAAGTATATTTCAAGACGGTGGGTGCTGCGGCTAAAAAGGGATATACTCCATGCCGGGAATGTCATCCGCCCGAAATAAAGGTCCCGGAATACAGAGGTCTCACGGAGCATGTGCCTATGGTCTCGCTGCAAAAGGTTGAGGAGGAAAAAGAAAACGAAAGAGAGCTGGGACATGCGAGGGAAGCGGTGCAACGGAAAGCGATCAAGGAACAGGCGCAGGAATCCGGGAAGAAAGAAGCGGTTGAATCTATGACCATAACCGAAGAAGACGATGAATAATTATTTTTTGGATTTCTGCGTGCGCGGGGATAGCAGAGAAAAGAGACGTAATTTCATACACGAAATTGTAGGGGCGTTCAATTGAACGCCCCTACGCAGTATGTCTGGAGAAAAATGTCAGGCAGGGTAAGCTGTCAGGGGACAGCCTGAAGCTGTGTAAAAGTAATATTTCGCGGACCTCAAAAATGAATCGCGGATAAAGCGCAGGGAGCACGGGATATGAAAGTTATTATCATGGATGAGGAACAAATATCCGACTTGCTGAAATTGTCGCTGCAGGTTGGTTTTTATGCTAAAGCCAAGTCCTTGGCCCGGAAGGGCCAGCCGGTTACCGAAAGTCTGGAAGTTAAACAGTTTACGAATTCCCAAGAAGTCCTGCGGTTTTTCGAGACTAATTCAGAGTGGGTGGACTTGATATTCGTAGAAATCTGTTTGCCGGGCCTGGATAGTTGTGCGTTTATCGAGACCTGCCGCGTGAAGCATCGTAATAAATACGGGGAGATTATTGCCGTGGCCGGCCGGGAACACCGGGAAGATATTGAGCGGAGTATGCTGGCCGGCGCCAAGCATTACCTTCTGAAGCCTTTTAAGCCTGAAGATTTGATAGCATATGTATTTAATAATTGGGGTGACAGGGAGAACAGGGGAACCGCAACCAGGGAGCCTAAGGCTGATGCCGGAGCGTAGGCGTATTTCCTGCAATTAAACTTGACTCTGGGGGAGTCCCGTAGAAACCTCAACCTGGAAGGCAGAGTATGCTGGGTGAAAAGGCAAAAAGCCTGGTGTACGGCCGGCGTAGAATTTTTGGATATCTCAGAGGAACAGCGGGAAATGATCGAAGGGGTAACGGAGGAAGGAAATGTCGGCTCGCATCATTGATGGTAAAGCCTTGGCAGCCGTGGTTTATGAAAAAGTAGGCCGGGAGGCGGTCGATTTCCGGGCGGAGCACGGACGATCGCCGGCTCTGGCTGTGATTAAAATCGGAAATGATCCGGCCTCGGAAATCTATGTCCGTAACAAGCGCCGGAAAAGCCGGGAAGTAGGGATTACTTCTATATTACATGATCTGCCAGCTGAGATCGACGAATCGGCAGTTCTGGATATTATAGCGCAATTAAACGTTGATCCCACGATTGATGGGATACTGGTACAACTCCCGCTTCCGCCCCAAATCCGGACCGAAAACGTATTATCGGCAATAGCTCCGGATAAGGATGTTGACGGATTTCATCCTCAAAATCAAGGTAAATTACTGGCCGGCTGCCCGAATTTTATCCCCTGTACTCCGGCCGGGATTCTGGAAATCATCCGCTCGACCAATATTGCCATGCCCGGCCGGAAGGCCGTAGTGGTAGGACGTTCCAATATTGTCGGCAAACCGACCGCGCTGCTGCTGCTTCAGGAGCACGCCACGGTGACGATTTGTCATTCCCGTACCCAGGACCTGGCAGCCGAGTGCCGCGCAGCGGATATTCTGGTCGTAGCCATCGGCCGGCGTGCCGGCATTCGCGGGGATTGGATTAAGCCGGGCGCGCTGGTTGTTGATGTTGGTATTAACCGTGATGAACAGGGCTTGGGCGGTGATGTGGATTTTGATCAGGCGCGGGAGCGGGCGGGATTTATTACTCCCGTGCCCGGGGGGGTGGGGCCCATGACGATTGCCATGTTGATGTCCAACACCATGCAGGCAGCACGCAGGAAAGAGGAGTAAAAATAATGAGTCTGACACCACGTTGGAATTCCAACCGTAAGAAAGCGCAGCAGCTGAAGCAGCCTTTCAAACGGCGCAATCAATATGAGGGAGACACCTGGCGTGTTTTCCGGATTATGTCGGAATTGGTGGATGGTTTCGAGATGATGTCCGAGATCGGGCCGGCTGTCACCATATTCGGCTCGGCGCGTACGTCGCCGAAAAACCCTTACTATCACAAGGCGCGAGAGATTGCTTTTAAGTTAGCCCAAAAAGGGTATAGCGTTATTACTGGCGGCGGCTCCGGGATTATGGAAGCCGCGAACCGGGGCGCCCAGGAAGCCGGGGGATGCTCGGTGGGCCTGAATATTGACCTGCCCATGGAACAAGTCGTTAATTCCTATGTAAATGTGCCGGTGGGATTTCGCTACTTTTTTGTGCGTAAAGTTATGTTTATCAAGTATGCCTCAGCGGTGCTAATTATGCCGGGCGGCATGGGCACCATGGACGAATGCTTCGAGGTGGTGACGCTTATTCAAACCAAGAAAATCCGAAAAATTCCGGTGATCCTGGTCGGCCGGGAGTATTGGCAAGGATTGCTGGATTGGATGCAAAAACGGATGATCAAGTATGGCATGCTTAATCAGGCGGAGCTCTCAATTTTTAAAATCATGGATGACACCGATGCTATCGTAAAGGAGATTAGAAAGAGCAACCGGATTCATTTGCCCGGCAAAGAGAATTTTTAAACCCCTGGGCATTCCAGCCGAATTTATCGCCCCTTTAGAGGGGGTATTTTCACTTATCTAACACAGACTTCGCCTCATAGTTGTCCAAATTAAGAATTGCTCCCCCTTTACAAAAAGGGGGTCGGGGGGATTTTTATAAGATTGGCAATGTTTTTCAGCAAATCCCCCTTCATCCCCCTTTTCCAAAGGGGGAAAAATTGAATCCATATCCCAATTTTGTTGAAGAATCAACTATTTTTCATAATGCAAGAGTTTTTAGATTTATCCAATTCCTAATTTCGACACATGTGATTGCTTCTATTTTGTAAAATTTCTATTTCGGTTTTAGGGGCTTCTTTGTCGATTGACATTAAATCAACCTATCTGGTAATATATGGCCTGCTTTTACCCCGAAAGGGTAATCTCGGGGTGACCCCGCTTGAAAAGATGCGGGGTTTTTTATTGATCGCCTAAAGGGGCAGCATGTCGCCGATATTAATGCCTAAAGTAAAGAACCTCTCCGCCGTTCTAGCCAGAATCGAGAAGCAATTAGGGCGGCATTTAAATGCACGTGACCGCTTTGTTCGTTATTTTATAAATCATATTACAGCTGCCCGAGGCAAACGGTTACGGGCCCAGCTGACGGTTTTGGCGGCCCGCGTCTGCGGAAAAGTTAATTCGCGGGTGGAACACCTGGCCGCGGCTATGGAAATATTTCATCACGCGACCCTGATACACGATGATATTATTGACCAGGCTGAGCGGCGCCGCGGCCGTCCCTCTTTAAACCACCGTTTTAGCAATGAAGTCTCAGTAATGGTAGGCGATCTGATGTTTACCCAGGTAATGAATATTTTAATCCGGGATATGCCGGAACGGGTGCAAAAAATTGCGGCTAATACTGCCAGCCGGGTATGTATAGGTGAAATCCAGGAACTCCGGCTGCGCACAGCCTGGCAGCTGACCGTCAATGAGTACTTGGCTGTCATTGCCAACAAAACAGCGAGCTTGTTTGCCGGTTGCTGCGAAGGGGGGGCGGTTCTGACCGGCGCCCCGGACCGGCGGGTCGCCAAGCTTAAGCAATACGGCCGGGCTTTGGGCATGGCGTATCAGATTCGTGATGACTTGCTGGATTTAACCGGTCAGACTTCCCGGTTGGGAAAAACCGTGGGCACGGATTTAAAAACCGGGAGGATCACCCTTCCGGTGATTCTAGGGCTAAAACGCTGTTGTGGTGAAAAGCGGAAGCAATTACTTCGCAAGCTGCGCGTCGGGAAATATCCTCAGAAGTCAATATCCCAGATTTTAAAAGCATGCGGGGCTTTGGAAGCGACGCGGGCCATGTCTGAAGCATACGCGGAGCAGGCCCGGAAGGCCTTGCGAAGCTTACCGGATTCTCCCGACCGCCAAGCGCTAATAAGTTTAGCCCGGTTCGCTTGGGAGCGGGATAACTAGGAGATGAAATGGAAGGTCTAGGCGCTTATAGCACTATAGCAGTAGCCCTTGGGGTCGCTATTTTCTGCCTCGCGGCCGGAGTTTATATTTCCTGGCTGTTTCGTCCCATGAATCCCACACCCGTAAAACTTGAGCCTTATGAATGCGGTGAACCAACCGTGGGAACGGCGCGAGTGCAATTCCGCGGGATGTTTTATCTGGTGGCCCTGCTTTTTGTGATTTTTGACGTGGAAATCATTTTTCTCTTTCCCTGGGCCGCCGCGTTTCGGCAGTTAGGCTTATTTGCATTTATTGAAATGCTCGTTTTTGTGGTAATCCTGCTCTTCGGACTGGCCTACGCCTGGAAGAAAGGAGCCCTGAAGTGGCAATAATTGATAAGCTGGCAGGGGTGACAGAACGCTTTCCCGGCGGAGGAGTATTGCTGACCACCATGGAGTTTTTCATCAATTGGGGGCGCAAGAATTCCCTTTGGCCGCTTACTTTCGGGCTTTCCTGCTGCGCCATTGAGATGTTCTCCACCGGGGCTTCACGCTTTGACTGGGCCCGCTTGGGAAACGAGGTATTGCGGGCTTCACCGCGCCAGGCGGACATGATGGTGGTGGCAGGAACCGTATGCTGGAAAATGGCTCCCCGGATCAAGCGGCTTTATGAGCAGATGGGAGAACCCCGTTATGTTATTGCCATGGGGGCCTGCGCGGTTTCCGGCGGACCATTTTATTATAATTCATATGGAACGGTTCGCGGAGTTGATCAGCTCATACCCGTGGATATATATCTTCCCGGCTGCCCTCCCAAACCGGAAGCGCTTTTAGACGCGGTGCTTAAATTGGAGAAAAAAATAACCCGGGAGCGCCTGCCCGGACGCCGGACTAGGAGCCTGAGCAATTAGTTGCTCAGGCTCCAGAGCATTTGAGATTCGAGAGTAGAAATTAGATAAAACATCTCAAATGCGGTCTACTTTCTACTATCTACTCTCAAAAAACCGACTAATTGCTCAAACTCCAGAGCAATTGAGAATAGAGCAATAGAAAAAGCTCAATTGCGGTCTATTTTCTATTGTTCAATTGTTCAGGAATTTAAAAAAGCTACTAAATGCTCAAGCTTCTAGCAGCTACAAAAGGATGAATAACATGGCGGAAACACTTATTGATAATTTGCGAAAAACATTTCCCCAGGCTGAAATTCAAGCGACAACTTCCTTTGGCCCTGCCTTGATATGTTCCTCGGGCGCGGATCTTCCCGAGGTCTGCCGGATTTTGAAAACCGATCCGGTCCTGGGTTTTGACGTGCTGGAGGATCAAACCGCAGTGGATACGGGAACGCAATTCATGCTAGTCCTGCATTTAGTCTGTTCCCGGGAGATTAGCGTCCGGCTGACCGTAAAAGCGCCGGTGGAACGGGAAAAGCCGGAAATTCCCACCTTGGCATTTCTTTTTGGCTGCGCCGATTGGTACGAGCGGGAAATTTACGACATGTTCGGTATAAAGTTCAAGGGGCACCCGGATCTATGCCGCATTCTTCTGCCCGAAGAATGGCAGGGATATCCTTTGCGTAAAGATTATGCGGATGACAAGCTGTTAAAACGTCCGGGAGTATAAAGGAAACGGATTTGCGAAATCTTGAGACAGATTATCCCGAAGCGCTGAAGACCGAGGAAATTACCCTTAACATGGGGCCCCAGCATCCCAGTACGCATGGCGCCCTGCGCCTGATTTTGCGCCTGGATGGTGAGCGGGTAGTCTCGGCCCGGCCCGATTTCGGATATGTTCATCGCGGTTTGGAAAAAATGGCGGAAAGTCTTTCCTATGTCCAGTACATCCATATCACCGACCGCATAGACTATCTCTCTTCCATTATGAATGAATGGTCTTTCTGCCTGGCAGCGGAAGCCCTGGCCGGGATCGAGGTGCCGAGGAAAGCCGAGTACCTGCGGGTACTGACCGCTGAACTCTGCCGGATTTCCAGCCACCTGGTCTGGCTGGGAGCCATGGGCATGGACCTGGGAGCTTTTACGCCGCTGACTTATACTTTCCGCGAGCGGGAGATGGTGCTGGAACTTTTTGATCTGCTTTGCGGTCAGCGTATGACCTTTAATTATTTCCGGCTCGGCGGGGTGGTTCGTGATCTGCCGCCGGAATTTACGAAACAGACCCAGGCTTTTATAAAGTATTTCGAGCGGCTGCCGGATATATACGACCAATTGTTATCGGACAATCCCATCTTTTTAATACGCATGCGGGATATAGGTCATCTTTCTCCGGCCACGGCGCACTCGCACGCCGTAACCGGGCCTAATTTAAGAGGATCGGGCGTCGCGCAGGACCTGCGCCGGTGTGAGCCTTATTCGGTTTACCCGGATTTTGATTTCCAGGTAGTAACCTGCCAAGAGGGCGATGCCTTGGCCCGCTATAGGGTCCGGGTGGAGGAAATGCGGCAGAGCGCGCGTATAGTGGCCCAGGTACTGGAGGGTCTGCCCGAGGGAGAGGTCAGATCTAAAGTGCCGCGGGTTTTAAAAATTCCTCCGGGAGAGGCCTATGTCAGGGTGGAATCTTCCCGCGGAATTCAAGGATTTTACCTGGTTTCCGACGGATCCGTTAAACCTGCGCGCTGCCGGATTCGCGTTCCGAGTTTTGCCAATCTATCAGTGCTTCCCCAACTGGTTAAAGGTGTAAAAGTGGCGGATGTAGTGGCCATTCTGGGAAGTCTGGATATTATCATACCGGAGATTGACCGATGAGATACTTGTTTGCACCCGCCGAACTTTTTCCCATACTTTTAGAGGGATTGCGCGGCTTGGCTGTCTGGGCCGGCTTGCCGGTTATGGCCGGGGACTGGGCCGGCGCCGCGCTGGTCATGTTCGGGTTGTTTGCGTTTTGCGCCCTGACGGTCATGGTCCTGGTGTATGCCGAACGCAAAATCGCCGGGCATATGCAGGCTCGTATCGGCCCCATGCGGGTGGGATGGCACGGTGTCTTGCAGGTAATTGCGGATACCATCAAGTTAATTGTAAAAGAGACCTGGGTTCCGGGTTCAGCGGATCGCTGGGTTTACCGGTGCGCGCCTTACGTGGTTTTTACGGCCGGTTTTCTGGCCTTGATCGCCCTGCCCCTGGACCGGGATCTCACCCCGGTTCACTTGAACCTCGGTCTGATTTACATAGTGGCAGTTGGGACTCCTGGGGTTATCGGCATTTTAATGGCCGGATGGAGTTCGGGCAACAAGTACTCTCTGATCGGAGGGATGCGCTCCGCAGCCCAAATGATTAGTTATGAAGTGCCGCTCCTGATCTCCCTGATGGGAGTGGTTATGATCTCCGGAACACTGGATCTGCATATGATAGTGGAATCCCAAAGAGTGCCTTACATTATATTTCAACCTTTAGGTTTTTTAATCTTTCTGATTTCCGCGGTAGCTGAGACCAACCGCAATCCGTTTGATATTCCTGAAGCGGAATCCGAATTAACCGCCGGGTTTCATACGGAATACGGCGGGATACGTTTTGCCTATTTCTTCCTGGCCGAATATGTGAACATGTTTGTACTTTCGGCCCTGGCAGCCACGCTTTTCCTGGGAGGCTGGCAGGGGCCGTGGTTTCCGGGCTGGGTATGGTTCCTGGCCAAAACCGGAGCCATACTCTTTTTATTCATCTGGTTCCGGTGGACCTTTCCCCGGTTTCGTGCCGATCAACTCATGGATTTAAGTTGGAAAATATTAACGCCCTTGGCCTTTTTGAATCTCCTGGCAACCGGCTTGATATTGGTGCTGCTATGAGCCGGCTGCACGGCTGGCAAGAACCATGGGACATTGTAGTCGGTTTGTTTAAAGGCCTGGCCATAACCTTGCGCCAGTTGTTTTCCAAACCCTGCACGATCCAGTACCCCGAGGAACGGCTGGTTTGGCCGCCGCGGACCCGTGGCCGGTTGGTCATGCCCCGGGATCCGGAAACCGGGAAAGTGCGCTGCACGGCCTGCATGCTTTGCCAGCGCATCTGCCCGAATGGTTCCATTGAGATCACCACGCGGACCAATGAAGCCGGCCGCCGTGAATTGGCGGATTATGTGCATCACCTGGATCGATGTACGTTTTGCGGACTCTGTGTAGAAATATGTACTTTTGACGCCCTGCGCATGAGTCATGAACATGAATTGGCGGTAGAGGATAAGACGCGGCTGAAACGCCGGCTTCAGGCGGAAGTTATACAGTTTGATAATACCTGGCAGGGCGGACTGAGGAAGGAATAAAACATCCCGCTATAAAGGGCGGAGAGTATTTTATTAATGCTTTTACCTGCTGCATACTCTTTATAGTAGGGGCACGGCTCGCCGTGCCCCTACTAGGCCAGCGGTTTTTTTAAATTCATATAACAATTTACCATAACAACTAGCCAATAAATTATAAGACGGAGCTTACTTAATATGGCCACGATTATCGGTTTTTATTTACTGGCGCTGCTGGCAATCGGCGCGGGGATTTTGTTGGTTAGCAGCCGTAATCTTCTCCATGCGCTGTTAGGCTTGGCAGTGGCCAGCTTGGCAGTGGCCGGACTTATGCTCGGCCTGAGAGCAGAGTTTCTGGCTTTGGTACTGGTATTGATTTATGTGGGCGCAGTAGTAGTCCTGGGAGTTTTTGCGGTGATGTTAACCGGTCATTTTGAGAAAGCCGTGCTACCGCCCAGTAATGAATTAAAAATACTGGGCGGAGGAACGGCCTTGGCCCTGCTGGTTTTAATCACCGGAGTTATTTTGATTCAACCCTTGGCCCCGGATGCGGTTCCGGCTCAGGTTCCGATTCAAAAGTTGGGAGCCTTGCTAATGACCGATTATGTGCTGCCGTTTGAATTAGTCTCAGTCTTACTTTTGGCCGCCTTAGTGGGAGCTATAGTTATAGCCCGCGGCAAGGAGGATTGATAATCCATGACCATAGGCTTGGTTCATTACCTCGTGCTTTCCACTATACTTTTTACGCTGGGGCTTTACGGTGTGTTTACCCGGCGCAATGCCGTGGCCTTGCTGCTGGCCGTGGAATTAATTATGCTGGCCGTGGCCTTGAATTTTACCGCCGGAGCGCAATTTTGGGGAAAACCAGGCGGACTGATATTTGCGATTTTTATTATTGCCGTTGCCGCCGCCGAGGCGGCCGTAGGGTTGGCCTTGGTGATCGCGATCTACCGGAATCAGAAAGATGTGGACCTGGACCGGCTGACCATGCTGCGGTGGTGAAACCGCTTATTCAAGGAGTTAGGGAATGATTGCACATGTCTGGCTTATTCCAGCCTTGCCATTGCTGGCCGCCATCCTGGTAAGTGCAGGGGGCCGACGGAGCGCACGCCTGGCCGGAAGTATAACCGCGGGCGCGGTTTTTTTCTCGCTCATTATGGCTTTAAATGTTTTAACCGGCCTGATCAGTGCTCCCGGAGTTGAGCAGGTATCCATGGTTTGGCTGCGTTCCGCAGGAAATTTAAGCATGGAACTTGGCATGCTGGTGGACCCACTTTCAGTTATTATGCTGGTCATAGTATGTTTTATCTCCCTAATGGTTCAGATCTACTCGCTCGGCTACATGGCCGGAGATCAAGGGATTGTCCGCTATTTCTCTTTTATGTCATTTTTTACTTTTTCCATGCTCGGGTTGGTGCTGGCCAATAACCTTATTACGCTTTATATGTTCTGGGAATTGGTTGGTCTTTCTTCATATTTATTAATCGGTTTCTGGTACCACAAGCCCGAGGCTGCGGATGCCGCTAAAAAAGCTTTTATAGTGACCCGTTTCGGAGATCTCGGGCTTTTAATCGGGATTCTGGTACTGGCCTATTTTTTAAATACTTTCAATATTCTGGAAGTAGGCGAGGCGGTTAAGGGTGGACAGTTGACCGGCCACTGGAGCACTATGGTGGCACTTTTAATTTTCGCAGGGGCTGCGGGAAAAAGCGCGCAATTCCCCCTGCATGTCTGGCTGCCCGATGCCATGGAAGGTCCGACCCCGGTCTCGGCCTTAATTCACGCCGCAACTATGGTGGCGGCCGGCGTGTTTCTGGTAGCCCGACTCTTTCCGGTTTTTGCGGCCTCGGAAACAGCCTTGATGATAATCGCCTACCTGGGAGGCTTTACCGCCCTGTTGGCCGCTACTATCGCCTGTGTACAAAATGACATCAAACGCATACTGGCTTATTCTACCGTGTCCCAATTGGGATACATGATGATGGCCTTGGGCTGCAGGGATTATATTGCCGGCATGTTCCACCTGACGACGCACGCGGTATTTAAAGCCCTGCTCTTTCTGGCCGCCGGCTCTGTAATTCACGCTGTGCATACCAATGACATCCGGCAGATGGGCGGACTGGGGCCGGCACTGAAAATAACCGCCGCAACTATGCTGGTGGCAGCTCTGGCCTTGGGCGGGATCCCGCCTTTTTCAGGATTTTTCAGTAAAGATGCAATCTTGATGGGGATTTGGGCGGCCGGCCGGATGGATTTATTAATGGTCGGAATTGTGACGGCTGGTTTAACGACTTTCTATATTTTCCGCCTGTGGTTAGTGGTCTTTACCGGGCGTCCGGCAGAGAAAAAATACCAAGCGCACGAATCTCCCTGGGTCATGATTCTGCCCTTGCTGGTATTGGCCTTGTTGGCTCTGAGTTTGGGATGGCTGGGTGAAAATTTCCGGCATTTTCTTTCCGCCTCATGGGGAGCGCCCTCGGTGGGAGAGGCGCCCCACCATCGCTTAATACCTATGTTTGCTTTGCTGGCATCTTTGGCTGGATTCGGCTGGGCCTACCTGGTTTATTTTCAGAAAACTATTTCCGCCGCCCTGCTCGCTCGTAAGTTCGCCGCTACGTATAAACTACTAAAGCATAAATATTATATCGATGAAATTTATATTTTTCTGGTACGCCAGGGCATGTTTATGCTTTCCCGGGGGTTGGCCTGGTTTGACCGTTACGTAGTGGATGGCATGGTCAACCGGATTGGTGAGTTCTGTCGTCTGGCCGGAAAGGGGACACGCCGCTTGCAGGTCGGCCGTTTGCAGGCCTATCTCCTGGCTTTTTTTCTGGGATTAGTCGTGATTATGGTTTCAGTGCTGATGACGCATCCCGAGATATTGGAAATTATTAGATCGTATGTATGTCCTGCGACCGGCCGCGTAGTTGCCATGTTGTAGGGGCAGGCCCCCGTGCCTGCCCGGGAATCTTGCATCACACGTAGGGGCAACCACAGGGGGGGCCCTACCAAGGCAAAGGTATTTTGAATTTATTGTAGAGGCAAGGCATGCCTTGCCTTTACTCAATTTAAGGAGCTTGATTTAATGTTGTTATCTTTTCTTTTAACCGTGCCGGTAATAACGGCACTGGTGATTATGTTTTTGCCGCGGGAGCGTACGACCTGGCCGCGCTGGGTGGCGCTGACCGGAACCATAATGACTTTAATTATATCCTGCCGAATTTTGCTGGGATACGATTTAGGCGCTGCCGGGTTCCAGTTGGGAGAGGCGCGGGAACTGCTTCCGGCACTGGGAATTAAGTACGCGGTGGCGGTGGACGGCATGGGGCTGGTAATGGTTATATTGACCGCCGTGATTATTTTCTGCGGGGTACTGGCTTCCTGGGATGTACGGGAGCGGCCGCAGGAATTTTTTGCTTTTCTGCTGGTACTGGTTACCGGTGTATTCGGGGTTTTTATGGCCCGCGATCTCTTTCTCTTTTTTCTTTTTTACGAACTGGCAGTACTTCCCATGTATTTGCTGATCGGAATATGGGGAACCGGAGCCAAAGAATATTCCGCCATGAAGCTGACCATCTATCTGATGGCCGGAAGCGCCTTAATGCTGGTCGGCATTCTGGCTCTCTACTTCAGCGGTCCCGGTCAGAGTTTTTTATTAGACGATATAGCCCGCCAGAGCTTTAGCCGTAATTTTCAGGCCGTAGTTTTTCCAGTGCTATTTCTGGGGTTCGGAATCCTGGCCGGGTTTTGGCCTTTTCATACCTGGTCGCCGGATGGTCATGCCTCCGCGCCGACCGCGGTTTCCATGCTGCACGCGGGAGTCCTAATGAAACTCGGGGCTTTCGGTATTATCCGGCTGGGCCTGGAATTGCTTCCCGCGGGCGCTCAAATGTGGGCGCCTTATCTTGTCATTTTTACCCTGGTAAATATCGTATACGGCGCCCTGGTGGCCATGGCTCAGACCGATCTTAAATATGTGGTGGCCTATTCCTCGGTCTCGCATATGGGCATTGTGCTGCTGGGGATTTGCGCGCTCCACCCCGTGGCTTTAAATGGAGCGGTGCTGCAGATGTTTTCGCACGGCATTATGACCGGCCTTTTCTTTGCTTTGGTGGGCATGATCTACGGACGGACCCAAACCCGGGATATTCGTGAAATGGGAGGGCTGGGGCGCCGGATGCCTTATCTGGCCCTGGCTTTTATAGTCGCCGGTCTGGTCTCCCTGGGATTGCCCGGCTTCTCAGGCTTCGTAGCCGAGATTTTGGTTTTTATCGGGGCTTTTAAAGTTTATCCGTGGCTGACAATAATTGCGGTGACCGGTATTCTTTTTACTGCCATCTACATATTGCGCGTGGTCCAAAAAATATTCTTTGGACCGGAAAAAGACAAGTTTAAAAATCTAAAAGACGCCAATCCCATGGAAAAAGCCTGCCTCGCGATTTTAATGCTTATTCTGCTCGGCGTAGGAGTTTATCCCGGTATGCTGGTGGATATTATTAATACCAGCGTGAAATCCATGGCCGCGGTGTGGGGAGGAACGCCATGATTGGCTGGCTGCGGTTGCTCCCGGAAATCGTGCTGGCGCTGACTATCGGCGGTGTGCTGGCCGGGGATTTGTTTTTTAATGCGGCCCGCCGCAAATGGTTGTCCCCCCTGGCGTTGGCGGGAGCGGCGGCGGCTTTGATTTTAATCTGGGTGGCGCCGGACGGTGAATTTGGCCGGGCCTGGACGGGCGATGCGCTGGGACGCTATCTCAAGACCATTATTATTTTATTGCTGGGATTAACCATTCTCAGCGCCTGGGATTTCGATGAGATATGGAAACGTCCCCGCGGAGAATTTCTAATACTTTTATTAGCTTCAGCTCTGGGTATGTTATTCCTGGCTTCCGGCAACGAGTTGGTATTGCTTTATGTCGGACTGGAACTGACCACTTTTCCCCTGGTGCTGTTAACCGCTTACCGGCCGGCGGATGCCAAGTCAGCCGAGGGCGGCCTGAAATATCTGGTTATGGCAGCGATGGGATCGGCAATTTTGCTTTTTGGACTTTCCTTAATTTACGCGGCTACCGGCGTGACCCGGATTCCTGAATTGGCCGCAGCCGTGGTCCAGGCGGACGCGGGGGTACTCATTCTGCTGGGAGTTGTCTGTGTGCTGGCGGGTATAGGCTTCAAGCTGGCCCTGGTGCCGTTCCACATGTGGGCTCCGGATGCCTATGAAGGCGCTCCCACGCCGGTAACCGCTTTTTTATCCGTGGCGGGCAAAATCGCCGGCTTCGCCCTGGCACTGCGTTTATTAGTCAGCGGACTATCGGCCGCGCAGGCCGAGTGGGGCCAGGTCCTGGCCGCGCTGGCCGTGGCCAGCATGTTTCTGGGGAATTTAGCCGCTATTCCACAGACTAATTTAAAGCGTCTGCTGGCATACTCTGCCATAGCCCAGGCCGGTTACATGGTTATGGGCCTGGTGGCTTTCAAGATAATCGGTATTTCCGCTCTGTTGTTTTATTTAGGAACCTATCTCTTTACCAACCTCGGAGCGTTTGCCGTGGTGATAGCTGTGGAGCGCGTTACCGGCTCAACGGATATGCCGGCTTATGCCGGATTGGCGCAGCGCTCCCCGCGTTTGGGACTGGCCATGCTGTTGGCCCTGCTTTCCCTGGCCGGGATTCCGCCCTTGGCCGGTTTTGCCGCTAAATTTTATTTATTTACAGCGGTCTTCAGCCAGGGATATGTATGGCTGGTAATTATAGCTGTGATTAATACCGCGATCTCGCTTTATTACTACCTGCGGGTTATCCGGGTAGTTTATATCCTGCCGCCGGATAAAAACGCTCCGGCCGGCATGCCGCTATCCCTTCCTTTGGCAATGGTTTTATTGATAACAGTGTTAGGGATTCTGGTTTTAGGCATTTATCCCGGCCCCTTCGTTGAAATTGCCCGTGCTGCCATAGCGCCCTGGTTTTGATTGAAGGGTAGAGACGCAACATTTTGCGTCTCTGCTACCATCCCTTTTTTTGGTTTTTGTCTGTGTTTGTCATTCCGCAATGACAATCAAATGTAAAGAAGCGTTGGAAACACTACACTAGGAGCCTGTCGGACTTAGGTACCAAAGCGGATTTTAAGCACTCTTCCCCCTTTACAAAAGGGGGAAAAAGACTTAAGTCCTACAGGCTCCTAGAGCATTATACTGGAGGTGGAAAATGAACCGCATATTCAACATGTTCAAAAATATTTTTAAATTCAGCTCTTTCTCTCATTTTTCAGGCATTATGTGGCTAGCATTAATAGTGGGGTTGGTTTTTTGTTTCTTGCGGAAAATCATTTTAAACCAGGTAGGAACTGATGGGGAATGGATTATATGTATTTATTTTGGAGTTATATATGCGTTAACCATAAATTATTTTAATAATGCTAAGAACGGTGGCGAGAATCAAAAGCAATTGTAATACAGTCAATATGTATTTACTCTCTATCCAGTTCAAAAGAAACACTCCCTGCGGCCGAGGAAACAGCACAAGGTCTTTGGTCAGTGGTCGGGGACGTTCATGGTTTTTATCACTTGAGAAATTACGGATGTGTCCTACAAACCTCCTTCACCGAAGGGGGAACAAAAAATTCTCATTCCTCCCTTAACAAAATCCCATAAAAGCCGTACAATCTAGTTTAAATAAATACAGACAGTGCTATAACAGCCTCTTTCCCCGATGGGGAAGAATGAGATTAAACATGAAAATCGCTATGCTCACAACCTGGGACGAACGCTGCTATATTGCCAGGGGTTTCGCTTGACAACTATATGATGTATGATGTATAATGCATATAGAGGTGAGGGGGCATGAGTCATTTGCATAGAACTCAAATATATCTGGCAGAAGAGCAATTGCGGCGGCTTAAATTGGAAGCGGGGCAGGATAAATTACCGGTTTCTGAATTGATTCGGAGAGCCATAAATCACTTTTTGCGAAGCCGGGAGAAAAAGGCGGATTGGAAGCGTGATCCGCTTATCCGGGCGGTCGGTAAAGTTAAACTTACAGTACAGGATGCTTCGGTGAACCATGATTCATATATATACGGAAAGCCGGGCAGGAGGTAAGTAAGGCTTGGAGAAGGTTTTTGTGGATACCAGCGGATGGGTAGCTCTTTTTGTGGCCAATGATATAAACCATCAAAAGGCACTGAATATTTTTGAAAAGGTTAAACATTCCAAGTTGGAGATTTACACTTCTGATTATGTTATTGATGAAACTATCACCACCATTCTGGCGAGAGGCGGTCACCGGCAGTCGGTTTTGGCGGGAGACACACTATTTACCAGCAAGCTTATAAGAATGATTTATGTTGCGCCTGATTATCTTGCGGCGGCATGGAAAATTTACCAAAAATACAAAGATAAGAAAATTAGCTTTACAGATGTTTCCTGCTTCTCAATCATGAAAAACCTAAATATAGAAAAAGCTTTTTCTTTTGACCGTGATTTTGCGCAGGCGGGAATTGTTTTAATGAAGCCGGAATAGTATTTTCAAACATGATCCCTTTTTCACTACCTCTGGGTTATCCGGGTAATTTATATCCTGCCGCCGGATAAAAACGCTCCGGCCTGCATGCCCATATCAATTCCTCTGGCAATGGTTTTATTAATAACGGTGTTAGGGATTCTGGTTTTAGGCATTTATCCCGGACCCTTCATTGAAATTGCCCGTGCTGCCATAGCGCCATGGTTTTAAACCACCTTTAAAAGTAATATACCAGCCCTTGATATTGCTAAAGCCGTAACCGATTACTGATGTAGCGTGAGTGCCGTCTAAGGTGGGGTCCCTATATTATTTTTTTCCAAAAAGTAATCGGCAGCCAGGGGGTCACTGCTTTAAGCCGTGAAACATGCCGGAATGTTTCGTGTAATGAAATTGCCACGGCCATAGGTCCCATGGTTTCTACGTGGGATCATGGCCACGAGAAGCATGTCATGGTCTCTTTCCCCGGTCCGGATTTTTGGAAAAAAATAATATAGGGACCCCGCCTTTTTCACAGCTTCTAAGTAATTGGATACCTAAAGCCTCGGTAAAGGCTGGACTTTTTTAGCACTCCCAAGGTATAATCAAATAATATAATGGTGTATATTTGAGACTACTGCGAAAAGGCGGGAGCAGGCGGAGCATTGATGTCAAAACAAAAAAACCATCCGGATAAAACCTCCAGTCTGAAGATAGAATTTACGGTCTGGGTTGTGCTGCTGCTGTCAATGACTACGGCAACCCTCACATGGTTTATTGTGGGCCTGGAGCGGGAAGCATTGAAGCGGGAAGTCACCCGCCGGGGTATAGCCTTGGCTCAGTATGTGGCGGCTCACAGTCTTGATCCTTTTTTAACCGATGACAAACTTACTTTGGCTACCTTGGTAGCCGATATTATGAAGAACGAAGATATGGTCTATGCCTTGCTGGTAGACCGGAATAGCCGTCTGGTTGCGGCGGATCGTTCGGACTTGATCGGCCAGGCATATCAGCGTCCTCCGGGATTATATCCCCTTGACCGGCCGAGTCCGCGGATACATACCTGGATGCATTCCCAAGCGGGCCGGGTTATTGATATCGGCATACCCTTGATTCTGGAAGGTAAAACCAAAATCGGCGAAGTGCATATCGGAGTTTCACATTCCACCATTGACCAGGTGGTTTCCAGTGCCTGGCGGAACGCCGCCGGACTGGCCGGCATTTTTCTGCTGGCCGGCTTGTTGGGATCTATTGTGTTGGTAACTTTGATGCTGCGGCCTGTTTCCGAACTAAGCAAAGGCGCGCAGGCTATCGGACAGGGTAATTTGAATTATCAGATACCCCAGATGCGGCGGAATGAGCTGGGCCAGTTGGCCGTGACCTTCAACCGGATGACCCGGGAATTGCAGGCGGCAACGGAGCAGGCACTGGAACAGGAGAGAATAAAAAAGGAGCTTCAGGTCGCCCATCAGATCCAACATATGCTGCTGCCCAAGCAGACTCCCCGGATTCCAGGTTTTAGTTTTGGCGCTCTTTACCGGGCAGCCAAGGAAGTCGGGGGCGATTACTACGATTTTTTCCAACTGGACCGGAATCACTTTTCGATCACCGTGGCGGATGTTTGCGGGAAAGGGGTGCCGGCGGCCATGTTAATGAGCGTGGCGCGCAGCATGCTGAAAACCGTGGCTTTCAGTGATATCTCGCCGGCTGGAGTGATACGGGAGCTGAACCAGTTGCTGTTGAACGATCTGCGGGGCGGATTATTTATCACCCTTTTTTATGCGGTGGTGGATATCAAACAGCAAACCATGACATATACCTCGGCCGGACATAATCCGGTAATGGTCTGGCATCCCCGCGGACATAAATTCCAGGGTCTTACTCTGGAACCGCCATGTTTGCCGCTTGGTCTGGACGGCAGCGGCATATTTGATAAATTAGCTAAGGAACGAAAGATTGCGCTTCGCCAGGGAGATGCCATTATTCTTTACACCGATGGGGTTACGGAAGCGGTTGATCCTCAGGGAGCGGTTTTCGGAGTAGACGGGTTGATGAACTCCATTCGTACGCACGCTGAGCAAGCGAACGCCGAGGGCATTATCGGGGGACTGGATAATGACCTTAACAAATTTTGCGGAAAGTTTGCGCAGAGTGATGATATAGCAGTAGTGGCCATGAAAGTAGAGTGAATTTGAACAAGCGAAGGGAGGAAGTGAGACATGATATTACGCCGGGACGAAGCCATTAATATTAACATCAGACGTAAGGAAGACAGCGAGATTACGGTAGTGGAAATCAGAGGGGTTATTGACACGGGCACCACCCTGATTCTAGATGAATATTTATCCGGATTATTACGCGAAAATTGCTTTAAAATACTTGTCAACATGGAAGAGGTTACCTACGTTTCTTCGGCGGGTTGGGGGCTGTTTGTCAGTTTGCTGCAAAAAACGCGCGAACATGACGGCGATATCAAGCTATTTGCGATGAGATATGAGGTTCGTAATGTCTTTAACATGCTGGCTTTTCATAACTTGATTTTAACTTACGCGACCGAGGAAGAAGCCGTAACGGCTTTTGGAAAAGCCTAGCAGCAAAATCCCGAAAGCAAAGGCCCCTTCTGGGGGAGAGGATTTTAATAGTGTTTAAAATAATAAGTCCGGTTTTGATTTTACTACTGGGCGCTGCCGGATGTGCACAAGATAAAAGCCCGATCTTGCCGGTCGATATCCATACCATATCCGTGGACAAGCGTCCGCAGGGATTCGCCCGCGGATTAGACGCAGGGAATCTGCTGGTCAGTTGTTTTGGAAGCCGTACGGTATGTGAAATCAATCTGGAAGATCGCTGCGTCAGTCAAAGGCTGGAGGTTCGAAAAGGGCCGAACCGGTTGATTCGGGATATAAATCGCCGGGGGATTCTCTGTTTGCATACCGGAGAAAATGTGCTGGTGGTTTTAGGCGGAAAGCCGGTCCGGGTAAGACGCAGCATGGGCACCGGTAGAATTACGCTGGCCGGAGGGGCCTTGCGTCCGAACCAGGGTGAATTGTGGATTTGTGACGGCGTTTCATCCCTTTACATACTATTGGCCGGAAATCTGAGGCTCAAGGATAAAATTCAACTGGGACGTTATCCTCAGCAATTAGCCTTTAACCGCGGCGGATCAAGGGCTTATGTAACCTTGAAAGGCGAGAATGCCGTAGCTGTAGTTAATACGGCTAAAAAAGAAGAAATTGCCCGGATACCGGTAGGGATATACCCCCGCGATATTGTTTTGGTGGGAAACACGGCTTGCATTTCAAATTACGGATCTCATGACATTTCACTGGTGGATACAGCCAAATTAGAAGAGCGGGCGCGTATTCGCGTACGGCGCAAACCGAATTCGCTCTCTGCCCGGGGAAATACTCTTTGGGTTTCCTGCGAGGATTCCTATCGAGTAGTAGCTATCGATGTGGCGAAAGCTAAAATTATTGGGACCATTAAAACCGGTTTTTATCCCGGCGCCATAAAAGCCCTCTCCGATGGATCCCTGGCAGTCGCGAATCCCCGGAAAAATAAAGTGGCCCTGATTCAACCCCGGAAACTGCCGGCGGAGAGAAAATAATTGTTTTCTGATACTATAAATATTTAACTTGTAATTCCCCGCAGCAAGCTACGGGGAGAATTTGTCCTTTTGGATGATCTCATTTTCATCATTGCCAGCAACACGGATGTAGGGGCGTTTAATTAAACGCCCCCTACACAAACGGTATACTTGCCCCTCTTCTTGCAGTCGCTCTCAATAACTTTTTTCTATTTTGTTTTTAGGGTTGGATTTTTTTGAAAGACCTGGGAGGTTCTTGATTTATAGCCTGTTGCCGAACTAGTCAAGAGTGTTGCGGGACACCCTTGACTAGTTTGTAGTTAACAAGTTAAGAGTGTCCCGGATTACTTAATTTGTTTTTCTCCAAAACGGCCAATAAAATACCCCATCAAACTTCCTATAATCAGATTTGTAAACAGCATGGGAATTAATTCCTTGGGAGCGCCGGCGCTGACGATTATCATCATGGGAATAGCTATCAAAAAGAATATCACCATTCCTTTTAAAATATTATGAAGTTTTAAAGTTGATGTCGCTATGAGGAAGCCGCCTATTACACACATGGAAAATGCAGATAGAAGTGTATCCCAAGTCATTTTCATAAGGATCATAGGTATGATATCAACAATGCCGAAAATAATACCGAAAACAATACCGGCTTTCGTTTTCCTGGATATTTCCATAATTTGAGCCTCCGGGTTATTTTATTCTGCCGCAAGGTTGAAGCCGATACGGCCATATTAATCACCCCCTAACATCGTTTATTTCATATAATACGTTCGCTGTCAATAATGTATGTACGTACGGTAACCTGTCAGTCGAGCGTATTAACACTTTATATCTTCCCTGGATTCCGGCTCAAGTATGGAGATGAGCGGAAGAGATTATTGACATGCATCTTAAAATCATGCCGGAATGACAACTAAAAAAGAAAATATAAAAAATACGCAGAATTGCTGCAAGCTTCCCCCTGGTTTTCTGTCTAATCCAGTATGTCTGCATACCAGTATATCCAGCGTCCTCTCATTCCTTTGGCAATAGCGGCTTTTCTGGGATGCCTGATCGGGCCCTATCTACCCACAATCTCTCCCCGGATTTGGTTCGGCCTGGCGCTGCTTGCGGCTATGGCTGCCTGGTGGCGGCGGGATAATTCCCAGGCGTTTCCGCTTTTGCTGGGAGCCGTTTTTTCACTTTATGCCGGGCTGGCTATACAAGCGGGATGTGTGGCTTCCCATGATATCTCGCGCTGGATTCCGCGGCGGGATATTATTTTACAAGGCAAACTCTGCGGCCTGACACAGCCGGCCCGGGCGGGCCGGTACTGGACCGGCGTACTGGCATGTGAAGAGGCGAAGTGGCGCGAACTAAAATATCCAGTCACAGGCCGGGTGCGTTTTTCCATGCCGGGTAAGGCCAAAGCCTGGAATCCCGGCGACCGCATAAGAGTACGGGGCTGGCTGCAGGGAGTAGACGCCCCGGTGAATCCGGGAGAGTTTGCTTACGCCGCTTTTCTGGCCCGTTACGGCATTCGCGCACGACTAAAAGGCATGAAATCGGGGGACGCGGTTCGCGAACGCCAGGCCAAGTTTTTTTCTCCGGGCCGGATAGCCGGGAAACTGCATCGCGTTTTAGTGGAAGGGATTAGACGCAGCATACCCCAAGATGCCAGGGGTCTGGTTAGGGCGCTGGTGGCTGGCGACCGCTCCGGAATTTCCGGGCTGGAGCGCGAGCATATGGCGGCCTCGGGTCTGGCGCATGTATTGGCAATTTCCGGGCTCCATGTCGGTATAGTCTTCGGGGCCTGGTGCGGATTACTCAGAATATTCCGGATTCCAAAAAGAATATCCCTGGTAACCGGATGCTTGGGCATAGGTTTGTTGGCTCTGGCGACCGGCGGAAAAGCTCCCGTAGTTAGAGCCGTGGTTATGATAGCCGGCATGGTCCTGAGCGGATTAGCCGACCGGCGGGGAGATCCGGGGTCAGGTTTGGCCCTGGCCGGTCTGATTCTTCTGGCCAACAATCCCATGGCATGCCAAGATGCGGGATTTCAGCTTTCTTTTTCCGCCACAGCATCTATACTGGCAGTAATACCATTAGTCCGGAGGATGGAAAAAAAGCCGCTGATAATTCGTTGGCCTCTAAACTCCATTTTGGTTTCAGGAGCAGCCGGGATAGGAACCGCGCCTTTGACAATTTATCATTTTTTCAGTCTGGTTCCGGTTTCCGTAGCTGCGAATTTGATAGCTATCCCGCTGCTAAGCGCCGTAGTAGTTAATGGGTTGCTGGCCGCCTTGCTGGCGTGGATATGGCCGGGAGGGGCTGAGGCAGTCGGATGGCTGGCCGGCTGGGCGGTCCGGGGATTAACCGGCGCGGCGCGGTTGGTCGGTGAATTGCCGGGAGGGCGCATTTTTCTTTGGCCCGGGGCCGGCTGGTGGACCATGAGCCTCTATATAGCGGCGGCGTTATTTATGGGGTTTAAACCTCCAATCCAGACAAAACCAAACCGGAAAAACCATCCCACTTCCCAAGAAAACAAGCACGCCATAGAAAAAACCAATAGAGTAATTCGAATAACCGGGCTTTTACTCGGAGCAGTATTAATACTGGTCTACCCGCTTTTCAGACCATCCAGTCCCAGGCCGGGAGAAATTCGGGTAACATTTCTTTCTTTGGGAATCGGGGAGTCTGCCTTAATTGAGAATGGGCAGGGAACCAGAATACTAATTGATGTGGGCACGGAACAGGGATTTTTGTGGCGGGTTAAACCATTTTTAGCCGGCCGGGGCATTAATCGTTTGGACGCCTTACTCCTGTCGCATACGGATGCGGATCATGCCGGCGGAACGGCGGCAGCTTTGGACTTTTTTTGTATCCCAAAATTGATCAGCGCCGGGCTGGGATCTTCAGCCAAGCCGAAGGTCAAAGCCATAGAACAGGCAATTAAGCGGCGTGATGTTTCTCATATTATCTTAAGAAGAGGAGAAAGTCTGAAAATATTCCCGGGCATGGAGATTGAGAGCATCTGGCCGCCTCGGGGAGGAACGGCCGGGGATAATAAACACTGACTGGCAGTATGGATTAATTCTTTGGCCGGCCGGCTACTTTTTACCGGTGACAGTCCTGATAAAATAGAAGCTCAGTGGCAATTGGATAAAGCCTGCGATCTGCTGAAAGCCGGACATCATGGCGCAGTGGATTCAAGCTCATGCGGATTATTAGCTCAAGTCCAACCGCAAGTGGCAGTAGTAACACCGGGTAACCGCAATCCCTTTGGCTTGCCTGATTGGGAAACCCTGGAACGCCTGAATGATTTTTCCGGAATAGTGCTGAATACTAAAAGCCAGGGGGCAGTAGAAGTAACTCTTCGGCCGGGCGCTATTTCCTGGCAAACCTGGAAATAGCGGGGAGACTTGAAAGCTTGTATGTGCTGTCCACGGGTAGGGGCGACGCATGCGTCGCCCCTACAGTTGTCGGTAAGGCAGATGATGAAAACCGGAGTGCCGGCCGGGCTGGAAATATGTGGAGTCAAATAAAAAGGAAGAGTCAAAAGAGTACAGGGAGGAATAGGGATGCACGGATGTTTCCCTGTCAAGTTTGTACTAAATTGACATGCCTAATGCCAGTCCGAATTTGAAAGGACCTTCGACATGCTCACCTCCAGAGGTTTCGAAGGTCCATCCGTCCCGGAAAAGATTTTCAAAGTATGGATTTGCTGTTGCGGTACCATAATCTGAAAATATCCTTATCGCAAACTCATCAAACACGAAATCTATGCCAATCTGAAAAGAGGGTGCAAAAGAAAGATCTGAAGAGATCTCGCTATATTTCTTGCCTTCTTCCCGGTTGCCTATGGTTGCTCGCCATCTATAAATGCCTAAGGAAGCGCCTATCCAGGGTTGCAACGTTCCTTCCGATGCGAAATACTTTCCACCCAGCTTCATCGTCGTGGTATCCATATAATATGTTGTGTCCATGGAGAAAGGTCCAATTATGGCGTCATTATACCCGCTTTGTTCCCACACCCAAGCTCCCACACCATACCCATTTTCTTTGGCTAAAAGCTTTTCCCAGCTGTTTAGACTTCCGTCAAAACACACTGCCAGGGAATTAGTCAGCTTATATTCTATGCCAAAGCCGGCTCCCCACGCGAAGTCATACGGCTGAGCACCAATCGTATATGCTGAACCAGGAACATAAGTTCCTTCCAGGGGTTTACAGGGCAAATAGGTTACTAGTCCGGAATGAAGAGCTCCAAAAACAAACAGCATCGTTTTTTTAGAGTGAGCGGTGGAAGTGTTTGTATCTAAATCTCCTTGGTTTTTTATGCTCCCTGCCTCGGCTGGCTCTTTTATTCCCGTGGCAAATTTTGCTCCGGTTTCGGCATCAAAAATATCAGATACAGTGTCCATTTTTATTTGAGATACCTTACCCCCGCTGTTTTTCAGGAATATGACACTGCTGTTTATTCCTATGTATTGACCGGTTATCATTTCGCCATTCTTCATAATAACATTTATATCTTTGGCTAATGCCACTGAGACCATCGACACTATAGTGCAAAGTATGAGTAAAAGTTTGCCCATTTTTCTCTCCCTGAATTATTTAGATATTGCTTTTTAAACTATCTAATCCATTATTATTATCGGTTAAATTGGGTAATAAGTAAATTCTTAAAATGTGATTTTTATGACAGATAGAAATTTGTTTTGCAAGATAAACATGTCAATGCTGTCGAAAAGTGTAAATCGTCCTAAGTATTGGGTGCCGAAGTTCAAATGTTCAAATAAGGTTTTGTATCGTCATCCCGTTCAATCCTGGGGTAATGATGTGATGGATTGCTCCTGGTATGTTTTATCTCTTCTGTCTGGCCATAAAACATTATGGCAGATCTTTCGCGATTTTATTGCATACTTTTTTTATTTTCTTATTTGAACATTTGAACTCCGGCACCTAAAAATTTCCAGCTTGAACCGGAAGAATTGGTAGCTGGGGCATAGGAAAGAACTGTCTCAACAGACTATTAGAAAGGTCATTTTTACCTGAAGTGTAGAAAAGCTGCTGGAAAATCGTTGCCGACCACCAGATTAGAGTTTTCACCAGTCTGAGAACGCCCTCTTTAGCCCGAAGCTTGCTGTTGACATACTATTCCAGCTTATTTTATACTATCCTTCTAAAGCAATTTGCTATCAGCAAAGCTGGAAAGGGAAGTAGATTTTGGCAGGTTTGGGATGGTGTACAATAAAGTAATTGACGCGTTTTAGCAGGAATGATATTTTGTTCAGAAAAGCAAATTCCTATCAGTCAGTAAATTCCTATCAGTTTTTTCTAAGAAATATACTGCCGTATTTGAAAAAAGTTTGAATTATTTGAAATATGGATAATAATATGGGTAATATTCTTGAAGAAAGCTAATTTTATTTATAATTAGATTGAACTGTGTGAGTTAATAATTTTCAAAAAAATCCGTATGGGAAGTTAGACATCCTAAAGACGTAAAAAAAGACATCTTTAGAATGTCTAGACAATGTTAGCCTAGAAGTGGACATGTGCCAAGCTGCTGAAGTCACAATCCTTTAAACCCATCGGAGAGTCGATGAACCATCTCTTTCACGATCCAATAGACTGCGCAGAGAATGATCTTTCTCGTTCCAGCTACGTCCGAAGTCTCGTTCAAGCCCCTCGATTTTCACAGGTGCCGCCTTTAGGTTTCAGAGGCAAAATACCAAAGGTAATTGTTCAATTTTGGGACGACTTCGGCCGAATACCCACAGACGTGCAAAGATGTCTTGATACTTGGGAACCACTTGAAGCTCGTGGCTTTTTTAGGTTAATTTTTGATGATCGAAAAGCTAGACGTTACATTTCTACTCAGTTTGAATCTACCCACGTCCAGGCCTTTGATCGCTGTTATCACCCAGCAATGCGATGTGACTATTTTCGACTTTGCTATATTTTGACAAATGGAGGATTCTACGTTGATGCGGATGAAATGTATCAAGGAGAGGATCTGAACCACCTTTTTTATGATGACAGAATAAAGTTACAACCCCTTTGCTACGACATCGAAACTGGAGCAATGATCGAGCCTAGTGTCTTCATGAAAGATGGACTATGCTCAAACAGTTGGATATTCTACTTTAACAACAACCCTCTAATCGCACCTGCTGGACATCCAGTAGTTCGCCTTGCGCTCGAAAGGGCAACGCACATTTTAATAAACTCTAAAGAGATGCCAGAAATCCAATCTACAACCGGTCCAGGAAATTTCACCGCTAGTCTAGTTAGACATGCTATTTCCCAAGAAATGGCCGGAGAATCTCATGGTTTTCTAATCTTGTCTGACTGGGAAACTATGTCAATAAGTCCCTGGCCATTAAGTTATCGAAATGACACCAGAAATTGGAGGCTCTCAAACGGAAAAGGTTTTGCGGAAGGAGACTAGTCGATTCTCCCTCAAGCAATAAACAATTCATGGAGACTCTGACATATGAACCATTTTAGTTACCCAGGTAGGCTTTTTCGGTTTGCATATCGAGTTGCGCTCAGAGGACGTTGGATAGCCGCAAATCCTGTCTGCAAGTCATTTGGTTGCACGACTGACTCGTCATTTGAAACGATCCAAAAGATATATGTCATCAACCTAGATCGACAAACTCTTCGATGGCGCCAAATGCAACAAGAATTACAACAGATTTACAACGACTCTGGGGCGCCTCTAATTGAATTGACGAAGCGTTTTTCGGCAATTAATGCAAAAGACTATGCAGGCCCCCCTGCCGAATCGATAATCGAGACGTACTACTCGCTTGCTGATCAGCTGTATGTGGAGCCACAGCCGGCTATATCAACAGGTCGAGTAAATATTGATCAACGTATTCAAATGACACGCCAAGAGGTGGCTGTGGCGCTTTCGCATATTGAGGTTTGGAAACGTATAGCCTCAGGTGAACATGGCTATACGTTGGTGCTTGAGGACGACATTTGCTTTCACCGCAAGTTCGCTCAAATTATGGACCATGCATGGAAAGATCTGAGAAATGCGTATGGATACCCACCGTCCTTTGATGTCTTATATTTGTCCTACAAAGAGGTAGAAACTAAGGCACAAAAATCTGATGTATCTGACTTTGTCTTTCGAGCGTATTGTGGCTTGTGGTTCCTATCCGGATACGTCTTATCTAAGAGGGGGGCTCGTAAACTCTTGAGCCTCCTTCCCGTTCGTGGCCCCATTGATCTATGGATTAACCATCAATTTGAAAAACTCAATGTATTTGCTACTTCAATATCCATCATCAATCAAAGATTGGACCATCGATCAGATAATTCATACTCGATTCTGCCTGTTTTGTCCAAGATTGGAATTCTTAAGAAGGAAAAGCCATTACAGTTTGCACCGAGACCATTGAAGGGCCCTGTTTTTGCTGTCGGCGAGAACGGCGCTGGATTAACGTCGCTTGCCATGGCGCTCTCGATGCTTGGCTATCGCTGCTGCAGTGATATTAATGAATTGCCGACGACCGAATGTGAAAATCTATTTCGTAACAAGAAGGGGCGAGTATTTAATGCATATGTTAATATCGGATCACTGGATGGACACTATGAAGAAATTGCGAATGTGTACCCCGACGCAAGGTTCATTATCGCAGAAAATGCCAAGGGTGATTTGTCAGAATTAAAGGTTGAAAAATGCAATGAGCATGAAGAGTCAGATAACAAGGGCAACCAACGAGATATTCACAAACTAGTTCATCAGATCCAGCAACTGTCAGATAATTTATTGATATTGCCTGCACAGGAATTGGACAAATGGAAATCTATTTGCGAATTTCTTGAGTGTGTTTCACCCACTGCTGAATACCCGTCGTTCGTGGACCAAACGCAGCGGCGAATTTCTCTGGGAGCTATAAATGTCAGCCGGGACCATTTTCCCCGAACGCATAGGTTGAAATTCGATGTAACACCTTGGATTGCTAGTTTAAGCAAAAACTGGATCGGGGTGCCAACTGATGGGGGAAACTTTGAAGAGATGGCTGATGAGTGGTCAACGGTATGCGAGTTTTTTCGCAAGCTCGACAATTCGTTCTGGCTATTACGAGACGACACCTTTCCGAGCAATTTAGCGCTTTTCGATCCATCCAACTTTACAACTACGAATGATAGTACTGCAAGATTAATTCTGCATAAGGAGAGTTCGGGCGTTCGGGATTATACCTCTGCTTCGATCTGTAGCCGACAAAAGTTTTTATATGGTCGATTTGAGGCTGAAATTAAACCGGCGAGTGTTCCTGGCGTAGTAACCGGAGTCTTTCTACACCGGAATTCCCCGCGCCAAGAGATCGATATTGAGTTTCTTGGCAAAGATACAACCAAGGTGTTGTTGAATGTGTACTATAATCCAGGAGGCGAAGGGGCGAGGTTTGAATATGGTTACAGAGGTACACCGGTCCTCATTGATCTCGGTTTTGATGCATCCGAGGACTTTCATCGCTACAGAGTTGAATGGTATCCTGCGACGATTCGATGGTTCGTAGACAATCGTCTCGTGCATGCCCGGTACAATTGGGAGCCATCTCCGATTCCACATCTTCCGATGCAATTTCATGTAAACCTCTGGCCCTCGAGGTCAGTAGAGTTAGCGGGAAGACTGTTGGATCGCAAATTACCCGCCAGTAGTGCAATTAGGTCTATTCACTTGAAAAAGGAACTAAGGGGACGTGTTTAACTTATAATTCTGCTGCAAAACCCCTTGTTTAAATAACAGCCCAGCAATAATTTGGGATACCAAAACCTATTAAAGGAAATATCGCTGTCTCCCGGTTGTTTTTTTTCTGTAAAACATTGAGAATAACTATGTGAAAAGAGACGTTCTTTGAATAACTGTTTAATTTAAAAATCCACCAAATCCCTCACCCTCATCTTCGCCCTATCCGCTCTTGCATGTTTGCTGAATAGAGAATAGGGCGATGGTTTATTTCTTGGTTACCTTTTTCAAAATCTCCACAACCTCAAAATGCTTGTTTTCCTGAGCCAAACGCAAAGCTGTGGTTTTGTCCCACGTCTCCCCATAAAACATATTCGGGTCCGCGCCTTTATGGCAACCAGGACGGAGTTAGCTTAGCTTCATAAATGGTTTATGAAAATAATTAAAAAAGATTGAAAGAAAAAATGAAATATTCTATCTAGATAAGTATGACCAGACAGAGACGATTAAACCTTCCAGGCGCCATCTATCACGTCATCACCCGCGGGTTGAATAGAGCGGCTCTCTTCAAGGATAAAGCAGACCGCAAAGAATTTCTGCGCCGATTTGCTCTGGCGTTAAATAAAACTTCAAGTAAATGTTATGCCTGGGCGTTAATGACCAACCATGTCCATCTTTTAGTCCGTACATCTGAAAAATTCTTAAGTGAACTCATGAGGAAAATGCTAACTGGGTATGCCATTTATTTCAACCACAGGCATAAGCGTACTGGATATTTGTATCAAAATCGTTTTAAATCAATCTTGTGCCAAGAAGATAACTATTTATTGGAATTAATTCGATACATACACCTCAATCCTGTACGTGCCGATTTTATCACAACCATAGGCGAGTTAGACAAGTATCCCTGGACCGGACATTCAGTTTATACAAGAAAACAGAAGTTTCAATGGCAATCAACCGATAAAATATTAGGACAGTTTGGAACTAAGAAAAGCCAGGCGCAAAAGGCTTATCAGAAATTTATAGAAGATGGATGGTTTATGGGAAAACGGGAAGAACTGGTAGGCGGAGGAATAAAAAGAAGTGCGGGAGGATGGAGAGGGATGTTAGAATTGAAGCGGAATAAAGAATATTGGCGTGGAGAAGAACAGATTCTTGGAGACGGGGAATTTGTGAATGCGGTTTTAAAACGAGCCGGTTGGCATTTGGAGCGAATAGCAGAAAAAGTTTGTGGTATCATGTCTGTTGGGAAAGAAGATTTAAGAAAAAAGGGGAGGGGAAATAATATTACTTATGCCAAAGGGTGATGGCATTTTGGGGATATCTCGAAGTTGGGTTAAGTGGAGCGGAGATAGCAAGATTTCTGGAAATGGCCAGGCCATCGCTAAACAGGTTGATCAAGCTAGGGGAGAAGGTTGCCAATGACCGAGGGCTTAAATTATTATGAAACTAAGCTAACTCCGTCCTGGATCACACATTATGATTAACTATGCCTTCCAGGTTTTCAAACACATCTATAAAATCCCCCTTAATCCCCCTTTTTGAAAAGGGGGAAACTGCTGTCAGTATATCATAAGTCAACAATAAAGTCCGACAGGCTCCTAGGCTTTTCTGGATTTTTTTAAGACCGGAGATTTTAGGGGGCGAAATTTTCTGAAAATCAAGGCCTCGGAGGCATCTTTTGTAAAGATCCTTTTTAAGAGTGTTTTCACGTTGATGCTGATAGCCAGGAAACAGGGAATAATGAACAAGGTGATTCCAGTGGCAAAAACCAGGCCCCAGGCGAAGACCAGGGCCATGGGCCGGATAAAGGGATCATCCCCACCGAACCAGCCATAAGCCAGGGGAAAAAGTCCGACCGAGGTGGTTACAGTGGTAAGTATTACCGGTCTTAAACGGGTTTTAGCTCCCTCAATAATTGCCTTTTCGATTTTTTCTCCCTGTTTGCGAAGATTGTTGATAAATGAAACCATGATTAGCGAATCATTGACCACTACTCCGGTCAGGCCGATGAATCCCATGAAGGCCATAAAAGAGATGGGCATGCCGTGAAAGATCAGAGTCAGCATTACGCCGATGAAACCAAAAGGAATGGCCAGCATGATAATGATCGGCTGGCCCAGGGAATTGAACAGGGTGGCCAGAATAATGAAAATCAGGAACAGGGCTACGGCAAAGGCTTTTCCCAGGTCGGTGAAGGCTTCCACCATTTCCTTTTGTTCACCGCCGGTCTCAAATTCAAAGCGCGGGAACTTTTTCCGGAACTTCTTTAACAGGGGCTTGATTTTCTGATTAACAGCATTGACGTTGGCCTTGGTTTTATCAATCGTACCCAGGACGGATAAGCTCTTCTTGCCGTTTTTATGCTTCAGCTCGGAATAAGCGGTGCCCTTTTCCACGCGCACAATTTCCTTTAATAAAATCCGGTTCCCCATATTGTTCGGTACTCTCAGGCAAAGCAGGTCAGAGATGCTGGTTATATTGTTTTCATTCACCCGGACCATTACGTCAATATCTTCCCCGAGCTTCTTAATGGTCTTTAATTTAATGCCCGCAATGGCCGCTCGCAGCAGGGTGCTGGCCTGGGTTAAATTAACTCCGGCCAGGGAGGCCTTGGCTTCATCGACGATCAGCCGAAGCTCTTTTTTACCTTCTTCAAAATCAGTATACAGCTCTTTGACAGGCCGGATGGATTTTTCCGGGGCCGGCCGCGAGAAAAAACCGGACTTCTTGGCAGGAAGAGTTATTTCCCTGATCTGGTCCATTAATTCACTGGATACGCTTTGCAGCTCAACATAACTGGCGCCGGAAAGCACGATATCAATCGCGGCTCCGGTGGGCGGTCCGCCTTTAACCAGGTCAATTTTAAGCTCCTGCACACCCGTGGGTTTTCCAATCCATTCGCGCAGTTGGGTTACAATTTTATTGGCATCCGTGGTTTGGCGCTCATCCTCAATATGCAGCACTACCCGGATTTGGGCCATGTTGGGAGCGAATTTTGGCGGGCCTTGCCGGTTTTCCTGCATGCCCACGTAGGAATTAACCGCTTCCAGGTCCTGCTCGGATAATTGCATGATCTTTTTTTCTATTTTCTTGACCACGGCTTCAGTATCGTCCAGAGAATAATCTTTAATGGTTTTTAGATTTACCGTGATCTCGGATATTTGGGCCTCGGAAAAGACCAGGCCATTTCTCCACTCCAGCGCCGCGCTCGCAACCAAAAGGACCAAAATCATGAGAGCGAAAATCAGCTTGCGGTGCAGAACCCAATTAAGCGCTTGCCCGTATTTATTGCGTAAAAGGGAGAACCAGTGTTCCTGCACCCCCTCGGAGATTAGATGCTTCTTGGGTTTTACGAAGTCAGCCAGGTGTGAGGGCAGAATAAAAAAGCATTCAATCAGGGAGGCCAGCAGGGCGATTATAACTACCTTGGGAATGCTGGATAAAAATTCACCCATCATGCCGCCTACCATTAATAAGGGCAGAAAGGCGGCAATCGTAGTGGTTACCGAAGCGATTACCGGCATAATCATTTCACTGGCGCCAATAATCGCGGCGTCAAAAGGTTTGGCGCCGTGTTCCAAATGACGGTATACATTCTCTCCCACCACAATGGCGTCATCCACCATCATGCCCAAGACCATGATAAAGCCGAAAATAGATATCATATTGAAAGAGAGGCCCGCGGATTTGGTGATGAAAAAGGCCATGGTGAACGCCACGGGCAGGCCGATGGCGGTTGCCAGGGCGACCGAGGGGCGGAGGAGCAATAGCAGCATGAACACGACCAGGAGAGCGCCGAAAGCGCCGTTGGAATAAAGGACCTTAAGCCGGTTGTTTAAATAAACCGAGGTATCGTCCGAGAAAGCGATTTGAATGTCCGGCGGGAATTCTTTTTTAAGTTCGGCTGCGATCCGGCGCACTTCCCGGGTAATTTTTATACTATCATAGCCGCGCTGCTTCATGACCTGCAGCATAACGGCCCGCTCCCCTTGGGAGCGCATGTAAAGATCCTCGTCCTTGAAACCATCGCTGACCCGCGCCACATCCCGGACCTGGACATGGTGGCCGGCCTCATTGGAGCGGATAATGACATTTTTAACGTCCTGGGCATTGTCCATGGGGGAAAGAAAGCGTAAGGAATACTCTTTCTTGCCGAAGACTTTATTACCGACCGGCATGGAAATATCCCGGTCCTGGAGCACACTAATAAAGTTAAAAAGCGTTAAACCGTATTTTTCCAGCCGGTTCTTGTCCACATCGATCCAGATGGCTCTGTCATAATATCCCCATTTTTCACCTTGGCCCACGCCCTCGATGCGGGATATTTTTTCTTCCAGGATTTTGGCGGCATCCCGCAGCTGCGCGTAGTTTTCTCCTCCGGAGAGCGAGACATTAATCAAAGGAAATATATCCGAGGAGATCTCAAAAATCTCGGGATCCTCGGCCTCCTGGGGCAAATCCTTGACTTTTTCCACCTCAGCCTTGATATCATCCAGCACCTTATCAATATCCTCGGTACTGGGCTCGAGCTCCACACCGATCATGGAAAGCCCCTCGCTGGACCAGGAGGTGATATCCTTGACGTCCTTGATATCCTCGATGGCATTCTCTATAGGAATGGTGATGAGTTTCTCGATTTCTTCGGGACCGGCCTGGCTGTAGACCGTATAGATTACGATATAGCCCAACTTAATTTGCGGGAAAACCTCCTTGGCGCTGTTATAAAAAGTCAGGCCTCCGGCCACGGTGACAAATACTGCCAGCAGATTGACAAAAATACTTTTCTGCGCAAAATAACGTATCAAGCCCATGCGGTCACTCCTTTGCCAAGCTAGTATAATATTGGTCATATTGGCCGGTGAGGTTATTCCAGGTATTTACAGCCTTGAGGTATTCGAAAAAGGCATGGCTTTCCTTAAACTGAGCGCCATGATAATCCCCATGTGCCATTAAGAGCTCCCGGGTCGAGATTCTTCCCTGGAAAAAATGCTTATTCTGGATTTTGAGATATTGCTCCAGGAGTTCACAGCTGGATTTTTTCAATTCGTAATTCTGCTGGGCGGACAATAAGCTTCGCTGCGCATGACGAATCCGGATTCTGGTGGTTTTTTCCAGAAAAGCCAGCTGTTCTTCGGCCTTGGCCAGATCCTCGTTTTTTATGGTGATATCTCCCGAGCGGTTACGATCGGGGAGATACATTGTGAAATTCAGACCTACGGCAAAAGCCGGGTAGTTATTCGAAAACAGCTTCTCATGACTTGAGCTGAAAGATTCGTCCAGGCCGCTGAGCCCGTAATTACCAAATAAGTTTAAAGCCGGCCAGGCGGCGTTGTCCGCGATCCGTTTACTTAATTTAGCGATTTCCCGGCCTAATTGAGAGCTGATCACGGCTGGTTGGCTTTTGATCAGACGGGTTTCCAGTTTCGGTGTCAGTTCACGCGGGAATTCAATTGCCGGAACGCTTTTTTCTATATTCAGAGTCAGGGTCTCCCATTGCGCGGCAGGAAAACCGGCTAACTGGAAAAAGTTTTCTTGGGCGGCTTTTACCTGGTTTTTTGCGGGCGCGATTTCCGCCCGGGCATTTAAAAGCGAGGCCTTGGTCTGAAGCACATCTTTTTCTTCCCGCATGCCGATCTGCTTGAGTTTGAGAGTTTGGCGGTAAAAGGCCTCCGAATCTTTCAAGTTTTCTTTCTGGATGTTTAAAACCGTCCCGGCCAGGATTACGGAAAAATAAGCTTCCCGTAATCCCGAAACCTGTTCAAGGATAGTGTTTTTTAATTGTTCGCGGGATAACCGGATCGTGCACTTGCCGATCTGAATGGCAACTTGATCCGGCCGTCCCAGCAAATCCTTGAGCAGGGGCTGGGAAAAGCCCAGGGACCAGGCTGGCTGATAAGCGGGATTGACGCCGGCAGTGAACATAGAAAGGTCCATTCCCGGCAAGCCTGGGTCAGCCCCGCTTTCCGGATAGAGAAGATTGGTCCAGGAAGAATTGTAATCCAGGCTTAAGCGTCCGCCGGTAAATATTTTTTCGGATAAAGAAAATTTGTACGCAAGAACCTCGGTTTCCTCAGGCGCGAGAACGGAGGCGGCCTCAGTTTTGGTTGCGGAATAAGTTAGATTGCCGTCCAACTGGAGGTCGAACATTCCATAGGTTTTTTCCACCAGGGCTTGGGATTTTTTAAGGTCTGACATGGACTGTTTAATGCTGGAATTGCTTTTGAGAGCCTGGTTCAAAGCGGCCTCAAAGGTAATTGAGTCAGCCGGGGAAAGAACGGCAGAAAAACATAGGCTTAGACCGGCCAGCAAGGCGATAAAAAAAGGAGTCCTGGGAGTGGAAAGAACATAACCTCTTTTTGTATACATGATTTTTATCATACATCCTCCTGATGTCCGTCAAAAACCCGGGAGTTACACTCCCGCCAAGGTTTTGTACAGTAACGTTACGGGTATTATTTTGCAGGGGGTAATTTATGAATTGTCCCTATAATTCAACAACTTATTTTTATAACAGATAAATAATATTTAGTCGAGAAAAAATGCGGGTGTTACGATTTGTTGCATAAACCATGAACAGAAAAACCAAAGTGAATAATTAAAATATTACAAAAACTTGTTTATCATATCATTGAATAGAAAGTAAAAATTTGCTAGAATCAATCTCATGCAAATTGTGAATGTGACCCGCGGGAATATACTGGCGCCGGAGGTAAGGGAAGTTCGGAGCTTTTGGGGGCGGCTGACGGGCTGGCTCAATCATGCCGGTCCCCGGCCGGGCCAAGGGCTTTATTTAACCCCCTGCCGAGGGGTGCATTCCTGGGGCTTGCGGTTTACTATTGATGCGGTTTATATTGATACTAAGGGATTAGTGCTGGAGGTTTGCACTTTGTTGCCATGGAGAATCGGTCCTTTTAAACCATCTTGCCGCGGAGTACTCGAACTGGCAGCCGGGACCTGCCAGGGACGCGTGTGTCAAAAGGGAGATCTGCTGGAGCAGATTAACGGTAAGGGATGGTAAAGCCTGGCGTGAAAAGTCTCGTTCCAGTAGTATATTTTCTAGTAATAGCAGTTCTTGCCGGCTGTCATCAAAGAATAGCCGGATCATGTCCGGAGGAGCAAGTTAAAACCCCTGCAGATCTTACCCAAAGAACAGGCGCTGAACTGGAGAAGGCCGAAGAGCATTATTGCCAAAACCAGTTGAAAGAAGCGAAGAGTATATGGCAGCATGTTTTAGCCAGGGATCCGCATAATCAGCCGGCCCGGGCCGGCCTGGAACGCCTGGCGGATGAAATCTACGTGGGAGACCCGGACTGCGTTTTTGATAATCTGACCAGGGATTTGTACCATCAGGGTATGCGTGCTTTTCGAAAAAAAGACTGGGACGGCGCTGAGGCGGGTTATTCCGAAGCGGCCAAACTTAATCCGGATCAGCCCCAATTGAAGAAATATCTGGAAATGACCCACCGGGCTTTGGCCGAGCGGCAGCAAGAGCATAAAATCAAGAGTTTAATAAGCCTGGCCAGAGCGGCAGAGCACAAAGGTCGATGGTTTAAAGCGCATGACCATTGGCGCGATCTTGCCAGAAGGGATCCGGCTCTGGAAGAAGTAAAAAACGGATTGTCGTGGACTGCGGGAAAGTTGAAAAATTGGGCGAAACGGGAACTGCGGCGGGCCGAACAGGCTTTAGAGGCAGGACGCTTTCGCAGCGCTTTAAGCTATTTTAAGAAGATTCTTTACGTTTTTCCCTCGCATAAAGCGGCGGGCAAAGGAAAGCGCCGCGCCCGGGCGGCTATTAAACAAGAGGGAAAACAGGCTGATGCCCGTTCCGGATCACGCCGCCGGTTTAAGCTTGGCGCGGCCTTGTATTGCCAGGGAGATTTAACCGGCGCGGTCCGCGAATGGGAAAAAACTTTGGCCGAGGATCCCGGAAATGTCGAGTGTCGTGAATGGTTGACGCGGGTCCGCCGTGAGTTGGCGGAAGAGAAATTATTGAATTCCCGCCGCGCGCAAGCCTATTACGCCGACGGGTTGGCCGCCTATCAACGCGGGAAAGTGAATGAGGCCTTGACTGCCTGGAAACAGGTTTTGGCGCTCGATCCCGGGCATGAGAAGGCGCGTGTGAATATACAGCGTGTGCAGCAGGAAATGCAGTAGGCTATAGAAAGGGAAACCATACTTATGAAAACTCGACATATTTTACCCGAACGCCGGGATTGTTTTGTTTTTGAACACCATTCCTCTGAAGTGAATTACGGCGGCCGAATGAAATTTCATCAAGCGGCTTTTCCGCCCCCGCAGCAAGGTGAGGGGGGGATTGAGAAACTGGTATTACAGGCGGTGGAGCGATTTTCTGAAATGCTGCAGGAAGCCGGACCGAAAGCCGATATGGTGTTTACAATACCGGATTCGGAACTGGCGGATATCTTTTTCGACCAATGGTGTGAAACTCCCCGCCTGAAAATGCAAAGCTTCCAGCACTGGGTCAACCATGAACTGGCGGCCGTGGCCGAGGCCTATCGCGGCCTGCGTTTAAATGCCATAATTCAGGAACACGCTTCCGGCATTTCCCGCCTTAATTATTTAGTGCTGCTCGCCTTGGCCACTTTGATAGCAGAGATCATTTCGGAACATTTTGAAAAAAATATCGAGAGTTTGGGCCGGTTGGCCACTACCGCGCGTCTGACTCTGGGACGTTCTCTGGTACTGGTTTTCAAACAAGTCGAGGAGAGCAAAGAACTTCGGCGCCAGCGCGCGGAAAAACTGGGAAATCCGGAAATAGACGATTGTGACCGTCGTCTGCTAAATCCCTTCATCTGGGGATTTATAGATGCAGCGGACGCCGGATTGCTGGAAGAAAGCCTGATGGGACCGAATCCTTACCAAATTTCCCAGTACCTGCGCAACCAGTTGATGACCCAGCTGGGACAAATGGTATTTAAAAGCAAAAAAATGGAAGCTAAAAATCTTAAACGCTCCTTAGCCGAGCCTGCTACCTTGATCTGGCTTTGGCAGCAGCGCAAGGAACGCCGGTGTTTGCTGAAATCCGTTCGCCGCCAAAGCGAGCTTCGCACTAAATTGATTTTTGAAAACGCCCGGGTGCGGCTGCGGAGCAGTCTGCGTGAATACCTGCGCTCATCTTTGGATGCCCGCGAGATTATATCTTTTGTGGCCAACGAGAGGCAGATGGGAGAGTTGCTCACCAAACCCTCGCTACGGAGACGGTTTCTGAAGATGCTGCGCGGAAAGCATTATCCGGAAGTGGACGCGATACGCACCAGCCTGAAAGAAGGAGTAAAGATAGTTAACCAAAGCCGCAGGACTTTTTGGGCCCCGCTTAGGAAGCGGGAATTACTGATGGAACTAGATAAGACCCTCCAGCGTATCAGCCATTACATTACCCTGGCGGAGGATTTTCGCCTGTTGCGTTCCCATTACGGGAGGAATACCAACCAGGTTTTAGATTGGCAGGGGCTGAGGCTATGGCGCGGCTATGATTTGATATTGGAAAAGCAGGAGCAGGGCACCAAAAACCGTTGGGTTTCCAAACCGGTCTGGTCCCAGCACCAAACCGAGGTTGAGAACGGTTTTGTGGAAGGCAATCTCTTTATCTGCCGGCCGGAGGGGGAGATTTATCCGCTGACGGATCAGCGGAGAGAGCATGTGATTTTTATGTTTGCCGATCTGCGCAATTCGACGGAAACCACAATGAAACTGACCAAGGATACCGCCTCTTACTTGGCGCCTTATCTCACTGCGGTTAACACCGGAGCCTTGTCTTGTCACGGGCAGCGAATTTATTTTGCCGGCGACGGCTATGCCGCATACTATATGCGGGCCGTGAATGCAATTCGCGCCGCTTATTTGATAGCCGTCCGTTTTAACAAGCTTAAGGGAGTTTCCCGGGAGGGGCACATACGTAAGGCTAGAGAGATTTATCAAGCCGCCAGCGAGTTGGGAGTGAATCCCCGGCAGCCCCGAAAGATAAGGGAAGTGCTGTCCGGTCTCGTGAAAAAAGGGGTAAAACCGGAAGTGCTGGAATTTTTAACGCAGTTATCCCAGTCCGATACCGATGTGATTTCAGAGACCGTTCTGCGTAATGTTTTATCCAAGGTGGCCTTGGGATTTTCAATGCCACGGGTGGATATCGGGATGGCGTTGACCAACGGAGAGCTGTTTTATGCCCTGGTGGGCGAAGATCATGAAAATAAGATACCGATTGTGATCTCGCCATGCTTGACCCAGTCAGCCCGGCTTTCAGGATCCTCGGATCTGGTAAAAAATTATATTGAAACCCACTATTCTCCGCCATTTCCTTTTAATGCCTATTCCTGGGATCAAAAACTATTTAACCGTGGCATAGTTATTACCCGGGAATTATTTGATCAGATTCAGCAGGAAGTCGAGATAAAATCGCTTTCTTCCGAGGAACCCAATTTCAAGGATGAGGTTTTGTTTTTTTACCATGATATGCAGTTGAAAAAAAGAATAATTCTAAGAGAAATGGCCGAACCGGTTTTGTTAAAGGGGATAGAAAATCCCTGCCGGATTTGCGAAGTTGCTCTTCCGGGGTCCCCCTTGGATAAACAATTCGGCTCTTCGGAATAAAATGCTGCAAGTTATTTCCGCTTCCCGACGCACGGATCTACCCCGCTGTTTCCCGGAAACCCTGTCGGCCTGGTTGCGCGAGGGGCAGGTTAAGGTAAAAAATCCCTTTAACGGCAGGGAAAGACTGGTAGAGCTTAAGCCGGCATTAGTACATACCCTGGTACTATGGTCTAAGGATTATTCATCCCTCCTGGAGAATGCCGGAGGATTGCGTGAGCGATTGGGACACTATAAGCAGGTTTTTTTTCATTTTACCATAACCGGGTTGGGCGGCACTTTACTTGAACCCGGCATAATACCCCTGGAAAAAGCCGTTCATCAATTCCGGGAACTAATCGAGTTAGCCGGAGACCCCGGACGCGTAAACTGGCGTTTTGATCCCATTGTATTTTGGCGGGAAGGCGGCGATATTCAAAGCAATCTGGAGGCATTTGAGCGGATTGCCGCGGCCGCATCTGCGGCCGGTTTGAGGACGGTGACAGTATCCCTCTGCCAATGGTACAAAAAGTCGCGCTACCGTGCGGGTAAATACAAGCTACCTTGGGTTACGCCCGGTTCCGACCGGACACAGGAGATATCAGAGCGGCTTCAAGAGACAGCGCAAAAAAAAGGAATGGAAGTTAGGGCTTGTTGTTCTCCGGACCTTACGCCATTTGGCATAAAACCAGCCCGATGCATAGATGGTGAATTGCTGACTAGATTACATCCTCAAAAAGAAATAGCTGTTTTAAAAAAGGATACTGGACAGCGTCCGGATTGTGGATGTACTTTATCTGTGGATATTGGGTCCTATCAAATGGCCTGTCCCCAAGGATGCGTGTATTGCTATGCCAATCCGAGATAAAACCTACAAACCCCGCTTAGCTATCTCCATGGGAGATCCGGCTGGAATAGGGCCTGAGGTTATAATAAAATCCCTGCAAGATAAAAAACTCGCCGCGAGAATTCGGCCCCTGGTGGTGGGCGATCCGGAAGTTATTCGCCAGGCAGTTAAAATCTGTCATGCTGATATACAGGTTATTCCGGTCAAGGAGTTAAGTCAGGTTGAGTTTAGGCCTGGACATTTACCGGTTTGGCATCATTCCATTCCACACAGTAGAATAAAACCAGGAAAATGGACCCCTTATACCGGCCGGATATCTTATAAAGCGGTTGAGCGCGCCGTGAAATTTGTTTTAAACCAGGAAGCGGATGCCGTAGTAACGGCTCCGATTTGTAAGCAAGCTTGGCATGCTGCCGGAGTATTTCTTTCCGGGCATACTGAGTTTCTCGGACGGTTAACCAAAACCAGGGATTTTGCCATGATGTTTGTGGATGGGAAGTTCAGGCTGGTATTAGTGACTATTCATGAGCCCATAGCCCGGGTACCGAAATTAATTACCCGGCAGCGAATTATTAAAATTATTCATATTGCCGTTAAGGAGCTACAGGAGCGACTCAATATTAAACAGCCGCGTATTGCAGTAGCAGGACTAAATCCTCATGCCGGCGAAGCCGGTATTTTTGGCCGGGAAGAAATCCGGGAGATTATTCCAGCGATCCGGGATTTAGCCCATAATAAAAGGTTTAAAGTCACCGGGCCATACTCTCCTGATACTTTGTTTACTAATGATATAATGCGATCTTTTGATTTGATAGTATGCATGTATCATGACCAGGGGCTTATTCCTTTTAAAATGGAGGCGATTCACCGAGGGGTTAATATAACTGCCGGTCTCCCAATTATTCGCACTTCACCAGATCATGGCACAGCTTTTGATCTGGCAGGAAAAGGTCTGGCCCAAGCTGGTTCCATGTCAGCCGCTTTGTCCCTGGCGGCTGACATGGTCATAAATTCGCGTCCCAAAGGATAATTCAGTATGAAAAAACCCCGATTGGGCCAGCATTTTCTGGTTGACCTCTCATTTTTGGTTCCGATTATTAATAGCGCTGAATTAAGCCGGGAGGATGCTGTCATAGAAGTTGGGCCGGGTAAAGGTGTTTTAACCAAGGCGTTATTAGCGCAAGCTGGACAGGTTTTAGCCATGGAGATGGACGAGCGCCTGGCAAATCGTCTGCATGAAAGACTTGGGCATAATAAAAATCTGGAAATTCGCCATCAAGATGCCCGACGGGCAGATTGGTCGGCATTGAATTTGGAATTACGCCAAAAGGGGTATAAAAAAGTAAAAATGGTCTCCAACCTGCCATATTATTTAGCTACCCAAATGGTGATACATTTATTAGCTGCCCCAGACGGGTGCGAAAGAATAGTGATTATGGTCCAGGAAGAAGTGGCGCGCCGCATGTGCGCCCAGCCGGGCGGAAAGGATTATTCCGCCTATTCTATCGCAATACAGTATTACGGCAAGCCTTCTTTTATTAAAAAAGTTCCAGCTGCTGCGTTTCAGCCGCCGCCCCGGGTCAGTTCGGCTATAGTCCGTATAGACCGCCGGTCCACTCCACCCATAGAAATCTCTAATCCGGAGTATTTTTTTATCTTGGTCCACGGTATGTTTACACACCGCCGGAAAACGCTGCGTAAATGTATACAAAGCATATCTGGAATGCCGGAGCTTTCAGCTTGGGAGGAGGCGCTTGATCAGGCCGGCATTGATTTCAAGCGCCGGCCCGAAACTCTTGATATGGGGGAGATTGCCAGGATAGTGACAGCGCTGGGAAAGTAGGGGCTATACAAAAGTATTTAATCTTGCCTCGATGTCAATATAAGCGTAAACTACTAGGAGCTTGAGCAATTAGTCTGATTTTTTGAGAGTAGATAGTAGAAAGTAGACCGCATTTGAGATATTTTATCAAATTTCTACTATCGAATCTCAAATGCTCTGGAGCCTGAGCAACTAAATGCTCAGGCTCCTAGGGGCGGACTTCCATGTCCGCCCACCAGCAGAAAAGGAGGAAAACAAGGGTAATGGCTCTTAAAATAATAGATTATAAGGACCTATTAAAAGCTGAAAACATAGCGGTAGGGGTTGTAGAGAACAGTTCGGCCCGAAGCAGAGGACTTCCACCTGGGTTGGAAGCTGAAATCAAACGCTTTCGTCAAATCGGGGATTTAAAGGGAAAAAAAGACGAACTGTACGTAATTTATCCGGCGGGTAAAGGTCCGCGCCGCTTAATTCTTTGCGGCCTGGGAAAAAGCGAGGATCTGGATATCGAAAAAATTCGCAAAGCCATAGGCCGGGCAATAAAAAAATGCCGGGAAATTAAACAGTGGAACCTGACCATAGCTGCGGATTCTTTTGCTCTTGGAAAGGTAAAAACCGGGAATGCGGCTCAAGCAGCAGCCCTGGCCGGGACTCTGGCCTTATATCAATATCGCGAATATAAGCCGGCCCGTAAAGCTGAAGAAAAAATAATGCCTTTTAAACTATGCCTGGCCTTGCGGGAGAAGACCGTAAATATAAGGCAGATCAAACAGGGAGAAATTATTGCCGAGGGAGCCAATTTTGCCCGGACTTTGGGAAATCGCCCGGGAAACCGGCTCTTTCCCCAGGCATTAGCCAAGGAAGCAATCAGTTTGGGACGGAAATATTCTAAAATTACGGTTCGCGTCAAACAAAAGCCGGAATTAAGCAAGCAAGGTTTTGGAGCGCTCTTGGGAGTCGGTTCAGGCAGTATCAATCCACCGGTATTGATAGAGTGTATTTATAGGGGAGGAAAAACCGGACAAGCGCCGGTTGGCTTGGTCGGTAAAGGCATTACTTTTGATTCCGGTGGAATATCCATCAAACCGTCGGCCAAAATGGACGAAATGCGCTATGATATGTGCGGTGCCGCGGCAGTATTGGGCATAATCCAGTCAGCGGCCGAGCTCAAATTGCCGTTGAATCTGGTCGGGATTATTCCGGCGGCGGAGAATCTCCCTTCTGCCACGGCCTATCGGCCGGGAGACATTTTGACCAGTTTATCAGGCCAGACCATAGAAGTGCTTAATACCGATGCGGAGGGAAGACTGATTCTGGCGGATGCCCTGACCTATATCCAGCGTTTTAAGCCGGAATGCATCATTGACCTGGCAACCCTAACCGGAGCGGTCATTGTAGCTTTAGGACATATTGCGATTGGATTAGTGTCAAACAACGATCAATTATCAGATGAAATCAAGTCCGCGGCCCGGGATTCGGGAGAAAGAGTATGGCGTTTGCCATTGTGGGATGAATACCGGGAACTGATAAAAAGCGAGGTCGCGGATGTGGCCAATATCAGCAGCAAATCAGGCGCTGGGACAATCACGGCCTCAGCCTTTCTGGAGAAGTTTATCAATTCAATGCCCTGGGTTCATTTGGATATTGCGGGCACAGCTTGGGGCGAGGCCGGGGCAATCTATTCCAAAGGAGCCACTGGTTCAGGGGTGCGTCTGATTATGGAGTGGTTGATAAGGAAGGCGGGAAAATAAGAGGTGTATTTTAGCGTTTGCCGTGATAACGGCAGATGTAGGGGCGGACTTCCATGTCTGCCCGCCGGTGTGATGTAAAACCCAAGGGCCGGCATGGAAGCCGGCCCCTACGCCGGTGGGTAGTATGAGAGAGTTTGAATAATCAGGAGGAAGTCAAAATGGTACTACCGGATCACATTATTCGTAAGTTAGCAAAAGAGCATGGCATGATTGAACCATGTGCCGAGCCAACTTCAGGCGGCATCATCTCCTATGGAATATCATCCTATGGATATGATATGCGCCTTACCGATGAGTTTAAAATATATCAACCCTCTACGCAAAAAATCGTGGATCCTAAACTGGCCCGGCCGGATGATTTCCGGGATTATAGAGGTCCGGTACTGGAATTGCCACCGCAAACTTTTTGCTTGGGATGCTCTTTGGAATACTTTCGAATTCCACGTAATATTATTACCATTTGCACGGGGAAATCCACTTATGCGCGGTGCGGGGTTCTGGTCAATGTTACACCTCTGGAGCCGGAGTGGGAAGGGCATGTAACTATGCAGATTGTGAACACTACACCGGTCCCGGTGAAAATTTACGCCGAAGAGGGTATTGCTCAGGTGATTTTTTTACAGAGCGAATTACTGCCAAAGATATCCTATGCGGATAAGGGCGGCAAGTACCAGGCCAGCCGGGGGATTACCTTGGCAAAGACATGAAGGCGCTAACCATTAAAACGCTGGTTTTTAGTGAGGTGCCCATTATCCGGGTTTTTCACCGACTTAATTATAGGAAAAACCCGGATTTTATAAAAGGCAAGAACTCAGATGAGGGCGGGGAGCTTAAAGCTAAGGTTTGGGCCAGATATGAGTCCATGATTACTCAAATGGTTAAGGAGACCAGGGTAAGGACTTTTTATCAGGAAAAATCTATAGAAATAAAGAAGCACGAGGTCATTATAAACGAATATGGATTTACCGGCCGATTAGTACAAGCAAGGTGTGTAGGAGCGGAATCCGTATTTATTCTAGGCGCATCGGTTCTGCCCGGAGATTTTATACAAATTCAAAAGTTGCAGGATGAAGGGGACATAGAAAAAGCCGTGGTTTTAGACGCGGTTTTATCAGAAAAAGTAGAATTTGCCCTGGATTTTATAGAAAAAGAAGTAACCATTGAATTAAATCGAACCGGAAGATATATTGGCCGGCGTTTTTCATGCGGATATGGCGATTTTTCACTAAATTATCAACAATTCTTTTATGAAATTCTGGAATTTGAAAAATACGGGATAAAAATTAATGATAAAAATATTCTTTTTCCGGAGAAAACCGTGACAGCTCTGCTGCCGGTCTTCCCCGCGGGAGAGAGCAAATGAAGAACAAATTAGATTTGAGTTCAAATAAAAAAATAATTTTACTGGATGGATCAACCGGAACCATGCTCCAAAAAATGGGAATGCCTTCCGGAGGATCACCTGAGGTTTACTGCCTTGAACATCCGGAGATTATCAGGAAAATCCAGGCTGAATATCTTGAATCCGGATCTGAGATCATCTATACGCCGACTTTTGGAGCCAACCGGATTAAACTTCGTGATTATGGGCTTGAAAAACAAGTTGCCGATATTAATCAACGGCTGGCGGAGCTGTCATTGGAAACAGCTCATTCCCAAGGGCGATGGGCAGCGGGAAATGTCGGGCCTACCGGGATTTTCTACCAACCCTACGGAGAGGCCGGCTGGGACCAAGGGCTGGAAATCTTCAGCGAACAAATCCGGGCCTTGGATTCGGCCGGGGTCGATTTAATAGTTATTGAGACCCAGATCGATATCCAGGAAGCCAGAATAGCTTTAATGGCAGCCAAACAGGCGGCGGCTTGTCCCATAATAGTATCCATGACTTTTGATGAAACCGGAAAGACCCTGACCGGGAGCGACCCCTTGACGTGCCTGAATATTCTTCAATCCCTGGGAGCCGACGGTTTCGGGCTGAATTGTTCTGCCGGGCCGCGGCAAATGCTGGAAATGGTTAAAAAGATTAATGCCTATGCCAGAATTCCGATTCTGATAAAACCTAATGCCGGTTTACCAATAGTAGAAAAAGGTGAAACGCGTTTTTCCATGGGGCCGGAGGAATTTTCCGAATACGGCGAGGCATTCCGGGAAGAAGGGGTCAGCCTTTTAGGCGGGTGTTGTGGCACGACACCCAGGCATATCCGGGACCTAAACCAAGGGCTTAAAGATAAAACCAGGATAAAAAAGCTCCGGAAAAAAAATGAACTGCTTTTATCCAGCCCTAGAAAAACCGTTATTATTACAAGCAATCCGGAAAAACCAATTCGCGTAGTAGGAGAGAGAATTAATCCCACGGGCAAGGCAGAGCTTCAAGCTGAATTAAAGGCCGGGAAATTGGATGTCCTTAAAACTTACGCCAAAGAGCAGAAGGAAAACGGAGCGGATATCCTGGATATTAATGTGGGCATGCCGGGCATTAAAGAAAAGGATACCATGCTCAAGGCGGTTTCCGAATTATCGGTTTTTTCAGAGCTGCCCCTATGCATTGATTCTAATCAGCCGGAAGTAATAGAGGCTGCGGCGCGTTTATATCCGGGACGGATCCTGGTAAATTCCATCTCCGGAGAAGCGGAAAAACTGGCCAAATTACTGCCAATGATTCGGCAATATGGCGCGGCGTTCATTATATTGCCGCTGGATGAACGCGGTATCCCAGATGATTGGGAGGGCCGCCAAAAAGTGCTGGAACGGGTTTTGGCTGCCTGTGAGCAGCATGGTATTCCCCGTGAAAATGCGGTAGTGGATGGACTGGCACTGGCGGCTTCCGCCAATCCGGCCGGCCCTAATATTACTCTTCGCACTATAAGCTATGCCTCCCGTGAGCTGGGCCTTAATACTATCCTGGGTCTCTCCAATATTTCTTTTGGCCTGCCGGGCCGGGAATTCCTGAACAGCGCGTTTTTGGCCATGGCGGCAGCAGCGGGCTTATCCCTGGTGATAGCCAATCCCATGGAAGCGTTATTGATGAAAATCAAACACAGTTCGGAGGTTTTAATCGGCCGGGATGAGGGCGCTCGTGAGTTTATTAATCAATGCACGAGCCAGGGATCGCAGAAGGCCCGGACGCACCGCCATAAAATAAAAGCGGAAGTTTCCCTGGAAGGGGAGATATATGAAAAGATTCTCCAGGGAGAAAAGACGCAAATTCAGGCTCTTATCCAAGCCGGCCTGAAAAAAGGCCTGCCGGCTTATAATTTAGTTCAGAAGATAATGATCCCAGCTATTCAAGCCGTGGGAGATAAATACGATCAGCGTGAATACTTTCTTCCCCAGTTGATAGCTTCGGCGGAGACCATGGAAAAGGGCATGCAATTACTTACGCCTTATCTTAATCAGGAAAATCAAGGCAGCCGGGACTTGGGTATTCTGGCGACAGTCAAAGGCGATGTGCATGATATCGGAAAAAAAATTGTGGGTTTATTGTTAAGGAATAACGGATATAAAATTATAGATCTGGGTAAATCAGTAGATGAAAACACAATTTTAGCACAAGCTATCGAGTATAAGGCGAAGTTTATCGCATTATCCGCTTTGATGACCACTACTATGCTGGAAATGGAAAAGGTGGTCTCGCTGGTTCGCTGCCGAGGTCTTGGTATTCAAGTAATACTGGGAGGAGCAGTGGTTACCCAGCAGTATGCCGATGAAATTGGGGCTGACGGCTATGCGCCTGATGCCGTAAAATGCGTAGAACTGGTTAAGCGCTTATTGCAAAAGAAAAAGCCGGGGATTGACCCGGCATAAAGGAGTTTCCGTGAGTACTCCAAAGATTTTTATTGCGGCAACACACCAGAACGTGGGAAAGACCATGCTCTCCCTGGGGATTTTGGGAAAGCTGCAGCATAGCCGTAAAAATATCGGATATATTAAACCCGTGGGACAGAGAACCGTTGAGAGCGAGCAAGGAACGGTTGATGAAGATGCGCTGCTAATGGAGACGGTTTTCAAAACCGGCGCCGGCTTGCAGGATATGAATCCGGTAAGGGTGGGAAAGGGATTTACCGCCCAATATATTAAGCGCGGACGAGGGGAAGAGCTGGAAGAAAAAATTCAGAAAGCATATGAGAACGTCAGCCAGAACCGGGATTTTGTGGTAATAGAAGGGACCGGGCATGCGGGAGTAGGTTCGGTTTTTGGGCTTTCCAATGCCAGAGTCGCTAAATTATTAAAAGCCCCGGTAGTAATAGTAGCTCCCGGCGGGGTAGGACGTCCGATTGATGAAGTGGCTTTAAGCAGTGAGCTTTTGCGGAAAGAAGGAGTAGAATTAGCCGGGGTGGTAATCAATAAAGTAAAGATGGAAAAATATGATCAGATAAAGGAACTGGTAGTTAAGGGATTTAAGCAGAGAGGGATTAAAGTCCTGGGGGTGCTCCCCTACGATGATGTGCTTTCCGCGCCGACCATAAAGGAAGTCCTGGAAGAAATCGAAGGGGAACTGATCGACAGCAACTTGCCGGAGCATGCCTTGGAGGTGACGGTAAGGCACAACCTGGTGGGTGCCATGAGTGTTCATCAAGCCCTAAATTATTTTAAAACCGGTTCTTTGATTATTACCCCGGGAGACCGTGAAGATATTATTTTGGCGGCTATCGGGATGGCGCTCTACAAGGGAGAAAGCCGCCCCGATATGGTGGCCGGCATTGTCCTGACCGGAGAAACCATGCCGCATCCGGTTATTCTGGATTTAATTCATCGCACCCGGATACCGGTGATCACTTGCAACCAGGATACCTATACCGTGGCATCCCGGATCCATGATCTGATGGTTAAAATTTGCCCTCTGGAGCAGGACAAAATTGAACATGCCGCTATGCTGGTGGAGCAATATTTAAATTTGGATGAAATTTATCCCGGGGTTTAAAGCATCGGACGGGATAGACGGTTTCGGCAAGGTCGTTGAGTCAGTCAAACCGGTCACTGAACCGTTTGCTGAGCCTGTCGAAGCAGGCAAATCGACCCTGTCGAACCGGAAGCGGCCCCTCGACAAGCTCGGGGCCCGGAAGTTAAAAAAGCTCAGGGGGCCCATAATTATCCGCGGTCACTGAACCGTTTGCTGAGCCTGTCAAACTGGTCGCTGAGCTTGTCGAAGCGACTAAAGTGAGGCGCGAGTAATGCCTTATATGTATATCCTTGAATGTGCTGATGGGACTTATTACACTGGTAGTACCGTCAATCTTGAAAAGCGGCTTTGGGAGCATGAAAATATGCTCGGAGCGAACTATACCAAGAAAAAACATCCAGTCAGACTAGTCTATTCGGAGGAATACGCAAGAGTTGACGAAGCGTTTTATCGCGAGAAGCAAGTACAAGGATGGAGTCATGCCAAGAAAAAGGCATTGATTGAAGGGGAGTATAACAAATTACCTGAATTGGCAAAAAACTATACACAGCATCCTAGAAAGGCTCTTTTACCTGCTTCGGCAAGGTCGTTGAGCCTGCCGAAACGACCGGAGGCCGCCCCTCGCCTGCTTCGACAAACTCAGCAAACAACTCAGGTAGAGTGCAAGAAAAGGATAGAAATAAAACCGATCGCTGAGCCTGTCGAAGCAGGCGAAGCGAGCGAAACAAACGAGAACGATCAGGAACCGTCACCTCGACAAGCTCGGTGAACGGCTCGGGGCCCGGTAGTTCGACTGCTTCGACAAGGTCGTTGAGTCAGTCAAACCGGTCGTTGAGCTTGTCGAAACGACCTTGCCGAAGTAAACGGAAAACGGCCGGAAGCAGCATTGGAGCTTGCGAGTAATGCCTTATATGTTATCCTTTAATGTGCTGTCGTGACTTATTACACTGGCAGCACCGTTAATCTTGAAAATCTACGAGATGCGCTATGGCCGAAGTTGATAAGCGGGGAAGTGAGGGTAAAGATATGAGTGAAAATGAATATCAGTTGCAACTATCACGGAATATCGAGCATTACTTGGCGGTGCTTTCGAAACTATACGCGAATGATGGGCAAAACGAACTCCAGGAAATTATCGTAAATTCTCAAATAAGGGTACGTGAAGGATGTGGTTACGAGAACATAGGCGGGATTACATATGGTCATGCCCTTTATTTGGTAATGCCAGAAATATTATATATTAGCGCTGCTAAGAAAAAGGATAAACTACAGAAGCAAATAAGGGATGATCTAAATAAAGCTCATAATGTTCAGGATGAGTTTATTGAGAATGTTTTTTTGGAGATGGAATTCGCAGAAGAACGAGATTGGCGAAAAGAATCCGGAAAGCTTTTGGCAGGCAAGCGTGCTATTCTGCCCGAAGCCGTGAACCGTATCTGGGGGAAAGATGGGTATAGATTGTTTCTTAGCCACAAAACCGAAGTTAAAAAAGAAACAGCAGAATTAAAAGAAAAATTAAAGCTTTTCGGAATATCTGGTTTTGTGGCGCATGAAGACATTCGGCCTAATAAAGAATGGCAAAATGAAATTGAGAACGCCCTTTTTTCTATGGACGCGTTTGGGGTTCTTATGACGGAAAACTTCCATGATAGTGATTGGACGGATCAAGAAGTGGGTTTTGCTTTTGGACAAGGCGTGCCAGTTATTTCTATTAAATTAGGGAAAGATCCTTATGGTTTTATAGGAAAGTTTCAGGCGATTTCCTGTTCGTGGGATACAGTCGCAAAAGAAATCGTAAAAATATTAATGCCACATGATCGGATGTTGAACGCATACATCGAAGCTATCCGGGGTTGTCGAGAATATGATGACGCAAACCCTTTGTCTGAACTGTTACCGTTCATAAAAAGGATTTCCAACCAGCAAGCTAGCAATTTAATATCAGCTTTTAACAAGAATGTACAAGTGCGCGATAGTTACGGTTTCAATGGAAAATACTCTGGTCTTTATGGAGCGGGACTAATACCTCATTTATGCCGATTGACTGACAAGAGGTATAGATTTTCGCGATCTAGAGAGATTGAGGTAATACCGTGAGCTATGGCTTGGCCAAACGCAAGGATTTTGGCCACTCCTATATCTAAACATCGCATACAACCAGGGCAAACGGCATCTGCGCCAATTTCTAATTTCTTGGCAATGACACATTATGAGGTTTATTTAAAATGAAAGAAAAAAACACTGTTTGCACGGTGCCAGGCACAAGAAAAACGTTGTTTTAAAAGAGGGATTAATGTCGCACACAAAGGGCCCGGGTGGCTTCGACAAGCTCAGCCACCGGACCGACAAACAGCTCAACGGCCATTTTTGATTGATTCGCCCCCGGTCACTGAGCATGTCGAAGTGACCGGGGCGAAGTGCAAATGGATTAATTGAATGGAAACGAAAAGACGGAACAACAATAAGAGATAATGAAGCAAAAGAATGAAAACTAAAGACGCGTCCAAAAAAAACGAAGACAGGATGATTTTAAAGAAGGGCACCCCGTTGGGGTGGAAAACAAAACCCTAAAAACAGGCAAGCAATACATCCCTTTTTGGATTTAATATTTCAACTTTTGCATATTTATAAAATCCCCCCTTGCCCCCCTTTTTGAAAAGGGGGAAACTCGGAAAAAATGTCTTTTGTTGTTAAGTCAGACAACTTCCTCCAGGCACTGAATATTACATGCGACTTACATTTTTTAATGCGTGAGTTTTATTAATATGCTATAATTTTCTCCCATATAAAATGTAAATAGAGTGAATTAAGGAGGTTGGGCATGGCAACGCAGAAAACCAAGATTATATGGATTACCATGGTAGTATTGATGGTGGCAGCCGGGGTAATTATTGCGGCCCTGCAACTAAAAGCACCACGCTCTTGGAAACACAAAAGGAAATCCATGATCAATAAATATTCGCGCATGCTGGATTCCAACGATCCGGCCGAGCGGCGCCGGGCGGTTATGTCGCTGGGCGGCGTGGGTGATAAATCCGTAGTGCCCAAGCTGCTTAAAGCCCTGCAGGATCAGGACGATAAAGTGCGCGCCAATGCTTTGGTATCCATGCGGGCCTGGGGAGACAAATCACAACTGGATCAGGTTGAGCCTCTGCTGAAGGATAAAAGCGAGGAGGTCCGGGCGGCGGCGGTTTTTACAACGGTTAAATTGGGAGGAAAAGAGAAAATACCCGCGATCAAGGGTTTTCTTAAGGATCCTTCAACCAAGGTTCGTGAGCAGGCGGTCATAGCCGTGGGCCTATCCCAGGATAGAAATGTTTTGCCGGACTTATATAAAGCGCTGAATGATAAGGAGATTCTCGTTCAACGCCGCGTTATTTGGGTGTTGACCAAGTTTAAAGGCGACGAAGTAGTAGATCAAATTCGGCGGGTTCTCCATTCCAAGGTTCCTATGCTGCAGGGCGATGCGGCCATGGCCCTGGGAAGGATAAAAGCCCGGGCTGCAGTGCCGGATTTGATTCAGTTAGCCGGAGAAAAAAAACTTTATCCCAAGCGTTCCGCTATTATGGCTTTGGGAAATATCGGTGATTCCCGGGCAGAAGGAGTTTTAATCCAAGCGCTGACTGATGAGCAAAGTTCCATGCGCCGGGAGGCGGCCTTGGCCTTGGGCCGGTTGGGCGCCCAGAGTGCGATACCGGCGCTGCTTCCCTTGCTGAAGGAAAAGAAACGGGTAGTCCGATCCGCGGCCGCTCATGCGCTGGCACAAATGGCGGAGGCCAAGCATATCGGTATTGTGCTTAAAATGGCCGGAGATAAAGATGAGTATGTTAGAGAAGAGGCCGCTGAAGCCTTGGGCCGGATAAAAGGCGAAAAGGCGATTAAAGCTTTAGGCAAACTGGTGGAAGACAAAATAGAGCGCGTTCGCTGGGCCGCGGTCTCCGCCTTGGGGGATATAAAAAAACCCCAAGCTAAAACTATTTTAAAACAAGCCTTGGAACAAGAAACCAGCCGATGGATTAAAAGGCGTATTCAAAATGTACTCGCGAAAAGAGAGGGCCGGCAAAAAGCCCGGACCAGTAAGCGGGCGCTGACGAAAGCAACCCCGGGAGTTTCCACGGATGATCTTACCAAGCGCGCTGCTCCGGAATCTAAAGCGGATGTGGCTGTCCCGAAAAAGGCGGAGACGATCAAAAGCAAAAAAAGCAGCAAAAAGAAGACAGTTAAAAAGAAAAGCAGTAAAAAGAAAAAATAAAAGGGATGCTTTATTAAGCAGGGGCACGGTGCACCGTGTCCCTGCTTGGGAATATATAGATCGAGGGGGAGATTTTTTGAACCGCGTCGCAGGCCTTCGGCGCGTTTTTTGTTTTTATGCCGCTTCATCCCCGCATTTCAACGCGGGGATGAAGCGGCTAACGTATTAAGGAGAGATATCATGAACGTAAAGCTTCATAAAATACCCAGTGATCTTGAAATCGCGCAAAAGGCGGTCTTGCGTCCCATATCCGAGATAGCCGGAGAACTTGGATTAGATAGCGAGGATTTGGAACTTTATGGAAAATACAAAGCCAAGGTACACCTGGATATTATTCAGGCTAAGGCGGATCGCCCGCTGGGAAAATATATTGATGTAACCGCCATTACCCCTACGCCGCTGGGCGAGGGCAAGACCGTTACTACCATAGGGGTTTCCCAAGCGCTGGCCAAGATCGGAAAGCGGGTAATTACCTGTATTCGCCAGCCCTCCTTGGGCCCGGTATTCGGAATTAAAGGCGGTGCCGCCGGCGGAGGTTATTCGCAAGTAGTACCCATGGAGGATTTAAATCTTCATTTAACCGGAGATATCCATGCCGTTTCTCTGGCTAATAACCTCTTGGCAGCCTATATTGATTCCCACCTGCTGCATGGTAATAAGCTGGATATTGATCCCCTGGCGATTACTTGGCGCCGGGTGGTGGATATTTCAGACCGGGCCCTGCGCCAGATAGTAATCGGATTAGGCGGCCGGGAGAACGGTTATGCCCGGGAAACCGGGTTTGATATAGCCGTAGCGTCGGAGATTATGGCCATTCTGGCTCTGGCCCGGGATTTAAAAGATATGCGAACGCGTCTGGGAGCCATCGTTATCGGCACTAATCGCAGTGGACAACCAATCACGGCCGAGGATTTACAATGCGCCGGGTCCCTGGCCGTACTGATGAAAGATGCCGTCATGCCGACCCTCATGCAAACCCTGGAGCATACCCCGGTCTTGGTGCATGCCGGACCTTTTGCCAATATCGCTCATGGGAATTCTTCGATTATTGCCGACCAGATGGCTCTGCGTTTGGCGGATTATGTAGTGACGGAAAGTGGTTTTGGAGCGGATTGCGGATGCGAAAAATTCATGAATATTAAATGCCGCTATTCAGGATTGAAGCCGGACGCGGTAATTATGACTTGTACGATACGGGCCTTGAAGATGCACGGGAATGCTTTTGAGGTCCGTCCCGGCAAGCCTTTGGATCCGGCCGTGGCCGCGGCTCCGAATGATGAGGCTCTGATTCGGGGTTGCGAAAATCTGGAACAGCATATCCAGGCGGTGCGATTGCACGGTGTGCCGGTGGTCGTAGCGATTAATCGGTTTAGTACTGATACGGAACATGAAATAGAACTGGTGCGCGGGCAAGCCTTGCAATTTGGCGCTCAGGCCGCGGTATGCTCAGAAGTCCATGCCCGCGGAGGAGCCGGCGGCCGGGAACTGGCCGAAGCCGTGGTAGCGGCGGCCGACCAAACCTCGGACTTTAAATTTCTCTATTCCCTGGAGGATTCGGTTAAGGAAAAGATAGAGACCATTGCCGCCAAAATTTACGGGGCCGATGGAGTGGATTATTTGCCCATGGCGGAAAAGAAAATAAAATTATATACGGAACTGGGTTTTGACCGGCTTCCGGTGTGCATGGCTAAAACCCATCTATCCCTTTCGCATGACCCCAAACTTAAAGGGCGGCCCCGAAATTTTCGTATCCCAGTGCGGGATGTGCGTGCTTCGGTAGGGGCCGGATTTCTTTGTCCTATGCTGGGAGATATGCGGACCATGCCGGGTTTGCCATCCCAACCGGCTGGAAATAATATTGACCTGACAGAAGATGGGTTAGTAAAAGGATTGTTCTGATTTTTAGGCAAAAAGCACGGTTTACTCACAGGGCTGATATATATGCCTTTTTAAAAAAGGCTGTTTTTAAAGAGTTTTATTGGATTGCACAAATAATTTATATTTATCCACAAGCTATGTGGATAAATATAAATTAAACAAAACTTGATTTTCTACATATAGTGTTTTATAAAAACCATAAAAGTTGTTTTATGGTATAATTTTCCGATAGAAAAGAATTTTCAAAAAAAATGAAAGGATACCCTGAATTTTTAAGTAATATATTAACCACTTGCTTTCCCGCATGTGAATATTTCATGTGGTTTTTTCAATTTCTCGAAGGCTAAGATATGCCACCTACGGAACGTAGGGGCGTTTAATTAAACGCCCCTACAACTGCCGGTGATACTACAACGACCGTCCAATATATTATTTAGTTCAGGGTTATTCATTAATGCCAAATGGATCCCAAGAAACGCGGGTTTTTTATTACTTTTGAAGGACCGGATGGATCGGGTAAAAGTACTCAATTTAAATGCTTGGCTGAAAGCCTAAAGCAAGCGGGTTTAAAAATAGTCGAGACTAGAGAACCGGGAGGGCATCCGCTGGCGGAAAAAATCCGCTTAATGTTGCTCTCAAACCAGGGAACGCCGCCTACGGTTGAGACAGAGCTTCTGCTTTTCCTGGCAGCCCGGGCCCAGCATGTTCGTACGCTTATCCAACCGGCTTTAGCCAACCGATATATTGTCTTATGCGAACGCTTTGCAGATTCGACATATGCCTACCAAGTAGGCGGCCGGGGACTTTCCCCAAAATTCGTCGCGGCTGCCAATCGTTTTGCCGCAAACGGAATCAAGCCGGACCTCACGTTGTTATTTGATATTAACGCAACCAAAGGTTTACGCCGGGCTTTTCAGGCTAAGCAAGGACATGACCGGATGGAATCGGAATCATCCGCTTTTGCCCGCCGCGTTCGTCAGGCTTATCTGGAAATCGCGCTGCGGGAACCACGCCGGGTTTGCCGGATCCAGGCTGATCGCCCGATTAAGTTAATAGCCGGAGAGGTTTGGAATGAAGTATGGAGAAGGTTAAAATCCACCTCGAAGGATGTAAGGTTGAATAAATGCTAAATTTTCTGTAAAAGGAGGCAGCCTAGGAGCCTGAGCAATTAGTCCGGAATTCAAGTATTCCCCTCCCTTTTTGACGGGAGGGGATAAAGGGGAGGGTGATAAAAGCTTTTAAAATCGCACCCTCACCTAACCTCTCCCCTCGAGGGAGAGGAATTATTTATATTAAAACCGACTAACTGCTCAAGCTCTTAGGTATTTAAAGGAGTAGAGTATGCCGTTCAAAGACATTAAAGGGCAAACCCGGGCGATTGAATATTTTAAGCGCGCGGTTGGGAATAAACGGCTGGGGCATGCTTTTATATTTACCGGGCCGGAAGGAGTAGGCAAACGGGCTACGGCCCTGGCTTTGGCCCAAGCCCTTAATTGCTCCCAATCCGCGGAAGGGGAGGCTTGCGGAGAATGCCCGGCTTGCCGTAAGATTACCCAGGGCGGTCATCCGGACGTAAGAAGCATAGAGCCGGAAGGGCAATTTTTAAAAATCGACCAGATGCGCGAACAATTACAAAGAGATGCAATATTAAAACCGATGGAAGGCAGTACCAAGCTTTACATACTTGATTCGGCCGAGAGGCTTACCCTGGAGGCGGCCAACAGTTTGCTGAAACTCCTGGAAGAGCCGCCTCCGGCGGTTATACTGGTACTGATTACCACCCAGCCTTTTGCGTTGTTGGAGACTATCCGGTCGCGTTGCCAGACGGTCCGTTTCCGGCCGCTGGAAACCAAGGTCTTATCCTCCTGGCTAAGGGAACGGCTAGCCTGTCCGGCGGACCAGGCGCAGGCCCTGGCCATGCAATCCGGGGGGCGTCCGGCAAAAGCTCTGCGCCTGGCGGATGAAAATACGCAGGCGCTGCGAAACCAGGTTATCGGGAAGCTGCAAAAATTAGGGCCCCGTGATTGGCCGGAGGCTGCAGTCCAATGGGGTGAACATCGCGCCGAACTGCCGGAAATGCTGGCCGTACTCCTTTCCTGGTTCCGCGACTTACTAATATTATCCAGCCGGGCGTCTCGCGAGCTGCTTATGAATAGTGATCGCCTGACTGAACTGGAAGGCGCCCTTTTGGACGAAAGTACGGAGTCGCTGGCAGAGAAGTGCCAAGCGGTTTTAACCGCGATCCAACAAATGAAGAAAAACATTAATACCCAGCTTTTATTGGAAAATCTTTTCATGAGATTGGGAGCAAAGGCCGGGAGAAATTAATCCTGTCCGGGATTAAGGAGAGAAACATATGCCGGAAGCAATAGGTGTCCAATTAGTAAAAGGCGGGAGAATTTTTTACAGCCTTTGGGCCGGAAAGCGGCTGGAACTTGATACCTTTTGCGTGGTGGAGACCGAGTACGGTCCGAACATGGCGCAAGTGGTTAGAACTAAACGCATTCTACCCGAGGAACGTATAGCGGAGTCCAGGCGCCGGATTTTACGTCCGGCTACGGTCCGCGATCAGGAACAACTCAAGAATAATGACCGACGGGAAAGAGAGGCCAACCGGATATGCCGAAAAAAAATTCTGGAAAAAGGGCTCTCCATGAAGCTGGTGGATGTCAGCTATACCCTGGATGCCCGCAAGGCGGTTTTTTATTTTACGGCTGAGAACCGGGTTGACTTTCGTGAATTGGTAAAAGAACTGGCCCGGGCTCTGAAAATCAAGATCGAAATGAGGCAGATCGGCGTTCGGGATGAAGCCCGGCGCTTGGGCGGGGTGGGATGCTGCGGTCGTCCGTTGTGCTGTTGTACCTTTTTAAAGGATTTTGTCTCGGTTTCGATCCGTTTGGCGAAAGATCAAAATATATCCTTGAATCCCGCTAAAATATCCGGACTCTGCGGACGGCTAATGTGCTGCCTTTCCTACGAGGGCGGAGGCCGCCGGGGAAAGCGCTCCTCTCAGGAAGAAAAAGTCAAGGGGAAGGCACGGAAATAATTATGGGCGATAAATATTATATTACTACGGCGATTACTTATGCCAATTCCAAACCGCATATCGGTCATGCCTACGAGGAGATTGCTACTGATGTATTGGCGCGTTGGCGGCGGGCAACCGGATATGATGTTCAATTCGCTACCGGAGCGGATGAACATTCCTCCAATGTGCAAGCGCGGGCACGAGAATTAAATCAGCCCCCCCAGGAATACTGCGACCGGATGGCGGAGATTTTTCAAAAGACCTGGCAGGCTTTAAACGTTTCATACGACCGGTTTATCCGTACCTCGGACCAAAGACACCACGAGGCAGCTAAGGAAATAGTACGGCGCGTCAAAGCGGCCGGCGATATATACCCGGGACATTACGAAGGATGGTACTGTAATTCTTGTGAAAATTACTATATAGAAACCGAACTGAAGGACGGGTTATGTCCAACTCACGGAATCAAGGCGGTGTGGCTATCGGAGGAAAATTATTTTTTTCGCCTTTCGCGTTTCGCCGGGCCCTTACTGGAACATATTGCAAAACATCCTGAATTCATTCAGCCGGTATCCCGTTGCAATGAAGTGGTGAATATTATCAACAGCGGATTGAAAGATATTTCTATTTCCCGGGCTTCCACGCAGTGGGGAATACCTTTTCCTGATGATCCCGAACATATTATTTATGTCTGGTTTGAAGCTTTAATCAATTATCTGTCAGCGA
>JAUVAV010000020.1 GCA_030591525.1 candidate division FCPU426 bacterium | reverse complement strand
CGATGATTTAAAGATTGCCGGCAGAACAATCTCCAATGTCACGGTTCCCTTCGATTACCTTAGCGTAGGCACAAAAGAACAGCTTTCTCTAATTTACCGGTTGTCCTGTTCCATGATAGTGGCGCAGGATGGCGGCACACCGGTTATTTTGGATGATGCGCTGGGTTCTACCGACACGGAGCGTCTTAAATTAATGGGTGCTGTACTGGCGGTAGCAGCCAAGGAATGTCAGATTGTCATTTTTACATGTATGCCGGAAAGGTACGCTTTTATTGGGGAGGCGGATGTTGTTTCGCTGTAGCAGGCGTTATGGGGAGAAATAATCAAATCTTGAAATAAGATATAGAGGGGGTCTGAACAATGAACAAAGAGGAAAATCATGAAATTAATTAAGGCAGAGATAAAAAATTACAGGTTGCTGCATAACGTAACAATAACGTTTGATAGGAACGCCACATCTATTGTTGGGAAGAATAATTCAGGAAAAACTTCTTTGTCTTCTGTTTTTAATGTTTTCTTAAAGGAATCAAATAAAAAACCTCCTTTTGATTTCGAGGACTTTTCGTTCGCAAGCTATTGTGATTTTATTAAAGTCTATAAGTCATATAAGGAAATAACTTCTGAGAATAAAGAACATAAAACATTAGAAATTCAGAAAGAAATTCCTAAAATCCAGCTATTTTTAACTATCAAATATGGCGAGAATGATAACTGGTCTAATATACGGCCTTTGTTTACCAGCTTAGAGGAAAGCAGTGAAATTACAATATTGTGCGAATATGCACCTGATTCTACAGAGGTGTTTCTTAAGAATTTGCAAGAAGCACTGAGGGATTTGACTTACTCCGATGAAATGTTATTTAAAAAGATTAAGTCGCATTATCAGGATCATTATAAGATTAATATCAGGCCATATTCGGAAGCGGAAGAGGCGGAAAATGTTTCTCGTGCAGATATCAATAAATTGATTCAGACAGAATTCATAGATGCTCAACGGGGTTTAGATGATAGTAATGCCGAGTCACGTTCAAAGCTTTCAAAAATATTCCAGTCTCAATTCAGAAATGAGAATGAGACAGATGAAAAGAAGTCAGATGAGTTTTTGCAGGCACTGGAAACTGCAAGCGGAAATATTGATGGGGAGTTGAAGACTTTTTTTTCGTCCTTCGTGACATACTTTAACACTTTCGGGTTCCCAGGAATGGGAACGGAAAAGGTAGAACTTAAATCGCAACTCGATCCTGAAATATTGTTCACAAACAATGTTAAGCTATTTTATAATCATGATGGAAAAAGCCTTCCAGAAAAATATAACGGATTAGGATATAGCAATCTTATTTGCATGATAGCTCAGCTAATCGGTTTTTATAACGAAATTAAAGATAAAAAAAATAATCTGAACCTCATTTTTATTGAAGAGCCAGAAGCACACATGCACCCTCAGATGCAAAGTGTTTTTATAAAAAATATTATTAAATTCTTAAAGGATGTAAAGCTAGATGCACAAGTGATATTGACGACACATTCTCCGCACATTCTTTCCGCATCAAATTTGGAAACTATACGCTATTTCATGCCTGTACAGAAAACAAACACGGCTATTGTTAAGGATTTAATGGAATTTAATAAGAAATTGACAGAGAAAGAGTCAGCAGAAGAGATTGAGAAAAAGAAAGAGACAAAAGAATTCTTGCGGCAATATTTGACATTGGGAAAATGTGACCTGTTTTTTGCTGATAAAGCTATTTTATTTGAAGGGACAGTTGAAAGGATTCTTTTGCCTCTATTTATTGAAAAAATTGAAAAAGAAAGCAAGGCTTGCAAACTGTCAAAGCAATATATTTCCTCCATCGAAATCGGTGGTGCATACATAAATAAATTTAAGGAGCTCATAGAATTCATAGGTATAAAGACTCTTATCATAACCGATATAGATTCTGTAAAACATGATTCGACTGAGAAGGCAGAAGCGGAAAGCGGCAAAAAACTTTTAACGAGCAATGTTACCTTGAAAGATTGGATACCCTGCGAAAAAAAGATAGATGAGCTTTTGAAAGAAACAGTTTCAAAGGAAAGCGCTGACGGGATGATCAGGGTAACTTATCAAAACAACGTAAATACCGGAACAGGACCAATAAAATGCGGAAGAAGCTTTGAGGAAGCCTTTATCATAGACAATCACGCTTATGTTTTTAATAACAAGGTAAAATTGCTAAGCATTAAGTACCAATTAAAAGGTTATCAAGGTAGCGGCGAAATCAAAACAAAATCGTTCGAGATACAAGAATTTATTGATAGAAACAGGAAGAAAACAGAATTTGCTTTCGACCTGCTTAATATCAGCAAGGATGACTGGCTCGTTCCCACGTATATCAAAGAGGGATTAATATGGCTAGCGTAGAAGAACAGGTATTTGAATGCATTAAAAATAAAGAAAGCTTTGTCTTGGACGCTGGGGCAGGAAGCGGCAAAACTTGGACATTAGTACAGGCTTTGAATTATATCTTAGAGACTAAAAGCAAAGAATTAAAGAATAATGGACAGAAAATTGTTTGCATCACTTATACAAACATCGCCAAAGACGAGATTATAGAGAGAACAGAACATAACGAACTTATCCATGTCAGTACAATCCATGATTTCCTTTGGGGGTGCATTAAAAGGTTTCAATCGGTGCTAAAAGTCAAATTCTTAGAACTACTAGAAGAAAAACTTGCAAAAGAACAAGAAGCCCTAAGCAAGCTTACCACAAGGTCCGTAATAGGAAGAGAAAAGTCAGAATTAAAGATAGCAAGATACAAAGAAGCCATCGAAAACTTAAATTCAAAGACCATAAAGATTAATTACGATAATTTTCCTAACTATAAAAAAGGCAAATTCAGCCACGATGCCCTTATAGTAATTGCTGAAAAAATATTCTCAAGCTACCCAAAGATTAGAAAAATCATTACCGATACGTACCCGATAATCTTTGTTGACGAATATCAAGATACGCAGGAAAAAACCATTACTATTCTGCTTAATCACTTAAAAGGAAAACAAGATTTTACATTAGGTTTCTTTGGAGATAACCGGCAACAAATTTATGATACAGGGATTGGGGAAATTCCCACAGAGCATAATTTGAAGTTAATACAGAAGACCGAGAACTATCGATCTTCCAAAGAGGTAATAGAATTACTTAATAAAATACGAAGCGATATCCAGCAATATCAACCGCCAACAAACACTCGAAAAGGAGAAATACTTTTCTTCCACAAATCAGATACAACTAACTTCAGCGCAAAGCTATTTATCGAGCAGTACTTGAAGGACAAGTGGAAGCTCTATTCTGTTGATGACGTAAAGATACTTTATTTGACACACAGGTTCATTGCCAAAGAAAATGAATACGAAGAATTATACCAAATACACTCAAAGAATGCAGACGTGCTTACCAAGAACAAAGACAACCGAGGTATGAGCCCGCATACAGACTATTTAGTTGACATAGAAGAAATAGCCACCCTATTTAAAGAAAATAAAATTCAACAATTATTGAAGAAAATATCATTCGAGATTCGAACATTCGAATCCAAAAAGAAGCTCAATGAACTATTGAAAAACCTTATCGACATAAGAACAACCAAGAAAATAAAAGAAGTAATTGATTATGTAGCAAAAAATAAAATCCTGGCACCAACAGAAAAGATGAAAAATTACGACTTAGAAGATGAAGAAAAAAGAGAGTTCTGTGAAAAATTAATGGCCATTGATTATTCCCAATTCATCCGACTATACCAAGTGCAGCAAGATAACACCCCATTCAGTACAAAGCACAACACAAAAGGTGACGAATTCAATAACGTATTGGTTATTGTAGATGATAATTCTTGGAAACAGAGCTACAACTTCGATGATTACTTCTCGAATAACCTTGCCAATGAACAGAGACATAATAGAACAAGCAATTTATTTTATGTTGTTTGTTCAAGGGCAAAAAACAACTTAGCAATAGTTTGCGTTTCTCATCTGTCAAACGAATCAAAAGTGAGAATCAAAGAATGGTTTCAAGAAACAAATTATATAGAGATTAACACCTAAAATAATACGAGCATTGGGGTCAAATATCGAAATCAGAAATAATAAAATGTTGTAAAGTAAAACTCCATAACAAATAGCTCCAGCGGACGTCTTACAGTCCCTGCTGATCTTTGTGTTATATTTTCTATAGTGCCACTCGGTCTAGCTCCAGGTAGATCCCCGCGAAGGCGAGAATTTTTATGCCCCGTCTAACTGAACAGGAACAACGGGAGATCATCCGCTTTGTCGAGGCGGGCAAGCCGTTGCCGGATAAGTACCGATTTCTGCTGTTTGAGGACAAGCGGGAGGTGGAACTGATTTGGAATGGCAAGACGAGCGAGGTCTGCAATATCGTCCTGCCCTTCCAGGTCATCGAGCAGGTGGACGAACCGCGTGCCAAAAGGGGAAGACTATGAACGCGCGCAAAGCCGCAAAGGATACGAGTATTAAGATGAGCCAGATACTCATCTACCAGAGTGAGGATGGCCGCACGAAGCTCGATGTGCGCCTCGAAGATCAGACCGTCTGGCTCAATCAGAAACAGCTCACAGAGCTGTTCAGCAAGGCCAAGGGAACGATCAGCGAGCACATCAAACACATCTTTGAGGACAAGGAACTGGAGCAAGATTCAGTTGTTCGGCTTTTCCGAACAACTGCCATTGACGGTAAACAGTACGGGGTGGCTTACTACAACCTCGACATGGTCCTGGCCCTGGGCTTCCGGGTGCGCAGTCCCGTGGCTGTGCGCTTCCGCCAGTGGGCTGCGGACAAGCTCAAGGAGTACATCGTCAAGGGGTTTGTACTGGATGACGAGCGCCTGAAAAATCCGAAGGTTGGCAATGACTACTTCGAGGAACTCACCCGGCGCATTCAGGACATCCGCACCAGTGAGCGGCGGTTCTACCAGAAGATCACCGATATCTACGCCACGAGCATTGACTACAATCAGGACCACCCGCTCACTCAGGAGTTCTTCGCCACGGTGCAAAACAAGGTGCACTACGCTATTCACGGCCGGACTGCCGCTGAGGTGATCTTGTCCCGCGCTGACAGAAAAATGCCGAACATGGGCCTCACCAACTGGGAAGGGGCGCGTGTCCGCAAAGCGGACGTCTCCATCGCGAAGAACTATTTGAACGAAGAAGATCTGCGTGCGCTCAATAATCTCGTCGAGCAGTATCTCATCTTTGCCGAGGGCCAGGCCGAGCGCCGGATAGCCATGACGATGAGCGATTGGATCACGAAGCTGGAGGGTTTTTTGACCTTGAACGACCGGAAGATATTGCAGAACGCGGGTAAAGTCTCGGCCGAGTTGGCCAGAAGCCACGCGGAACGCGAGTTCGTTGAGTTTCGTAAAATCGAGGATCAAAGACTCGAATCCGACTTCGACCGCGCTGTCAAGCAACTGCCGCCGCCAAAAAAGAAAAAGCCATGAAACTGCACTTTGACCCTGCAGAAGGGAAAATGGGGTCCGGCCTTGAAATATAATAATAAAATTGAGGTAAGAGTGCCGGCCTGGTTCACAGGTCTTGATTACCCCGTACGCGAAGGAAAAAAATTATGCCACGATTGACCGAACAGGAACAGCGGGAGATCATCCGCTTTGTCGAGGCGGGTAAGCCATTTCCGGATAAATACCGCTTTCTATTGTTTGAGGACAAGCGGGAGGTGGAACTGATTTGGAATGGCAAGACGAGCGTGAAAAATATGGGACGTTGATTCATGGGATGCTTTGTTGCCGATGCGCACTAAAAATCAACGGCCCTGAAGTTCAAGGACCTTCTTCATTTGAAAGTGTTCAAGGGAATACGCATCATCACGCTCCGGGACTTTGAAATGCTTTTTGATAATTGAGGACGGCCATCGTTGAACAAGACGATAAAACTGGGGGAGAAACTGGTTCAAGACCGTGATCTAACGTAGAGACAAGGCATTGCCTTGTCTCTACAAAAACACATAATGAATATTCCGTAGAATTGGAATGATGATGAGTTGAGTATCACGGGGGCAGGCTTAGATTGTTATGAAACTAAGCTAACTCAAGGATTTTACTACTAATTATTAATGGGGGGTTAACCTGCTAGTTTAGTATCAAGCAGATTTGTCTCTCATTGATTTACATTTATGCTTTGGATTAAACTTATTATTGCAAATAGTTTACTATTATGCTATTATGTCTATTATGAATAGATATTCTGGTACAAAAATAAACCTTCTTTTAAAAACCTGGCCTAAAGGAGCTGTGGCAGTATCCTCTTGGTTAAACGAGCAGGGGATATACCGTCAACTGATTCAATCCTACCAAAAATCTGCATGGGTAAATTCTATCGGAGGAGGTGCTTTTGTCCGTTCCGATGATGAGATTAATTGGACAGGGGCACTGTTTGCAATACAATCCCAGTTGAGACTCCCGATTCATGCAGGAGGTAAAACATCACTTCAACTGGAAGGTTTTGCACATTTCTTGCCATTAGGAAAAGGTACCGATGTATTTTTATTTGGATCGGTGGGGGTGAGACTTCCTGCTTGGTTTAAATCCTATCATTGGGAAAATAGAATTCATTACACTGCAACAAATCTTTTTACTGATGTAAAAGAAGGTCTTACCAAAATTAAAACCGACAACTTATCTATCACAATATCATCTCCCGAAAGGGCCATTATGGAAGTTCTCCATTTGTTCCCCAACCGGGGTTCTTTTGAAGAAGGACGGTTGCTTTTTGAAGGACTGACGATTCTTCGTCCCGGCCTTGTTCAGACACTTCTTGAAAAATGTACATCGGTTAAAGTTAAGCGTATGTTTTTATACTTGGCGGATGATTGTGGCCACGCTTGGCGTAAAAAATTAGACCTCTCCAGGATTGATTTAGGCAAGGGTAGGCGGGAACTAGTCAAGGGTGGTAATTTGAATGTACGATATAATATTATGGTGCCAAGAAAACCGACTTTGTAATGAGGGGAAATGAGAAATAAAGGCAGTTTCAGCGCTGGTTTTTCAATAAAAGGTTTCGATTCAATCGGTCATCGCTATTATGAGCAAGCCAAGCTTATGATGCGTGTTCTTCCCTCGGTTGCTACGGAGAAGTGTTTTGCCTTAAAAGGCGGAACCGCTTTAAATCTTTTTATAAGAGACCTGCCCCGGCTATCGGTGGATATTGATTTAACCTACCTGCCGATTGAACCAAGAAGCGAATCAATAAAAAATATCCGACATTCGCTGAACAAGATTTCCGCTTCCATAAAACACGCTATGCCGGATTGTAAGTGTTTTTTCAGCGAACCCAAAGACATAGCTAAGCTATTCGTGAGGTCTAAGGGTGGTCAAATAAAAATTGAACCAAACTATGTTATTCGCGGCAATGTTTTTCCCTGCTTCGAACGTCAATTATGCGCAAAGGCAGAAACCTTGTTCCAGATGTCCGCTTCTATTAATACCTTATCCATTCCGGATTTGTACGGGGGTAAAATCTGCGCAGCATTGGACCGCCAGCATCCGAGAGACTTTTATGATATTAAAATATTGTTCAAAAACGAGGGTCTGACTGACGATATCCGAAAGGCTTTTATTGTTTACCTTGCAAGCAGTGGCAGACCAATTAACGAATTATTGGAGCCCAGGAAAAAGGATTTTCGAGCCTTATATAATAATGAATTTGAAGGAATGACAACCCTGCCAGTTACCCACCGGGAATTAATCCAGGCGCGAGATACACTCATCACACAAATTAAAACATCTTTGACGCGTGATGAGAAATTGTTTCTACTTTCAATTAAGGAAGGCGCACCCAAATGGGAGTTGTCGGGAGTTAAAGACATTGATAAATTTCCCGCAATCCAATGGAAGCTTGTAAACGTGAACAAAATGTCCGGGAAAAAGCGCAGCCAAGCCGCCGAGTTATTAAAAGCAAAGCTCGGCTTATAATTTTTCTTTCGCGGCAGGAGATGCTGGTCGCATAGCCCGCATTATATCCGGAACCATGGCCTGCGCCAAGCAGAAAGCGTGGAAACAAATTATTCTTGCCAGAATAAAATCATGTTGTAGAATAAATGTTATTCAAACTGACTTTTGTTGCGGGAAGGAATTTTCTCCCCGCTTGTGAGGCTATGTTATAATTTTGAAAGTGTTTTTCGTTCGTCATCCCGGACTTGATCCGGGATCCAGGATGCGTACTCTTTATTTTACAATGTTTTTCTGGATTCCGGCTTTTGCCGGAATGACGGTAAAAAACTATTTTTGCAGTTGCGACACACTCTCTGAGAGGCTATGTCATAATATTGTAAACGTGTGAATGTCATTCCGGGCGTTAGCGAGGAATCTCCGAACTCATCCCTTTTTTTGTAAAAAAAAAGGATTTTAAAAAATGAGTTCATAAAGGGAAGACGTATTATTAGACTTTAGTATAAAATAATGGACAATAGTCCAATATTATGGAAAGTTTTCCGGAATGTTGAAAGCGATTTCAAAATATTTTACGGATAAATTCTCTGGATTCCGGCTTAAAGCATGCCGGAATGACAGAACATAAATTCAAAATACTTATGAACCACAATACTAGTGTTGTGGTTCATAAATAGATTCAATAAGATATCCCCCTTTGGAAAAGGGGGATACAGGGGGATTTGCCAGAAAAGCCCACTCGCGATTGATAAAATCCCCCCTTGCCCCCCTTTTGTAAAAGGGGGAGACCAGCACGAATTATTGAACGAATTTCTGAGACACGACACTAGAATACATATCATTCAAACCTAAGGAGTAGCAAAATATGAAGATTTTAGTGGCCGGCGGGGCGGGATTTATCGGATCTCATCTCTGCGATCGTTTGTTAAAGCTGAAGCACCATGTGGTATGCCTGGATAATCTTAAGACCGGCCGGCAAGCCAATATTCAAGGCGCACTTAAATCTCCGCGATTTAAGTTTCTTCGCCGGGACGTGCGCAGCGCGCTGAACTTAAAAGTGGATTTTATTTTCAACCTGGCTTCTTATGCTTCCCCCCCATATTACCAGGCCTGGTCAATCGAAACCATGCTGACTAATGCCCTGGGAAGTCATCGTCTGCTGGAACTGGCCCGAAAGCAAAAGGCCGGTTATCTTTTTGCCTCTACTTCGGAGGTATATGGAGACCCTCTCCGGCATCCGCAAAAAGAGGGTGATTGGGGGAACGTGAACCCGGTGGGGGAACGTTCCTGTTATGATGAGGCGAAACGCTTTGCCGAGGCTCTAACTATGGAGTATTTAAGAAAGCATCAAGTGGACGTACGATTAGTACGCATCTTTAATACTTACGGGCCCCGCCTGCAAAAAGACGACGGACGGGTGATTTCAAATTTCATCAACCAGGCTTTGGAGCATAAGCCGCTTACAGTCTACGGTTCCGGCCATCAGACCCGGAGTTTCTGTTATGTTGATGACATGGTCGAGGGCATAATTCGGGCCGCTTTCCGGACTAAGACCAGCGGTCAGATATTTAATTTAGGCAATCCCGTGGAATTCAGCATTTTAGAAGCGGTTAAGCTGGTACAGAGCCTGGTAGACGGGCCGCTGAAAATTGTTTACCAACCCCTGCCGCCGGATGATCCCCGGAGGAGGAAACCGGATATTTCCAGGGCGCATGCGGTTTTGAACTGGTTTCCCAAAGTACAGCTGAAACAGGGTTTAATCCGGACGATAGAATGGTTTAGGAACGGAGGATAACGGGAGTTGCAATTTAACACGGACTGCCGATACTGGCGCGGAGACAAGCCTTGTAAAGAGAACCGGCTTTGTGAAGGATGCGGGGCGTATACGAAACTCGGATTAAAAATTCTTCTAATTAAGGTTGGTGCGCGGGGAGACGTCCTGAGGACCACCCCCCTGGTGGCGGGCTTGAAAAAAAAATATCCCGAGTCTCATCTCACCTGGCTTACGGCCCCGGAATCCGAGGAACTTCTTCGTGATCTGCCCGGTCTGGACGAGCTCCGGGTTTTTAAAATTGAAAATCTGATGGAAATTCTGGCCCGCTGTTTTGATTTAGTTATATGCCTGGATAAGGAACCCGGGATCACCGGCCTGGCCGAGAAGGTAAAGGCCGGCCGCAAACAGGGGTGGGGCATGGCTCCCAACGGCACCGGGACGCCGCGGGCCTTCAACCCTGAGGCGGAATACTCCCTGGTTCTGGGCGTGTATGATGAATTGAAATTTCAACAAAATCAAAAAACCTACTTACAGATTATATTCGAGGCCCTGGGGCTGGAATATGCAGGTGAACCCTATGTATTTCAACTGACTGCTGAGGATCGGAAAAGCTGCCAGGTATTTTTTCGCCGCTCGGAAATTGAAAAGGAAAAGAATATTCTGGGGCTTTTCACGGGTTGCGGCCGGGCTTGGCCGCGTAAACGCTGGACCGAGGAGTGGTTCGCCCGGCTGGCCGAGCGCGCCCGGCAGGAACTTAACGCTGAGGTGCTGCTGCTGGGAGGGCCGAAGGAAAGAGAAATTAATGAACGCATTCAGCGTTTGGCCGGCGTACCGCTCTTGGATACGCGGGGAGAACATACTTTGCGGGAATTCGCCGGCTTTTTAGAAGTCTGCCGGACTATTGTCACGGGCGATACTTTGGCCCTGCATATGGCCCTGGCCTTGCAGCGACCTACCCTGGCTCTTTTCGGACCTACCAGCAGCCGGGAAATCGAGATGTTCAGAAGAGGTGAAAAGATAGTTTCCCAAATGCCCTGTTCTCCCTGTTATCGTCCGGAATGTGACAAATCACCGGATTGTATGCAAAACATCACCCTGGATGAGGTTTGGCCGGCCCTGGTCCGGCTCTGGAACAGCCCGGCATGAAACGCATCCCGGTGCGTAAAAAAAATGCGGTCATCAGGCGCACCCAGTCTAAACCCAACTCCGGCATTTTTATAATGATACCAACCTATAATGAAAAAGCCAACATCGGCCGGCTGATAAAAGCTATTGAACAATTGAAAATACCGAATCTGCATATAGTTGTAGTGGATGATAATTCGCCGGATGGAACCGGGAAACTGCTGGACCGGCTGGCGGCTGACCGGCCGGCCCTGCATATCGTGCACCGCAAGCATGAGCGCGGCCGGGGCACGGCCGGGATCGAGGGCTTTAAATACGCCCTGGCTCAGGGCGCGCAGATGATTATCGAAATGGACGCGGATTTTTCCCATCACCCCCGATACCTGCCTGAATTAATTCGTGCGGCGGAAGAGGGGGACGTAGTGGTTGGTTCCCGTTTTGTAGCGGGAGGGAAAGATATGGACCGGGGCTTTTGGCGGCATACCATCACAGTAGGGGCGAATTTCTATATCCGGAATGTTCTGAAGATCGCCAATGTTCACGATTGCACTTCCGGCTACCGGTTGTTCCATAGGCGGGTACTGGAAGCCATAAAACTGGATAATACCGTCTCTCTCGGGCCCTGTATTGTGCAGGAGTTGCTTTATAAAGCCACTATGCGAGGTTTCCGGATCCGGGAGATTCCGATTATTTTTAGTGACCGCCGGGCCGGCCAGTCGAGTTTTTCCTGGCGCATAATGCTCCAGAGTTTTCTCATGACCTTGATGCTTAAATTTATGTTTTCCAGTCTTCGCCGGGTCGAGATTCATGAAAAGTAATCCGGTCCCCAGCCCCTATCCGGAAGGTTTTATCTACGGCCAAGGTGAGGCCCGGCCCGCCGCGCTTTCACTCTCCGGCCTTAAAATCTCCCGCTGCTTGAAGGCCTTGGCCGGCATTCACGGTGAGGTACTGGAGCTGGGCTGCGGCGGGGGCCAATATCTTAAAGCTCTCCGGCGTTACCGGCCGGATATTGCTCTGTATGCCGTGGATTTAGCGCCGGACGCCGTAAACGCGGCAGCCGGGATTTCCGGAGTCTCATGTCAAGCGGCGGATGTCGCGGCTCTCCCATATCCGGAAAACAAGTTTTCCGGTGTGCTGGGTTTTGATATTCTGGAGCACGTTGCGGATCCCTCGCAAGTATTGCGCGAGGCCTTCCGCGTTTTAACTTCCGGCGGGCTGCTGCATTTATATATTCCCTGCGAGGGTAATGCGGGCACTATTTATGTGCGCCGCAATCATGAACTTAAAGCCCGATGGGGAGGGCATAAGCAGCAGTTTACCACTGAACAAATATTGGAAATGGTCCGCCAGGAGGGTTTTGAAGTAATTAGTATCAGGCATGCGGACTACTGGTTGACCCAGCAGTTTGACTATGCTTTCTTCTCCCGGTTAGCAGGAAGTGCTCATTCGGAAGAATGGTGGGCAGCCCAGTCCTTAAGCCGCGGCGGAGGAATCAAGGGATGGGGACTGCGCCTGGTCCGGCGCGCGCTTTCCGTGATTTCCTGGCTGGAAGGTACGGCGCGCCGGAGTCGGAAAGGGGCTATGGGAGTGCATTTGACCGCGAGAAAAAGAGGAGCTTAGCGTGAGCCGCGTTTTATTACTAAATCCTCCGGGCACGAAAAATTACATCCGTGATTATTTTTGCTCCAAGCTTTCCAAGTCCCACTATATATCTCCGCCGGTTACCATGCTGGCGCTTTCAGGAATTTTGGCCGAACAGCACGAGCTTATAGTGCTGGATGCCATGGTAGAAGCTCTAAGCAGGAAGCAGTGCCTGGCCCGAATACGCGCTGTCATGCCGGAAGCGATTATCACTCTGGTGGGAGCGGCTTCCTGGGACGAAGACCGCGCCTTTTTAGAAGAAGTGAAGAACGCTACCACGGCTTATATTACGGCTATCGGCGATGTATTGCTGGAGGATACCGAGATCCGGCTTGAAGAGGCTTGCGGTATAGACGCGGCTTTGCTGAATTTTGCGACCCCGGATATCCTCGCCTTGATTCCCCGGCCGGACGGCCGGATTATTCCCAATGTGGTTTACCGCGGATTAGACGGACGGGGATATGTAAACGGAGGGATTACCAAGCTTCAGGGAGAATTCCATATTCCCCGTCCCCGGCATGAACTTTTTCCTCTGCGCCGGTATCGTTTTCCCTTTATGGTCAGCCATCCTATGACCGCCGTGCTGACTGATTATGGTTGTCCTTTTGCTTGTGCCTTTTGCGTGATGCCGACGCTGGGTTTCGGCCTGCGTCCGCTTTGCGAGGTGATCGAGGAATTGATTTTTCTGAAAAACCTGGGCATAAAGGAGATATTTTTTTTAGATCAAACCTTCGGCGTACAGGGCAAACGTACTTTAGAACTTTGCCGCGCCATGCAGCAGAGCCAATTACGGTTTAAATGGTCTTGTTTTTCGCGAGTAGATGTTTTAAAACATGATATGCTGGAGGTGATGGCGGCTTCCGGATGCCATACCATCATTTTTGGAGTGGAAAGCGGGAGTGAGGCCACGCTTGCGAGATATGGCAAGCGCGTGAAACTCGAACGAATTCAAAGGACTCTGGCCGCCTGCCGTAAGGCCGGCATACGGACAGGGGCGACCTTTATCCTGGGACTTCCCGGAGAAAATGAGGTCCAGGCGCGGACTACCCTGGCGCTGGCCTTGAAATTGCCCCTGGATTTTGCTGCGTTCAACGTGGCAGTCCCGCGGGCCCGAACCGGCTTGCGCGCGCAGGAGATAGCTGCGGGCTTGATTGCCCGGGAAGAGAGCATTATGGACCAGTCCGGCCGCCAAGGCGCCGTGAGTACGCGGGAACTCCCGGCCGGGAAAATTTCAGCCTTGCGGCAAGAAGCTATACGGCGTTTTTACTTCCGTCCGGCCTACCTGCTGCGCCGCCTGTTATGTCTGCGCTCCTGGTGGGATTTTAAAACCCAGGTTTGGGACGGGATCGGCGTGCTGGCCGATGCCTGGGGCAGGGAAAAATAAGTAGTTTCCGTTGCGGAAGAAAATCTTTATAAGCTTGTCATTTCGAGGCGGAGCCGAGAAATCTCCAAGAATCCTTTTTTAAATTAGAGTTTCCTTGGAGATTCCTCGCTGCGCTCGGAATGACAAAGTACGAGAATTCCGTTAACACGGTCTTTCCGTAACAAGAAATAATCAGGCGGGGGAGTCAAACCCAATGATGACATTCTGGTCATTTGCCGGACAATGGATTATAGCGGTTTTAGCGACAGCCTTGGCAATTTATATGCCCGGCAGACTACTGTTGCGCCTGCTGAGAATACCACTGACAGTACTGGAGCGCCTGGCAGCTTCCGTGGTCAGCGGTATGGGACTCTTGGTCCTGTTCTATTGGGGAATATCCGTACTGGATTTTCAATTTCTACTCTGGTTTTACGTACTGGGGTGCGCCGGGTTGGAAGGCTGGCTGACTTTCCAGGAGGAACGGCGAAAAAAACGGGTGCCGCATTATACTAGCGCTCCCTTGCCGGAAACCCTGGTGAAGTACTGGCCCTTGGGTTTATTGGTCTTGGGAGGGATGATCGCTCAAGCCTGGTTTATGGTCTTTACGGCCTGGCAGGGACCGGAAGGCATGAGTTTCCTGGCCTGGCATGCCCAGGACGCTCCCTGGCACGTTTTTAATATCTATCAGTTTGCGCATGGTTTTCCTCCGGAAATGCCGGGATTTGCCGGCCAAATGCTGAGGAATTACCACATGTTTTCCGACATGCTTTGGGGAGCGATAGTATTTATGGTTCCCATCGATCCCTGGCATGTGTATTTTCGCGTAGCCCCATTTTTATACTCCGGATTGCTGACTTTATCGGTTTTCGTGGTTGCCCGTGCCTGGTCAAAAGAAAATAAAATTGCTTACTTGGCAGCGGCTCTAACGATTTTCAGCTCGAATTTTGGCTACCTGATGCCGCTTTTTTTCGGCGGGGAGGGTAAATATTTTATTTGGGATTCAGTTTTCTGGGTCTCGTCTCCCATGCTTAATATTTTCAATCCCGGGGTTTCCTCTTCCTATGCCTTGGTAATGATGGGTTTATGGGCCCTGTTGCGATGGCTGAGAGAACGCCGCCTGGGATACTTGATATTATTGGTGCTGCTATGGGGAGTGCTGCCCGGATTCAAGGTTTATCCCGGGCTGTTGGTAATGGCGGCCTTGCTTATTACCGGTGTGCTTATGCTGATATTTCATCGCGATTGGGGAGGGATAATCGCCGGGTTGGTCTTAAGTCCTCTTTTTCTGCTGGTTTTTCTGCCGTCCAATCTTCATGCTCCGGGCTTGGTGCGTTTTCTGCCCGGGTTCAATTTGGGAACAATGTTAGTAGCGCCCGACCGTATGGCGCTTATGACTTCCGCGGATTTAAAGATGTTATTTATGCAGAAACCCTGGCTGGTGGTTCTAATCATGGCCGGCTTATTAGTGATTTTCCTGGTGGGAAACCTTGGAATACGGGCTATCGGGTTACTCAGTCTGATCAAAACCACCTGGCATCCGCGCCGCGCGGATCCCTTCATGCTTTTTATCACATTAATGGTTGGAGGCGCCTTGGCCGCGGCAGTGCTTTTTGTGCAAGTCGGCATGAAGTGGAATACTATACAATTTTTTTATTATGCCGTGTTGATTTCCGTTCTGCCGGCTGCCGAGCAATTCTGGATCTGGGCACACCGGCTCAAACTCGGATGGCGGTGGGTTTTACTGTCCGGTTTTATATTATTGGGGTTGCCGGGTATAATTCAAGCCTGGTGGGTAATTGATTTCAAGCATGAGGTGAGTCCCCAGACCAGCGAAGCCTTGGCCTGGCTTCGCAAGACAGCCAAAAGCGATGAGGTTATTCTTTCGCCCCTGCCGGACAAGCTGGTAGCCGAGCAGGACTATCGGCAATGGCAGCATGAACGGGATCGGGGAGACATGACCTCCATGAAGGCTTGGCACCGGGAAGCCAGGGACCTGTTATCTTCTGGTACCATTGTTTCTCCGAAGTCCCGGCCGTTGGCCCCGATTTCAGAGCCGGTTTCAGAGGCGAGGTCCTCTCCTACGCCTCCGGCCAAAGCTGAAAGCCTGATCATGGCCCAATCGAAATGGAAAGCCCTGGTTAAAGAGGAAGCCTGGGCCAAGCAGGCGGTTTTGAAAAAAAAGCAGGCCTTAGCCCTGGCCCGGGATGCCCTGGCGCTTAAATCCTCGCAAAAGGATGAAGCTGACTTGAAAGTTGAGGCTCTGAAAAAAAATATTGCCGAAGCTTCCGGTTTTGCCGGGATTTCGGTTTCCGGGCCACTGGGGGAAGACCTGAAGAAACCGGAAGCACATCCGGTCAAGGAGGACTTGAAAGAAAAAACTGCTTTAGAGGTTATCAACGAAGAGGAAGAATCAGGAATAAAAGATCAGGAGGGTTTGAATGAAGCAGAGAAAGAGGATAAATTTGAGGATAAGGAGTTAAATGAAGATTCCGCTTTAAGCCTGACCGATCACGGGGTCTTTAATGAACCAATTGAAAAAAAAGAGGAGAACCTGAGCCGCAGCAACCGGGATGCCTCTCTAGCCGAGGTTTTGACCCGGGAATTATCAAAAAGGGAGGTTTTAATCCAGAAAGAGCAAAAAGCCAAAGCAGAGGTTCTGGCCAGGACGGAGGAGTTGGCTCAAGCCAGGAAACAATGGCAAAATAAAATCCGCGCACGGAAAAGAGCTTTGGTAAAACTAGAGGAAATAACTGCGGCCATGTCCGAGCCAAAGCCGACCAAGTCCCGGGTCACCCCGGAGGCCGTGGAAGCGGATGGGGAAAAGCCGGGTTCTCCCCGGGAAAGTAAATCCCCCCGCTGGCTGGATTCGCCTTTGGTGGCAGCCTTGACATTTCGAAATACTTATTTAGAGGGGACTATTTCCGGTCAAATTATGGGATTTACTGTGCAGGAACGCGCCCGGCGTATGCGTTACTTTTATCAAAAGGCCGATATTTTGGAAGCGGTTAAATTTCTCCGGGAGGAGAATATTACCTATGTAATTTTACCTAAAGGAACTTCCTGGCCTTTTAATCCCGATGGAATACCGCTCCGGAAGGTTTACGAAAATAAGGACCTCGCTATTTATAAATTCATTCCCCGCGGAGCATGGTAATGGGGGTAGTGTGCTCAATAAGCTTTTTCTTCCGGAAATGTCATTCCGCGCGAAGCGAGGAATCTTTATCCCCCCTAGAGGCAAAGAGATTCCTCGGTCATTTTGTTCCCTCGGAATGACGGGATGGGGGAAATTCTCAGGAAAATATTTTTTGGCGGCACGTTCATGAGAGCCGGAGTAAGCCGGTTGAGAATAGCGTATGTTATTATTTGTGTTAACGGCCTGGGGGCGGGAATTTATCTCGCCGGTTTTCAAGGATTACTTCAGGCCGGATTTCCACCAAGACTTCATCTCGCCGGGCTCGGCGGAGTAGGCCTGGCGCTGGCTCTGGGACTGCTGATGGCTTGGGCAAGTTGGTTTCTTACCCGCCTGGCCGGGGAACGATGGTTAGGCGTTGATTCCCAACAGGCCGGATGGGTGGCTGCGCTATGCGATCTGCCTTTTCTTATTCTCCCCCTGGGGTTAATACTTTATCCCCTGATACATACTTTGGGGAGCGGACTCCAGCTTGATATCCTCGGACAGGTACGCCTTCCGTGGCAAAAAGAATTTATCAATCTTCCACCGCCGGGATATATATTATTGCTCTGGGCCGGTCCGGCTTGGACTATGCCATGTTTTCTGAAAATGCTCTGGGGAGTAAAAAAAATGCTGGCCCAGGCCCGGACGCCGGAACGGAATCAAACCGTGGGCCGGGGAAAAAAACTTTTTTTCATGGCAGTGTTTTTTTACCTGGCACTGGGTATCTGGACTACCACGGTTTATCCGCCTACCGGGGATGAACCACATTACCTGTTGATGACGCATAGTCTATGGCATGAGGGTGACCTGGATTTAACAGATAATATGCAGCGAAAAGATTTCCAGGAATTTTATCCGGCCACGGAACTGGATTTTCATTATGCCACCCCGCCGGCACAGGGAAAAAAAATGATTTCCAAACATTTCCCCCTGGTCTCTTTAATAGTTCTTCCCGGATATGCTCTTCTGGGAAGGACGGGCGCGGTTTTAATAATTGTTTTATTTGCCGCAACCATAGCCCTGAGTTTGTATCATCTGGGCCTCAGCTTCGGTTTTTCCCGGTCCGAGGCTGTAACCGCCTGGGCCGTGGCAGTATTAGGCATGCCTTTGGCAGTCTATTTTGACCTGATTTATACCGAACTTCCCGCCACCCTGGTTTTACTGCTGGGAGTATGGTTCTGGTTCCAGGGAGGAAGGCGGGGAGTATGGGGGACTGCTCTATCAGCCGGGCTGCTGCCCTGGTTATATCCGAAATATATTGTGCTTTCCGCTCTGCTCGGTATTTTATGGTTATTTACGCCGCGGGTCCGGATACGGCATTTTCTGCTTCCCGGTGTAGCGGCTCTGATATCGGGTTTAGGGTTTGTCTGTTTTTTTAATCATTTGTATGGTTTAGGTCTTTCGGATAATCCCTTTGGAACTTTTTCCTGGCCCTGGTCAAGGCTGGCCTTACGAAATGCCCTGGGGCTTTTGATTGACCGGGATTTTGGAGTTGTATCCAACTTACCGGCTTTGATTTTAGGCGGGGCCGGACTTTGCTTATTTTGCCGGAAAAACCGGACGGGCGCTATCATAATAGCCGGTATTTTTTTGGCGCAATATTTACTTTATGTTTCGTTTGACGATTTTTCCGGGAGTTCTGCGGTCTTCTCGCGCCAGATGATCCCGGGAACTGTTCTGCTGCTGCTCATGATTCCAGCGGGGTGGGAACGCGCGCGTGAATTGGGCCGGGTTACTCGTATTATGGCCGGAACTATGGTCATGGTTGGCATAGGCTATGCTTGGCTATACGCGGCCTGGCCTGTAATGCGTTATCTGTCGCCTAAATTAAAACTCTGGAACGCGCTGGGTTTTACTCCCTCTCTGTTTCCCGGCTTTTTACCCAACTTTGGGGCCTGGACCGCTGTTTGGGGCGGAGCCTGGCTGGTAGGAATAGGATATTTTATTTGGTACCTGGTTCGCAAACCGATGAGAACCAGTTTACACTCCCCCGATATCCGGTAAAATATTGTGGGATGGATAATCTGATAACTTACAGCGCGAAAAAGGCAGGGTACCCCCACCTTAGACGGCACTTGCGTTACATCAGTAATCGGTTAGAAGGAGAAAAAGCGTGAAAGGATTGTTCCGGCAGGCCGGGAAAGCGTTAAAACACCTTGAACTAGTACTGATTTTACGTATTAGGGATATATATAATATTTTAATGGCTGCCCGGCGCGAACCACCGGCTTTTTCCAGCGAGCTTGAGGAATTCCGGGAAATTTGGGAACGAGCGGGAAAAAGAACGGATATCAGCGATCACCTGATTACCTTGTTCATAGAAACCCTGATGCAAAAGCCCCGTCTGATAGTGGAATTGGGAACTCGCGGCGGCGACAGCACATTTGTTCTGGAAAGAGCCGCGAAATTATGCCGTGCGAAATTCATCAGCGTGGATATTGAAGATTGCGCGCAAGTAAGCAAATACCCGGATTGGATTTTCGTGCAAAAAGACGATATCCAGTTTGCCCGGGAGTTCAAGTCATGGTGCCGGACGCATGGTCTGGAACCCGCAATCGATCTTCTTTTTATTGACACTTCGCATGAATATAATCATACCCTCCAGGAAATTCATTCCTGGTTTCCCTGGCTGGCAGAGCGGGGCAAGGTTTTATTTCATGATACTAATTTAAAATATTTTAATTTCAGAAACGACCACAGCATGGATATCGGATGGAACAATCAACGCGGAGTTATCCGGGCATTGGAAGAGTATTTCGGCTGCCAATTTAATGAAAAACACAATTTCACCGGAGTCCGGAAAAACTGGCTGATTAAGCATTGGCCGAACTGCTGCGGGTTAACGGTTCTGGAGAGGTGGGGGAGGAAATGAATCCCACGGCACGGATAGCAAAAAATTCCCTGGTTCAAATAATCGCCGGAGTGGTCAATAAAATATTTGGCGTAGTTTTAATAATCTATGCGGCCCGCCAACTCGGCCTTGACGGTTTCGGACAATATTCTTTTGTGCTGTCTATGCACGCGATTTTTTTTATTGTAACGGATTTCGGGCTGGGAACTCTGATTACCCGCGATCTTTGCCGTGAACCGAAACAGGAATCCCGTTATTTCGTGAATGTTCTGGCCATGCGCGTCCTGCTTTCATTGATAGCCGCTGGGGGTATGGTAGGTACCGTAGCTCTTCTGGGACACTCTTCCGAAGTGGTGATCCTGACCGCGATTACGGCCCTGTCCCTGGCATTTACCAGTAATGTAGATACGTGCAACGCGGTATTTTTTGCCCGCCAGCGCATGGAAATTCCGGCCCTAGTGTCAGTAGCAGCCAATACCATCCGGGTGGCCGCGTCCCTGGGCGCTTTGGCGGCCGGCGCCGGCGTTATGACTTTGCTGGGGATTTTTACCCTGGCGGCGGCAGCTCACTTTGTGATTATTCTGTGGATGCTTTTGTTTTTTACGCGGCCAATATTTTCTCTGGATAAAATTTTCTGGAAAAAGATGATTAAAGAAGCATATCCCCTGGCACTGGCCAATCTTTTCTCCGTTATTTATTTCCGCATAGATACGGTCATGATTGCCTCCTTGAAAGGCCAGGAAGCAGTGGGACATTACAGCGCGGCTTACCGGTTGTTGGAATTCACCATGATCCTGCCGGCCTACTACTGCGGCGCCATATTTCCGGTTATCTCGGCGGCTTACAAAACCAACCATCAGCGGTTTATGCTAATTTACCGGCGTTCTTTGAAATACCTTATAGTGGTTTCACTTCCCCTGGCATTGGGTACGGCCGCGCTGGCGCCTGAAATTATTAATATTCTTTATGGGCCGGCTTATGCGGCCAGTATTCCATTGCTTCCGATTCTAATGTGGACCTTAGTGCTTATCTCGGCTAACAGCATTAGCGGTCCTTTTCTGATCGCCATGGGGAGGCAGCAAATAGTGGCTCGTCTGATTCTGATGGGAATGATTTTCAATATTATTATGAACGCTTTTGCGATTCCTCGTTTTGGTATACAGGGCGCCGCCTGGGTGACCCTGGTTTCCGAGGTTATCAATATCTGCTTTTTTTTAGTGGTTTTGCGTAAACCCTTGACCTTGAACCTGAAAATGATCCGTTATTTTATCCGGCCCTTGTTTGCGGGAGGCGTTATGTATGGAAGCCTGTGCTTAATTCCCGGATGGGATTTGGGGTTTAAAGTTTTACTGGGAGTGGTGGTTTATTGCCTGATGATTTTTATACTTAAAGTTTTTGACGCGGTGGATTTCGAGCTTTTCGGACGTGTGCTCCGTCCCGCTCAGGATGGAAAAAAACGTTATGAGTGAAAGGGAAAGTTTTCCGGCCGCAGCCTTGGTTTCCGTGATAGTCTTGAATTATAACGGTGAAAAGATGCTGCCGGATTGCCTTAATTCCCTGCGTTCGCAGAAGTACGACTCTTTTGAGGTGATAGTAGTTGATAATGCCAGCACGGATAAGAGCCGGGAATTGATTCGCGGACAATATCCTGAAGTTCGTTTAGTGGCCCTGGATAGGAATACGGGTTTTTGCGCCGGTAATCACGCGGGCATACAGACGGCCCGAGGTGACTACATTGCCCTGGTAAATAATGATGTCATCCTGCCGCCGGAATTTATAAGCGTATTGGCCGGGGCTCTGGACAGTAATGAAAACGCCTGGGTGGCAGGCCCCCGGATTAATAATCTTAATATGGATATGAGCGTTTATCCCTATAACGGCACTATGAGCCTGACCGGAATTATTATCCAGAATGTTTTTACTTCCCCGCGTATGATATTCGGCGTATCCGGGGCGGCGTTGATGTTTCGGCGCGAACCGGTAGGCCTGCCCTTTGACGAGGATTATGAATATTTTTATGAGGATGTTTATTTAAGTTGGAGAACCTGGTTTTCCGGTCATGAAGTGTTATATCGGCCGGATCTGAGCGTGAAGCATATCGGTTCGGCCAGCTTTCGCGCGCAGTCTTCATGGTATAGATGGCTGCTGGAGCGCAACCGCCTGATGAACAGCATATATTTTTGGGCCGGGAGCACATGGTTGCGCCTGGGACCGCTTTTAGTGATGGTCCTGATAACCGAGCAGATGGTGGATATATTTTCAGGCCGTTCCATATTTCCGCGATGGAGAGCATATATCTGGATACTCACACATTTAAAGCGGATCGGAAGAAAGCGCCGGATACTCCAAGCTCAGCGGCGCGTTCCGGATCATGAAATCATGCGCCGGATGAGCTGCCAGGTAACCAATGTCAGGAACATCGGAGGACGGCTGCTCAATGCTGCGGCCCGGTGCTGGTGCCGGCTTATGCGTTTGAAAACCTGGGAACTAACCGGAGAAAAGAGATGAATAAACCGGGACCGCAAATTTCCATCGCTATAGTTAATTGGAATACGCGGGAACATTTAGTAAAATGCCTGAGAGCGCTTCCGGCCGGGTCGGCCGGCCTGACGCTGGAAATAATTGTAGTGGATAATGGTTCTTCCGACGGAAGCGCAGCAGTTATGCGCAAACAGTTTCCTGAAATCCGGTTACTGGCCAACCGGGAAAACCGTGGTTTCGCAGCCGGGGTTAACCAGGCTCTAAATCGGGCCCAAGCGCCTTTTTGGATGCTCCTGAATCCGGATACTGAGATTCAACCCCAAGCCTTGCAAATTATGCTGGCAGACCTGGAAGCGCATCCCGAGGCTTGGGCCGTGGGCCCCAAGATATTAAATGGCGACGGGAGTCTTCTGCCGTCAGGAAGAAAATTCCCCACCATGTTTCGGACCTGGATGGAAGGGCTGCTGCCGCGAGGAATTAAGGCTTCGGATTGGTGGAAAAGAGCTGTTTTCGGCCGTCTGGATTTTGAAGTTCCGGTTGAAGTGAATGAAGTTTCAGGAGCCTGTTTTTTAGCCCGGAAAAAGGTTTTTGAAAAGATCGGGTTTTTAGATGAGAGGTTTTTTTTATACTATGAAGAAATTGACTGGTTTTTGCGTCTGGCGGCTGCCGGTGGTAAAGTGCGCTATCAACCTCGAGCCCGGATTATTCACCATTGGGGAGCCGGGGCGAATAAGACCCAGGGAGAAAGCATACTGCTTTATTACCGCAGCCAGTTCAAATTCTGGCGCAAACATCACCGGGGAGAGATAGTAATCCGGTTAATGGCCGCGTGTAATGCCATGGTGTGGACAGTGGGAAGTATGATAAAAGCCTTGTGCTTAGGCAAAGCCGGCCGGAATTTACCCGCACGTCTGGTTATTTATCTAAAGGTATTTGTTTTGGCGCTGGGATTGCGAAGATAGGGGATGTTAATGACCGCGAAAAGAAAATCCGGAATAACTTTAATGGTTATTACCGGAACCTGGCCGCCGATGCGCTGCGGTGTGGGCGATTATACTTTTATGCTGTGCAAGAACCTGGCGCAGCGGAATTTTCATGTGCAGGTTCTCACTTCCCGCAAGGTCCGGCCGGATTTGCAGCTTAAAAGCCGAACCCGTTTGGAAGTTCATGCCCGCATTGATAATTGGTCCTGGCGTATGCTTTCGACCACAGCGCGGGCGATTGAGGAGTTAAAACCCGATGTGATTAATTTTCAGTGGCCCACAGCGGCTTACGGCCGCTCCCTGGCCGTGAATTGGATTCCTTTTTATCTCCGGAAGAAGTTTCCGCGCCTTCCCCTGCTTACCACCCTGCACGAATTGCGCTATTTTTCTCCCTGGTCCCGGCTGAGAATCCGGCCGGCCCTGGAAGTTTCCCGAAGAGTGATACTGGTTGATCCTCAGGATCGCGAATGCGTTTCCCGAATTTATGCCCCGGCCGCGGCCAAATGCTGCGAGATACGACTGGGATCCAGTCTGCCCGGCCGGCCGGAACAATTCGACCGGGAAGCGCGCCGGCAGAGTCTGGGTTTTAAGGCCAAAGATTTTGTCGTGGCCTTTTTCGGTTTTGCCAATCCACCCAAGGGGCTGGAAAATCTTTTCCGGGCTTTGCGCAGGCTTCGCCAGGCTTACCCTGAAATCAAGCTCCTGATGCTTTCCCAACTTTCCGATGAAAATCCCTATCAGGGAAGGATACTGCGCGATTTAAGCGCCACGGCTTTGCATGCCATTGCTACCCGGCCGGAATATGCCGAACCGTACTTGGCGGCCGAGTATCTGGCCAGCGCGGATTGCGCTGTTCTGCCTTTTGTTGATGGGGCTTCTCTAAAACGCAGCAGTCTGATCGCCTGTCTGGTCCAAGCTCTGCCCCTGATTACCACTTGGCCGGCTCCACCCGGAGTGGATGATTTTAAGCATAATGTAAATATGTTATTGGTGCCTCCGGAGGATACAGCGGCTCTGGCAGCAGCGCTGGAGCGCTTAATTAAGAATCCTGACCTGCGCATCCGGCTTTCCCGGGGAAGCGCTGATCTGGCCCGGAAATTTTCCTGGAAGGATATCACTAAACGTTATGCAGAGGTTATAAAGGAAGTAATGGAGGAAACGAATTGAAAACGAGAGAAAACGAGAGCAATGAAAGAGTGTGGAAAAATTCAATTATACTGATAGATGGCCGGCCGGCGCAAGGCCGGCCGCGGGGAATGGGTATTTATGTTCTTCGCCTGCTTCCGGCCCTGGCCGTAATTTCCGAAAGGCCGGAGATTAGAGTAGCTTTGGCCCGGTGCGCCGGGCCGGATCCCTGGCCCGGCCTCAAGGGAATTGAACGAGTTTGGGGCTCGGGCAAAAACACGATTCTCTGGGAGCAGAGAGAACTACCCCGGCTGGCAGTGCGGTCCCAAGCTTCGCTGCTGCATTGTACTGCCAATGCTTCGCCCTGGAAATCCGAAGTACCGCATGTAGTTACGGTTCACGATGCCATTTTTATCAGAAAGCTCACTCAGATCTCGGGGGCAGTATATCCCCGGCAGTTGCTGGCGCATTATTACTATTATTACGGCGTGGCCCGGGGGGCCGGAAGGGCTAAGCTGGTTTTGACCGATTCTGAATATTCGCGATTGGAACTTATCAAAAAATTGCGTCTTAAACCCGGGAATATCCGCGTCATACCTTTGGGCGTACCGCACCAGCTTGCGTCTCTGCACGAGAGCGAGGTCGGAAAAATACTGGGGGAGCTTAAAATACCGCGGCCGTATGTTTTGGGTTTTGGCGCGATTGATTTGCGAAAAAATACCGCCAATTTAGTCCGGGCTTTTGCGCAGCTTCCGCCCCGAGCCGCGGCTACGCTCGTTCTGGCGGGACTGGAAATGGCCCGCCGTTCCCGGATTCCGAAGCTGGTAAACAATCTGGGGTTAAAAGACCGGGTGCGTACTTTAAATTATGTTACTGAAAAAGAGCTGATGGCCTTGTACCAGGGCGCGGCGGTACTGGCCTATCCCACCCGGGCCGAGGGTTTCGGTCTGCCCGTGTTGCAGGCCTTTTATCTGGGAGTGCCGGTAGTTACTTCCGAGGCCGGGTCGATTCCCGAGCTGGCCGGAAAGGCGGTCTGTTACGCTGATCCCGAAAACCCATATAGCATTGCCCGGGCCCTATTGTCCGTGCTGATCGATCCCCCAAAGGCGCATGCTTTAGCCATGGCCGGCCGTCTCCGATCCGAAGGTTTTACTTGGGAAACCACGGCCCGCAAAACCCTGGGCGCTTACCAGGAAGCGTTGTCGGCCAGATGAACTTTGTGTTGCGGGTTGCGGGACACTCTTGACTTGTTAACTAAAAAAGCCATAAAGAATGCAATGAAATAGACGTAATGCCATGTCTAATAAGTCATGGCAAGGCGCAACCTGTGACTAACACGTTACCCCTAAAGTCTCGTTTGCCTATTTGACCGGTTCTCTGGTATGATATATACACCGTTAGTCCATTCGGTCAAGGTCGAGGGGTCGGTATGAAGTTTGACGAAATTTTTCACATTGTTTCGCAGGTCGCCAAAAAGGAAAAAATTTCCTGTCTTTTAATTGGCGGATTTGCTATCAATTATTATAAAGTGACCCGGCAAACACTGGACGTTGATTTTTTAATCACGCCGGAAGGCTTTGAGAAAATAAAGCCGGTTTTAAAACAAGCCGGGTATCGAGAGGAATTTGTCCGGGACGTTTTTGCCAGGCTTGGTCATAAAGAAAAAGACCGGATGGATCTTGATTTTCTGTTTGTTGACCGGGAAACGCTTCGGAAAATGATACGGTCCGGAAAGAAAATTAAACTGGCGGGCGAGGAATTTTATATTCCCTCCCTGGAGCACCTCCTGGCGCTTAAATTGCATGCCATGAAAAATAATCCCAACCAGCGCTTGTTTAAGGATTTGCCGGATGTCTTGAATCTTATTCAATTGAACAGGGTCGATTATAAGACCAGGAAATTTGAGAAGCTTTGCTTAAAATATGCCGATGAAAAAATCTATCGTGCCGTTATGGAGAGCTTGAAAAGCCGTGCATAAATTAAGACTGCCGGTTATTAAAAATTTACCTTCCTCCCGGAAGCGGCTGAGCATGGACGCCTACCTGGAATTTGTGGCTTTTAATTTAGAACAATGCATGACCAGCCGGATACGCAAGGCGCTTACCAAGCAAAAGCGACTCCAGGTTGTTCGGGTGCCGTTCCGGATTAAGTAAGAGCCGTGGCACGTTCGGTTTTTCCGAAAAATATTTTACACAATCCGGTGGGTCTATAGTAATATATCCACCCACGATACGTAATTCTTTCCAGACGATTTCTTGAACTCTAAATTTGCGAGGTTGGTATGTCTTATATTGTCATGGCGCGGAAATGGCGTCCGCAGACTTTTGAATCCGTAGTAGGACAGGAACATATTGTCCGGACCTTGAAAAATGCCATCCTGGCCAACCGGATTTCCCACGCCTACCTTTTTACCGGTCCTCGGGGAGTAGGCAAAACCACCACGGCGCGTCTGCTGGCCAAAGCGGTTAATTGCATTTCACCCGTAGAGGGGGAACCCTGTAATCATTGTGTGCGCTGTGAAGAAATCATGGGCGGTAGGGTAACCGATGTGATTGAAATCGACGCTGCTTCCAATGGACTGGTGGACGATGCCCGCGAACTTCGGGAAAAAGTGCGCTATGCGCCCATGACTTGCCGTTACAAGGTTATGATTATCGACGAAGTTCACATGATGAGCAATGCGGCTTTTAACGCTCTGCTTAAAACCCTGGAAGAGCCTCCGGCCCATTCCATTTTTATCCTGGCTACCACGGAATCCCATAAGGTGCCGGCTACTATTGTGAGCCGTTGCCAGCGTTTTGATTTTCGGCGCATTCCGGCCAAGGAGATAACCGAGCGGCTGGCGGTTATGGCTGCGGCCGAAAACATTACGATTGACGAGGAAGCTTTGCACCAGGTGGCGCGGGGCGCGGATGGCAGTCTGCGCGACGCCCAGAGCCTGTTTGATCAGATAGTAAGTTTCAGCGGCAGCCGGATTGAAGCCGCAGATGTAGTGACGGTTTTAGGCCTGGTGGATACCCAGATTTACATTGATCTGGTGGATGCGATTGCCGAACGTGATGCCGCCCGGGCCTTAAGCATTATCAACCGGCTGGTGGATTCGGGTGCGGATCTGCGTCAGTTCATGAAGGACTGGGTCGAGTATTGGCGCAGCCTGGTGGTAGCGCAGGTTATGCCGGATTGTCTGGATCAGGTTCTGGATTTGGCCTCGAATATGCTGGAAGCCGTGGCCCGGCAATCACGCCTGTTTGCGTCCGAGGAGCTGACCAGCCTGGCCAAACTGGCTGCTGCCACGGATGATGAGTTGCGGCGTACCCAGAATCCCCGGGTGGTTTTAGAACTTCTGCTGGTCCGGCTTTGCGCGGCTGAGCGGGTGATCTCCTTGGAATTCCTGTGGCAGCAATTAAACGCCTTGGAAACCCGTTGGGCGGAAGGGCCGGATAAAGTTATGGCTCCGCCGCCGGCAGGAACAACTACCGCGGCGGCTGAAGCAAGCTCCGCAAGGAACCGCCCGGCAGTAGTCGCAGAAGAGGAAAAGCCTTCCGAGGAAGGCGAGCCGGCCTTAATAGTGGACTCTCTGGAGGATGCGGCTCCGGATTCTTATTTAGATGAAGTCCGGGCCAGTTGGCCGGATATTATGAAAGCTGTTGGACAGGAAAACCGTGTGCTGCAAGCATTACTGCGGGATGTGAAAATAACCGCTGCCGAGGAAGGGCGGGTGGAAATAAATTGTACGTCTGATTATCATGCCGCCAGCTTACAAAAAGAGGAATCCCGTAAAGTCATTGGAAAAGTTCTGGAAAAGGTGCTGGGACGTGCGACTCGTATACACGTGAAAGGATCTAAGCAGGTTTCCCGAACCGGGGAAGCAGAGGCCGAAAATAAACCTGGCCGGGAAAAGGAGTTCGAGGAAATAGCCCAACGTGAACCCCTGGTCCGTAAAACTCTGGAAATGTTCGGAGGCCGGATCGTGGAGGTTACGTCTAATCCCTCGAACGGGAAATAAGAAGAAAGAGAGGGGCATGACACTCTGTTATGTATTCCGGGATTTTAGCACGTATGATTGATGAATTGGGCCGCATGCCGGGCATAGGGCCCAAGACTGCCCAGCGGCTGGCATTTTACCTGCTTCGCCAGGAACGGGCTGAAGTGGAACGGCTGGCCCATACGCTGATCGAAGCCAAGGAGACTATTCGTTATTGTTCGATCTGTTTTTCACTGTGCGAAAATGAGATCTGCTCGATTTGCAGTAATCCCCGGCGCGATTCAGCACTGATTTGTGTCGTAGAGGAACCCAACGACGTTTTTTCGCTGGAACGGACCCGGGCTTTTAACGGACTATATCACGTCCTGATGGGAACGCTCTCGCCGCTGGACGGCATGGGACCGGATGATCTGAAAATCACGGAATTGTTACGACGTTTGCAAAACAGCCGGGTTGGGGAGGTTATTATAGGAACTAATCCGGATGTTGAGGGTGAAGCTACAGCCATTTACCTCGGAAAGCTGCTTAAACCCCTGGGAGTCAAAGTTACTCGTCTGGCTAGTGGATTGCCGGCCAATGGGAATCTGGAATACGCTGATGATATAACCATTACCCGGGCTCTGGGCGGACGCCGTGAGTTATAATCCGTCTTAAGCGCCAAAACCTGCTTGATTTTTCCTGGAAGAAGCGTATAATTTGGTTTTTTTAATTCCCCCCTTTTTTGGGGCGGGGGATTTTTATGAAACCTTGGTTAAAAATAAGGAAGGGAGATAGTATTTAATGAAAAATATGCTGGAAATTCGTTGGCACGGACGAGGAGGCCAGGGCGCCAAGACCGCGGCGTTGCTGCTCGGTGAAGCCGCCATCCGGACCGGAAAATTTGTTCAGGCTTTTCCGGAGTATGGTCCGGAACGGATGGGTGCGCCGGTTCAATCTTTTGACCGCATCAGCGATGAACCCATAACTTTGCACTGTTCGGTGACTAATCCCGAAGTGGTAGTAGTGCTTGATGCCTCCTTGATGGAGTGTGTAGACGTCACTGCCGGCCTGAGCGAGGACGGGGTTCTCCTGATTAACACTTCCCAGAGTCCGGATGAAATCCGTCAACACATAAATTGGCAAGGGCAAAAACTTTATACGGTGAATGCCTCGGCCATTGCCATGGAAACGGTTAAAAAGAATGTCCCTAATACGCCCATGATGGGCGCATTGCTTAAGGCTACCAATTTAATGAACTTTGAGAGCATGCTGGAAGATACCAAACATAAAATGGAGAAAAAATTCAAGAATCGTCCGGAAATCGTGGAGGGCAATATGGCAGCCATCCGGCGCGCCTACGAGGAGGTAAAGATTTAATGAGTACACCGACTGTTAAACCCGGCTGGAAATCATTTAAGCATGGCAATCTTCTGGACGCCGCCACTTCAGAGCAGTTTAAAACCGGCGCCTGGGCTACCGAGGTCCCGGTCTGGAATTCTGAGACCTGCATAAATTGCCTGGCCTGCTGGATTGCCTGTCCGGATGATTGTTGGGAAGTCAAGGATGGCAAGATCACAGGAGTGAATTTGGACTACTGTAAGGGATGCGGGATCTGCGTCCATGAGTGTCCCTCCAAACCGAAGTCCATTACTATGAAGCCCAAGAACGGGGCATAATATATTTTGCCGTTAGTTAGGGTGAGTCAGGCAGTTGTAGGGGCGTTTAATTAAACGCCCCCTACATCCCGTGGCTGGCATATCTCAGTTTTTGAAGGGTTGAAAAATCAGCACGAAATATTTACGTGTAGCAAAATTTATAACTAATATATTACAAATTTTAATTAAAGACATAAACGCAGGAGGATGAGAAGTGATGGAAAAGGCAATAGAAACCATGAGCTCTTCCGGAACCACCGGGAAGGCAGAGCAGAAAAAAGAATTTCAGGCCAGGACCGGCAATGAAGCCATGGCCGAAGCCATGCGCCAGATAAATCCTGATGTCTGCGCCGCTTACCCGATCACCCCGGCCACGGAAATAGTGCAAATTTTCGCGAATTTTGTGAATGACGGCCTGGTGAAGACGGAGTTTATTACGGTCGAATCCGAACATTCCGCCATGTCGGCTTGTATCGGCTCGGCGTCATCGGGTGCCCGCACTATGACAGCCACTTCTTCCCAGGGTCTGGCCCTGATGTACGAGATGCTTTATATTGCCGCCGGTTACCGGCTCCCGATTGTTCTGGCCGAAGTGAACCGGGCTTTATCCAGCCCGATTAATATTCACTGCGATCATAGCGATACCATGGGTGGCCGGGATTCAGGCTGGATTCAGTTATTTTCAGAAAACGCGCAGGAAGCTTATGATAATTTGATCCAGGCGGTTCGCATTGCCGAGCATCCGGATGTACTTCTGCCAGCCTGGGCCAGCACCGATGGGTTTATCATCAGTCATGGTATGGAAAATATCGAGATTTATCCCGATGAGGCCGTCCGGCAGTTCATCGGAGAATATAAGCCGGCTTTTACGCTTTTGGATAACCGTAAGCCCTTCACCCTGGGAGCCGCTGATCTTCAGGATTTCTATTTCGAGCATCGCCGGGCTGCTTATGAAGGCATGCGCGCCGCCAAAAAAGTGATTCTGGAAATCGGCCGGGAGTTCGGGAATAAATTCGGAACGACATATGGCTTTTTCGAAGGCGTCCATTTGGAGGATGCGGAAGTGGTTATGGTGGCTCTCGGTTCCACGGCCGGGACCGCCCGCGTGGCAATTGAAAATCTTCGTGAGCGTGGGATTAAGGCGGGTCTCTTGAAATTGCGGGTATTCCGGCCTTTTCCGGCCGAGGAGTTGGTTAAGGCGCTGGCGCATGTTCCGGCCATTGCCGTAATGGACCGCTCGGATTCCTTTAACGCCCAGGCCGGACCGCTGGCCACGGAAATTAAATCCGCTTTATATGATGCGGGCCAACATCCGAAATTAATAAATTATATCTATGGGTTAGGCGGGCGGGACATCCACTTTAAGGAACTGGAACAAATTCTGGAGCAAACCTTGCAGGCCGGGGAACCAAAAGACCTTAATTCCCGGGTAGTATATTGGGGTGTAAGGGAATAAATATTTTTAATCGAAGGAGTCGTATATGCAGAATCTGAAACAGATGTCCAGTCAGAACAAAGTCGGATTAGCCGGCGGCCACCGGGCATGCGCGGGCTGTGGTTTTCCGCAGATTATTAAAATGATTTACGGACAGTCCCCGGCGCCGGTGGTTACTACCTGCGCTACCGGCTGTATGGAAATAGCTACTACCATTTATCCTTTCACTGCCTGGCGGGGAAATTTTATCCACAGCGCCTTTGAGAACTCGGCCGCTACTATCTCGGGAATTGAGACCGCCTATCAGGCTTTAAAAAAGCAGGGCCGCTTGCCGGCGGAACAGGAAATGAATTTTGTGGCTATCGGCGGGGACGGCGGAACATACGATATAGGTCTCCAGGCCCTTTCCGGGGCCATGGAACGCCGGCATAATATCCTGTATATTTGCTATAACAACGAGGCTTATATGAATACCGGAGTCCAGCGCTCCTCGGCTACGCCCCAAGGCGGGCATACCACGACCTCCCCGGCCGGTAAAGTCATACCCGGGAAAATCCAGTTTCCCAAGGACTTGACCGCCATCATAGCCGCGCATGATGTGGTCTATGCCGGCCAGGCCTCGGTGGGATTCCATATTGATTTAATGCGCAAGGCTGACCAGATTTTTGGTAAGGTCGGACCGAAATTCCTGAATGTTTATACTCCCTGCCGCCTGGGATGGGGTTCTGATCCCGCCCAAACCATGGAAATCGCCCGTTTGGCAGTGGAAACATGTCTTTGGCCGATATATGAAGTGGTAGAGGGCCGCTGGAAACTCACCCGCAAGATAAAAGAAAAAAAGCCGATTACGGATTTTTATAAAACCCAGAACCGTTTTCGGCATTTGTTGAAGCCGGAGAATGAAACCCTGGTAAAGCAAATCCAGGAAGAAGTTGACCGCCGCTGGCATGATTTATTACAAAGGTGCGGAGAAGGGGCGTAATTCCGATAATGGCTCAGGAAAACGGCCTGGAATTTGAAAAGGCCATTATAGAGTTGGAAAAAAAGATCGAGGAACTACGGAGTTTTACGGACGACCAGTCGCTTAACCTGGAAGACGAAATTAAACAGTTGGAGGAAAGGGCTGAAAAACTACGGGACGAAGTTTATACCAATCTTACTCCGTGGCAGATTGTTCAGATCAGCCGTCATCCCCAACGGCCGCATACGCTGGATTATATTAAGGGATGCTTTGAAGACTTTATAGAAATGCACGGCGACCGGGCGTTTATCGACGACCGGGCCATGATAGGCGGGGTGGCCTGGCTGGAAAAGAAACCGGTTATGGTTATCGGGACCCAGAAGGGAAGCGATACCAAGGAAAATCTTTATTACAATTTTGGACTTCCCCTGCCCGAAGGCTATCGCAAAGCGCGGCGACTGATGAAATTTGCGGAAAAGTTCGGTATGCCCATAATTACGCTGGTGGATACGGCCGGCGCCTTTCCCGGTCTGGAAGGCGAGGAACGCGGCGTGGCCGAGGCCATTGCCCGGAATCTCAGTGAAATGTCGACTTTGCGTGTGCCGATTGTGGTAGTGATCATAGGTGAAGGGGGCAGTGGAGGAGCCCTGGGAATCGGGGTCGGCGACCGGGTTTTGATGTTGAACCACGCAGCCTATACCGTGATTACGCCGGAAGGCTGCGCGGCGATTCTCTGGAAAGATCGAGCCCAGGCTCCCCGGGCTTCCGAGATATTAAAGTTAACAGCTCCGGATCTAAAAAAAATGGGCATCATAGATGAAATCGTCCCGGAGCCGCGCGGCGGCAGTCATCGCGATCCCGGAGCGGTTATTCAATCGGTTAAAAAGCACCTGGTGAAAGAGTTGGGAAGGTTAACCTCTGCAAACATCGACCAGTTGCTGGAAGAGCGTTATAATAAGTTCCGGCGGATCGGTTTTTTTGTACCGGCTGATGGTTAGCATGCGGAAAGAATTGCTGATCGGCATAATATGTCTCTGGGCGGCATTTTTATTATATCCGGGTTCGGCTCGGGCCCAATATCAGGACGGCCGAATTGTGGTTCTGGATCCAGGGCATGGCGGCCAGGATAGCGGGGTTAAGGTCAAGGGTGCCCTTCCGGAAAAGGAACTGGTATTTAAGCTGGCGACGGAAGTTCAGCGGGCGCTGCAAGCGCAATCGGGAATTGCAGTATTTCTGACGCGGAAGAGTGACATAGCCATTTCCATACTGGAACGCACTACTCTGGCCAATCGTAAATCCGCGGACGTATTTATCAGCCTGCACCTGTCCGGGCCGCGAAGAGGGGTGAAATCCGACCAGCCGTGGTTTTACATTAACCGGTTTATTAAAGATCCGGACTTGTCCCGGATCGTCAAACAGGAAGTTCAGGCCGGGATTAATATTCTGCCCTGGGATTTGGCCCAAAACAGCCGGTTGCCCGAGAGTCGCAGATTAGGAAGGCAATTACTACAGACCTGGCAGCGGTGGGAGCCGGAAGCTTTTTCCGAGAAGAAAGATTTGGGACTTATTCGCGCCCCTTTGGCGGTTTTATCGGGGGTGCGGAGCGCCGCCGTACTTATTGAATTTCCCGCCAGGATGAAACTAAAATCATCCGGGTTGGAAAATGATGCCTATCGCCGGAAAGTTGCCGGTATTATCGCAAAAGGTATTGTGAATTATTTTTCCGGAAGGTGAGGTTGTGAAAAAGAAGACCTGGCATAAATGGGTAGCGCCCGGCGGCGCGATTGGCGGTGTACTGCTGATATGCGGCCTGGTTGGTATGTTTTATTGTTCATCCCGGACCGAGCCGCCTCCCGGGAAGCGGAAAATGATTTCATCGGAAGCGGGGCGAAAAATCTTGCTTTATTTTGCCTCTCCGAATGAAAAAAAGTATTTAACCCGGGCGGACCGGGTTTCCAAACACGCGGCTTTACGGGAACAGATCAAACAGGTAATCGAAAATATGGGGGAAAAACCCCGCCGGAAAACGCAGGCTACTCTCTGGCCTTTGCCTTTGATAGTACGGAGCCTGTATTTGCGAAGCAACGGCATCCTGATTCTTGACCTCGAAAAACGCGTTAAGTATAATCAAGCCACCGGAACCTGCGAAGAATTGCGGGCCGTGCGTTCTCTAGTGAAGACGCTTACCCACAATTTCAAAGAGATACAGAGCATTAAATTTTTGGTCGGGGGACAGGAAACCGAGACTCTGGCCGGACATATTGATATTTCGCGTCCCTTGCGGTTGGATGATTTAAGCCGGTAAGGGGATAAGCGGGATTAGCAGCGGGGGTAATTCAGTGGTAGAATGTCAGCTTCCCATGCTGAACGTCGCGGGTTCGATCCCCGTCCCCCGCTCCATTTTGGAACTCTGTTTTTTTTGCCTCCGTCCCTGTATGGGGGAATAGGGAACCTTTAAGCTGCAGTTGTGTAGAGGCGTTTAATTAAACGCCCCTACCTTCCGTGGTAGCGTATAAAAAACAGTTTACAGGCATGAGAACTAATGGCTGCTAGGAGTCTGTCGGACTTAGGTGCAAAATTAGATTTTGAGCACTCTTTCCCCTTTTTAAAAAGGGGGAGAAAGGCTTAAGTCCGACCGGCTGCTAGATCAAAAAAAGAGGTGGGGAATGCAGAGACGCAAATGTTTAATGCTGGGATGTATGTTCTTATACCTAATGGCGGGGATAGCAGCTTCGGCGGTGGGCCTTAAAAAAAGTTCGGCGCATGTTTCCCACGAGCAAATTTCCCCGCGGACGTGGGGAATAGGATTAATTCTGGGAGAGCCGACCGGGGTTACTGCAAAATATTGGCGGAATAATTCCCACGCTTACAATTTTTCATTAGGCGCGCCGCTCGGTTCCGGAGTGGGTATTTTTGCGGATTATTTAATCCATATCCGTCCTTTTAGCGAAATACCGGAAGTACCGATTTACGCCGGCGGCGGCGTTTTTTTTCAGGGCGGCGGGAATGATTTTTTAACCGGGGTGCGGGGAGTTTTCGGCATAGCTTATATGTTTGACAAACCATTCGATGTTTTTTTTGAGTTTTCACCCAAGCTGGGCCTTCTGCCGGAGCTGGATTTTGCCATGCGGATCTCCCTGGGAGGAAGAATTTATTTTGATTGGTGATAAAAAAAGTATAAAATGATTGACAGTATTTTTAAAATGGTATATTAACAAAAACTAAAAACGATAGGGGGTGGGATTAGATTGAAAGCTTTGGGACGTCATGTGTTGCTGGAACTGCACGACTGTGACCGCGATATCCTGGGAGATCCCGTACGGATCGAACAGATAATGAAGGATGCGGCCGAAGCCGCTCGTGCTACTATTGTAAAATCCGTATTCCACCAGTTTAATCCTTTCGGAGTCAGCGGGGTAGTGGTTATTGCCGAATCCCATTTGGCGATTCATACCTGGCCGGAGTATGGTTATGCGGCAGTGGATCTTTTTACTTGCGGAGAGGATGTGGACCCCTGGATAGCGCATCAATATGTAGCGGAGAAACTTAAGGCGCGTAATAAAACTTCCCTGGAAATGAAAAGGGGATTATTTGATCTTCCCGTACTTAAACATAAAGCCTAATGTCCAGGGATAAGTTGAGGCGTATTTAAAATAAACCTCAGCCTATTCTCCGGCAAGAGAATGCAGAACTTGTTGCAGGGGTTGGCAACGAGTTCTGCATTCTCTTTTTTTGGAAGTCCGGATCGAGGAGTGGAAGATGGAAATCTATAAAGATAATCTCTTGGTGGAAATGTATTCCGAGCACGAGGGTCATCTGCACGGCTATAAGCAGGTGCTGGTCAGGGAAGAGACGCGTTGCCAGCAGGTGGAAATCGTAGATACTTATGAATTCGGGCGCTGTCTGTTTCTGGACGGCAAGATGCAATCCAGCCAGGTAGATGAATACCTTTATCACGAATTTCTGGTTCATCCCGCCATGGTTACTCATCCGGAACCTAAGCAGGCGCTGATTATCGGCGGGGGGGAAGGCGCCACCTTGCGGGAAGTATTGCGTCACCGCGGATTGGAACGCGTGGACATGGTTGAGATCGACCGGGACGTTTTGGATTTTGCCCGGAAACACCTGGTTGCATGGCACCAGGGAGCCTTTGATGATCCCCGGGTCCGGATTATTGTGGATGACGGACGGAAATTCATACAAGACAGCCGGGAAATTTACGATATTATTATTATTGACGTTTCCGATCCCACCTGCGAAGGTCCGGCCAGCATGTTATATACTCTTCAATTTTATCAAAGTGTCGCCGCCCGGCTTAAGCCCGCAGGCATAATGAGCCTCCAGGCCGGGACCAGCAGCATAGTTGGCGGGGAGATTATGGCTTCCTTATATAAGACCTTGCAGCGGGTATTTCCTGTGGTGCGGGCGTATGAGGCCAATATACCTTCTTTTGACATGCCTTGGGGGTTCGGTTTGGCCGCGGCGCAGCTTGATCCGAAGCAGTTGAACGCGCAAGAAATCGACCGGAGATTGCAACTGCGCGGCCTGGAAAATTTACGGGCTTATGATGGAGAAACGCATATCGGGCTTTTCAGCCCGACCAAGTCCTTGCGGAATATGCTTGAGAGCCGGGGCCGGATTATAGAAGATACCCAGCCGATATATACGCCGCTTTAAGAGCTAGGAGCCTGAGCATTTAGTCCAGAATTCAAGTATTCCCCTCCCTTTTTGACGGGAGGGGATGAAGGGGAGGGTGATAAAAGCCTTTAAAATCACACCCTCACCTAACCTCTCCCCTCAAGGGAGAGGAATTATTTATATGAAAAGCAACTAAATGCTGAAGCTCCTGGCAAAATGATTCGAAAACGTTTGTTGGAGACAGTTCCAGAAGGAGGAGTGTAGCGGCATGAATTCTTTAAATCAAAATACTACTCCGCTTTTTGCCGCCGTAATTAATTATGCCAAGGAACAAAAAATATCCTTTCATACCCCCGGGCATAAACACGGAGTCTCGATTCCGCGGGAATTCCGTGATTTCGTGGGCGAAAGGATATTTGACTGCGATTTAACCCTGTTAGAGGAAGTGGATTCCCTGCATTATCCCCGGGGAGTAATCAAAGAAGCGCTGAAACTGGCGGCCGAAGCGTACGGCTCGGATTACGCCTTTTTTCTGGTCAACGGAACCTCGGGCGGTAATCACATCATGATCTTGACGGTATGTGACCCGGGAGATAAAATAATCGTCCCCCGGAATGCCCATCGTTCAGTTTTGGCGGGCATCATTCTCTCGGGGGCAGTGCCGGTCTACGTAATGCCGGAAATAGATGAAGAAAAAAACATGTTTTTAAACGTCTCGCCCGAAGCCGTAGCCCGGGCCATAGCCCGGCATCCGGATGCGAAGGCGGTTTTGGTAACACATCCTACTTACCAGGGAATTGGAACCAATCTGCGTAAAATCGCACGTTTGGCGCATCAAGCCGGCATGTATTTTTTAGTGGATGAAGCCCATGGTCCGCACTTAAAGTTTCATCCGGATTTGCCCATGACGGCCATGGCCAGCGGAGCGGATATTTGCGTACAAAGTACGCATAAGATTCTCAGCAGCATGACCCAGGCTTCCCTTATGCTGGTACGCCGGACCGTAGATGTTTTAAAGCTAAAACGCCTTTTGAATATGTTGCAGACGACCAGTCCTTCTTATATCCTGCTGGCATCCCTGGATCTGGCCAGGATGCAGATGGCAACCCGCGGGCAGGAATTGCTTACCCTCGCGATTACTCTGGCCCAGGAGGCGCGGCGCCGGATCAATGCCATTCCCGGGCTGTCCTGTTTCGGCCCGGAAATAACCGGGAAGCCGGGGGCGCATGAACTGGATGTCACCAAGCTATGCGTTGATGTGAAGGGTTTGGGATTGAACGGTTACCAGGTAACGAGCTTTCTGAATCAAAAATTTAAAATTCAAGTAGAGTTTGCCGATCTGGATACTATTTTATTGATACTTACCATTGGTAATACCTCCAAAGATATCAAGTCATTAGGGCAGGGTTTGGAAGCCGTGGCGCGGAAATTTCCCGGGAAGACCGAAATTAAACGGACCGGAATACCGTTGCCGTCGACATTACCGGAAATGGTTTTACCTCCCCGCGAGGCCGTGTTCGCCCCGGCAAAAAAAGTACCGTGGACAGAGGCGGTGGGTGAGGTAAGCGCGGAGATTTTCTCGCCTTATCCGCCGGGCATACCCTTGTTAAGTCCGGGGGAACGCCTCTCAGCCGAACTGGTGGATTATCTTCGTGAAATGCATCTGCGGGGCGGTCGAATTAAGGGGACGCCGGATTCCCGGCGGGGTACGATTAAGGTTGTGGAAAATAGCCCGAAAATCAAGCCGGGATACCGATCGCCGGCACTTAGGGGGCGGACGGAAGTTGTGGGGGTTAATTACACAAAATAGGCGTAGGGAGGGCCGATAATTGCCCGGATTTAAAGCTGTTGAAAGCCTGGATCGAACCTGGCGGTTCATCCTTAAATGCCAAGAGAAAGCTGGTGTCTAGCATGAGAAAATCTCAGATGGAAGTATTTCGTAAAAAATTGTTAGAGCATAAGCAAAATCTGCTGACCAAAGTTGAAAGCGTTTCCAAAGCTTCTAAAGATGAAAGTATGGATGAGGTGCGCGACTCGGCGGATATTGCTTCGGATTATTATGAACGGGAACTGGCCATGGGGCTTTCCGAAACCGAGCGGATTAGGTTGCAGGAAGTAGTGGAAGCCCTGGAGCGGATAGATGACGGGACTTACGGAAAATGCGAAGCCTGCGGCCAATTGATTGCAGGACCCCGTTTGGAAGCCCTGCCCTTCGCGAAACTCTGCGTAGAGTGTAAAGCCCGGCAGGAGAATGATAAAAGAACCCTGGTGTAAATTTTTGGAGTAGGAGCAGATTTTATGCTGCAGGTGTTGGTTTATAATAAGGAGAAAAAAGGCGTGAAGCCGGAAAAGGCAGAGCGCATCGGACGGTTGTTGAATAATTCGCGTAATTTACTCTGGATTGATATTATCAATCCGTCCGAGGATGATATTGATGTAATGGTAGAGGTTTTTAAATTCCACCAGCTCGCCATCGAGGACGCTATCTTTCCTCAAAACCAGCCGAAATTGGATGAATACGATGATTATTTATTCATTGTGATGCACGGCATGGATTATTCGCATGGCCGGGAGCAGACTATTCAAACCCGGGAATTGAATATCTTTTTCGGAAAGAATTATGTATTGACCATTCACAATGATCCCCTGGCATCGGTTTCCAGGTTATTCCGGCGCTGTCAGGACAAGCCCCAGGCTATGCAGCAGGGCGCGGGTTTTCTGCTGCACGCCATTATAGATAACATCGTGGATGGTTATTTTCCCGTAGCGGAAAAGCTGGAAAACCGGATTGAGGAATTGGAGGATCGGGTTCTGGAAGGAGCGGACAAATCAGTTTTGGAAAACATCGTGAAACTGAGAAGAGCGGTTATGACGCTTAGGAATTTTATACTGCCCCAGCGAAAGATTCTGGGCCTGCTGGGTCGTTCGAGCACGCCTTTTATCCGGCCGGCTACGGCCGCTTATTTTCGTGATGTTTATGACCATGTGGTTCAGGTCAACAGTATGCTGGATACCTACCGGGATGTCCTCAATTCAACCATGGAAGCCTATTTATCCGTGGTTTCCCACCGGATGAACGAGATCATGAAAACCTTGACCATCATCACCACCATCATGATGCCCCTCGCGGTAATTACCGGTTTTTACGGAATGAATATCAAGCTGCCGGAGTTTACCTGGGGATGGAAGGGATATTTTTTCGTGCTGGGACTTATGGGTCTCGCTATGGCCGGAATGTTGCTGTTTCTAAAACGGAAAAAATGGATATAGAAAACCATTGACTTGCAGCCGCGGCTTATGCAAAAATATCCCCCGTTTATTTTAAGCTTTTAACTGGTGATTCTAGTTTGTTCTCTCCTGGATCCTCGGACAGAGGCTATGAAATTAAAAATACTAAATTATTATCAAGGAGGCTTTACTTATGAGTGTGAAGGTGGGGATTAATGGTTTTGGACGTATTGGGCGCAGTGTTCTTCGGGTAATCATGGAAAATCAAGCGAAGGATATTGAAGTAGTGGCGGTGAATGATTTAACGGACGCAAAGACGCTGGCTCACTTATTCAAGTATGATTCGGTTTTCGGGGTGTTTGCCGGCGAGGTTAAGGCCGGGGATAAGGAAATTACGGTTAACGGCAAATCGCTCAAAGTCCTGGCCGAACGCGATCCGGCCAAGCTGCCGTGGAAAGACTTGGGCGTGGAGATAGTGATAGAATCAACCGGCCTGTTTACAGATGCCCAGAAAGCCTCGGCGCATATCAGCGCGGGAGCGAAAAAAGTGATTATCAGCGCTCCGGCTAAAAACGAGGATATAACCATAGTGTTAGGGGTCAATGAGGACCAATACCAGCCGGAGAAGCACCATATAATTTCCAATGCCTCTTGTACGACTAATTGTTTGGCTCCGGTGGCCAAGGTACTTCAAGATGAATTCGGGATCATAGCCGGGCTTATGACCACTATTCACTCCTACACTAATGACCAGGTGACTTTGGACGGACCGCACAAGGACCTGCGCCGCGCCCGTACTGCGGCCGTGTCCATGATACCGACCACTACCGGCGCGGCCAAGGCGATTGGTCTGGTAATGCCGGAGTTGAAAGGCAAGTTGGACGGTTTGGCGATCCGGGTGCCGACTCCGAATGTGTCACTGGTCGATCTGGTGGTCAAGGTGGGAAAACCCGCCTCCCGCGAGACCGTTAATGCAGCCCTCAAGGCGGCGGCTGAAAAGAGCGCTTATTTGGAATTCTGCGAGGAACCATTGGTATCCAAGGATTTTAACGGCAACCCTGCGTCTTCGATCGTGGACGCGCTTTCCACTTATGTTAGTGGAGGTGATATGGTGAAAGTAATGGCCTGGTATGATAATGAATGGGGTTATTCCAACCGGGTTGTAGACCTGGTGGAATATATTTCCAAAAAGTAGAGACGCAAAATATTGCGTCTCTACAACTGAAATATTTTTGCGGTTGTGTTTTCGTAGGGGCGCCCCCTGTGGGCGCCCGGTATGACACCGGAATATTTAGTATGCAGTGCAGTTAGCAATGGAGGATATGATGAATAAGTTATCGGTCCGTGATCTTCAAGTCCGTGATCAGTGTGTCCTGGTGCGGGTGGATTTTAACGTGCCCATGGACGCGGCCGGAAAAATCACGGATGATACCAGGATTAGAAAAGCCCTGCCTACGATTGAATTTCTTAGCCGGGCCGGGGCCCGGATTATTTTATGTTCGCATTTGGGCCGGCCTAAAGGCGCTCCCGAGGACCGGGAGAAATTCTCCCTGGCGCCCGTGGCCCGGCGGCTGGGTGAGTTGATGGGCCGGGAAATTATTATGGCGCCTGAGGTGGTGGGGCCGGAGGTTAAAAAGCTGACCGACGGGCTGGCCGCCGGCAATATTCTCATGCTGGAGAATGTCAGATTTATAAAAGGCGAGACAAAAAACGACCCGGAATTTTCCCGGCAGTTGGCGGAGTTGGCGGATATATATGTAAACGATGCTTTTGGCTCGGCTCATCGCGCCCACTGTTCCACCGAAGGCGTGGCCCGTCTGGCTTCGCAAGCGGCGGCCGGGTTTCTCATGGAAAAAGAGTTGGGATATCTGGGCAAGGTGGTTGCGGATCCGGAAAGGCCTTTGGTAGCTATCCTGGGCGGAGCCAAGGTATCCGGAAAACTTGAAGTTATCCGGAATTTGCTTCCCAAGGTTGACAGCCTGATTATCGGCGGTGGCATGGCCTATACTTTTTTAAAGGCCAAGTGCATCGGGATTGGTAAATCGCTTTGCGAGAACGAGCTTATTCCTGTGGCTAAAGAGATACTTAAACTGGCCTTGGATTTGAATAAAACCCTGGTGCTGCCCATTGATCATATTGTGGCGGATGATTTTAGGGTTGATGCCAAAAGCCAATTAGTTCCGCGCGGCAATATAGATGAAGGATGGCAAGGCATGGATATTGGCCCGGAAACCGTGAAAAAGTTCACCGCGATTATTAAAAATGCCAAAACCATAATTTGGAACGGCCCCATGGGAGTTTTTGAGATGGAACCTTTTGCCAAGGGGACTTTTGCCTTGGCTAAAATATTGGCGGAATCCGGAGCCACAACCATTATCGGCGGCGGGGATTCGGTAGCAGCGGTTACCAAAATGGGCTTGGCCGATAAAATGACTCATGTATCTACGGGCGGAGGCGCCTCTCTGGAATTTTTAGAAGGACGGCAACTGCCGGGAGTAGAAGCGCTGATGGAGAAGCCATCTGCTTGAATTATGTTTTGATTTTTAGCGGTATGCTTTGTGGTTTGTGGTAGAGGGATCGTGTGAGCGGGGGCACGGCGCGCCGCGCCCCTGCTTTAGAAAAGGGACTGGGAGGAAATTTTTAATGCGCACACCTATTATTGCCGGGAATTGGAAACTGAATAATAACCAGGAGCAAGCCGGAGATTTGGCCCAACAGATAGTGGAAGCCGCCCGGGAGGTTCCTGAGGTAGAGGTGGTTCTCTGCCCGGTTTATACGGCGCTGGAGACAGTCAGGCGGGTCGTGGAGCACAGTCCGGTCAAACTGGGAGCCCAAGATATGTTCTGGGAAGAGTCGGGAGCGTTTACCGGTGAGGTCTCAGCCCCCTTGCTTAAGGATGCCGGATGTTCCCTGGTGATTATCGGTCATTCCGAACGGCGGCAGTTTTTCCATGAGACCAATGAGACTGTGAACCGCAAGGTAAAAGCCGCCCTGGCAGCGGGTTTAATACCCATTATGTGCGTAGGCGAGACCTTGCCGGAACGCGAGGCTGGAAAAGTAGAAGCAGTGGTTAGTGAGCATATGCTTAATGGTTTGGCCGGGTTGAGTTCCGGGGAAATTAGTAAAGTCGTTATTGCGTATGAACCGGTATGGGCGATCGGCACCGGGAAAAATGCCACGCCGGATCAAGCCCAGGAAGTCCATCAGCTGATTCGGAAATTACTCGCAAAAGTTTCCGGTCCCGAAACGGCGGAAAAGGTCCGCATTCAGTACGGCGGAAGCGTCAAACCGGATAATATTAAGACTCTCATGGCTCAACCGGACATAGACGGCGCCTTAGTGGGTGGAGCCAGCCTGAAGGCCGAGACTTTTATTCCCCTGGTGAAGTTTAAGGGATAAGTAGTTTCTGTTGCGGAACGTTGTTTTCTTAAGTTTGTCATTCCGAACGTAGTGAGGAATCTCCACGGAAACGCCTGAAATATCAGGTCTCTTGGAGATTCTTCGCCTTCGGCTCAGAATGACAAAACGCGGGGGGGTCGCTAAAAATAGTTTTCCGCAACAGGAACTAGTTACGAAAGAAGATATTAAGGAGGAATTGATACATGATGCATAAGCTTTTGTGGATTTTACATATTACTAATTGCATAGTGCTTATTATTGTGGTTCTGTTGCAGGCGGGAAAGGGATCAACCGTCGGCTTGTCTTTCGGTGGCGGCGCATCCCAGACAGTATTTGGGTCGTCGGGCGGTAAAAACTTTTTCGCCCGGCTGACCTCGGGATTAGCTATTTTATTTATGGTTACCTCGGTTTTTCTTTCGATTATTTCATCACGCACGAATAAAAGTTACCGGGGGGTTATGCGCCAGCTTCCCGTCAGTTCCGGCTCTGCGGTCCCGGACCAGACGGCAATGGAGCAGGCGTCGCCTGCGCCTGCGGCCATGCCGGAAGCGAAGTAACCGACTTTCTGGATTTTCGGTTGACAGGCGCTACGGTGAAGGATATAATTTCGGCCATTATTGTCTGAATGGGAAATCACCCTAAGGCAGGTTTTTTTGTTTTTATGAAAAATATACTGAAAATCAACCTGGATTCCATCAGGGAAGATCCCCAGATCGTTTCCCAAGAGATTTCCGGACTGGATTTGGATTTAGATGAGGCGGTTTCAGAAAAAGGCCCGATTTTTTTAAAGTATACTTTATATCGCATCGGCGAAAAGATATATGTCCAAGGCCGGGTCAAAATTGAGGTTAAACTGACCTGTGTTAGGTGTTTAATAGAATTTGATGCTCCTCTGCAGGCGGATTTTTTACTAGTGGCCGTTCCGGCGGAGCAATATTCACCAGACCAGAAAGAGCAGGAGAGCCGGGAAAGCCGGAAGCAGGATCCCGTTTTTATCTCCTATAGCGGCGGTCAGTTGGATTTGTTTCAAGAGATTCGCAGCGCTTTAATATTAGCTATTCCCATGAAACCGCTTTGCCGGGAGGATTGTCCCGGTTTGTGTCACCAATGCGGCGCCCGTCTGGCAGAAGGAGCGTGTGCCTGCAACCGGAAGAAGGGCGCAGGATCTTTTGCCGTTCTGGAGAATTTGCCGGTGAGTGAAAAGACTTGCGGCTCCGGGGAAGCGGATACAGATGTCAAGCAGGAGGATTAATTTATTATGGCCAATCCCAAGAGGAAATTTTCAAAAGCCCGTACCAGGAAGCGGCGCTCAACCTGGAAACTAGGGTCAGTGGATATTTCGGTATGTCCGCAATGCCACCAGCCTAAGCGGCCTCATCATTTATGCTCTAACTGCGGTTATTACCGGGATAAAGAAATCATTGTTTCCGGGAATGTTTAAATTACTCCGCCCGGAAGGGAGGAGTAATTTGATCCGAGATGCAGAAAGGCATTATTGATATGGCCGCTTCCTCCCCGCCGGGAAAGGCGGGGGAGTCGCGGTGACGTATTCAATTTCCCCGCTCTGAAGAGCGGGGAAATTGGATATGATCTGTAGAAAACCATTATTACCATCCCGCTTCATCCCCGGCTTGCCTGTCCTGATGTCTTTATCAGGGAAAGCCGGGGAATTCGCGGTTAACATATTAAACGAAAGGCCGTTATATGGTAGCGATTGCGCTGGATGGAATGGGTGGAGACAAGGCACCGGTTGAAGAAGTGGCGGGTGCGGTAGAAGCGGTAAATCAAAATCCCAATTTAAAAATTTTATTAACCGGCCGGCAGAAGGTTATCAGGAATGAATTGGCGAAATATAAATACGACTTCGAACGAATTGAAGTATACCACGCCGAAGAAAGAATTACCATGCATGATCCACCGGCCATGGCGGTGCGCCGCAAGAAGAAATCCTCGCTCCATCTGGCCAATCAATTGGTTAAAGCGGGGAAAGCCCAGGCGGTTTTTACCGCCGGGAATACCGGGGCTGCCATGGCGGTCTCCTTATTGCATCTGGGACGAATACCCGGTATTATCCGTCCGGCCTTGCTAATAAATTTTCCCTCCTTAAACCCTCATGGATCGACCTCCATCCTGGATGTCGGCGCCAACGTTGATACCAAACCGAAAATGCTGACCCAGTTTGCCGTTATGGGCGAGCTTTATTGCCGCTATGTGATGAAGGTCAACCGGCCTCGAGTCGGACTGATTTCGGTGGGCCGGGAGGAGTCCAAAGGGAATGAACTTATCCGGCAGAGCTGGAAGTTGATTGCCGGCTTAAAAAACATTAAATTTATCGGAAATGTGGAAGGGCAGGATATACTGGAAGGCAGAGTCGACGTGGTAATCTGCGATGGTTTTGTAGGTAATGTTCTATTGAAGTTCGGGGAGGGCAGTATACGCCTGTTCGGCGAACTTATCAAGCAACAGGTAATGGCGAGCGGGTGGTTGACTAAAATATCCCTAGGGATGTTTGTTCCGATTCTTCGTGCCATATACCGCCGAATGGATTACCAGGAGTACGGCAGCGCTCCGCTGTTGGGCATTAATGGTATTTCCACCATCGGGCACGGCAAATCGAATCGCCGGGCGATAAAAAGCGCCCTCCTGCAGGGGGTTAAATTCATCGAAGAACACATTAATTCTAAAATTGAGGCTGCGCTCAAAGAAAACCGGGTAGCTGAAAGATGAAGCGGGCTAAGCGGGTCGGAATCGCGGGCATGGGCTGCTATCTTCCGGAGCGGGTAATGACCAATAAGGAATTTGAGGAGCGCTTGGATACTTCGGACCAATGGATCAGGAGCAGGACCGGTATTCGAGAACGGCGCATCGCCGCGCCCGAACAAGCGGCTTCCGACCTGGGAGTGATCGCCGGCCGCCGGGCGTTGGAAAATGCGGGCGTGGCGGCTTCGGAAGTGGATATGATCATAGTGGCAACCTCTTCGCCGGATATGGTTTTTCCGGCTACGGCTTGTTTGATACAGCATAGTCTGGGTGCGGCGAATGCGGCGGCTTGTGACTTAAACGCGGTTTGCACCGGTTTTCAATATGCCTATGTGGTTGGCGCGCAGATGATAGCCGCCGGGCAGGCCGGAAAAGTCCTGGTGATAGCTGCCGAGAAATTTTCCAGTCTGCTGGACTGGGAGGACCGGTCGACCGCGGTCTTGATGGGAGATGGTGCGGGAGCGGTTTTACTGACCGAAGACGCTCCGCGCGGTGAATTATTGGCCTGCACGCTGGGTACGGACAGCAGCGGGATAGAAAATCTCTGGATTCCCGGCGGAGGATCAGCCCGGCCGACTACGCATGAAACCGTGGATCAGCGGCTGCATTATATGAAGATGAACGGCCAGGAAATTTATAAATTTGGGGTTCGGATTATCGGCGCAAGTGTCACAGAAGCCCTGGCCCGGGCGGGATTGAAAGAATCCGACCTGGATATGTTGATACCTCATCAGGCCAACCTGCGTATTATCCAATCCGCTGCTAAACGGCTTAATCTTTCCATGGAAAAAGTTATGATTAATATAGAACGTTACAGCAATACCTCGGCGGCCTCTCTGCCAATAGCAATGCTGGAAGCCGAACAAGGCGGGCGTCTCCAGCCGGGGATGATCGTGGCCTTAGTGGCTTTCGGGGCTGGTTTAACTTGGGGCGCGTCCATATTGCGCTGGTAAACAAAGGAGACATTAGTGTCTAAGATCGGATTATTATTTCCCGGGCAGGGTTCCCAGTTTGTAGGCATGGGACAGGAATTAATCAACGTCTTCCCAGCGGCCCGCGAAATCTATGAGCTGGCGGATCAAACTTTGGGTTTTCCCATAAGCCGGGTTATGTTAGAAGGTCCGGATGAGAAACTGAAAAGTACGGATATTGCCCAGCCCGCGATCATGACTGCTACTGTGGCTGCCTGGACGGTTTTAACCGAAAAATGGAAACCGTCTCCGGAAAAATGCGTTTGTGCCGGACACTCCTTGGGAGAGTATTCCGCACTGCTGGCCGCCGGGGCGCTCAATTTTAGGTCAGCGGTGGGCTTGCTCTACCAGCGGGGAAAGCTAATGCAGGCTGCGGCCGAACAGATTCAGGGCGGGATGGCCGCGGTAATAGGACTTACGCCGGAAGAAGCAGACGTCCTCTGCCGCGCGGCTGACGCTAATGGCAATCTGCGGCCGGCTAATCTGAATTGTCCGGGGCAGGTAGTGGTATCCGGCGCTGCCGCGGCCTTGGACCGTTTATACGAGTTGGCCGGCGAGAAGAAAATTCGCGTAATTCCTCTGGCGGTTTCCGGCCCCTTTCATTCACGCTTTATGCGCGGCGCGGGAGAGGAACTATCCCGGGCGTTGGAAAAGACCGCTTGGAAAGTTCCGGATATTTCAGTTATTGCAAATGTTTCCGCCGCCTTGGTTTCTAATCCGGCGGAAATCAGAGAAGCCTTGGTTAAGCAGGTTTCCGGTTCGGTGCTTTGGGAAACTTCCATGAAAAAGATGCTGGACATGGGAGTAAAGGTTATGGTAGAAATCGGACCGGGCAAGGTTCTACGCGGCCTGATGAAAAAAATCGATCCCCAGATCAGGGTCTTAGGGGCCTTTTCGCCGGCTGAGATTGAAGCTGCGGCTTTGGAATTGGCCGAGGCTGAGAAATGAAAAGGAGGCTGATTAATGGACTTGAAAAATAAAGTCGCCTTGGTTACCGGAAGCGCGCAGGGCATAGGTCTGGAGATTGCGCGTAAAATGGCGTGCTTAGGCGCGGACCTGGTACTGGCCGATTTAAATCCGGATCAAGTCGAAGAGAGCGCCCGGAGGCTGGCTGGGGAGACGGGAAGAGAAGTGTTTTCCCTTAAAATGAATGTCGCTGCCTACCCGGAGGTTGAACAAGGCGTAAAAAAAATTATTGACAAATACACCCGACTCGATATATTGGTCAATAACGCCGGAATAACCCGGGACGGCTTGATCATGCGAATGAGCGAAGAGGAATGGGATCTGGTCATCTCGGTTAATCTTAAAGGCACCTTTAATGGCATTAAGGCGGTAAGCCGGCCGATGATAAAACAAAGAGGCGGCCGGATTATTAACATTGCTTCTGTGATCGGCTTGATGGGTAATGCGGGTCAAGCCAACTATGCCGCGAGTAAAGCGGGAGTAATAGGTTTAACCCGGACGGCGGCCCGGGAGTTGGCTTCGCGCAACATAACTGTGAATGCCATTGCACCGGGGTTTATAAAAACTGCGATGACCGGTAAGCTTTCAGATGAGATTATAGGGAATTTAAAGAAAATGATTCCCCTGGGCCGGTTGGGTGAGCCGGAAGATATTGCCAAAACAGCGGCATGGTTGGCGTCAGAAGAAGCGGATTATATTACGGGCCAGGTTATAACAGTGGATGGTGGAATGGTTATGTATTAAAATCCTCCGCCTTAAAAGGAGGGGGATGCATGACCGCGTATTAAGAAGACATCAGTGGTTTTTTAAAGCCGCAGGTGAAATACTAACAAGTCGAGAAGGAGGGTGCAAAAGCGTGGCGCTAGAAGATAAAATCAAAGAGATTATTGTAGATCAGTTGAATGTCGATGCCGATGAAGTAACTAATGAGGCTTCTTTTATGGAAGATCTTGGGGCCGACTCCCTGGATATTGTGGAGTTGATTATGGCCCTGGAGGAAGAATTTAATATGGATGTTCCTGATGAGGAAGCCGAGAAGTTAAAAACCGTGGGTGATGCCATTGAGTTTATAAAGACCCACGCGAATGTAACGCAAGCTTAGGAGCTTGAACATTTAGTCAATTTTGTCATACCCGCATGTAGTAAGTGTGTATCCAGCGACTTTTAATTCCTTGAAATCAAAGCCTCTGGATTCCCGATAAAAACATTCGGGAATGACATCCTAAAAAACGGACTAATTGCTTGGGCTCCAGGAAAGCATCGGACTTTCGAAATCCCTTTTTGTTTTTTAAAGCCCTGAAGGGGATCCGGGAACGGCCGCTAGTTATCTTTATCCTTGCAGTTAAGTGTAGGGTAAACTGAGAAGCAAGGGTATATTTTGGATGGGGCGGATGGTTTTCCGAAAAAGATGCGTTCCCCCGTCCGTGGAGTTAAAACGGGCGGGGGAATTTTTGCATTTTATTTTAAAATGACATTCGAGAAGATTATTTTTTTTGCGGGGGTTTATGATAAAACGGGTAGTGGTAACAGGTCTGGGTGCGATTACGCCATTAGGCAACGATGTGGAATCATTCTGGCAAAATATTCTGGCCGGGAATTCCGGGATTGGTCCGATAACCCATTTTGACAGCGCCGGATTTGATTCCCGGATTGCCGGCGAGGTACGTAATTTTGATCCTTCCGCGCTGGTTGATCGTAAGGAAGCCAGACGTATGGATTTTTTTGTGCAATACGCCCTGGTAGCCGCGCACGAGGCTCTGCAGCATTCCGGTTTGGATATAGCCTCGATGGACCGCAGCCGGATAGGAGTAGTTGTCGGATGCGGAATCGGCGGGATTGGTGTGGCGGAAAATCAAACCCGGGTTTTACTCAGTAAAGGACCAGGCCGGGTTTCGCCATTTCTGGTACCCATGATGATCCCGAATATGGCGCCGGCCCAGATTGCGATTAAAAATGGTTTTAAAGGGCCTAACGTAGCGGTAGTGACGGCCTGCGCTTCCGGTAATAACGCTTTGGCGGATGCCACCCGTTTGATTCAGCGCGGGGATGCCGATGTTATTATTGCGGGGGGGACGGAATCAGCCATTACGCCGATATCCGTAGCCGGTTTTTGTTCAGCCAAAGCGCTTTCGCTCAGAAATGAAGCGCCCCACCAAGCGAGCCGTCCATTTGACCGCGATCGGGACGGTTTCGTAATAGCCGAAGGAGCGGGACTGGCAGTGCTGGAGTCCTTGGAACATGCGCAAGCGCGGAGCGCGAAAATATTAGCCGAGATCGGCGGCTATGGCATGTCGGATGACGCTTACCATATGACCGCGCCCTTGCCGGATGGCTCTGGCGGCGCCCAGGCTATGCGCCTGGCTATGCAGGACGCCGGAGTAAGCGCCGAGGAAATTGATTATATTAACGCGCATGGAACCTCCACTCTGCAGGGGGATATTACGGAATGTCTCGCGATTAAAAAAGTATTCGGCGATTATGCATATAAGTTGGCAATATCCTCTACTAAGTCTATGATTGGTCACACTTTGGGAGCGGCCGGCGGAATTGAATTCGTAGCCGTGGTAAAATCCATTCAGGAACAAATATTGCATGCTACCATGAATCTGGAGGATCCTGATCCTTCGTGCGATCTCGATTTTATTCCGGAAGGGCCGAGAAAAACCGAGGTTAGAAATGTGATGACCAATTCTTTCGGATTCGGAGGGCATAACGTTTCCCTGCTGGTAAAACGATTTGAAGCTTAAACGTTTCTCCTAATACCATGACAACCGATCGGCATGAACAAGTTATCGGAAAAATTATACGGGAAATAGAAGCCGGACCGGCCGCCCGCGAGATGCTGCATTTCGCCTTAACGCATCGTTCCTGGGTGAATGAAAGTGCAGACCGCTCCGGGCTTAACTTTCCTGAAACCAATGAACGTCTGGAATTTCTAGGTGATTCCGTACTGGGTTTAGTGATTACCCAACGGCTGTATAATAAGCTGCCCTGGGCGGATGAAGGGGAATTATCCAAAACTAAAGCCGGGCTGGTTTCCACTTCCATTTTGGCTAGGCACGCCCGACAACTGGAATTAGGCCCGGCGCTGTTGCTTGGGCACGGCGAAGACCTGACCGGAGGCCGTAATCGCATGGCCTTGCTGGCTGATACCATGGAAGCAGTGCTGGGAGCGATATTTATAACCGGCGGATTGAGGGCGGCCGAAAAATTTATTCTCAAGTACTGGGAAACGGATATCGAACGCGAAATCAAGGAACCGGGCAGGCATGATTATAAATCCCTGTTGCAGGAGTTTTCCCATAAGCAGAAAAAGGAGCTGCCGGTTTACCGCATAGAGCAGGAGACCGGGCCGGATCATGAGCGTAAGTATGCCATTGCGGTTTTAATCTCCGGCCGGATTTATGGGCAAGGCCGGGGACGAACCAAAAAGCAGGCAGCCCAGGAAGCGGCTGCCGAGGCTTTGTCAAAGCTGAAAAGGGAGGAAGCATGAACTATTTTTTAACCGACGAGCAAAAAATGATTGTGGATACCGCACGTGAGCTGGCGCAGACCAAGATTAAGCCCGTGCGTACCAAGTACGATGAAGAAGGGATTTTCCCCTGGGATATTGTCAAGGAAATGGCCGCGGCTGATCTCATGGGGCTGTATATTCCTGAAAAGTATGGCGGCATGGGCGGGGGCATTTTCGACCTTTGCCTGGCAGTAGAAGAGCTGTCCAAGGTTTGCGGCGGAATTTCCTTGTCCATGGCCGCTACGGCCCTGGGGACTTTTCCGATCCTGCTTTATGGAACTGAAGAGCAGAAGGCTAAATATATCCCCGATATTGCGGCTGGAAAAAAACTGGCGGCTTTCGGCTTGACCGAGGCGAACGCCGGTTCAGATGCCGGAAATATGCAGACCATGGCCCTGCGGGATGGGGATGATTACATTCTCAACGGGACCAAACAATGGATTACCAACGGCGGTGAAGCCGAGACCTATACGGTGATCGCCATGACCAATAAAGCCAAGGGCACGCGGGGAGCTACGGCTTTTATTGTGGAAAAAGGCACTCCTGGTTTTGAATTCGGAAAAAAAGAGGATAAAATGGGAATCCGTGCCTCTTCCACCCGGGAATTGGTATTTTCCAATTGCCGGGTGCCGGCTAAAAATATTTTATACCGGGAGGGCCTGGGATTCATCGTGGCCGTAAACACTCTTAATACTTCCCGGCCGGGAGTGGGGTCCCAGGCGCTGGGTATTGCCGCCGGGGCTCTGGATGAAGCGCTGAATTATTCCCGGCAACGGGTTCAATTCGGACAGCCCATAGCCAGTATTCAGGCGGTTCAGCATATATTAGCGGATATGGCGACCCAGGTGGAGGCTGCCCGGGCTCTGCTTTATGCCACAGCCAGAACTATTGATGCCGGAGAGAAACATTATGCCAAATATTCGGCCATGTCCAAGCTGTTTGCCTCAGACGTAGCTATGCAGGTGACAACGGATGCGGTTCAGGTCATGGGCGGGTACGGTTATATGCGGGAATATCCGGTGGAAAAAATGATGCGGGACGCAAAAATTACGCAGATTTACGAGGGGACCAACCAAATCCAGCGCAATGAGGTCGCTTTGCAGATGATCAAGGAAGCTGCCAAGAGCGGGTAACTAGGAGTTTGAGCAATTAGTCATAGACTAATTGCTCAAACTCCAGAGCAATTGAGAATTGAACAATAGAGCAATAGAAAAACTCAATTGCGGTCTATTTTCTATTGTTCAATTGCTCAGGAATT
>JAUVAV010000089.1 GCA_030591525.1 candidate division FCPU426 bacterium | reverse complement strand
GCGCGCACGATGCTTCCCTGATATTAGGCCTGAGTCGCGGGATTTTTTATACTCTTTTTCTGGTATTCCTGGGGGGAGTTTTCCTGCTGCGTTCCTATTCTAAAAGAAAACGCTGAGTTTTAATTGGATTGAAATTCTTCGCCCTTCGGTCGAGTAGCCTCAAAGGGAAGAAGTCAGGCGAAGGTGGGAGTATATCACCCACGGACGTAGGGGCGTTTAATTAAACGCCCCTACAACTTCCGGTTTTGCTATAACTAACGGCTAATATATTGCTAGAAAAAATCATTATCTTTACATTTATTAACTAAACTCATATAATGCCGGATAATATTCTTTACAGAGGTTAAACGAAATGTCTGAAAATGAAAGCACGATCCCGGTTAAACCCCAAAAATCCCTTGATTTTATACGAAAAAAGATATCAGAGGATGTTAAAAACGGCAAAAATCACGGACAGGTCTTTACCCGCTTTCCTCCGGAACCAAACGGTTATCTGCATATCGGCCACGCCAAGTCCATCTGTCTTAATTTCGGCGTGGCCGCCGAATATGGGGGCGTCTGTCATTTGCGTTTTGATGACACCAATCCCGAAAAAGAGGATCAGGAATACATTGATTCCATCCAGCGGGATGTGCAATGGCTGGGTTTCGACTGGGAACGTCATCTTTATTATTCCTCGGATTATTTTGATAAGTTTTATCAATACGCGATTGAGCTTATCCAACGGGAAAAGGCCTATGTCTGCAACCTGAGCCCCCGGGAAACCCGTGAGTACCGCGGCACCCTGACCCGGCCCGGAAAGGATAGTCCCTATCGTACCCGTTCGGCCGGGGAAAATCTCGACCTTTTTAAACGTATGCGCCAGGGAGAATTCCCGGAAGGCGCCTGCGCCCTGCGGGCCAAGATCGACATGGCTCATCCCAATATCGCCATGCGCGATCCCGCGCTCTATCGTATTCGGCATGCCGTTCATCATAGAACCGGCCGCCAGTGGTGCATTTACCCCATGTACGACTTTGCCCATTGCCTCTCGGATTCCATTGAAAAAATCACCCATTCCCTGTGTACCCTGGAATTTGAAGACCGGCGCCCGCTCTATGATTGGATACTCGACGAATTGGATGCAGATTGCCATCCGCAGCAGATAGAATTCGCCCGGCTTTCTCTTACCTACACTGTTTTGAGCAAGCGAAAATTACTTCAACTGGTGAACGATAATCTTGTGAGCGGATGGGATGATCCCAGAATGCCGACTATCTCCGGCCTGCGAAGACGCGGGTTTACGCCAAACGCTATCCGGGAGTTCTGCCGGCATATCGGAGTAGATAAAACCAACAGCGTTATTGATGTAGGCATGCTTGAATATTATCTCCGCGAGGACCTTAATAAAAGTAGTCCGCGGGTTATGGTCGTGCTGCATCCCCTCAAAGTGGTGATTGACAATTATCCGGAAGATCAAGCAGAAGAATTGGAAGCGGAGAATAATCCCGAAGACCCGCAGGGCGGAAAACGGCTAGTGCCCTTTTCCCGGGTAATATATATTGAACAGGAAGATTTTCAGGAAAACCCGCCCCCGAAATATTTCCGCCTGGTTCCCGGACGCGAAGTAAGATTAAAGCATGCTTATTATATTACCTGCCAAAGCGTGGTAAAAGATAATACTACTGGAGAAATAATCGAGCTGCATTGCAGTTATGATCCGGAATCGCGGGGCGGAGGCACTCCGGACGGCCGCAAGGTCAAAAGCACCCTGCACTGGGTTTCAGCCGCCCATGCTCTTGACATCGAAGTACGCATGTATGACCACTTATTTTCCAAACCAAATCCGGAAAAGGTTGAGGAAGGAGCCGACTTCAAGAACAATCTCAATCCCCATTCGCTCCTGAGACTTAAGGCCTGCAAGGCCGAAGCCGGTCTGGCGGAAGCTTCACCG
>JAUVAV010000084.1 GCA_030591525.1 candidate division FCPU426 bacterium | reverse complement strand
TGCACTACTTTTTTCTAGCTTGTGTGAGCGCGGCGGCGGCTTCCTCCACTGTCTCGAATATTTTGAAAAAATGGCTAAACCCCGTCATATCCATCACATCTTTGACCTCCTCCAATAATCCTGAGAGTGCCAGTTGTCCGCCCTGGGCGGGAAGCTGTTTGGCTATCATTAAAAGCACGCGCAGCCCGGCACTCGAAACATACCGGCATCCGCTGAAATCCAATATTAAATCCCCATCCGGGACAATCAGCGGCATCGCGCTTTCCTGAAGCTGAGGCGCGGAGTTTCCATCAAGATTTCCGGTAATTTCAACAATATTGATGCCTTTTCGTATGGTCGTTTTAATTTCCATAAACCGCCTCCGTCTTGGTTTAATCAAACGCATGTGTAAATCAAGCCAGGAACTTGAGCATTTAGTGCGTTTTGTCATTCCGGCATGCCTTTAGCCGGAATCCAGTGACTTTTAATTCCTTTAAAATCAAAACCTCTGGATTCCCGATAAGAGCATTCGGGAATGACAACCCTAAAAACACCGACTAATTGCTCAGCCTCCTGGACCTTTGATTCCCTTCCGGAGTATCTCAGCTCCCCATTCTCCTCTTTAGACCGGAACGATGCTTACCTTTATTTTAGGCCGATAATTAAGGTTGGGCAATTGCACGGTAAGCTTTTCGGCATCGAAATTTTTCCAAAGATTGCCGTCAACCCGGACCCCTGAGATCTTCGCGCTCCCGGCAGGAAGAATATCAGGCGCAACTCTCAGGACTTCATCGGCAAACCCGTTGACCAGCGGCTTAAAATAAAGATCGAGCGGCTGCCGGGTATGCAGGAGATTGATGTATACGGTGGAAAGGTAAGCCAGTTCGATGGAATGGTATCCGCTCATGGAGTGACTGCCCTTCATTCTCTCGGTGCCGAGCAAAAACGGCAATCCATTATTGAGGACATTAAAGTATATCCCGCCGTCATCATGGTCCAGGAAAAAAGCATTGTAAAACGCGGCTGACTCGCGGGCGTATTTTAAGTATTCGCCGTTTTTTAGAACGCCGTAAAGTATCTGATACGCGAGTATCGCCTGCTCCTGCTGCCACCAAGCCTTGCGGTCATGCCAGGCAAAACGGTGAAATTCCTCGCCTTTTCCCAAAGTTCGTTCCATCACGTCATACCAGCCTGAACGCTGCTGATCCATGCCGACTTTTGGCATCAGCGCGGCGATTTTCTTCGCCAGGGCCACATAGTTTTCGTCGGATTTACAATTGTTAATCCTCATCAGATTCCAGGCAATTTTCAAGTTGTGACCCACCACGGCCTGATTCTGCTGCCAACCCCAGGCAAGATCCTGACTCCAGTCTTCAAAAAAGCGTTCATTTACAAAAGGACTGTTTTCATAATCAGGAAAATATTTCACGATGCAATCCGCAGTATACACTAGAAAATCCCGGTATTGGGAATCGCCGGTAGCCAGCCATAGATTAATCAGATAAGCCGGCGCATGGTCGCCGATCGAGTTCCAATTTTTGCGGGCTTTATTCCCTCCCAGACTTTCGCTTCTGGGGTCAAGCGTTACCGGATCGACATGAGAAAAATATCCGCCCTTTTCCTTATCCCTAAAGAAACGTTCAAACAAATCCATGGTCATCTTAATGTCTTTCATGATTGCCTGATCGCCGTTGATCCGGTAGGTCTGGGTCGGGCCGGCCAGCGCGTAAATTTGCTCATACATGGGAATGGCATCGTAATCATCCCCGAATTCCGAGGCAAATATTTTGTGTTCGCGTCCGCCTTTGAGATCAATTCCGTGATACCAATAAATAATGTTTTCATCTACATCATAAAAGCGCATATGGTCCCGAAGGTACTGCGTGCCCTTTTCCGCAGCTTCCAGGAAGCGGTCTTCACCCGTAAGCATAAATGCCGAAGCAAATCCATACACCAGACGCGAAATGGTATCGGTTTCCTGCCGAAAATCGCCTTTCTGTTCACCGGTCAATGCCACCGCGGTCCGGTAATGATTGTAATCAATCTTATCCTCGCCCTTGAATTGGGCCCGGATAAAAAAATCCGCAATCGCTTTGCTCTGATTGGTCCACCAATCCGGTTCTTCAAACCGATATTTGCCTAACTTTTTCTCCGGAAAATCCAGCACTTTCGCTTCGAACACATGCGTGCTTTTTTGGGGATAGAATATTCCATAGGCCAATAGATATCGTCCGGGCACTAGAAATTCGGCGATCTGTCCGGTGCAATCCATGTAAGGTTCCTCAAGATTGCGGGCGCCGCGGGCATAGGTATTGGAGGTAAGTTTGACTGAAAATTCCCGTCCGTCCGTGGTTTTAATGCCAAAAACCTTTTTTTCTTGGTTAAATTGGGTCACATAACCGGCAATCGTATCCGAAAATTCAAAGAGTATATTCTTTTCGTCCGGCATTTTATTCCCCTCCCTAGAATATTTCAAGTTAGAGGCAGATTTTATTGACACCGCTCTTTGGCTGTAAAACCGGCTGTCAAGCCTATAACGGCGCAGCCGCATAACACCTTGTACCAGTGGAGAAGTATTTGGTGACAGCTGATAAGAACTTGCTTTGGAAGATAATGTTACAAAAGCCGGAATAGTTCGTCAACGACAAAAATTCGGACTAAAGAGGTCCTTCTCAGACTTCTAAAGGGGTTAGGACCAATGTCTCTACCGGCGCCGCTATGGCGGTGAGGACGGAGTTAACTCCGTCCCCGCTTCACTCGGGCGTGAATCCTGCGTATAATAATTTGCAAAATGGCAGTCAG
>JAUVAV010000034.1 GCA_030591525.1 candidate division FCPU426 bacterium | reverse complement strand
GAATCTACCAGGTCACCAGCAATTCCGGGGCCGGATCCTCCAGCATTAGTGTGGAACTGGAACTGAGACGTCCGGACCGGGATGAAATAATAACCGAGATTAAAACCGCGGTCTATGACGCCAAACTACCGGATGAGGTAACAGAAGATCCCCGCGTCCGGGAATTCAAATCTTCCAAAAAAGCCATTATTGACATAGGACTTTTCGATAATAGTGCCCGCCTCTTGACCCCGGAAAAGCGAAGAAAACTTCATGCGTACGCTCTGGCCCTGGAAAATCAGCTGCTCCATCTGAAAAACATCAGCGAAGTAAACCGCCGGGCTTATCAGAATCCGGAAATACGCATCGAGGCTAATCCTGAAAAACTGAAAGAGTACAATATCTCCTTAAATACCATCGCCACCGAGATAAAAGCCTTGAATGCCCGCCAACCGGCCGGTGGTCTGGAAGATAAATTCGAATCCCAAGTAACTCTGGATTCCGAATTGGATACCGTGGCTGAGCTGCAAAAAGTAATTATTGAGGGAGGCTTTGAGGGGCAGAAAGTACGTGTGCAAGACATTGCGACCGTAACCGAAAACTTTGCCAAGACAAAGTTTATCCAGAAAATAAACGGCCGGGAAGGTATTTTTCTCAATGCTGTGAAAACCGCGGATTCCGATATCCTGGAATCCGTTGACGCCGTGAAGGCGCTGGTAAAGAAGTTCAGCACAAATACGTTCCAAGGAACGGATTATGAAATTGCGCTATTGGATGATGAATCCAGGGAGCTTCGGAATCGCCTGAATATCATCCTGTATAACGGTACGATTGGACTGATTCTGGTTTTGGTCGTACTGCTGGTATTCCTGAATTTTCACACCGCCTTTTGGGTGGCCCTGGGTATTCCGTTTACCTTTGCCTTCACCATGGTCGGTATAAATATGCTTGGTTACACGGTCAATAATATTACGCTCGGCGCCATTATCATTGTCATGGGTATGATTGTGGATGATGCCATCATTGTCGCGGAGAATATATCCCGGTACCGTTCCGAGGGCATGGAATTTAATGCCGCCGCGATCAAAGGGACTTCGTACGTACTTTTACCGATCACGGCAGCTATTATTACCACCTGCCTTTCCTTTACTCCGCTGTTTATGAATCTAGGCGGTTGGCACGGTGTGATGATCAGCTTTCTGCCGCCGGTGATCTTTCTGATGCTGGCAGCTTCTTTATTTGAATCCGTGCTCATTCTTCCCAGCCATATGAGCCTGCGTATGCCGCAGCTATTCATGGGCAGATCCACACCTAAGTCAAAACCGAGTAAACCAACCGGCCTAAATGCCAAACCGCAAACCGAAGAGCGTGTCCGTCACTGGTTTCTGGCCTATGAAAAAGGGTATGGGCAATTGCTCGCCAAAGCACTCAAAGTGAAATACTGGGTTTTTTTAGCAGCGCTCTTCATTCTAGCCGGTTCCTTTGTACTCGCGGCTAAGACCATGAAGTTCACTATGTTTCCACGAACCGAATCGGATCAGATCACCCTAAGGGGCGAAGCTCCCCGCGGCACGGTGGCCAAACAGACGGCCAGGATGCTCGAACCGGTTGAGGACATGTTGTCGGAATACCTTGGCCAGGAAATGATAGGATTTAGGACTGATATCTCCAGAAGCCGCCGGGGTCGGGCTGTGGAGGAAAACAAATTCCGGATCAGAATTCAGATCGTGCCGCGCACAGAACGCAAGCAATCACTGAGCCAACTGATCAAAGCATGGGAAAAAAAGCTGGAGCCGTTTAAAAATGATTTCGAAAAAATAGAATTCACAAAAAGTCATTGGGGTGGGAGTTCTGACTCTCCCATACAGATCCTGATTAAGGACAACAACGATCAAAACCGGACTGCTTTTGCCGAAGCACTGGCCGGGCAAATCGCCAGGCATCCTGCGCTGGATAAGGTTGAAATTGATAAACCGATCACCAATCCGGAGTATAAGCTCGAACTCGATATGGATAAAATCAAACAGCTGGGCATAAGCGCGTCCAGCATCAAATCAACCCTGCGTTCGGCGGTGGAAGGATCCCTGCTGTATGAAATCAAAGGAGATAATGAAGAACTCTATGTCCGGCTTACCATACCGGAACACTTAAAAAGAACGATCGATGATGTGCTGGATGTCCCGGTGGAAAACCGAGGCGATTACCTGGTTCCCTTGAAAGATGTGGTTAGGGTTTCCCGTGAAGAAACCCCGGCCAATATTGAGCGGCAGGATTATATCCGGACCCTGATGGTTTTTGCGGATATGCATCCAGGGGCGAAAATGACACCGTTGGAAGTGGCTGAAGAATTGGAAACAAAAGTGTTTCCGGAACTTCTGAATAAATATCCCACTACCGGCGTTTCTTTTGCCGGAGAAATATTTGACTCTCGCAAGACGCAGCAAGATATGCTTTTTGCTGTGCTCATGGCTCTGACCCTGATTTATGCGGTATTGGCCTTGCTCTTTAATTCGCCCTATAAACCTTTTATCATCATGCTGACCATTCCCTTTGGCGTGGTGGGTATTATCTGGTGCCTGATAGGACATGGTATGAGCGTGTATGGGTTTTTCTCATTGATCGGAGGTCTGGGCATGATGGGTGTGGTCATCAATGACTCCATTATTATGTTGACCAAGCTGGACAGGGAATATGACCGGTCCGGACACAAAGATATGTCTAACACCCAGATCGCTGCGATTGCCAAAACCAGGCTGCAGGCTGTCTTGCTGACCACACTGACCACCATTGCCGCCTTGTTTCCCACCGCCTATGGCTGGGCCGGTTATGATTCCATGCTCTCGGAAATGATGCTGGTTATGGGCTGGGGGCTTATATTCGGTACGATCATTACCCTGGTGCTGATTCCCTGTTTATACGGATTTACACGGGATTTGCATCATAGGCTGCAGGATTGGTTTCACAAGCCTGCTCCGAAAGAATGCGCGTAATCGCGCAGCAAACGCTCGCTCCCGTGGTTATCCGCCCAAGTAATGGGGCGACATCACGCTATAGTAGCTTGTGCATTCATCCCCGGCCAAGGCCGGGGGCTTCTGCGAAGGCGGATAAATAGGCATTAGGGATCGGGTAACGCGATCTCATCCCTGATGAACCACCAAGCCTCTCTTCCTTAGCCGCTCGGCCGCCCGGCCCCACTCGGACGGTTTGGGCGGAGCCAGTTTAGCCAGGGAATATCGCATGCCCAGCTCCTTCCATTTATGCACACCCAGCCGGTGATAGGCTATAAGTTCGATCTCCGGTATATTCGGCAATCCTAACGCGTAATCCGCCAGACTTTCCAGTTCCCGGGCTGAATCATTGATGCCCGGCAATAAAATCCGGCGTATAGTCAACCTTCCGGGAACTTCAGCTGCCAAACGTCCGAAAATCAGAACCGGCCCCAGGCAGCAGCCGGTCAATTTTAAATGCAGTTTCTCATCCATGGCTTTAATATCCATCAGCACTATATCGGTTACGGCCAGTAGATCGTGCCGCCTGGCCGGTGCGCAAGCGCCGTTGGTGTCCAAAACCGTGTTAAGGCCTAATTCATGGGCTGCCTTGAATAGCGCTTGCACAAACTCGGGCTGTCGGGAAGGTTCGCCCCCGGAAACCGTAACTCCCCCGCCTCCCTGACGCAAGTAAGGCAGAAGTGTTTCCAGGCGTTCCCGCGCCTCGTTCAGGGTCATGCGTTCCGAACCCCTTTGGGACCAGGTATCCGGATTCTGGCAAAACACACATCTAAAATTGCATCCTGCCAGAAAAAAAACGCAGCGCAGGCCCGGGCCGTCCCGGGTTCCCAGGGTTTCTACCGAATGAACGCGTCCGATGATTGCTTTCATATTATATTACTTCATGGAAAGTCCGGCGGAGGATTTCCACCTGGTGTTCCCGTGAAAGCCTGGTGAAATGAACCGCATAACCCGAAACCCGGATCGTAAGCTGAGGATATTTTTCCGGATGGCGCATAGCGTCTTTCAGCAAATCCCGGTTCAGGACATTGATATTTATATGATGTCCGCCTTTGGTGAAATAACCGTCTAAAATACCGCTCAAGTTGGAACTGCGGCTGGGAAGATCCCGGCCCAGGGCTTGGGGCACAATGGAAAAAGTATTGGAAATACCGTCCCGCGCCGCATAGTAAGGCAGCTTGGCCATGGAATTAAGACTCGCTAATACCCCGTTTCGCTCCCGGCCATACATGGGATTGGCGCCCGGAGCAAAGGGTTCTCCGGCCAGACGGCCGTCCGGGGTAGCCCCGGTTTTTTTACCGTACGCTACATTGCTGGTAATCGTCAGCAGCGAGAGCGTGGGATCGGCCCGGCGGTATATATAATGCTTGCGCAATTCCGTGATAAAAGTAATGACCAAATCCCGGGCCCGGTTATCGGCGCGTTCGTCATCGTTTCCAAAAGCCGGATAATCCCCCTTAATCCTGAACTCCCGGCTAAGCCCGCGCTTATCCCGGATAACCTCTACCTTGGAATAGCGCATGGCGCAGAGCGAATCTACGACTACTGAGAATCCGGCTATGCCAAAGGCCATGAGCCGGTCCAAGTGGGTATCCAGCAGTCCCATTTGAGCGCCTTCATAATAATATTTATCATGGGTCCAGTGAATGATGTTCATGATCTTCACATACTGTTCAGCCACCCAGGATAAAACATAAGTAAAATTATCCCGCACCTTGTCATAATCAAGATACCGGCCTTTAATCGGCAACACGCCCGGGATCACTGTCTCGCCGCGAATTTCATCCTGTCCCTGGTTGAGAGCCAGCAGGAGCGCCTTGGCCAGATTGCAGCGCGCACCAAAATACTGCATCTGGCTCCCGGCCTTTAACAGCGAAACGCAGCAGGAGATCCCGTAATCATCCCCGGCGACCGGCCGCATCAGATCGTCATTTTCAAACTGCAAGGCGCTGGTCTTGACCGCCATCTCGGAGGCAAAGGTTTTCCATTTTTCCGGCAGGCGGGGAGAATACAGGACAGTCAAATTAGGTTCCGGAGCCGGTCCCAGATTGTTCAAGGTCTGAAGAAAGCGATAATCGGTTTTAGTAACTTTGGTGCGGCCGTCGCTGGCAATTCCACCCAGTACCAGCGTAACCCAGATCGGATCCCCGGCAAAAATCTCCTCGTACTCCGGAGGCCGCAGCTGCCGGATCATTCGCAGCTTGATAACCAGGTCATCGATCAACTCCTGACACTGTTCCTCGGTTAATAATCCGGCTTTGAGATCACGTTCGAGGTAGATATCTAAAAAGGCCGAGATGCCGCCGATGGACATGGCCGCCCCGTCGGATTCCTTGGCTGCAGCCAGATACGCCAGGTAGAGCCACTGGACCGCCTCGCGCGCGCTGTGAGCCGGCCGGTTCAGGTCAAAGCCGTATCGCCGGCCCATGGCGACCATTTCATTTAAAGCCTGGATGTGGATGGCCACCTCTTCCCGTAATCGAACATCCTTGGTCTCCATGGCGCCGTCAATTTTAGCCAGATCGGCTTGTTTCTCGCGTATAAGATACTTCAGGCCGTAAAGCGGCACTCTCCGGTAATCACCAATAATGCGCCCCCGGGCGTAGTTATCCGGCAGACCGGTAATAATTCCCAGCCGGCGCAATTTCTTCATTTCTTCGGTATAAATGGAAAAGACCGCGTCATTATGTGATTTCCGGTAGCGGGTATAGATTTCGACGATTCGGGGATTAAGTTGATAGCCGTATGCCTGGCAGGCCTTTTGGACCACCCGGATCCCGCCCACGGGCTTGACGGCCCGTTTTAAGGGACGATCGGTTTGCAAACCAACTATGAGTTCATTCTTCCTGTCAATGTATCCCGGACCATGGGACAGAATTCCACCGGGAATATCCACATCAATATCCAGCACGCCTCCCCGGCGGCGTTCTTCAGCCATTAGCTTATTTACTTTTTTCCAAAGAGTCAGGGTCCGGCGGGTAGGAGAAGCCAGGAATTCCGGCCCGCTTTCATAGGGAGTATAGTTCCGGTAGATAAAATCCTGTATATCAATCTTAACCGACCAGCGTCCGCGTTTTAAAGCCTCGCTTCTTTTAACCATTACACCTGACCTCCTTTAGCGGTCCGGCTAAAAACAAAAAAACCCGGACTCCCGCTAAAAATTCTCACGGGCAGCCCAGGCGTTCGGCTACATGGCGTTTTCTCCCGGCTGCGCTCCCTAGTGGTTTTCCACCTGCGCCAGTTACCCAGCCGTAATGTTGATAATTAATTAGCAGATTAATCCCCTGCTGTCAAGCGGCTTTTGGGTTCCTCTACTCAAACTCCACTTCCCACTCCGTCAACCACCGGTCGCCGACTAACTCCCATTGTCCGAGGCGTAATTCAAAATAGAAAGTCACCGGATTCCAGCTGTAGGCATGCTCTGCCGTGTCAAGAAAATGGTAGGCTATGAATATCTGATAATGCACGCTGGTCCTCTGAGGGTTATCGTACTTGGCTTCGCCATCTTTTGTCTTGATGGCCAGGAACAACTCTTCCGGAAATCGGCTGGGCAGGCGTTTCCTCAGTATCTCCCGTCCCCATTCCAGCTTTTCCGGCAGGGCTTTCCGGATAATCAATTCAAATCGCGCTTTAAATTCTTCTGCCACATCATCGGCGTGAACATCATAGGTTTTTTTAAAGACCTCCGGGCTCCAGCAAATGATAATCAGTCCCGCCAGTACAGCGCTGAAGCCTATCCAGAAATGGCTGCTTCTTATTAGTTGGTTTAAGAGGACGACCACCGGACGTTCCGGTCTTTTTTTTTCGCCGTCCGGGGATTGCGCATTTTTTGGGAAAATCGGCATTCTGCACCTCCTGGGAGCCTGAGCCTTTAGTTGCTCAGGCTCCAGAGCATTTGAGAGCAGGTAGTAAAAATTAGATAAAATATCTCAAATGCGGTCTACTTTCTACTATCTACTCTCAAAAAACCGTCTAATTGCTCAAACTCACGCATCCTGTAATTCCCAGAGTTCTACGGCTCGAGTGAACACCTCGTCAACCGAAAGATCGTCCAGGCAGGTCCGGGCCGACATACGGCACTTCTCCGAATGGCAGGGACGGCACGCGGCCTCATGAAAAACTACCTGATGGCGCGGAGAATTCGGATTATTGTTAATGAAATCCGTGGGGCCGTAACAAATCAAGGTCGGAATTTTGAAAGCCTCGGCAAAATATTTGGGACCTGAATCGTTTCCCAAAAAAAGCCGGCTCTGGCTGATAACCGCTGCCAGTTGACGCAAAGGCAGCCCGACCACTGGAATATGAAAAAAACCCTTCAGCTTATCCCTGCAAGCCGCAACTAAAGCCTGTTCCTTCGGCGTACCGGTGATTAATACCTGGCAGCCGGTATGCCGGGCGAGTTTCCCCGCTACCAGGCCGAAGCGTTCAGCCCCCCATTGTTTTAAAGGCCATCCGCCGCCGGGCGAGATTACCAAACTGGAACGTTGAGGATCCCACTGGCGTTTAAGCAGGTATTGCCGCGCCTGATCCCGGTCGTGTTCAGTGATAAAAAACTCCAGGGCGTTGTTGTGGCCTTTCCATCCCAGTTCCCGCGCAAACTGGAGGTTTAAATCCACGACATAGCGGCAGGCGGCCTTGATTTTATGCGTGTAAAAATATTTCCGGCCGCGCAAGTTAAATCCCATCCGCATGGGAATTCCGGCCCCGGCTCCCCATAAGGCGGTTCGCAGGCTTCCGTAAAGATCGATATATAAATCTATCTTCCGTTTTCGGAAATTTCTGATAGTATCCCATGGCGGTTTAAAAGCGACGCGCCCCTCCGGTTTCCTGAGTTTGGTATGGGTATGCCCCCAAAACTCATCCACCCGGGGATTGGTTTCAAACAACTCGCGATAAACTTCATCCGCTGCCACGGTCAACCGGGCCTGGGGATACAATTCCTTGAGGGCGCGCAGGAGCGGAAAAACCGTGAGAACATCCCCCAGAGTCCGGAGTTTTACTACCATGATATGCTTAATTGCGTGGGTACTCATTTACAGTTCATCCCCGTGACCGCCCCTTGGACACCCTCTGCTTTTTCGCCAGCACTTCCTTTATAACTGTCATGACCATGTCCGGAGTGAGATTATCCCAGCAAATTGTATTTTCGCAAACCTCCTTGTGGCACGGCCAACACTCCGGCGCCCGGTGGATAGCCCGGTGCCCGGCGCGTTCGGAATAGGGAAACCATACGGCCGGATCTCCCGGCCCAAAAAGCCCGATGGTGGGAGTTCCTACTGCAGGGCCTACATGCATGGGAAAAGCATCATTGGATAAAATCGCCGCGCAGTGGGACCATAGCGCGGCCAGACGGCCGGGCGGCAGACCTTCCACGCTCAGGGAGAGCTTGGCCGCCGCATGCATATACTCTCTTTTAATATCTTTTTCCCGGGGACCGAAAACAAACATGGCTTTCAAGCCCAACTCCCGGAGTGCCCGGCGGGCGATTTCCAGAAAATTTTCCAGCGGCCATCTTTTTGCGGGATGGCTTCCTCCCGGAAACAGACCCAGTATTTTACCTGAACGCAGGCCGCGCTCTTTTAAAAATTTTCTTATCCAGTAATCATCTTCCTCAGCCACTTTCCAGCGGGGCCGGAGTGATAGCTGCTTCATGCCAAAACAGCGTAAGATATCAAAAAACGAGTCCCAGGCCGGCCGCGGCCCAGGGCGGTCCGGACGAGTACGCATATGGTAAAAAATGTCCCAGCCGGTTACTTGCGGACCTAGCTTGAACCGGGCCCCGCTGAAAAAGGCCAGCCAGGCTGTGCGAGGATTGCCGAATAAATCACAGACCGCATCATAATCCTGTGTCCGCAGATACCGGACGGTTTTCCACCAGGCTGCCAAATCATGCCGGGGAAGGGAGATAACCTTACTCCAGGCTGGCTCGCCCCGGGCTGATCCGACCATTGCCGGCTCGGTCAGCAAATCGACCCGGGCCTGAGGGTAATCCCTTTTAATCAGGCGCGGCAGAGAGGAGGCTAATAAGACATCTCCCCGAAACCGTGGTCTTAAAAATAATAACCGGGGCCGTTCGGGAAGTTTCCAAGCCGGGTCCCGGGAATCAGTATAAGCATAAGCCGGCAACAGGCCGGTCAAAAAGTAAACAATGGCAATAACCTGCGATGTACCGAAATTAAATTCAAACATGCCGTTTATTAAAAATCCCGCAAAGGCGGCGGTCAACCCCAGCGCTGCGCCGGCCCGTTCCGGGGACTGATTTCGGCAGTGCTGCCAGGCCCGAAATCCGAATATCATCACTGTCATTGCCCACCATAGATAAAATCCCGTGGCCAACAGTCCTCCGTTAATGGCCATCTGCAAGAGAGTATTATGAACATGGGGCGGACGCTGCTCTCGCGCCCGGGGATCAGCATAGCGTCCGTAATACTCCGAAAGGTTATCCACTCCATAGCCGCGTATCGGCTGATCCCGCAAAAGCTGCAAACCCGTTTTCCACATATAACGCCGCTCAGCATTGCTGCAATGGTGTTTGGTCGTCAGGGAAAAGACGCGTTGGGTAATGGGATTTTGGGGCCATAGGATCAAGAAGGCCAGGCCGGCGGCTAAAACCACTGCGGGCAGACGCCAATCCCGGAAAACCCCCAGCAGCAGCAGTCCTGCGGCCGCTCCAATCCATGAAGAACGAGTATAAGTTAAAAGCAAAGCCAGGCCCAGGATCGCCGCGCTGGTCAACCATAACCACTTGGCCCTACCCCGGCTATAAAGTAATCGTGCCGTTGCCAGAATAAATCCGAGCATATACATGCCCCCGGCTGCCATGTAATCTCCGGAAAATGAGGTGGCGCGTCCTCCATCCTGACCGGCGATGTGGACGAAAATCGAGCATAAAGCACAAACTGTTGCTCCTATGATGAAAAAATTAATGATACGGCCGGACTTAACCGGATGGCGGATCGAAGCGGCGGTCAGAAAAAAAATGGACATGATCCCGATTTTTTTCAGGCCAAAAACACTCGGATTCAGCCGGCCGGCCCATAGGGAAGAAGCGAACAGTACCGCGGCCAAGCAAATCAGAGCCCAGTTCATAGGAGTATTAACCAGGCTCCATTTTTTCCGGAGCCCCATGCCCAGCAGCCAGGCGGCCACTGCCACATAGATAATATTTTGAAGACTGATGCTGGCCACCGCAGTCATGGCAAATACAGGCAGAGCCCAGCCCACCATGCGTTCAGCGGCCAAGGCGGCCCGGCCGCGCCGGGAATCTCTATCAATTGGTTGGGATGGCATAATCATTGTTTCTGCCCAGCGTGAATGTTCATGTGTTTTTCAAGTCCTTGAAAGTTATTATATGCCGCCCACGAAATTGTAGGGGCGACGCATGCGTCGCCCCTACAACTGCCTGCGATGCCATAAGAAGCGGCAATTTATTACTTAACATGATTGTGTGAGCGGATGCAGTATAAGTGTTTACGCACGACCGGTTAGGAGATCGGCTGCCCCATCTCATTAACCATACTCCATATTAATAATATATATGTGGAGTTTTATCAAGAAAGATTCGACTGCGGGTTAATATATGCCACCCACGGATTGTAGGGGCGACGCATGCGTCGCCCCTAGGTCGCGTGGATGACATAAAAAACAAAGTGAGATATAATTCCTCGGAAAAGCGAAAAGCTTATAATCCTCGCTCATCGTTTTTTCCAGGCTCTATAGGATAAATACCAGGGCGAGACTTTGCGCCGGAAATCCCATAAAGAATCAGTGGGTTTTACATACACCCGGCGCAAGGCAAAAAGATTTGCGGTTACGGAAGATGTTCCGGGCGAGATGGCGCAGGCCGCGCAATATCCGGCGCTTTGCACTGCTTGCCTTGCCGGCTCATCCCAACTGCCAAAAGGATAGGCGAAAACTTCCACCGGCCGTTCCAGTTTTTTCTCCAGCTCCAGTTTGGAATCTGCTGTCTCCTGTTTTAATTGTTCGTGGGACAGGTCCGCCATATTCAAATGCTCCGCGCCGTGCGATCCGATCTCCCAGCCGGCATCTGCCAGATTACGCAATTCAGAAATCCCAAGGCACGCTAGGCGCGGCAGATTTTGGCCGTCATCCCAGAAATTATACTGCCCCACGGACCGGGATACCACAAAAACCGTGGCAATGAACCCAACGGCCGCAAGGCAAGGCCGGGCCCATTCGTATACCGAGGCATAGGCATCATCAAAAGTGATAATCAAAGAACGGGCCGGCAGCAGGGTCTTATCCCGGCAGCTCCTGGACAGGCCGGCCAGCGTGATGGTTTGATAGCCCTGTTTTTTCAACAAAGCCATTTGCGACTGAAACGCCTTGACCGTTACTGCCAGATCCGAGCGCTTATCCGTTTCAGGCTGGATCCTATGATACATTAAAATTGGAAGATTCATTTTCCGGTTTTTATTTCTCCGGTATCTTCATGGCCACAAATATGGTGTAGTCCTGCCGTTTGATCAGGATCAACAGATCGTCTCCGGGTTTTAGAGCTTTTACAAGACGCTGAAATTCCTCTTGATTACGCACTCTGCGGCGGTTCACCTCACGGATAATATCGCCCGGAGAAATGCCGGCCGCCTCAGCCGGACTCCCGCTCTGTACGGCCTTTACTACCACGCCGGATAAAACGCTGGTTCCCAAGCGGCGGGCGGTTTCCCTGGTCAGATTTTCAACTTCAAGTCCCAGCAGTGTACTCCGGGATTTTGAAACTGGATCACCCACGGACTTGGTTATCGCCCGGCCTTCGGACTTAGCCTGATCACCCATCCGGACTTTGATCCGTTTTTTTGACCCATTCCGAATAATGCGCAGAGTCACGGTCTGATTCTCGTCAGCCTGGGCCACCAGGCGCTGCAAATCATTGGGCGAATCCACCGGCTTGCCGTTGAATTTTACGACCACGTCGCCTACTCTAAGTCCGGCCCTTTCGGCCGGCCCGCCTTCTACTACTGCGCTTAACAGCACGCCTTTAGTGTTCTTGAGTTTGAAATGCCTTGCCAATTCAGGGGTCAGGGCCTGGATATAAACACCAATCCATCCCCTGTGAACCACTCCGGTATTTACAATATCCCGGTAGATTTTGGCTGCCATATTAATGGGGATGGCAAAGCCTATACCCAAAGAACCTCCGGACCGGCTGAATATGGCGGTATTTATGCCTATCACCTGGCCCTGCATATTAACCAACGGGCCCCCGGAATTGCCGGGATTAATAGAGGCATCAGTCTGGAGAAAATTATCATAAGGCCCTTGTCCGATAGTCCGGCCCTTGGCGCTGATAATCCCGGCTGTCACAGTCTGTTCCAGGCCAAAGGGACTGCCCAGGGCCACCACCCAATCCCCGACCCGTACTTTATCGGAATCGCCCATTTCCGCGGCCGGCCAGGTTCTGCGTCCGTTTAATTTTATAATCGCCAAATCGGTTTTGGGATCGGTCCCCACAACCTCAGCCTGGTATTCCTTGCCATCCTTGAGTTTAACCAGGATTTCAGTTCCCTTTTCTACTACATGGCTGTTGGTTAAAACATATCCCCGTTTGTCCACTATTACACCGGATCCCAGGCTGGTGCTCTTTTGAGCAGGCATCTCGCGCAATCCGCGGGGACCGAAAAAATGCTCGAAGAATTCCTGGGTAGAGGGATCATTAAACATCCACTGCCGGCTGGAAAAAGGCTGGCGGACAATGCGTACGGTACTGATATTCACCACGGCCGGACTGATTTTTTTCGCCACATCGGCAAAAGATTCCGGAACCATGCGCGTCCCGGCCACGGCTGATACGGCGGCAGTTATGCTCGCCAGGATTAAAAGCCCTGCGGTAATACCCAATGTTTTTTTCATTTTCCCTGCCTCCTTAATGAAAATTCTGCTAGTACCGTCGGGCAGACATGGAAGTCCGCCCCTACGATAATACTATTAACACGTATTCTGTAACCGTAGGGGCCGGCTTCCATGCCGGCCCATGATTTTAACATCGCACTAAATTAGAACCCTCTTCCCTTGCCTTGGTTCACCATCTACAAAGCAAAACCCCGGGGGAGAACTGCTTTTATCTCCACCGGGGTTTCAGGGGATATTGCCTTTCAAAGTTTACTGCTTGTTGTCATCCACAATCTCCGCGTCCACTGCTTTTTCTTCTTTCTCCGGAGCCGGGCCCTCGCTTGGTTCTTGATCAGGTTCCGGTCCGCCGTTTCCGCCGGCCTGGTCCCGCGAGGTCTGTTGATAAAGCTCAGTAGAAATTTTCTGGAATATCTGATTGAGTTCTTCCATGCTGCTCTTTATTTCATTAATATCATTTCCTTTAGCCGCTTCCCGAAGCCGTCCCTGGGCGGTCTCTATTTTGCTCTTGGCTTCGGCCGGAATCTTGTCGCCTAAATCCTTCAAGGTTTTCTCGGTCTGGTACAATAAGCTGTCAGCCTGGTTCTTGAAGTCGATTACTTCCCGCTGTTTTTTATCCTCTTCGCTGTGCGCCTCGGCGTCTTTCACCAGCTTGTTGATCTCGTCCTGACTCAAGCCGGAACTGGCGGTAATGGTTATTTTTTGCTCCCGGCCGGTCCCCCTATCCTTGGCGCTGACATTTAGAATTCCATTGGCGTCAATATCAAAAGAAACCTCTATCTGGGGCACACCCCGGGGAGCCGGCGGGATGCCGTCCAGGTGGAAACGCCCGATGGTTTTATTATCCCGCGCCATTTCGCGTTCACCCTGCAGCACATGAATCTCCACCGTGGACTGATTATCCGCGGCCGTGGAAAATGTCTCGCTCTTCCGCGTGGGAATGGTGGTGTTGCGTTCAATCAGGTGCGTGGTGACATTGCCCAGGGTTTCCAGCCCCAGGGACAACGGCGTTACGTCCAGCAGCAGAACATCCTTAACATCCCCCTTGAGTACTCCCGCCTGTATAGCGGCGCCGATAGCCACTACTTCATCCGGGTTTACACCCCTGTTCGGTTCGCTGCCGAATATCTCTTTTACTTTTTGCTGTACCACCGGCATCCTGGTCTGCCCGCCTACCAGGATTACTTCCTGGATATCCTTGGCCGAAATTCCGGCGTCCTTTAAAGCCTTCTCGATGGGAGCCGAAGTGCGTTCTACCAGGGAAACGGTTAACTGCTCCAGCTTGGCCCGGCTGAGTGTGACATTAAGGTGTTTGGGACCTGAAGCATCCGCCGTAATAAAAGGCAGATTGATCTCGGTCTGCATCACGGAGGAGAGCTCGCATTTGGCCTTTTCTGCTCCCTCTTTCAATCGTTGCAGCGCCATTTTATCCTGGCGTAAATCAATTCCGTGGTCCTTCTTGAATTCATCGGCCAGCCATTCGATCACTGCCTGGTCGAAATCGTCTCCGCCGAGGTGGGTATCCCCATTAGTCGATTTAACCTCGAAAACACCGTCTCCCAGTTCGAGAATTGAAATATCAAATGTACCCCCTCCCAGATCATAAACCGCGATTTTCTCATTTTTTTTCTTATCCATGCCATAGGCTAAAGAGGCCGCGGTCGGTTCATTAATGATCCTAAGCACATTCAAACCCGCGATTTTGCCCGCATCCTTGGTAGCCTGGCGCTGGCTGTCATTAAAATAGGCCGGCACGGTAATCACAGCTTCATTAACCTTCTCGCCCAGGTACGCCTCTGCATCCGCCTTGAGCTTTTGCAGAATCATAGCCGAGATTTCAGGCGGAGCATACTCCTTTCCATGGGCCACTACCTTCACATCGCCATTAGATGCTGCCTTGGTCTTAAAAGGGACCATGGCTTCTTCCATTTCCGCTTCATCAAACCGGCGGCCCACAAAACGTTTGATGGAAAATATCGTATTCTCCGGATTAGTCACGGCCTGGCGTTTGGCCGCTTGCCCGCAGAGACGTTCGCCGTTCTTGGTAAAGGCCACAACAGAAGGCGTAGTCCGGGATCCTTCGGCATTGGAAATAACCACTGCTTCTCCTGCCTGCATAACGGCCATGCAGGAATTCGTAGTACCTAAATCTATTCCTATTACTTTAGCCATAATTACAAATCCTCCTTAAAATAAATCGGTTAATATCCATTCACAAGATTAAAAGCAAAAAACATGCCATATCTGACCATACTTTTCAAGTTATTTCAATCTTAAATTTATGCAAGTGCTGCTCAAAACGGTTTTTAATAAATTCCTCTTATTTTGTCATTCCGAGGAAACGAAGTGACCGAGGAATCTCTTTGATAACTAATGGGTTTAGAGATTCCTCGCTTTGCTCGGAATGACATTTTCAGGAGAAAAAGCTTATTGGAGACAGTCTCATTTTTACTGTATTAAACTCCCATTATTCCCGACCTCTAAACTTGGTAAGCAACTAAGTGTTTCATTTTGATAAAACAGCGTTTCACTATGAGACATTCCGTAATCCTATTTAAAATTCTCCAGTTTATAGGTCTTTATCTTTCTCCAAAGGGTTGAGCGGCTGATACCCAATTGTTTAGCCGCCTCGGTTTGATTACCGTCATTATGCGTCAGGGCCTGTTTTATCAGATCTTCCTCGGCTCTTTGAATGCTGACCTCCTTCTCCTTGGACGGACCTTCAATCGCCAACTGCGCCTTCTGGAAAACCTGGGGAGGCAGTGAAGTCTTGCCGATTACATTATCCTCGGAAAGCAATACGCCATGCTGCATAATATTCTCTAATTCACGTATGTTCCCCGGATAATCGTAATGCATTAACCCGTAAATGGCCTCCCGGGTAATGGAGATTACGTTTCTTTTAAAACGCCGGTTATATTTTTCCAGAAAATGTTTTATCAACAAGGGAATATCTTCCGGCCGCTCCCGCAGAGCAGGAACACGAATATTAATTACATGGATGCGGTAAAAAAGGTCCTCGCGGAACTTTCCGTTTTTAACTGCCTCGCGCAGATCGCAGTTGGTCGCGGCCAGGATACGGACATTAACCGGCGTCTCCTCAGAACTGCCCAGCGGCCGCACTTTACCTTCTTCCAATATCCGCAAAAGCTTTGCCTGCAAGCCGGGCGCAAGTTCGCCGATTTCGTCCAGGAAAAAAGTACCATGGTCCGCCTGCTCGAAAAGGCCGCGCCGGTCAGAGACGGCCCCGGTAAAAGCCCCCTTCTTGACGCCGAATAATTCCGACTCCAGCAGATTCTCGGGTATGGCCGCGCAATTAACCGCAACAAAGGTTTGATTTGCCCGGTCTGAAAGACGGTGAATAGCGCGGGCCACCAACTCCTTGCCGACACCGGTCTCCCCTGTAATCAATACGGGCGAATCCGTCGGCGCCACCCGGGCCGCCATTAAAAAAACCCGTTTAACTTCTTCGCTGCGGCCGATAACGCCGTCGGAATATAAGTCCACTGCCTCGGTCTCAGGCCACCAGCGGTAATCGCCCGCCGTTTCCCGCCGTTCCCATTCCGCTATTAGTTGTTTAAGCAATTCCTCCTGCAACGGCAGGGTTAAATAGAAATCCGCCCCCCGTTGAATAGCCGCGGCTGCGCTTCCGATGCCGCTCTCCGGCGTCAGCCAGAGAATTTTATAGTGGCCTCCTTCGCGCAGCATGGAAACCAGATCCATATCCTCGCCTACCGCGTTGGCATCAAGCATTATCATGGAATAATCAGCCAGACCGATTTGGTCCAGCAGCGCACTTTTATCCCAAAACTCATCACAACGATATCGGGCCGGGTCCATGCTCTGTTTTAAAGTATCTTTCAGATTACGCTCTTCCGAAAAAATAATCACTTTTTGCATGATTCCTCTTCCCTTCTCCCATCATTGAGGAGCGCATAATATAATTCGCACAAATTTCACCAGCCGCAGGCCCCGGCGAATCCGCCAGGGCTCCTGGCAGAGGCGAAACAGCCATTCCAGCCCGGTTTTACGCATAAACCCGGGCGCTCGTTTTAAATCTCCGCACAGTACATCAAAAGCTCCGCCTACGCCGAGTACTACTCTGGCCTGCCATTGATTCCTATAACGGTCTATAAATTTTTCCTGACGGGGCTGCCCCAAACCCACGAGCAGCAACCCGGCTTGGGACCGGTTAATCGCCGTGATAATTTCATGTTCTTCATCCGCTTCCCAGAAACCATGCCGGACTCCGGTCACTATCAGGCCGGAATATTTTTTCTGCAGACGGGCCGCTGCGCGGCTCGCAACTCCGGGCCGCCCTCCTAATAGAAATACGCTTTGCCGCTCTTGTTGGCAAATGTTGCATAATTCTGGAATTAAATCCACCCCGGCCACGCGTTCCGGCTTTTTGCCGGTTAAACGACGCACAGCCCATACCGCACCCACCCCGTCCGCCAGGGTCAGATCCGCCCGGGCCAGAGTCCGGGCATAATCCGGGTCTTCATAAGCCAGCAGAAAACTGAGCGCATTTAAAGTATAAATAGTTTGGCAAGCCATAACTGTTAACTCGAGGTAATCTCCCGCAAGTAATTCAGCAGCGGCTCCCGGGCGTCCTTATCTTTCAGGGCGTATGCCAAGGTGGCTTTAACAAATTCCAGCTTGTTTCCGATATCATGACGTTGGCCTTCAAACCGCCAGGCGTAAACCGGACGGCAATGGTTCAAACGGCGGAGTGCATCTGTCAATTGGATTTCGCCGGACGCTCCCGGCCGGGTTTTTTCCAGCAACTCGAAAATATCCGGGGTTAAGAGATACCGGCCGACAATTCCCAGACAGGACGGCGCCTGAGACGGCCGGGGTTTCTCAATTAGATCCTGCACCTTATAAAGCCGGTTTGATATGGCCTGAGGTTTAATAATGCCATAGGCCCGGGTCCGGGCCCGCGGGATCTCTTCTACGGCCAGTACCGGAGCCTGATATTTTTTCCAGATTTCCATCAGCTGCATCATCGCCGGACGGGGATGGTCTATAATGTCATCTCCCAAAAAAACCGCGAACGGTTCGTTGCCGATAAAACTCTTGGCGCAAAGAACCGCGTGCCCTAAACCCCTGGCTTCTTTCTGGCGGACATAATGCAAATTGACCATATCCGAAATTTCGCGGACCATTTTCAGGGCCGTCCGCTTTCCCTGAGCTTTAAGACTTTCCTCGAGCTCAATGGAACGGTCAAAGTGATTTTCAATGGCCTGTTTCCCCCGGCCGGTCACGACCAGAATATCACGGATTCCGGCCGCCACGGCCTCTTCAATTACATACTGGATGGCCGGTTTATCGTATATGGGAAGCATTTCTTTAGGTTGAGCTTTAGTCGCCGGAAGAAAACGGGTTCCCAAACCGGCCGCCGGCACCACCGCCTTGGTTATTAATCTTAACGGGGACCGGCCGCCGGCCGGTGACGGGGGGTTAATTAACCTCTTTTTCATGGTTTCCCTCTTTGTCCGGAATTTGAGCCTGCAAACAGTTTTCTATCTCTTTAGTCGTAGCACAAGCCAAAACTTCTTCCGCCAGTTCGCGGCTCCGGGCCAGGAAAATTTCACGGATGACTTTTTTTATCTGGGGGATAAAAGACGGCTCAGTGGAAAATTCGTCCAATCCCATTCCAAACAGCAAAGCTGTCAAGTGGGGATCAGCCGCCATTTCGCCGCACATGCCCACCCAGATGCGTTCATTATGCCCGGCCTCGATGATTCTTTTAATCAGCCGTAAAATAGCCGGATGCAGCGGGTTGTAAAGATAGGCGACTTTTTCATTAATGCGGTCGGCCGCCACCGTATACTGGATAAGGTCATTAGTCCCGATCGAGAAGAAATCAGCTTCCCGGGCCAGGACATCAGCCGTCAGGGCAGCGGACGGCAGTTCAATCATCACACCGGTTTCCATATGTTTATCAAAGGCTATCCGACGCCGGCGCAGTTCTTGCCGGATTTCGTTCAGAACCGCCTTGGCCTGGCGTAATTCCTCCACATCCGAGATCAAGGGAAACATAATTTTAATTTTCCCAAAATGGGAAGCCCGCAAAATAGCCCTTAATTGGGTTTTAAACAGCTCAACATATGCCAGGGAAAGCCGGATGGCCCGGAGTCCCAAAAAGGGATTCGTCTCGGCCGAGGTCCCCAGACGTGAAAGAAATTTATCCCCGCCCAGATCCATGGTCCGGATAATAGTGCTGTAAGGAAGACTCTGACGGGCGACCTGGCGATAGGCTTCAAATTGTTCGTCCTCACTGGGAAGATCACGCCGATTAAGATATAAAAATTCGGTGCGAAAAAGCCCTACGCCTTCGGCTCCATACTTGCGGGCCTTGCGGACATCCTCGGGCAATTCGATATTGGCCGCCACGTTTAACCGGTATCCATCCCGGCTTACCGCCGTGATGCCCTTAAGTTTACGAAGCTTGCGGGAAGCCTGGAGATTTTTTTGCTGCGCCTGACGATACTGCGTTAACACCTTGGCATCTGCCTTGACAATTACCATGCCGGCTGAACCATCCACTATCAAGGCATCTCCGGTTTCAACCATATCCGTGATGTTTTTAAGTCCCACTACGGCCGGAATCTCGAGAGATCGGGCCATAATGGCCGCATGCGAGGTCTTGCCGCCGATATCGGTGGCAAAACCCACCACGCGCTCACGCCGCATGGAGGCGGTTTGCGCCGGAGCCAGGTCTTTTGCCACCATGATGATATCCTGCTCGGCGCCCGCGAGCAGCCGCTTGGACTGGCCGGTCAGACTGCGCAGCAATCGCGAGACTACATCGTTGATATCGGAAGCGCGTTCCCGCAGATATTCGTTTTTCGCCTCGGTGAATCGGCGAACCAAGTCGGAAGCTATTTCCTGTAAAATATACTCAACATTGCAGCGCTGCCTCCGGATCTGCTCCCCAACAGCTTTAACCAGCAAGGGATCCTCCAGGACATGCAAATAAGCATTGAATATTTCCGCCTCCTTGAATCCCACCTCCTGGGCCACCCGGCGCTTAATACTCTCGATTTCCCGCCGCGTGGCATCTATAGCGGCTTGCCAACGATCCAACTCCTTATTTATTTCGGTCTCGAGAATCCGGTACTTGCAAACCTGGACTTCAGGGGATCCCACCAGATAAGCCGTGCCGATGGTAATCCCGGGTGAAGCCGCAATTCCCTGATATCTTCTCTCCATAACGCTGTTTATTCCTTTTCTCCGAAATGATTCTGAATCAAGGCTGTCAGTTTTTCCAGTGCCTCGCTCTCGTTCTCGCCGTCGGTCATCACTGTTATGGCAGAACCGCAGGCCGCTCCCAGAGTCATAATCCCCATAATGCTCTTGGCATTGACTTTCTCCTGCCCGGCTTTGCGAAGAAAAACCTGGCAGGGAAACTTGTTGGCAGTCTCAATAAATACAGCCGCCGCGCGCAAGTGCAGACCTAATTTATTTTGTATAGTTACTTCCTGCTCAAGCATCCGGTTCTCCCAAATTCATTTCAACTAAAACAGCCCGGCATAAGCCGCCAGAATTGCCAGCCCCACCAGCCCGTAAAACAACCAGGCAACGGATATGCGCCGGCGCAGACCGAAATACATTAGTCCTACCAAAAGCGCCATGAGAACCACGCCGAGCATCCGGGAGTCTAAAACCCGCCATCCCTTTAAAAGGGGATAAGCTGGTATTGCCATGCCTAGCATTACGGCCATAAAAAAACTCAGACAGCGGGCGATCTGTTGCGGACTGAAACGGTGTAATTCCTTAACAATCTCAACTCCCCGCTTATAGCCTAAAAATATCCCGCCGATGCGCAATCCCAAATGAGCTATAGAATAGAGGCCTACAAAACATATGGGACCGAGCACAACTAACCAGACCTGATCATAATCCCCAAACAGTACCAGGCTCACGCCGACTAGCGCCAAGGCCGGCCGGAGCATGGCCCAGTAGACAACATCTCCCAGAGCGGCCAATGGTCCCATCATTCCGATTTTAACTCGTACCGCTTCCCGGGCTTCATCATCTCCCGCCTGCGCAGCCTGCTCTTCTAATTTAGCCACCACTCCTAAAATTATCGAGGCACAGTAGGGATGAGTATTAAAAAATTCCAGATGTCTTGCAATCGCCTTTTGCCGGGCCCTAGGCGCCCGGTGTAGGGCTTTAATTACCGGACTAATCGCGAAACAGAACCCCAAATTTTGCATACGCTGGAAATTCCAGCAGGCCTGCAGAAAAAAAGATCGCCAGACTACTGCTGTCAAGGTCCATTTTGTCAGACGGAAAACCGGGGTATTCACCATTTTCTCCTCCAGCAGACCACGGCCGTCGCTCCGGCTAAAGCTGCCGCCAGCGCCAGTATGATTTCACCGGGCCAAATCAGCAGCAAAAGGCCGACCGAAAAAAAAACCGCCGCAATCCACCAGTGTGCCCGGTCTTTGGCGATTATTTCCAGAACCACGGCAAAAGCCAGTGCCGGTAGAATCCAAAAAACCAACCCTAACCCTTTGACGACCTGGGGAGGCATGCTGCCTGAGAGTTTCACCGCCAGCCAGACTCCCGGTCCCAGCCAAAGGAGATAAATCAAGAAATTTCTCAGAAAAGCCGGACCCAGCCCGGCTAAATTTGCCCAGGCTATACCGGTTAAACCGTATTTACCCGCCAAACTCTCCGCGCGTTGGTCTAATCGGACATTAAAGTGGCGGGCTGCAATATCCAGCTTTCCGGATAAAATTCCGGCCGGGATGGACATCCCCAGGGCTAATATCATGCTGGTCCCGAAATGAAATCCGTATTGACGGACCAGCGTCAGCGTCAAGATCACGGTCACACCGCCGGTTACTGTATAATCAGGCGGGACATAAGCTCCTACCGGCATGATACTGATCCAGAGCAATTGGATTAAAGCGCCAATCAAAATACCGTTGGGCAAATCCCCCAATAGAGCGCCGAAAATACCGCCTATTACCAGGGGCTGGGAAACCATAAACTGTCCCACCATGGCATAATCCAAGGCCCGAACCGCACCCAGGACGGAAAGCCATATAATATGATCCAAGGCTGGACTCCTTAAACAGAGACTATCTCCAATAAGCTTTTTCTTTCCAAAATGTCATTCCGAGATTTGTAGAGACGCCCAATTTGGGCGTCTCTACAAATGCCCGGAAAATCATTGTAATATAAAGAGTATGCATCCTGTATCCCGGATCAAGTCCTGAATGACAACCTAAAAAACCACGTTCTGACACAGTCTCTCGAGGGAGGGGAATTATTTATATCAAAATCGACTAATTGCTCAGGCGCTTAGATAAAAATCCGACAACCCTCCCTAAATATACTTTCGGATATCTACCGGTTCGTCGGTCGGCAGCATTTGAATTTGGATTTTCACTTTATAACCAAGCAGTTTCCGGAAATGTTCGGCATCATGCTCGTCAATCGCCACTGCTTTGGTTATCTGCTTTTTACCCGGGCTATAACGCAAGCCCCCGATATTTAATTCTTTAAGGAAAAGTCCGTTTTCCACTGCCCGGCACACATCCCCGGGTGATGAAAAGAGCATTAAAATGCGTTTTCCATTAACCTCCTCCCGGCTGCCAACCAAACCGGCTTCGGCTACCGGGCAAATAGTAATTCCCAAACCCGGCGGCGTGGCCATTTCCATCAAGCATACCTGCATGGGATCTTCCGCTACCGCATCATTGGCCACTACTAAATGCTGAGATTTCATGGTTTTGACCCACCCTATGGCTACCTGGCCATGAATCAGGCGGTCATCAATGCGCACCAACCCCAGCTGGGAAGTCATTCGTCCTGTTCCTTTCCGCAACTGCGATCCGAGAGTAATTGATTGGCATAAAAAATACTTTTTCTCCCCTTCTCTTCCACAAACCGGGCAAGTTGATCAATGTCCATAAGCGCGCGATGCGTAAGCGCCTCAAGCAGCATAGGCAGATTTGCTCCGGCCAGGACCCGGATAGGATATTGGCGCGAAAGCGTTAAGGCGACATTGCTCGGTGTTCCGCCGAACATATCAACCAACATCAGGCATCCCTCCGGTTTGAGTATGGCCATTGTTTTCCGTTGCAGATCTTCGATGCCTTCATGCACTTCCAAGTTTATATACTCCAGCTCCGGCTGGTCGCCCATAATCATACCGGCGGTCTTGATTAATTCCTGTGCTAAGGCGCCGTGGGCGGCAACTATAATTTGAGTCATAGGTTCAACCCCGCTTTAAATAACTATCAACTTGAGAATTACTCTGGCCAGGCGGCCGGGATCGTGACGAAAAAAATCTTTTCCACCGGCCAGCCGGGTCCGGATAAGGGTTATGCCGTCTTTATCCAATTGCTCGATATCATCCGCTGCGGCCAGCACCGGAGCCGCGTTCATCTCCCGGTAACGCTTAAGCATCTCTTTGCCGGGCTCCTCGGTGTTAACCAGCACGTATTGAATTAAATCCGGCCGGGTATGCTCCCTAATAACCCGAACATGCTCGGCCAAACCCATTCCATCCGTTTCTCCGGGCTGGGTCATGACATTGCAGACATAAATTTTCACTGCCGGAGAGGCCGCGATTTCATCCGCGATTCCGGAAACCAGCAGATTCGGCAGAATACTGGTATACAAACTGCCCGGACCCAGAATAATGGCATCCGCTTTGGCCAGCGCCTCGCGGGTATCCGGCGCGGGCCGGACATTACCCGGCTCCAGACGAATCTGTTTAATTGGGCTGTGACTTTGGCTGATACTGGATTCCCCGCAAACCGTGCTTCCGTCTTCCAGCTCAGCTTCCAAGACCACGGGATCCACCGTAACCGGCAGTACTTGTCCGCTAACCGCCAATACCTGGCTGGCGGCCTTGACGCCGGTTGCAAAGTCACCGGTTATTTCTCCCAGCGCAGTAATGAATAGATTCCCGAAGGCATGACCTTCTATCCCGCCGCCGCGCCCGCGAAACCGGTGTTGAAAAAGCCGGCTCATGAGCGGACTGGTTTCCGCCATGGCAATCAGGCAATTCCGGAGATCCCCGGGCGGCAAAGCCTGATATTCCCGGCGCAGCCGTCCGGAACTGCCGCCATCATCCGCCATGGTTACTATAGCCGAGAGATTAGAGGTATATTTTTTTAATCCGGAAAGCAGAACCGGCAGTCCGGTACCGCCGCCAATAGCCACTAGTCGCGGTCCCCGTTTCATACGCAGACGCTTCAGGGCCACGGAAGCGTATTCTTTTTCCCGCGCCGGCATGAGCACGGTCAGCACGGAATAGAGGCTTCTTCGAAACGCCATTACTACGCCGGCAATGCCAGCCGTCAAGAGCAGGAAATCTATGGTCCGCAAACTCTGAATTTGTTTGGCCAGCGGGCGCACGTCAATAACCTTAAGCTCAAAATTGCCAAAGACATGCCCCAACATACCGGAAAGCCCGAAACTAAAAACAATCACCGAGAGTACCAGGAGAAGAAGCCAGCGCTTTAAGCGCACGCCCGGATAAAGCCATCGCCAGGCTATACGACGCCGGTTCCAGAAACTTCCAGACCGCCGGCCGCTCCGCGCCCTGGGTTTAGGTGCGTTCCGTTCTGAATTAAACGGCGCTTTTTTTCTCGCCATCTTGCATCCAGGTGATCAGGGTTTTATTGAATTCCCGCGCCGTATGATAACCGCTTTTTTTTAGTCTCTGGTTCATGGCCGCTACCTCGATAATAATTGAAAGATTGCGGCCCGGACGAACCGGAATAATAATCCGCGGCAGTTCTATATCCAAAATGCCATACGTCAATTCATCCAAACCCAGGCGGTCGTACTCCTTGTTTTCATCCCATTCCTCGATAGTCGTTACCAATTCCACCCGCTTGCGATCGCGGATGGCTCCGATTCCAAAAAGATTTTTTATGTTGATAATTCCCAAACCCCTGATTTCCATATGATGCCGTATCAATTCCGGTCCGGAGCCCATCAGAATGCGTTCGGCCGAGCGCCGGATATCCACCAGATCATCGGCCACCAGACGATGACCGCGTTCCACCAGATCCAGGGCGCACTCGCTTTTACCGATGCCGCTTTTACCTAGTATCAGCACTCCCACCCCGTAGACATCGACCAGGGTGCCATGCATGGAAGTTTCCGGCGCCAGCTGGTCTTCCAGATAAATGGTTAACTCGGCGATAAGCTTGGTGGTAGCCATATGAGATTTAAAGACCGGAACCTGCTTGCCCTCTATGGCGCGCAAAAGTTCCAGAG
>JAUVAV010000017.1 GCA_030591525.1 candidate division FCPU426 bacterium | reverse complement strand
GACCGCATTTGAGATATTTTATCTAATTTCTACTATCGAATCTCAAATGCTCTGGAGCCTGAGCAACTAATTGCTCAGGCTCCTAGGGCCGGTATTGATTGGTGATAGGCAGACGCCGGTCCCGGCCAAAGGCCTTGGGCGTGATTTTGATTCCCGGCGGAGACTGACGGCGCTTGTATTCACTCCGGTCTACCCGTTGGATAATTTCCAGCACAGTGGACTTTTTAAAATCCTCAGCTATTATTTCTTCCAGAGCTCGGTCCTCCTCCACGTACTCCTTCAATATTGGATCAAGCACGCCATATGGCGGCAGGCTATCCTCGTCCTTTTGGTCCGGACGCAATTCCGCTGAAGGCGGACGTTCCATAATACTCTGCGGAATAAGTTCCCGGCCGGCTGCTTCATTTACATGCTGTGCCAGCTCATATACCAGGGTCTTGGGAACATCCTTGATTACAGCTAAACCACCGGCCATATCCCCGTACAGTGTGCAATATCCCACCGCTACCTCGCTCTTGTTGCCCGTGGTTAAAACCAGCCATCCAAAACGGTTTGAAAAGGCCATTAAGATATTGCCGCGTATGCGGGCCTGCAGATTCTCGTTTGCAATGCCTCCCGGCGCCGGTCCCCAAGATCCTGATAGAGTTTTCTGATAAGCGGCAAATATGGGTTTAATGGGAACGGTAAACAAGCGTATCCTGAAATTCTCCGCAATCCGACCTGCGTCGGAACGGGTGGCAACGGAAGTATATTGCGACGGCATGGTGAGGCCTATGACGTTTTCGCAGCCCAAAGCTGCCGTGGCTATGGCCGCGGTCAGCGAAGAATCTATCCCTCCGCTTAATCCAATAACCGCTTTTTTAAAGCCGTTTTTTTTAACATAGTCCCTCGTTCCTAACACCAGCGCTGAATAAATATTTTCCAAGCGGTTTTTTTTTGCAACCGGTTTTATGCGAATTGCTTTCCGGTTGGATTTAAGCGGACGCTTAATCCTTAAACCTCCGTCGTATTCCCCGCTTTTCGGAGAAGCCGGCCGGGGCGAGGCAAGGCGGGACGGCTTTTCAATATCCGCCAGCAGAAGCTCCTCGCTAAAACTCCCGGCGCCGGCCACGATTTCTCCCCGGGGATTTATGATCATGCTGTTGCCGTCAAAAACCAATTCATCCTGGCCGCCTACCAGGTTGACATACGCCACATACGCCCGGCTGCGCTGGGCTATCCGGTTTAAGATTTTTTGCCGGACGCTCTGCTTACCGGCATGGAAAGGCGAAGCTGCCAAATTAACAATCAAATCCACTTTCTGCCGTTGAATAACGCTCTCCGCCACTCCGTTCTCGATCCATAGGTCTTCACAAATAGTGATCGCTATGCGCCAACTACCCAACTCGAAAAAGCATGGTTGGCGGCCCGGCGCGAAATAGCGTTTCTCATCAAACACTCCATAATTAGGCAATTCAATTTTATGGTAAACATCCAACAGCTTGCCTTCGTCCATCAGCGCAGCCGAGTTGAATGTCTTGCCATGTCCCCCGTACGCGAGTCCCACCACCGTGGTTATCGCTTGCGTTTCACGGGCCACTTCCTGCCGGGCCGCTTCATTAGCGGCAAGAAAACCGGACTGCAAGAGCAAGTCCTCCGGAGGATAACCGCAAATAACCATTTCCGGGCAAACCACCAAATCAGCGTCCGCCTTCCGGGCCTGAATAATGTTCCGCTTTATTTTTGCGGTATTAGTTTTGAAATCGCCCATGGTAGGATTGATCTGGGCCAAGGCAATCCGTAAGCTACTCATGTTACTCAGCGGCAGCGGTAAATTCTTAATTTTTTTCCGGGATGAATATACTTGCTTCTGCGCGTGCTGGGATTCCATTGCCGGAGTTTGGCTACCGTGGTATGGTGTTTGCGGGCGATGATATACAGCGAGTCGCCGGATCTGATTTTATATACAAAGTATACGCCTTTGTATTTTCTCCGGCTGAGCTCTTCCGGGCTGAGATATTTTTTCTTATCCGGCAGGCCCGCAAACCTAGTCCGGAATTTTTCGCCGGTGTTCTTGGGCAGGCGGAGAAGATATGTTTCCGGACCGGGCGGGGTGCAGCCTTTGGTTAATTCAGGATTCAAATCAACCACTACTGACAGACTGGTTCCCAGACATTCTGCAATTACTTTTAAATCAACACTGCCCGGGACCTCTGCTTCCTCGGTCTCGATTTCCGCTTCCCTATCCGGATTGAATCCATATAGTTCCGGCTCTTGGGCGATTATCAGGGTAGCGTAAAATTTAGGCACGTAGGCTTCGGTTTCCGGCGGAAGTGCCAACCCCCAGTAATCTTTAATCCCTTGGGCACGCATCGCCCTTTTCACCCTTCCGGAACCGGCATTATAGGCCGCCAAGCTTAAATCCCAGTCGTGGAATTCCCGGTAGAGCGATTTAAGATGCTTAACCGCGGCCCGCGCGGCTTTATCCGGATGCCGGCGCTCATCCAGCCAATAGCTTTCCTTTAAACCGACCATTTCGGCGGTTCCTTTGATAAACTGAAACAGACCGACGGCGTGCTTGGGAGACCGATTCCGGGGGTTAAATCCTGATTCCACTAAAGCCAGGTAAACCATCTCACCGGGCAGGCCTTGCTGGATGAAATATTCTTTTAGTACCGGAACATATCGCCCGGAACGGCGCAGCCAGCGCGCAAATTCTTTGCTCCCCCGGGTTAAATAATAATCAATTTGGCGTTCAATTCGGAGATTATGGGGAATCGGCATGGTAAAAGATTCTGGTTCCAAATCAGGAGAAACCCCGTGTAAAAAACGATTCAAGCGTACCGTGAGCAGCGACAACCGGGAAGATATTTCAGCATAACGTTTCCCTTGCCCGTTATCGGGAAAATCGGCGGTATAGATTATGCGGGCGGCGCGGATGGCGGCTTGTTCCGAGCCCGCCATATCTCCGGCCGCATAACTCTCCTGGGCCAGTTCCAATTCCGTCTGAGCGTCATCTAAGAGCTTCTCGGTCAGGGGGGCCCGCCTTTTGTCGGTCTGGACCGGCAACGCCAACGTCAGATTAGCACAGCCCGCACCCGCGAAGCATAAAAGCGATAATAGAATTATTTTCTTCATTTTTTAATTATCAGATCTGCATTAAATTGACTTCGTGCTTTTGGGTGTCCACTATGGCGAAGCGGCCATCCGCCAGGGCGCCGGGATTCACGACTGTAGTCTGATTAATCTTTTCCCTGCCGTACGCGGCGGACACATGACCGCAAAACAAAAACTCGGGAGAGACGGCGGCTATAATATCATTAACTATCTGCGACCCTTTATGAATCCCCCCCTCCAAATCCAGGGAGGAAACGGGCGGCGAATGTAAAAGCAGGATACGCGGCGGTTTAAGAAAACACATTCGCCGGGTGCCAAAATTAATTTCCCGCCGCGAATACTGAAGCACAAAATAATCCTCCTTCTCATTCTCCCGGAGTTCCCCGCCAAAACCGGTAAAAACATAAGTTCCCAATTTCGTTAAGTTTTCATGCAAAAGGATAATATTATCGGAAACAAAGGCCGCCTGCTGCATAAATACAAAATAACGTTCCTCGGAAGCGTCAAGTTTACCGGGAATCAGCATGACGGGTATGCCCAGCGAATCAACCAGGTTGCAAAACTCCTGGTAAATTTTTAAATCCTCCAACGCCTCCTCCAGGATCTCCACCTGGTTACGGTTGGGAACCCGCCCGCTCAGCTTCGCGCCGACCCATTCATCCAGACGCGCGTGCCCCTGTACGATATTACCGCAAAAACAGATAGCATCCAGCGAATATTTTTTGGTTTGAGCAACCAGCGTTTTAAGATTTGCGATCTCCCCTCTCAAGTCTGAAAACACAAGAATCTGCATACCCGCCCCCCCTTAATTCTATATCAATGAAAGCAATCGGCGGTCGGTCAGAAGATCCACACTGCCGCGTGTTTTCATATAGCCGGTGCTGCTGCTTAGCCATTTAACCCGTATCCGCTTGGCCTGGCCGGATGCCGGAACCAGAACCTTTCCCTTGGTGCCGGCGAAAACGTAACGATTCCCCCCCAGCTTATAATTGGCCAGCATGATAACCGGCCGGCCCTTGGCGACTTTAGGCTGACCGTAATAATGCACGGCATATCCAATTTTTTTGTTAAAATAAGACTGCTTACTCCTGGTGACCATGAAATCCTGAATTATCCCGGCATATCGCTCCACCCGGTTGACGATGGCATAAAGCTTGGATTTTTTCCGGGTCAGGTTTTCCTTTATCAACAAGCGAAAGCCGAGTTTGATTTGATCCCAGTACCGGAATACGATATCTTCTATGCTTTCCACCCATATCTTGATAGTACCGTCGGATTTTACCCAGCCTTTAAGGTAATTATCAAACCCGCTGGGATTCAAGCCGGCACGGCCGATAATCTCTTGATGGCTTTTCTCGCTGATATAAGTATGCTGGGCCAGATCCACCAGAAATTTCACTTCCTTAATCCGGTCTCCGCCTGAGGTCCAACTCATGGTTAATCCCCCTCTCGCTTTTAAACCCGCAAATATTTTTTTATATTATAGCTTAAACGTCCACCGGTCGCAATGCAAACTTTTTTCATGTCTTCCGCTTTCCTTCCACAAAGGCATAGGCATTATGATTATGGATGCTTTCCATATTTTCACTTTCCACCGTAAACCAGGTCAGGCGTTCATCCGCCTGAAGTTTTACGGCTATTTCTCTTACAATATCCTCGACAAAGGCGGGATTGTCATATGCCCGTTCCGTAATATATTTCTCATCCTCCCGCTTAAGCAGGGCGTAAAGATCGCAGACTGCGGCTTGCTCGACCAGATTGATGATATCCTCGATCCAGACCAGGGTATTCATACGCACGGATGTGGTAACCAAGGATCTCTGGTTATGCGCGCCGCGGTCACTAATTTCCTTGGAACAGGGGCACAGGGTCATGATAGGTACGCAAACTGTAAGGACAAAATCTTTTTCGCCGTTGCGGTGCTGGGTCGCGGCCATGGAACAATGGTATTCCATTATACTAACCGCCCGGGATATGGGCGCCGCTTTTTCAATAAAATATGGAAATGACATCTCCAAATACGCCGCCTCCGATTTAAGCGTGCTGCGCAGCGCCTCGAGTATTTCATCCAGATTGCGTATATCGATTTCACGCTGGTAGCGATTAAGCACCTCTATAAAACGGCTCATATGGGTGCCGCGAAAATGCTCCGGTAAGTGAACATACATATTAATATCCGCCACGGTATGCTGAGCCTGGTAGGCCTTATCCAGTACCCGGATGGGATATCTGATATTCCTGATACCCACTTTATTTATCGCGACCTGACGATTATCTGCTTGATCCTGAATATCTTTCACTGGCCAGGTACTCCTGTCATTTTAAAAAATCCTTAATAATACCGTATACCTTTTCCGGCGCTTCTTCCTGGGGGAGATGACCGGCTTCGGGAATAATTTCCAGCCGGGCTTGGTGAAGTTTCCGGACTATTTTTTCCCCGGCGTCTATCGGTACTATCCGGTCCTTCTCTCCCCAGATTATCAGAGTCCTGACTCGCAATTGTTCCTCATAAGGCAAATATTCGAAGGGATATCGTCCCCGATTCAGATTCAGAAACCCTTGGCGTCCACACCTGGTATTCAAAGACCTATAATACCGCTCCACCCATCGCTTCCAGTCCGAGCTTCCCGGCGCACAGGCCTTTTTCAGCATACTTCGAATAAAACTCCTGCCCAACCGTATAACCGCCCAGGTTTCTCCGACAGCCGGTGTTCTCCACCATATGCCCAAGCTCGTTCCGGCCATTCCCACCGAGGAATCCGGTGCAATCAATACCAAGCTCTTAACCATTTGGGGATATCGCGCCGCGCAGATGATGGCCACCCCCCCGCCGAGATCATGCCCTATTATATCGACCTCCTTAATTTCCAGCTTATCCATGAGAAGTTTTACGGTCAGGGCCAGATCATCAGGTCCAATCGGCCGTCCGGCAGGCTTTTCTGAAATTCCCAGTCCGGGAAAATCAAAGGTGATCAGGCGATATCCGGGCCAAGGTCGCGCGGTTAACCCGTTAAAACTATCAGAATTGTAAGGAAAACCGTGCAGCAACAGTATATTGCGGCCTTCCCCCCTGACATTTATATATAACTTCCTTCCGGCAATGGTTATATACTCCCCCCGCACCGGTAAAATAATTTCCTTACTATGAAATCGGCCCAGATAAGCGATTCCCCACCCCAAAAAAAACAAGAGAAATATAATTAGAATAGAGCGTCCCAGCCGCATGCTTTTTCTCCCTTTCAGGATATTAAAGGTATCCCGCACTTGAGTACCGTGAATATTATTTCCTGAGCAAGGACATTACTCCGGCGAAAAATTACGTGCTATGCTAACAAAGAAATCCACTACCTGTCAAACGCTTTAAAACTGCTTTTATGGCATATTGCGAATATATGCTTGCCAAGCCTGTGTCCAGATGGCAAGATAAAAAAATGAATTATAGCTGTCTGCCAAAATTTCTGTTGATTTTATTTCTTCTATCAGCTTCCCCGCCCTTGGCTTCCGAAGTCTTAGCGGTTTGGGAACATGCCCCGCTGTCTTCCGCCACCCGTCTGCCGGCATCCCGGGACGTGGTTTGGGAATTCGCCATGATTTTTAATACGGGAGCGCTTTATCCGGCAGTATTTACTTGCCCGGCCGGATACCGGGTTCGGCTGCACGTTTTAAATCTCGCGGACAGAAAAATCCAGTTGCAATTCAATAATCCCCGGCGCTTTTTCACTTTACATCCGGGCCAATATGAAAAAATTAATTTGGGAAATTTAAAGCCGGGCGAACATGTTTTCTACGTGAATATCATCCTGGAGCAGGATTGCCGTCATGCCGAGATTCCTGATAAACTCCGCTGCCTTATTCGGGCCGGTTCCTGGCCGGGAGATGATATTATTTATCGTTCGGCCTGGATTGCCCATACTCACGATTTTACTCCGGCTGAACTTATACTGCCGGCGGGAAAAGAAAATGAAGTGTTTGTATGCGGTATAAAAGGAACTATGCCGTTTCAATTTCAAGCCGGCGGCTATACTTTTAAGGTTAATCCGGAAAAAGTCACCCTGACCGATATGCATCGCCCACCCGGTGTGAAATTAAAACTTCCGGCTGCGGCCGGTAAAAAAGGTTCGCTGCATATTCGTTAGGGGCCGGCTGCTTTATCCTGCTTGTCCTGAGCGTAGCCGAAGGGCCGGCCCGCGGATTTTTCATCGCCCGGATTTTTTCCCCCTCATGTTCAGCACCTTTTGAAAAACCCCGGCCACTTGTTCCGCCATTAAATCAAGATTGAATTTACGTTTCGCGATTTCCCGGCCGAGGCCTCCCATTTTCCCGCACCGGTCCGGATCCGCCATAAGTCCGGCCAGCTTTTCTGTCAGATCCGCAATGTCGCCGGAGCGAAATATTTCTCCGTTTTTACCGGGTTCAATTATTTCCGGAACACCTCCCGAGTCAGGACCCACTACCGGTCGTTGCATGGCCATGGCTTCCACCATCACCATGCCCAGAGATTCAAATTCCGAAGCACACGCCAGGATATTAAAGGTATGCATTACCTCCGGCATATCCGTTTGATAACCGATAAAGTGTACTCGCTCCGTCAAACCGAGATCACGGATCTTTTGTTTTAAACCTTCGGCGTAATGTTCCTCGCTCCGCCCTACCGCCTTTCCGGCCAGCACGAAATGCCAGTCCGCAAATCTCCCGGATAAGCGGGCAAAAGCCTCCATAATCAAATCCGGCCGCTTGCCGCGGTTTAATCGTCCGACATAACCTAGTATCGGATTCCCCGCCGGTACTTTAAATTTCGCCCGCAGGTCGGAATCTCCGGTTAACCCCGGATTCCATTGCTGGTTCAATTCAATACCGTTATAGATGGTCAGAATTTTTTCCCGGGGCAGGCGGAGCGTTTGATGCACATTTTCGGCCACTAAATCGGAGATGGCGATGACTAGGTTCGTATGCCGATATACCCAGGCGTGAAAGAGATCATGCTTGTTCTCCGTCGCATATACATGCTTGGTCAGTACAATGGGGATATTGCCGGCCAGGCCCGAAGCGAGAATCAGATTAGAAAGATCCCGCGACCAATGAGCATGGATAATTTCTATCTTATTTCGCTTCAACCACCGGGCCAAAGCTAAAATATTAAGGGGATCCAGGTAGCCCCGCATATGCGTGGGCTCGGAAGGCAGGTTCCAGGCCTGGACAAGTCGTGCTACGAGAGTATCCGGCCGGCACATAACCCAGGTGGGATGCCCCCGGGAAATTAGTTTGCGCGCCAGCACCGGAACATCTATTTCCCGCCCCCCCACCCCGGGAGAGGAAATAACCTGGAGATTTCGAATAGATTCAGCCGGCATCAGGTCCGGATTTGGAATCCCCCAACAGAAACTCCCGCACCATCGCGCTGTCTATCTGCGCCGTGCGGGACACAATACAATCCGCGCGTGCCAGAGCCTGCGGGTTACCCACGCCGATAGTGTGCATGCCAGCTGCGATGCCGGCCGCGATACCGGACTCCGCGTCCTCAACCACCAGGCAATCAGACGGCAAAACATCGAGTTTGAGCGCAGCTTTAAGAAAAAGTTCCGGATCCGGTTTTCCTTTAGTAGTTTCATTGCCGTCTACAATGGCTTCAAAAACCGGAGTTATGCCGAGCTTTTCCAGTACCAGGCGGGCGTTTTTCGAGGAAGAAGCCAAAGCCAGTTTATAACCTTGGGACTTAAGTTCCGCCAGCAGGTTTCCCACTCCGGGAAGCATTTCTCCGCTTTTTATCGTCTTGACCATCTCGAGGTAGTATACATTCTTGCGATCCATATACTCGCGGATCTTTTCTTCCCCGGGGTTGAAACCCATAAGCGCCAACAAAGATTCCCGGCGCGGGATTCCCCGCAGTTTTTCATTGGCCGGTTCATCGAAGGAAATCCCCAGTTCATCCGCCAGTTTTTTCCAGGCTTGATAATGAAAAACCGCGGTATCGACAATCACTCCGTCCAGATCAAAAATTACTCCTTGCTTGCTTTCCGACAACTAAACTTCCTCCTGTTTTAACGCATCCGCCACCAGCGGTTCATCGGCCTCTTCGTTTTGAGTATGCAAAGCGGCCTCTTCGGCGGAAGGGGGCCCCTCCGGTTCAATAATTTCCGCCGAGAGCTGGGACTCATCCTCCCGTTCGGGCCGGGTTTTATGTTCTTCCATTTGCGGAGCTACCAAGGCTTCGCCTTCCGGTCCCTGGCCGGCAGTCTCCATCCCGATCGGCGCAGATTCAGGAGCAGCGGCACGACCCGGATGAAGCTTTAGCTCCATCCGCTCCTGACAAAACTTGCAAAAAGACTGTCCCTTTTCATCCATACGCCAGAGCGTGGAGGTCGTTAAAAGCACGCACTTTTTCTGTGAACACGGAGGTATTCCCACTGCCAGTCCCACCTGACAAATCGCCTCGGTTACCGCCCGCCGCAAAAAAAGTTCCCGCTGACTTCTTTTTTTGTAGAATTCGTCCCGCAAACGTGCCAAAGCGATAACCCCGGTTCTTTGGCCGGAAAGGTTTATCCCGAACACAAAACTTTTATCGCCGGCAAACATATCGCCTTCTACCACGCCCAGGACCGCGGCCAAATTATCCCGCCGGCGTCCGGCCAGCAAGTTAAGCAAACTGGCGGCGTTATACTGCCGCCGTTGGTCGGAATACATTTCATTATCCGGCTCTTCGGAACGCCCAATCCGCACGTGAAACCGATACGCTTTTCGCAAGGCGACGGCGATTTCCTCTAAAATTTCCACCAGTACGCGGCCGATCGGCACCAGTAAAATCTCTCTTCTTTGTTCCCTCGATCTTTCCATCACTAAACTCCTCCTTGATCAGCCTTTAGGTGCTGATTCTTCCGTAATGCAGATTTCAACCTGTAATCCTCCTTAATCCAACCGGTCCTTCAGCCGGCGTTCAAGGTTGCGGCGCTCCGTGCTCCGGCGCTCTTTTTTTCGGCGTTCCAAGCTGGTATGCAGCAGGGTGCGCCGGCGCTCCTCAAAACGCCGCTCGAGATCCCGGCGCAAGGAAGCCCGGCGATCATTTAATATAAGCATGGTCTTGGGACGAAAAGCGCGAAAAATCATATAGGGATTCTTGAAGGCAACCGCCATGAGGATAAAATCTCCAGCCAAAATTTCCTGCTGCTTAAACCATTCTTTGAGCCCAAAACCCACCGGCCAGAAACGTTGGCGCTTAAAAACCACCCCTTTTTTGCCCGGCGCCTGACGCTGATGGCACCGGAAAATGACCGGTTCTTCGGTTTTGCCGTCAACATCGATCATTACTACGGAAATCATTTCATCTTTAATATAGTTGAGCGGTATATCCATGTTGGATAAATTAAGGTAGCCATCCTTGATTTCCGTACCGGAAAGCCGATTCTCAAATACGGTTTCCGGGTCCACTTCTTCACGAAAAATCATACGATTCCAAAACTGCTTTACTCTATGCATAAGTCATCACTCCTTGCTGAAAATTTTCCTGGTTTGATATTTGCCGGTGAGGGCCGGAGCAGACAATTGATTTATATTTTAATAATATCTGTCCTGACCGGTTAAAGCAAGCATCTTTTTAAATTAGTTGCCGTTGCGGAAAACCACATCCCAGACCACGGCTTCCGGGGGGGCGGCAAACTTAACCGGCTTTCCGTCACAGCTGCGGACTATTCCGCTATCGTGTCCAATCAAACCCTGAATTCCACCACGTTTTTTTTTACATGCTGCCCATTCTCCGCCAATCGCCTAAGCGCCGAGGTGATCTGTTCTAAAGATGCCGTTTGTTCCTCCACCGCTGCCGCCACTGATTGAGTGGCGGAAAAATTATTTTTAAGTAAAGATCTTACATTTTGTACCTGTTGGATCATCTTCTTCATATACCCCGAGTGCAGATGCAAGGATTGGGATATATCTCCCGACACCTCCGTAGTGGCTTGGGCGCCGATCATGATATTATCCATAGCCACTCGTGTCCGGTCTATCATCCGGCATCCGATCTGCACTACTTCGTTTCCCTGGCGCGTAGCCTCACTGATTTCAACCGTCTCAGTCTGGATTCCGCCAACCAGGCCTTGTATCTGCCCGGAAGCCAAGGTGGTTTTTTCAGCAAGTTTCCTGACTTCTTCCGCCACTACTGAAAATCCTTTTCCGCTTTCACCGGCCCGGGCGGCTTCGATCGCCGCATTCAAGGAGAGCAAATTAGTCTGGCGGGCAATGGCCCGAATCGAAGTTACAAATTCCAGTATCCCCTGCGAAGATTTATTAAGCCGCTGTATACGTTCCCCAATGGCGGCCATTCTCTCGGAAATTTGGTTCACAATGGCGCTGGATTCCTTCATCGCCTTCCCGCCTTCTTGGGAAACGTCCTGGGCCCGGGCGGAAATATCGCACGCTTCTTTTGCCTTTTTATCGACACTTAGAGCCGTTTTAGTAACCTGATCGATAGTCTCGTGGGTTTCGGCATATGCTTTCTCTTGCATTTCCAAATTAGCCGTGACGCCCTGCATGGTATTATTAATCTCCTCCGCTCTGGCATTAATTTCTTCCGACGTAATGGCAGCCTCTTCTAAGGAAATGTTCATCTCATTTACCAGCCCCACGGTGTTTTTTACGATTTGCGAAATATTTTCCATAAATACATTGAAATATTCCGCCAGCTCCCCCAATTCATCTTCCCGCTGAAGTTTAATCTTTCGGGTCAAATCACCCTTACGCGACGAGATATCCTTTAAAATGGTGGTTAGTTGTCCCACCGGAGTCAAAAGGTATCTGGCAAAATAAAAACCAGCGGCCGTACTCGCGCCCAGGGCCAAGAGCAACACCATTACCGAATACAGGGCATTCTTGCGCAGATCGGCTTTAAGCCTTTGGTTTGACATACCAACATGTGATATCCCAAAAAAGCTGCTGCCGCTTTGGCCGGGATCGTCTCCCTCCATCGCGTCCAGCAGCATCAGTTCTTCGGCCGCCATCGCAGCAGCCAACCCGGCGGATTTCAGGATACCGGTAGAAATATTATATACGGTTTGGCCTTGGGACAGGATCTTTTCTTGAACTTTTACCTGGTTGTCTATTTCCGAGCTGCCCAGTTCACTTCCCTCCCAGTCCATCCCCGCCGTGCCGTTCTGGGCGATAATCTGACCCTTATTATTAAAAATAACCACCCAGCAAACATCCATTTCCTTCATCAGGCTGTCGACTAAAGCATAAACCATCTCCATATTCCCGCCCTGTAAGGCGGTCTGCATATTCAAGCTCAAATTCCTGGTCAAAGCCTTACCGCGTTCCAGAAACTCCGTTTGCAGGGCGGCGCGTTGCCGGATAAAGCCGGGAATAAAAAAACACGCTCCCATTCCCAGGATGAGAATATAAATAAAAAGAAAGATCGCGCGTTTCAGGGTTTTTTTATGGACAGTATTTTTTTTCATCAAACTGTGAGTTACCCCTTATCCAGCACATCGCAAACTCAGTGGTTAATGTTTTAGGATCGTCATTCCGGAATGCTCGTAATAGAGAAACAATAATGCCAAACTCACTCTTGGAAACGAATATTGTCTATCCGGGATATGTCTTGTATTCCCAAGTGTTTCCGGGTTTTAGGATTTATATAGGTTATTATTTTACGCGGACTCTCTACTCTTCCTGCCGGTTTCTTACTGGTAACCAGCATGGCTTCCGCTATTTTCGCGGTTTGTAAGCCAATATCCCGGCAATCCACGGAAAATGCGGCCAGCGCCCCGGCTTTAACCTGATACTCCGTCAAAGCGATATAAGGCATCTTCTTCTCCAGCGTATACCTGATTATTTTTTCAATTACCACCGGATGAATCACGGTTCTATCCAGCACTGACCATAAAACATCTATTTTTTTCCGGCTGAGTTTTTCTAAAGCTGCGGAAATCCCCTCCGAATTGGCAACCATAACCGGTACCAACGTCAAACCATTTTTTTTCGCGGAACGCTCAGCCTGATTTATGGTTTTTTTCGTATGGGCGGGATTATATATTACCCCAATTTTAACCGCGGAAGGCAACAATTTCTTTATCCGTAAAAACTGATCGTCCAGTTGGATCTGCATTATTACTCCCGGGACTTTCCCGGAAAAGGTTGGCTGCTTAAGTACCATAGTGAATAGCAACGGGATGCCGGGTGAATGGATTTGAGCTGCTTTTACAGCTCCAGATCCGATGACTACCACCAAGTTAAAATCTTCTTTATGCGATCTCAGATAGTGCATAATCTTCCGGCCTTGGGCCGGCGAACCCTGCAGGTTGAATTTCTCCAGTTGGAAGGAATCCGTGGCTTGCAAACCTTGCAACGCTTCCTGATACAGCCGGGTGGTTTTACTCAAAACCACCGCGACGTTTTTTGCCCATCCTTCACCGGCCGGCATGATAATACCGGCAAAAACAACCAGCATGATCATCCTTCGCTTCATTCTCAACCTCTCCTATCTTCCAGACGTGTTCTTAAATATTAAGCCGTTTTTTCAAGGGATATCATTTCCAAAAAGGATTTTACGCCTCCAAATAATAAAAAGCAATCCTATTATGCATATCGGAATCCCGATAGCTACTCCCATAATCCAGGAATTTCTCGAAACCCGCAAAAACCAAGGAATAAGCCCCAGCAGGATTAAACCCGTTCCGTAAGGCAGGGGGCATTCCCGGCTTTTAAGTACTAAAAAAACCACAGCCGACCCGGGCGCCAGAGCGGCCGGATAATGCCACCATACCGAACTTCCCAGCACTGATAAAAACCCAAAGGTAAACCAAAAAGCCCCGATAAAAATACCTATGCCCATCAGGAGCAAAAGCTGCCAAGGTTTATGATTTTTCATCCGATTTCCCGTTTCCGCTTACGGTTTAAAATAAACGAAATGGGCGGTCAGACGCGAACCCAGTGACTCCATTAAATTCCGGCCGGCCTGATTATCCGGACTCATGGTAGCCACGCATATCTTACCTTCGGCCAGCTCTCGTTTTGCAGCATAAGCGGTAAGATAACGGCCTAATCCTTTTCCGCGTGCCCCTTCCACTACAATAGGATTTACCGTAACGTAATCCCGTCCTTGGGGCACAACATAAGCAACCGCCACTACTTCCCGTCCATTCACCAGCTGGTAATGACGCCAAATAGCCAGGCTTTTAGTTAAAGCCGAGGCATCCGGAAATCCTCCCGCTTCGGCTGGCAGCGAAGAATATATGGGCAGTAAATCAAGCGCGTCCTCAATGCCGCTCTGCTTAATTGCCAGATCCTTATTTTCCACCCAAAAAGGCCCTTTTTCCAGAATATATAAGGGCGATGAAACCTGGTTGGGAATTTGAAGATCCATTAAAATCGGAAATCCCATCCGGTCATCAGTACGGCCGATGATAGTATGAGGCCGCAGCTGCTCCAAAATTCGCTGCAATATCTGACGAACAAATTTCGTCTGCGCCAGCCCCAGGTAAAATTCTGGAATTACCGGAGCCCAGCCGGGAATAAAAGTCTCTTGCGCGAAAATTACATAACCCAGCGTCTTCCCGACCTCCTCAACCAAGTAAGCCTGTCCGAGCCGGCAGAGAGCGTCATGAAACTCCGGAATAACCGGTATTCCCAAGCCGGCCTGATATTCTTTGCGCCATTTCCCCAAATATTCCGAGTCAACCGGCTTAAGCTCCATGGACTATGCCGCCCGACCGCTCAATCGGAATTTGAATTTCAACCATGCCCACTGTCATATCCCCGGCTCCATCCGGTCCGGGACCGGAAAGAAAATATTCCCGCGCCGGTCCTGAAATCCGGTATCCTTTTTCACGGATCCATGCCAGTAATTGATCGTATGCTTTCCGTATTTCGGAGTAAACCCCCTCATAGGTTTCGCAGGCTACCAGCATGGCGGGTTGTATAACTACTGTTACCTCCCCGTCACCGGCCGTCTCGCCGGCCAATTCATATGCTGCGGCATAATGCGCCCGCTCGTGATTAAATTTTTCCGGGTCATTATAAAAAATCACGATTCGATCTCCCTTGAAAGAAACCCGCCGCCTTTCAATAAAATCCCGTATTCGTTTAAAAATCACTTCCAGCCCGGAGTAGGGCCCGGTCTCCTCCAAACATAACAGCTTACCAGAATCGATTTGTTTGATCTCAGGCATACCCATTCTCCTTTACCTTTACAATTCCGCATCGGCTTGCTATACGGTTACCTTAATTGCCTTCCCCCTTTGGAAAAGGGGGATAGGGGGATTTAAAAATAATTAATCATGTTTATATGCCGCACAGCAATCTGTGCGGAGATTCATTTATTGTTTATGGTCTTTTTACTTTTTTGTATTTAAGCTCTCCAGCATTTTTTCCGCGATTTCCTGGTCATCTTTCCGTTGCTTTTGCTTGAAACAACGGATAGCTTCCAGGAGAAAGCGCCGTGCTTCCGGTAAATCGCCCCTGGCTTTTACCAGGCGAGCCAGATTAATATAAGCCGGACCATATTCCGGATAGGCTTTAATGCAAGCCCGGTAATTTTTTTCCGCCTCGGCAAAATTACCCGCCTGGGTGTTTAAACTACCCAGATAAAAATGAGCTCCCGGCTCCCGGGGATCTATTTTTAAAATTTCATTTATCAGCTTGCGCGCGGACTTATAGTTTTCTTCATCCACGGCCTTGAAAAATTTCTGGTACACCGGCCATTTTTTAATGAAGCGACGGAAAGCCGGAGCATATTTATCCTTGGGCCGCAGGCTTAATAAAACCTCCATGGCCGGCAGGCCCTCGCTAAAGTCGTATCGGCGCGCCCGGGCATCAAAGTTCTTTCCCGGTTTCAGAAGCAGAGGCAATTCCTTGGGAAGATTAAAAAACGTGGTTTTCCAGTGATCTATCTTTACCATAACCAATCGCGTTTTGGATTCAGATTTCCCTTGCCGGGCGGAAGCGCCAAAACTTAAACCCATCGGCCCCATAAGCAGAACCGCAATTAACCAATATTTCCCGTACACGTTAGACCTCCTTAATATGTTAACCGCGAATTCCCCGGCTTTCCCTGATAAAGACATCAGGACAGGCAAGCCGGGGATGAAGCGGGACAGTAATAATGGTTTTCTACAAATCATATCCAATTCCCCGCTCTTCAGAGCGGGGAAATTGAACAGATCATTACTGCCCAAATTAATCCGGGTACGGCTTTCGCCGGAATGACAACCTAAAAAGGCTATTACGACACAGTCTCTAGGAGCCTGGGCATTTAGTCTGTTTTTTTTAATTCCTGAGCAATTGAACAATAGAAAATAGACCGCAATTGAGTTTTTTCTATTGCTCTATTGCTCTATTCTCAATTGCTCTGGAGCCTGGGCAACTAATTGCCCAGGCTCCTAGAGGGCCGGAGGCGGCATATTTTCCCCGGTCGATGAATTTAAGTTCCGGTCTCCGAAAGACGGCCGGCTTTTTTTAATTAGCACTTGCAGAATCGGCAACCCCGGTCCTGACAACCAGAAATACACCCCGCTTGCCAACACCAGGAAATCTCTCATCATAAAACGCCCTCCGGCCCGTAAAAGACCTTTGGTGGCGAACCAGTTTAAACCCAATAGGTTAAGCAACGCCAAGGCGATTAAAGCCACAACCGCCCAGCGAAACTTTATTCCCGTCAGGAACAGCAGACCGGCGCCTATTTGGATGACACAAATGACCATAAGCATTCCGGGCGCCAAGGCATCCGGAATTAATGGAATCTTGGCCAGGGCGCGTTCCAGAAGAGTAAAATACCCATGCGCATTAACGGCCTTGAGTATTCCATCCCAAATTAAATAAATTCCCACCAGCAATCGGAAGCTAAAATGAGCTTTTTCCGCATAGACCGGCATCCCTTGGGGATCGCGGCGTTCGGGATTATAAGGATCTGTCGGCTGGATAAACAGCGTCAGACAAGCTCCCAGCCACACCAGATTTTTAATCACCAGAGGACGAAACGGCCCCAGTACGGCATTCACTTTGGGTGTAAAGAAAGAGAACAAAATAATAGAAAGGCAGATTAAGATTCCCAGTCCTGCGGCCGCTTCCCGGAAGTACCATCCTGTCAGCAAAGCCAGACCGGCAACCAATAGAATAAAAAACCAGACTAAGGTTATTACACCGGCCAGCAGCCCCCCCAGGGGAAAAGCGGCAAAAAAGGCGTTCCATTGCTGCTGATGAACTATTACATCCCAAGCCGACCACAAAGTAATAAAACCTAATCCCAGCCTTAAATAGTAGAGCGCCATTTGATTCGACTTTTGTCCACCGCTTATGAACATTCTTCTCCACCCCTTTTCCTGGTTTCTTATTCAGCCTCATCGAAGCCGGTCAGGCTTTTCATCACTTAAGCATTATAAAGTGCTTTATTAATCTAATAAATCATTTTTTTAGTATTTTTTAAATTATTTTGCGCCCCAACGTAAAAAAACACAAAAGGATTGACCGCCCGGAGTGGTTTCGGTATATTATAGCCAAGCATACCCGGAGTAACCCATCAGTTACGGTACTAAAACCGCATTGTGATAAAGTGAGCGTTGAGAATAGAAAACCGAAAATTGACCGCATTTGAATATTATTTTCTGTGTTTAAGGTTCAAATGCTTTGTAACCTGTCAGTCATATAAGTACCATGACTGACAGGTTACTACCCGGAGGCTCTTCTTATGGTAAGAGAAGTTGCTATTTTTAAACTAAAATCAGAAATCTGTGATGAAGCCGTGCAGATATTCGAACACTACGCCGCTTTCAAGCGTATCCGGCCGGGTTGCCGGACAGCTGTAGTTAATTCCATGGTTAAGGATTCTTCTCTTCCCTATCTGGATAACCAGACCGTTCTGGTTTATGCCGAGTACGACGACCTGAAATGCCTGGCCGAATGCACCCATGCCCTGCAGGAGCACTTCCATCTGCATAAATTTCCTTTCCAGGAATTCATGGTAGGCCCCCCGGTTTACGGTATTTTCGAAGCTTAATCTCCGGCTAGGAGCTTGTCCGTCCCCCGTCCCGCAGCAGCATCCAGATAAAAAACGGCCCTCCCAGCAGGGAGGTAATAATGCCCACCGGCAGTTCGGCCGGCGCCAGTACGATACGCGCCAGGGCATCGCATCCGGAAAGAAAAACCGCCCCCATTAATATACTGGCAATTACCAGTATCCGATGATCCGGACCAAAAAACAAACGGCAGATATGCGGCACTATCAAGCCTACAAAGGCCACCGGTCCGGCAACAGCGACCACAGCTCCCACCATCAAGCCGGTGGAAAGCAGAAGCATTAGTTTGGTTTGATCGACATTTACCCCGCGCGCGGCCGCCAGATCCTCGCCAGTGGACAACAGATTCAAGTCTAACCGCTTAAGGAAGATTACGGCCAAACCAACCAGAGCCAAGGGCAGAGGTTCCAGTATCTCCCGATATCCCACTATTTCCAACCCGCCCATGAGCCAGCGCAGTATCCTTAAACTGTGAGCCTGGTTGCTCATATACTGCAAGAGTAAAATAAGGCTGGAAAAGAAAATACTAATCGCTACGCCGCTCAGCAGCATGATCTCGGAAGGCATACCTCGCCGCCAGCGTGAAAAACCGTAGACCAGGCTCAAGGCGGCTGAAGCGCCTAAAAAAGCCATAAACGTCAAGCCGGATATTCCTGCCAGGCTGAAAGACCATCCGGCCCAGATATAAACACTCGCTCCCAGGCTGGCTCCGGAAGCCGTTCCCAGGGTAAAGGGCGTGGCCAGGGGATTCCGAAACATGGCTTGAAAAGTCAGCCCGACCGCGGATAAAACCCCGCCGCAAAGCATGCCGGCCAGTACGCGGGGCATACGAAGCTTCCAGAAAATTTCCGATCCCCGGGACGCCGGATCACTTAAAACCTCGCCGGGCGTAATCCCCTCAATGCCGATAAAAGGAAAAATCACGAGGGAAAGCATGAACAGGCCAAGCAGCATGACCAGGATAAATATATATTTTCCCGTATCCATGCTCACGGCAGCACCATACTCCTTCCGGTTTCAGGATGCGGAAACAAGTTAAATGACCGGCCGTATATCTCCTGCAACACCCTGCCTGTCATTAACTCCTCCGGAGAACCCGTAAACACTACCCTGCCCGCTCTCAGTCCCAGTATCCGGTCATGGCCCAGAGCGGCCTGGTTGATATCATGGGTAACCTCGACCAGAGTCACTCCGGCATCCTGATGCAGGGTCTCTAAAAGGTCATGAATCTGAGATTGTTGATAGGGATCTAAAAAAGCCGTAGGTTCGTCCAGCAGCATTATATTGGCGCCTTGCACCAGAGCCGCTGCGATCAGGGTTTTTTGCTGTTCGCCGCCTGAGAGCGTACAGACCCGGCGCTCCGCAAAATCCGCCATGCCGGTTAAATCCAGGACGCGCTCGACCTCTTCCCAATCCCTCCGGGTCAGTGCTGAAAAAGCCGATAGGTGGGGGTAACGCCCCATGACTACAAACTCCCGTACAGTGAAAAGATCATCCCGGCCCGAGGCCTGCGGTACATATGATATCCAGCGGGCCAGGGCTTTTTGCTTGTATTGAGACAAGGGTTTATCGCCGACCAGTAGCAGACCTTCTCCGGAAGCCAGAATCCGGCAAAAAGCTTTTAAAAGTGTGGACTTGCCGGCGCCGTTCGGACCGATTATTGCCCAGCGCTCGCCAGCCCGGACTTCAAAATTAATTTCTTCCAAAAGAGCTTTTTTTCCCAGACGGTAGGAGAATCCCCTGGCCGCCAGGATTATTCCCACTCCAACTCCGGGTGAAGGGCCTCTCCCAGCGCTTTGAGCAATAACATCATCCGGGGGCCGGGAACCACCAGAAATCCGCCGGTTAGAATTTTAATCTGTTTCTGTTGGACCGCGGGCAGACCGGGAAGTCCGGACCAGTCGGCGCGAATTTCCTCAATCGTCTTCCCGATTCCCTCCGGATCCGGAATAAGTTCAATCACCACCTCCGGATTCATGGCCAAAATGCCTTCCACCGAGACCTGGGGATACTTGGGCGCAGCTCTTTGATAGACGTTTTCTCCTCCTGTCAGTTCCAGGAGTTCCTGGTAAAATTCCCCCTGACCGGCAATATAAACCTCGCTGATTCCCTCCCGGCTGTAATCCCGTCCAATAACCAGCATAACTTTCTTCCGGGTAAGATTCCGGGTTTGTTCCCGGGCTTTAATCAGGCGCCGGCTAAAGGAGTCCGCCAGCCTGGCCCCCTGAAACTCGCAATGGCAGAGGCTCCCCAATTGGATAAAAGTACTTATCACGCCGGCCAGGGAATGCATTTCCATGGTTAAAGTAGAGATATTTAATTGCTGAAATCTAAGGCGATGCTCCCGATGTTCCGGCAAAATGATAACTAAATCCGGGTTTAAGGCCATGATGGCTTCATAATTGGGATCATAGTAGCCGCCGATTTTAGGGAGTTTTTTCACTTCCGGCGGATAGACGCAATAATTTGTCACGCCCTTGACCAAATCCTTCGCTCCGATGGCGAACAGGGTTTCTGTAATCGCCGGCGCCATGGAAACAATCCGCCGGGGCATTGCTCCGTGTGCCAGAGGCCGGAATTTTAACCGGCCCATGGTTCCGCCGGGTATGATAAAAGCCCAGGCCGAAGTTATGAAAATTGCCGACCCGGCCAGAGCGAGTATTATTTTCATATGCAGCTTCAATGATCGCAGCATCATTTATCCCTTCCTGGGAATATCTCCAATAATCTTTTGCCAGAACTGTCATTCCGAGTGAAACGAGGAATCTCCAAGAACACGCTTGATTAACAAGTACACTAGGAGATTCCTCGGTCGCTTCGCTTCCTCGGAATAACAAAAAACTAAAACGGCCTTTCTGCAACAGGAACCGGCTAATATTTTTCTACAGGCTTACTTTAACCCCCGCATAAACGGCCAAGCGGGAAGTATTATACCCCATGACCTCCTCATAATCCACATCCAAAAGATTATCCACCCGGATATGGATCTCGGCCCTGGGTATTACCCGGTAGGTAGCTGCCACGTTCACCAGAGTATAGGGTTCCAGCAAGGTTTGGTTTAAATCCCAACGGGGACCGACATGCCGGACATACAGGTTGATGCCCGCGTCCGCAAAATCATATCCCGCCTGAAATCCGAATTGGTAATCAGCTCTTCTTAGCAGCGGCTGCGGCCCCATGATCTCCTCAAAAGTCAAATCCCGGGCCACCAGCCGGGTATAGGTTACTTGCAGCCTGATATTTTCCCTGGGCCTCACCTTGACAAAGGTCTCCCATCCCTGGATATTGACCCGGTTTAAATTAAGATACTTATAGTTCGCGTAATCAAACCCCACCTGGTCCTGATAATCGTTCCGGAAATAAGCAGCACCCAAATCAACCCGGTTTTTCCACCAGGTAGTTTCAAATCCCGCCTCTCCGCCCCGGGAAAACTCGGCCTTTATATCTTCATTTCCGTAATTAGAGTAACGCTGGTAAAGGGACGGTACGTTAAAAGCTGTTCCGTACGCGGCTTTAATCCGGGTTCCCAGTCCTTCTAGCAGCCACGACAAGGCTGCCCGATAAGTCAAGAATTCGCCATACTGGTCATGCTCATCATAGCGAAGACCCAGCATGACCAATACCGGGTCGAGCCGGGTTTGACTCTCTAAATACCCTCCGGCCAGGTGGGCCGAACAAGCTTCGAGGGAGTCCTCCCAGACCGCCGGCATTGAAGTATAGTAGTCGAGATATTCCGAATAAAAATTGTACATCCCTTGTTCCTGCTGATAGCATATTCCCACGGCAAGTTTTTCATTTTCATGGATATTCAATTTATTCTGCCAATCAAAGGTCAGATTCCGGGAGCGGTATTCACTGCGCGTGAGATCAAAAGGATGATCCGGATCCTGGGGATTATTATAAGCTCGGTCGGTTTGGCTTAATCCCAGGTTTAATTCCTGCTGCCAGAATCCCTCCAGCATATCCCATTGCGTATTGAAGCCGCTAATAGTTTGTACAAACCTCATTTTATAATCCGGATCATCTCCGAAATCTCCGGCAAAATTATCCAAATCATTATCTCCGGTCAAATAACGGTTCTTCAGACTGAAGCCGAGATTAGATAAAGGGCGGTAATCCAGGTTTAAATCAATGCTCAGGTTGCGATACCCGTCCGGGTCCATGGCCGGCTGCGATTGCGCGTACTCTTCCTTCCGTTTGGCCGCGGAAAATCCCCGGGTATTTTCCAATGAAGCGCCCAGCGCGATGTCCAGATTCGATATAGATCCGGAAGCCGCAAGTTTACCCAGCCAGAAGGAGTACTTGCCGGCTTCCGCGCTGAGTGACCCGGTCCAGGCTTTACCCCCTTTCTTCGTAATAATGTTGATCACGCCGCCCATAGCGCTGGAACCGTAAACCACGCTTTGCGGTCCGCGGATAACTTCTATCCTTTCGATATTATCCACGGTTATTTTGGAAAGGTCCGTACTCCGGGCCGGAGAAACCGGATCATTCAAAGGTATACCGTTTAACATTATCAGAGTGCGTTCCGAGGCCGCGCCCCGGATAAAAACCGAGACGCTTTGGCCGGGGCCTCCGTTTCCCGACACCTCCACTCCCATGATCCCCTTTACTACCTCTGCTACGTTGTGCACCTGCTTAGCCGCAATCTCTTCCGCCGTGATTACAGTAACCGAACCGGGCGCCTCGGAAACGCGGGTTTCAATGCGGGAAGCTTTTACCATCACAGGCTCCATCTCAACATAGGCCGGAAGGTACACGGGTGCAGCCAGGCCCGCCATGCTAATTCCCATAATCAAACCGGTTTGCTTGAATAGCTTTTTAAATCTCATCGTATAATCCCCCTTTTTAAAATAAAAAACGCCTTGAACCGCATTTTAAAAAAATGCAGCCCAAGGCGTCCCTGTTGGCCTTGAGAACCAAGCCTCTCCCTTGGTGGACAGAGCCATACGCTTGCTCGAAAGCGTACACAAACCAGCCCTAACCTGGAAAATAACCGGTGTATGATATCCGCCCCTGATTCCGAGAGGCAATAAACCATTACTGCATCCGCAGGCAGGTCTTCTGACTTCCGGATCATCCGGCTGGTGCCGCGCCTTCCCGTTCTTATGAACAGTGGCAATACTGCGGCAGCCGTCCCCGGTTACAGCGGCGGGCCCGTCCCCGATTTACACGGGGTTCCCTTTTCATCTCCGCTTGGAGAACCTGCGAATTGTGGAGAAATATTATATTTTATGTTTCAGAATGTCAATCCCTTTAGTGAGCAGCCGGGGACGTTAAAAAAGTCATTGCTTCACGCTCTGATTTAGGATAGGATTTAATTAATCTGGTTAAAGATACCAAAGGAACTCAACTTATGCCCCGTCTAAAAAAAGCATTCCACCCCGATATCTGGATCGGCGCGGGTATATTGTTTCTGCTCAGTCTGCCGTTCATCTTCAGCAATCTGGATTTGACTATTGCTTCATGGTTTTACAACAAGGGATGGTTCCTGGGAAATTCCCAGCCCTGGCGTCTGCTTTTCCGGTTAGGTACTCTTCCCGGTCTTCTGCTCTCCATAGCCGGCCTGGTCATATTTATAGGCAGCCTGATCTGGGCACGTTTGCGAAACTGGAGGCAACCGGCCGCTCTGCTGGTGTTGACCATGCTGATCGGTCCGGGTTTATTCGTCAATGTGCTGGGAAAAGGCTACTGGGGACGCCCCCGCCCCCGGGATGTGGTTGAATTTAAAGGCAACGCAACATTCCAACGCTTTATTAAACCCGGAATTCCGGGCCAGGGAAAATCCTTTCCCTGTGGACATGCCTCGGTCGGCTTTATACTAGTTGCTCTGTATTTTGTTAAACGCTCGCGGAGACACCGCGCAGCGTGGCTCGGAATCGGCCTGGGCTACGGCACACTGATGGGTATCGGACGCATGGCCCAAGGGGCTCATTTTGCTTCGGATGTTCTCTGGTCCGGCGGACTAACCTACTTAAGCGCCGCCATGCTGCATCACGTTGTTCTGTCCAACGCAAAAGCGTCTCCTCAAGACCAGATTTCACCTCCTTCCCGATTGCGGAAAGGATTGGCATGGATTGTCCTCGGAGTATCCGTGACACTTACAACGCTTTTTTTCCTGCTGGCAACCCCTTTTCATAAAAAATGGTCGGGCCAGGTAACCGGCTCCCCGAATTTAACCGCTGTTCGATTGCAGCTTCCCCTGAACCGGGAGGAAATCCGGATCATACATGCCGAACAAATTCCCGCCCTCAGAGTACGTGCCGACTTAAGGGGTTTTGGTTTTCCCAAGCTGCGCCTCCAGGGATTGCTGTCCACTAAAACCACGGGCAAGACCCTGACCGCTTCCCTGCAATTAACCTTTAATCGCTGGATTACCGAGAGAAAAGGAAAGATTACCTTTATTTTAAGGAAAGATTTATCGCTCCTGCTTGATTCGGAAAATGCCGATATGAATATTTTGATCGGCGACGTTTCTGTTCCCAGCCGCATCGGCGCCTTGCGGGTTAATTCGCGGCGCGGCGGTATTCTCTTCCATTTATCCCAGGGCTCCCGGGTAACCGGTCCGGTCGAACTTATAACCCAGGAGGGAAGTCTCCGGGCCAATCTCCTGGAATTGAGAGATCCCGGCCCTTCACCCTGGGAATTGGGAACCAGCAAAGGGATTTTTCTTCTCGAAATCCGGCAAACCAGAAGGCCTATTCAAAAACTTAAGTTGCGGGGATGGTGCCGCTGGCAGCATATTGCTTTCCGGGGTAAAATCAGTCCGGCCTGCGGCCTGCATCTCGAATGGGATGAAGGGGACGGACTCTCCGGTTTGAAAGCCAAGGGCGCCTGGAAGCAGATCGGAAACCATGTTTACGGCCCGGCCGGTATGTCGATCCCGTATTTGGATATATTTCTAGCCACCTCCCGGGGATGGCTCGCCATGGAACTACAGCAACTAAAAGGACCGGCCGGGGCTCCCCGCTTCTTGCCAACACCCGCCACTGGCCCGACGCCAACCGCCTGGGAGGAAGACCTGCCGAACTCTAAAGCTGATAAAGCAGAGTCCCCATCGGTGCCGGAATGGATCCGCAAAGAGGCCTTGCATCTGGGGCAGGATAAATCATCGTCTCCCCGGGGACCTTTCGTGCTTACGCCAACTACTGGAAAATAACTGTAATATTATGCACAGAGGCGTACGACCGAAGCCGCCCGCAGGGTGCCCTGCGCCCCTACTGCAGGTAATGAATAAACCGGGTAGCCAACGACAGCACAATTAAAAAACCCATCAGGTCCGTTACCGTGGTAAGCATGGGCCCGGAGGCAATCGCCGGATCTATGTTGAATCGCTTTAGAATTAACGGCAGGCTGCTGCCCAGGCATACGGACAGGATAGTATTAATCCAGAGGCTGACCGCCACTACCAGTCCCAGCCAGGCCATCCCTTTCCAGAAGTACGCCACCAGACCGATCTCGGTTCCCAGAATGAGGCCGTTAAAAAAACCGATCCGTGATTCTTTCCAAAGCACTTTCCATAATTCCCGGGAACTGGTCCGGCCCAGGGCCAGATCGCGAATCGAAACCGCCACGGCCTGCATTCCGGACACGCCGCTCATATCGGAAATGATGGGTAAAAAAACCGCCAGCGCGATAACCGCTTTCAAAGTATCAGTATAGAAAGCTATCACCGAAGCAGCGATAACATTTAAAAAAATATTGATCGAGAGCCATGAAACCCGGCGCCGGACAACCTGGATTAAAGACATGGCGCGGGTTTCATCCGTGGCCACACCCTGGAGTTTCAGCATTTCCTCGGTGGTAATCTCTTGCGTCAGATTCACCACATCGTCGGCCGTGATAACCCCGACCATTTTGTTTTCCTCATCTACTACCGGCAGGGCCAGGTATTTATAACGCCGGAAGAACCGGGCCACATCGTATTTATTCATGCCCACCGGCACGGATTTAACCGTCCGGATTTTTATATTCTCCAGGGTTTCTCCCGCTTGCCGGGTAACCAGATGACGCAACTGCAATACCCCGGTCAATACTCCGGCCCGGTCCACAGTATATACGTAGGCGGCCCTCTCATCACCCAGCCGGGCGTATTTGGCTCTCAGGGTCTTGATGGCTTCCCGGACCGGCTGGGTTTCTTTCAGCGCAATAAATTCCGTGGCCATGATTCCGCCCGCCGTGTCCTCGGGATAAGCGATCAATTCCCGGGTTTTAGCCGCCCGGGTGCTGGGCATGGCTGCCAGGATGGCGTCGGTTTTTTCCGGGGGCAGGTCTCCCAGCACGTCAGCGGCTTCATCCGAATCCATCTGTTCAATAATATCGGAAGCTACGTCCGGTTCCAGAGCGCTGACCACGGTAACCTGGTCGCTGTCAGTCATGCGTTCCACGATATCCGCCGCTATCCCGCTGCTTAAAGCCTGGAAAAGCACCCGGCGTTCTTCCTCTTTCAGCAAGGCCGTCAAGCGGGCGGCATCCACCGGATGCAGCTTGGAAAGCATCTGTTTGGCTCCCCGGTCGTCGCCCCTCTGGATGACAGCAATTAATTGCTGGTGCATATTATCGAGTTTATCGCGGTTAATTTCCATAGACTTCAAGTCATCGCTCCTACCGGATGATTGCCATACCCGCCACTTTTTACAGACCCATCAGAAAAAACTTAATTGTTCTCCCAAGGCCGGATAAATAATCCGCTTCTTTTTGATCTCAACCTGAGGCGGCAGTTCATGTTTAAAGCTTTGGCCCCCGCTATCCAGGTGAAAAACCTGGTAGCCGCGCACTTTCAAGGCATCGGCGATAAAACGCCGGTGACACTTTCCCCAATCCGCCTCGGCGCAAAATAGCGCCACTAAACCCAGGGACGCCAGGGCCTGGATCTGCCTTATCCCGCGTTCAAAATCCTCGCTCAGCATGTAATCGGCATAAGCTTGCCAAGCCGAGGGCAATCCGGTATTGGGAGACCGTAATAGAGATTCACGGCCATAACCTCCCAATTCTTTTATATGATGATAAGTTATACCCAGGGCCGGAAGAGCTTCTATCAGCTCCTTCCGGTTGAAGTGCGGAACATGTTTGGAACGCGGCAGGCTGCGGACATCCGCCAGGATCTGGATTCCGGCCTCTCGCAAAATTTCCAGAAAGGCATCGAATTTCAAATTCGAATGGCCGATAGTAAAAAGTTTAGCCATGTCAGTCTTAAATCCTTTCAGACCGTCTTGCTCACAGCAGCTGAGACCAATTCAGCCATGCGGACGCCGGAAAGCAGCATGCCGCCGAATATCGGACCCATGCGCGGACCACCCAACGCGGCGCAGACGCTCATGCCCGAAACCCAGAGCCCGGGAAATACTTCCGCAACTCTCTCAGCCACAAAATCCTCGCCGGCTCCGGCATCCATGGGCCCTTCCCCGACCGATTCATTGATATCCGCCAGGAGACGCCGCTTGCGAAGAGATTCAATTACCACGGCCTCATGACCCGTAGCATCCACCACGGCTTTGGCCTTAAGCGTAATCGGATCAACCGGCAGGGCCCCGGCCACCATCGTACGGTTCACCACTACGCCGGTAACGCGTTTTTGATGCACACAAACATCCTCTACAGTCATCAGATTGAAGAGAACGACTCCGGACTGCAAGGCGCGGAAGCAAAGCCCGGATGCCAACTCCACAGCGTCCGTGGTATGCAAACCTTCCGGGCTGGGCCTATGCCTTATGCCAATCTCATCCAGCAGCGGCAAAGCCTTATCCTGGATTACGGCCTCATTCATGGTCATCCCGCCTCCCCAGATGCCCCCGCCCGGGGATAATCTTTTCTCTATAATAGTCACTTTCATCCCTTGCCGGGCCAGCCGCATCCCTCCCATCAGACCGGCCGGACCGGCGCCGACAATAATAACGTCGTTTTGCAGCCGGTCCAATAATTTTTCATGATAAGCGGTAATAATGGCTTTGGATATTTCGGTTTCTTCTAAACCGGGCATATAATTACTCCTTGAGATTAATTAACTTCGAATTCCGTCACTGTCCCCACTGAACAGTTAAAACACTTTTCCGGAAAGGCGGCGAAAAATTCCAGCGTGGCTTCCCTGCCGGTACAATGGGCCGGTCCCAGACGTTCAATTTTAAAATCGCGCAAAGCTCCAATCGTACTCTTGATACGTCCGGGAGCGGCATTTCCCAGGTGCATCCCGCCCATTACCGTGTAAATCGGCTTATGCCGTGTCAATTGCGAGATATATTTAAGTGTATTGATCACACCGGCATGCGCACATCCCAGCAGCACTACCACTCCCCGGGAGGCTTCGAAGAATAAGGCCTGGTCATCCATCATGCTATCGGGCTGCCGGCCTTCGGCATCAAGAAAAAACCGATCATCCGGGTGGTTTTCAAACTCCGTCACCCGGGGAATCGTTCCGGTAACCCGCAATCCGTGTCCAATCTCTGAAGCCTGTTCTGTCCAGATTAATTCTTCCGCTTGCTTCCGGATAGCTTCCGGGTTTAAAAAAGGCATCCCAATACTATGAAATCGGCCGGCTCCCATGCGGGCGGTTTTAGGCCGAAAAGCGGCCGGATGGGCATATACCTTGACTCTATGGGCGGCTTGCAATAATTTTTCAAGACCCCCGGTATGGTCATAATGCCCATGGCTCAGAACAACTGCTGCTGTCTGCTCGAGATTTATCCCCAGACTCCGGGCATTACTGAAAAGAGCTTTGCCTTGTCCGGTATCAAAAAGCACGTTTCCCGACCCGGTTTCAATCCAGAAGGCCAAGCCATGTTCAGCCTCCAGCCGGGGATCTGGGGAAACGTTCTCTACCAGAGTAGTAATACGAATAGTTTTATTCAAGGTAAGTTCTGTTCTCCGTAAGATATTAGGTGTTCGTCAGAAGTCCTGGCAGAGGCACGGCGCGCCGTGCCCCTACGCCGGGCCCTCGTGGTAAATGCCGGCCGAGGTACGCACCCGGTCCGATCTTCTCAGAACCAGGCTGCCGATCCGGCACCCCAGATGTTTGGCCACTACCGGACATTTGGCTTTAAGCAGAAAGAAGATATCCTTTTCCGTTTCGCTCAGAGTCTCGTAATTTCCCTGTCCCTTGGCAATGATCAACTCCGTCTCATTGAAATGCCGCCGGAATTCCTCATGACACTCCTCCAGAATGGTTCCCGGCGCATCAGAACCATTATCAATTACTTTAACCAACTGGTCAAGACCGGTATCCCTGACATCAATCATGGTGGCATCGTTAATAATCGGAAAGCCCTTGACGCTGACTATCACCTTCTCCCGGGGCATTTGTTCCAGCAATAATTTATCAAATACTATCTCGCCGGCGTTATCCGCCACATAGAGGATACTGGAAGCCTGCGAAACAGCCTCATAAAAAGCCTCCACTTCACCCTCCAAGGGTGTTGTCAAAGCATGTTCAATCGCCTCATGTACATGCCCGCTGTCAATCTGGCTGTTTACGCCGAAGTCTATAATATTGCCGGCTATAGCCAAACGCATGGCTGTCTCCCGCGGCCGGGATGACGCTTCCACTGTTTGTTTAAGCTGGGGATAGAGCTCCAAGGCCAAAGCATTGAAACGGTCTTTGATCCCGCGGTAAGGGTCCTTTTGGCTTGTCAACTTTCTGATCAGGCGATGAATACGCTGTCCCATGACCGGAGGCGATTGCCGCAAGTCCATCTTACTGAATTCATGCAAAGCCTGCCGGAGCACGTGTTCTTGCATCGCCTCATCCTCAGTTACCAAACGAACGGCATCGAGGGTCTGACGAACAAAACATGATATACATTCAAAATAAGTTTTCATCACACCATCCTCATTACTGTCCAAATTAATCTGACTCCCGGCTTTCGCCGGAATGACAAACTGAAAATCAGACTAATTGCAGATGCTCCTTGTTTTTTATGAATACAAAATTCTTGCTTTAATTAATCAGGGGGGAATTTTTCCAGTCCAGATTATTATCCGTGAAAAACTCTTTTAATGATTGCCGATTAGCAAACGTAAGGGCGAGAAACTGGACTCCCAGCTGGTATTCCTTTTGGAGTAAATATCGGCACCAGGCTACGCGTGAGAGGACAGCCACTGGCAGTTCCTTTGCCTGCAAAGTACCCGGGGACCCGGCTGGTCCGGGGTTTTTATTCTTGCGGCGGGGCGGCAGCAAGAGAGTAACCATCAGTACCTGTCCGGTTTTCATCCTCTCTTTGCTCGGCATGGTAAGACCACCGGTTCCTAAATCCTCAGACTGGGTCTCGACTAATGAAGAAATATTCCCTTTCTGTATAGAGTTATATTGTAATCTCAGTTTAAGCGGTAAGCGGGGATAATTTCGGCGTTCACTTCCGGTTTCATTAGTCCTGATCATTGTATCTTCCTCCCAACCCCAACCTGGATTACAATTACCTTATACACTATTTTTTAAGCAAAAACAAGCTTAAAATCCGAAAATTCGTACTATGTAAGTGATGTAATAACAGTTCGTTATGACATCCATCAGACTAATATATTACCACAAGAGGTGAAGAAGACTTCGCCTTAACTTATCAACATCGATCTGAGCCTGGACTCGGGCAGCGGCTCGCGAAAAACCCGTTTCTCTTCCCGGCTTGAAACCCGCCGGATTGATATTTCAGCCTGCGCGCCAGCGCGGCAATAATAGGCCACAATAGCGGCGGCCAGATCAAGATGTTCAGACCTGCTCTCCCCGCGTATCAGGGCCGTGGGACCGCTGGTATTTTCCGGTCTCAACAGAATATCCTGGTCCAGTGCTTGCGCGGCCAGCAGCTCGCACTCTCTCTCATTCCGCGCCACCATCATTTTACATTCCTGGTCCAGGCTAAAATAGCGGCCGTACTGAATCCAACGAAGGTTGGAAATGTTCAGCATATCCGCTTTCATCAAATTCCGCAATTTCCGGACATAACCCGCATCTGTCAGCAGGCACCCTCCCCCCGGAGCATCAAAACCATGAATATTCCATTCCCGGGCCAAAGCTAATTGCTCCTTCCGGCCCCGTCCGCTAATCCCCAGAAGAGCTTCCCGGGACACCCAGCCTTTTAACTCCGGAATGGTAGGTTCCAGACAGCGGGCAGAAAGCGGACGCAGCACAAGTCCTTGCAAGCCGGATTTCCGGTCAATCAGTTCCAGGGCCTGTCTATGCTGACTCATGGGGCGCTGTCCCAGAACCTCACCGGTCACGATAAAATCAGCTTTAAATTCCGGGAGCATAGCTCCGCAGGTTTCCAGCATGAGAACGCGGCAATCAATACAGGGATTAAGCTGCTTGCCCCGTCCAAAACGCGGATGTTCCACCATCCTCAGAAATTCCTCTTCCAGCGCAAGGGTTTTAAGCTTTAAACCAAATTCCCGGAAAAGATTTTCCGCCATGGTCGAACCGCTCTTTTTTGGGGGAGAGGGTTGAAAGGGCAGGGCTAAGTGCAGAGGCTGCACCTCGATCCCTAGCCGGTGAATTAAACCCAGAGCCAGCACGCTGTCCAGTCCGCCGGAATAAAGTACTATGGCTTTCATGCTTTTAACTTATCCTTTTATAGTAGAACGCAAAAGCATGGCGCCTACGGTATCCGTACCGGGGATGACTGCTTATCCGCAGCGGAGAATGGGTCTTGCGGATTGAAGTCAAATTGCCGGTCTGCCATAAATTTTCCGGTATTTCAGTCACCCGCTTGCCCCATGGCCCTTTAGCGCGGCGAAGGAGAAGCAGTCATCCCCGGTACAGGTGCAAACCATAACTGAGATGTTGCCAGGCTATTGCTTCAAAGCCTGCGCAATATCCTCCAGTATATCATCTATATTCTCGATCCCGATGGATAAACGCACCAAATCCGGAGTCAGCCCGCCGGCCCGCTGTTGTTCCTCGCTCAGCTGTAAATGCGTAGTCGAGGACGGATGGAGCGCCAGGCTCTTGGCATCACCTACATTAGCCAGGTGCGAAAACAGATTCAAGGCCTCTATAAAGGCCTGGCCGGCTGATTTTCCTCCCTGGATCCCAAATACCACCATGCCTCCAAATCCATCCTTCAAATAACGGGAAGCAACCTGGTGGCCGGGATCATCCGGCAGACCCGGGTAGCGGACCCAGGCAACCTTGGGATGGCGGGATAAGTATTCCGCCACAGCCTGAGCATTCGCGCAATGCCTTGACATGCGCAAGGGCAAGGTCTCAATCCCTTGCAGGAATTGCCAGGCATTATCCGGCGAGATGCAGGCCCCGAGATTTTTTAAAGGCACCAGGCGCATCCGCGTAATATAAGCCTGGGAATTCAGTTCTCCCAAATCATGGGCAAACCGCAGGCCATGGTAACTTTTGTCGGGTTCGTTATATAATTTGAATTTTTTATCGGTCCAATCAAACTTTCCAGCATCGACAACTATTCCGCCGATACTGGTCCCATGTCCGCCCAGCCACTTGGTCAGTGAATGAACAACAATATCAGCGCCGTGTTCCAGCGGCTTAAGCAGATAAGGCGTGGTAAAAGTCGAGTCCACGATTAAAGGCAGGTGTTCACTACGCGCAACTTCAGCTATGGCGTCCAGATCCGCCACATCCAATACCGGATTCCCGATGGTCTCCACAAAAATCGCCCGGGTTTTTTCAGTGATAGCGCTCCGGATATGTTTTTCTTCGCTAAAGTCGGCAAATTTAACTTTAATCCCGAATTGCGGGAGAACGGAGTCGAACATAGTGTAAGTTCCGCCGTAAAGATTATTCGCTGATACGACCTCATCACCATTGCTGCATATATTTATAATAGCATTGAAAATCACTGCCGTGCCTGAGGCATGAGCCAAGCCGGCTGCGCCCCCTTCCAAGGCCGCTACTCTTTTCTCTAAAACCTCCTGGGTGGGATTGCCTATGCGGGTATAGATATTCCCCTTTTCCTTTAAATTAAAAAGATTTGCCGCATGCTTGGAACTGCGGAATACATAACTGCTGCTCCGGTATATGGGCACCGCCCGGGCCAGGGTAGTTGGATCCGGTTCCTGACCGGCATGCAGAGCTAAAGTTTCAAAACGATAATTGGACTTGGGCATGTTTTTTCTCCTTTTAACTGCGCATTAAATACCGTTCCCCGGTATCCGGGGCAAAAGTCACTATGCGCAACGCTTTATTCTCCGGCCGCTGTGCCAGGAGCAGGGCGGCCTGTACATTAGCCCCGGAAGAAATCCCTGCCAGGATACCTTCTTCCCTGGCTAAGCGCCCGGCCATGATCTCAGCCTCCCGGTCAGTAACTGTAAGTACCTCGTCTATAATATTACGATTCAGGATTTCCGGAATAAAACCGCCGCCGATCCCCTGAATCTTATGCGGCCCGGGCTTCCCATCTGATAAAACCGGAGAAGCCGCCGGTTCGACGGCTACGGTTTTCAAAGCCGGATGGCGTTGTTTCAATACCTCGGCCACTCCGGTCAAGGTCCCGCCCGTACCTACCCCCACAACTAGCATGTCAATTTTTCCGCCGGCGTCCTCCCAAATTTCCTCGGCAGTGGTCTTTCTGTGGATCTCCGGATTGACAGGATTTTTAAATTGCCGGGGTTGGTAGGATTTCACAGTCTCAGCTGCCAACTGTTCGGCCTTCTTGATCGCGCCTGTCATCCCCTCGGTCCCATGCGTTAAAACCAGTTCCGCGCCTAAAACGCTTAATATCCGGCGGCGCTCCATACTCATGTTGTCCGGCATGGTTAGAATCAGGCGGTATCCTTTTACAGCGCAAACCATGGCCAGCCCGATGCCGGTATTCCCGCTGGTGGATTCAATCACCGTTCCTCCGGGTTGCAATTCCCCGCTCTGCTCGGCCGCCTCGATCATGGCCAGGGCAATACGGTCTTTAATACTGGCACAGGGATTAAAATACTCCAATTTAACCAGGATCTCCGCAGCTCCGGTGATCCGGTTTAAACGAACCATGGGAGTATGGCCGATTAGGTCAAGTACGGTGTCAGCGATTTTCATGAGATTAAAAACCTCCAGTCAGGGGTTCTAGGAGCCTGAGCATTTAGTTGCTCAGGCTCCAGAGCATTTGAGATTCGATAGTAGAAATTAGATAAAATATCTCAAATGCGGTCTACTTTCTACTATCTACTCTCAAAAAACCGACTAAATGCTCAAGCTCCTAAAACAACCTTTCCGCAACAGAAACTAATTCGTAACAGACACCTATTGTACGGGGATCCAATGTTCCACATTTTTTTTATTGTCCTGGCGGATTTTTAGCTCAAATCGCTTACCGCTCCCGGGACGAAGTCCATGCTTGCTTAATTGTTTTTCCGCCGCACGGTAGGCTTTACTGCCGGTAAAATTACCTTTTCCCCGTACCCGCACTATCACGCGGCGGCCCGGTTTTATCTTCACCATCTGCACCGGCTCGGACAACCCGCCGATATTATAGCCCAAAGGCAGCATATAACCAACCTGGCATTTCACGGCAATCGGCCGCATTTTAAAGGGACTGGTATAAAAAATTGTGAAGGGCTGCCCGCCGGAAAGGCCCCGCTGCTCCAATTCCCGGGCTACCTGGCGCCGGGCTTTCTCTATTCCCGGAAGCGCCCCCTCGTATTCCATTACCGCTACTGTACTTTCAGAAAGCTCGCGAGCTTCCATAACCTCGATCCTGGCAAAAGGGCCGGAGATAAGCAAATAAACCGCTCCGCTTAAAAACAACAATGCCAGCAGGCTGATGGCGATAACCACCATACGGGGCGGCCCCGAATCCGGTTGTTCAAAAAGCGAATGATGCGTTCCCATGATAAAAAGCTTCCTTCGGTTGGAATACAGTTCAGCGGGAATATATTAGTATATTTACTTACTTTCGGGTACTAAAAAATTAAATTAAGTTTCCGCTTGCAACCAACCCAGGTTTTTGCAAAGATATAAGAAGTTTATTTTCGCCCCGGAGGCTCCCGCGCATGATAAGAAAATCCCTGCTCCTGAAATTATTTGATGCCGCTTTCATGCAACGCTGGAATGACAAGGCCCGTCCCATGGAATTCACAGAATTGGATAAACAGGCCCATAAGATGGTCATCGCCTACTTTCTAGGAAAATTCGAGGAAAACACGCCGGGTTTTGACTGGCTGGAGATTATTGAAGGCGGCCTGTTCGAACTTCTGCAGCGGATTGTCCTGACGGATTTAAAGCCGCCTATTTTTCATAAGATTAAAGCCGATGCCGTAAAGTACAAACTTCTGAATGATTGGGTTTATAATGAGCTGGAGCCTTTTATCGCTCCGCTGGGCAAACCGTTCTGCCACCGCTTCCGGAAGCATTTCAGCCGCAGGGAAGAAAATGTGAATACCCGTATTCTGAGCGCGGCCCACTTCTACGCCACCAAACTCGAATTCGCCATTATCCGGCAGGCCAACCCTGACGGCTATGACATCGCGGAGATCCAGAAAGATCTGGATGCCAAGCAGAAAAAATACGCCGAACTCCCGGGCATTGCCCAGCTAAACTCTCATGCCGAGTACCGGCGTTTCATTAGTTTATGCGGTGAGCTTCGCTTTCAAACCCGCTGGTCCAATCTTCACCGCATCCCTAAAACCTCGGTCATCGGCCACCTGTTATTTGTAGCCATCCTGGTCTATCTATTCTCGCTGGAGATCGGGGCGTGTAAGCAGAGACGGATTAATAACTACCTAACCGGTTTGTTTCACGATTTGCCCGAAGTGCTTACCCGGGATATTATTTCACCGGTAAAAAAATCCGTAGCCGGCCTGGATGACCTGATTAAGGAATATGAAAAAGAACTCCTGGAAAAAGAGGTCTACGGCCTCATCCCTTCGGCCTGGCATCCGGAGATTAAAATGTTCGCGGAAAAGGAGTTTGAAACCCGCATAACCCGGAATGGCAAAATCAAAATTCTGGGTACCCAAAAAACTGCTGCCTCCGCCCAAAATCCCGCTGGGGACGCCAGTGAACTCATCAACGCCGAATACAATAAAGATATATTCAACCCGCGGGACGGCAGCCTGGTAAAGGCCGCCGATGAACTGGCCGCCTTCATCGAAGCTTACGTAGCCATCCGCAATGGGAGCGCCAACCAGGAACTTTGGCGGGCCAGAGTAAGCCTGGACAATAAATACCAGAATGAAATCAAGAACATCGGCGGCATCAATTTCGGGGAAATTTACGCGGACTTTGATTGAACATCCGGTCTGGTTACTATGGAAAATATTGATATTACGATTATCGGCGCAGGTGTAATCGGCCTGGCCGTGGCCGCCCGGACTGCCAATTCCCGGCGCTCCGTGGCGGTCCTGGAAAGACATTCCCGTTGCGGGCAGGAAATCTCCAGCCGGAACAGCGAGGTTATTCATAGCGGTATATATTACCCTCCCGGATCGCTCAAGGCGCGCCTGTGCGTAGCCGGTAACCCTCTCCTCTATGCCTACTGTGAACAGGCGGCCGTTTCGCATGCCCGGCTGGAAAAAATAATTATTGCTACTACCCCCCCGGAAGTCCGGCAACTTGAAGAACTTTACCATAATGGCAGAGAAAACCAAGTCCCCGGACTAACGCTTTTAGACCAAAGCGAGGTTAACACGCTCGAGCCTGAGATCCAGTGCCTGGCAGGACTATACTCCCCCTCAACCGGCATCATTGACACGCATGCACTCATGCATAAATTGTCTCTGGCCGCCGAGGCTCAAGGCGCACTTATCACCTATGATTCAGAAATATCCGGTCTGGAAAAGACTGATTCCGGTTTTAAAATCACTTTGAAAAAGGAGGGCTTTAAGTTTAAATCAAGAGTAGTTATTAATTGCGCAGGACTGGCTTCCGATTATGTCGCAGAGTTGGCCGGCATTAATCCCCAAAAAGCCGGTTATGGTCTCCATTATTGCAAAGGAGATTATTTCAGAACTTCAAAAACCCTAAAGGTTGAAAGACTTATTTATCCCGTACCAACCCTGCAGGGCCGAAGTTTGGGAATCCATTTAACCCGGGATCTGGGGGGCGGCATCCGTTTCGGGCCGGATGCTTATTATGTTACCGGCCCGGATTATACCGTGGATGAAAATAAAAAAACTTCTTTCTGCGACGCCGTGCGCCGCTATCTTCCCCGGCTTCGGCCCGAAGATTTATATCCGGATACCTCTGGTATCCGTCCCAAACTCCAGGGCCCGGATGACGGTTTCCGGGATTTCGTGATCCGGCATGAAGCTGACCGCGGCTTAGAGGGATTAATCAACCTTATCGGTATCGAGTCTCCCGGACTAACTTGCTGCCTCTCCATCGCCGATATGGTGGAAGACCTGGTTCGTGAAATAGAGGTAGGAGCCTGAGGATTTAGTCTGTTTTAGGTATTATTCGTCACCCCGGTGAAAACCGGGGTCCAAAAAAAGCTTTAAAATTCAGATTCCTTCTAAGAAACTTCTCCTGGGAGCTTGTCGGAAAACCCGGCAAATAACTGAGAGCGGTCAACGGTATTCTGGGATCGCCGAGCTCCAGCTCGGCAATAAATCCGGCCGGCACTCTCGCACGGCTGCTTGCCCTATAGCGACGCTGATCACATATACGGCGTGGCAAATCAATAACTGATTGAATTGCCGAGCTGGAGCTCGGCGATCCCAGGCAGGGCAGTCCTAGAAGATTGAGCAATTAGTACGTTTTGTCATACCCGAATGATTTTGTCCCTGTTCTCCTGAGTGGCCTTTTTCTCGGGCAAGTCACAAGGTGATGGTATTTGATGACAGCGTGATAGCAACTATTTCCTTCGTTATCCGGTTATCCAAAAAAATGGACTCCCCCCACTTATAAGTCTCTTTTATTTTCTACCCTTAAGTTTACAACTCCCGCACTTCCACATCCCGCCAACAATTTCATTTGCTTTTCTCCACTTTGAATCCACGCAAAAGCACAGCACATTATCTGCATTTCACTGCATATCGTTAGTGATTTGCCCTTAAAATATTTCCTGGGTGCCAATAGTATTTTTCCCACCCCGGGGGAGAACATAAAATTATCCCAATGATATTTCTCAGCTATTTCCTTCTCAATCGCTTTTCGAATGTCGTCCTTATCCAATATTTTACTATATTTACAAATTTGCCCTATTACTTCGTTTATGTTTTCACTTGAATCTTCTTTCTTCAATTCAACAATCCATGGTCGTTTATTCTGATCATATCCAAACAAATCAACGCACTTCCCTCTCGATTGCCCGTCCATCAAAGGCATTTCATAAGCAATGAGCCTAATATTAATGGTTTTGCTTCTATTTTGGTTCACTCTCAACATCCCTATCAGATAGAGATAATTTCTCATCCGCGCTTCCATACTTTTTTCATTTGGATTTAATTTCCCATGAAAACATCCAATTTTGAAATCCTTTTTTCTAATCCCACTCATAATGCCCTCCTTTTCATGTGATTAATATTTCCTGGGAAATTGCTCTTTTCCAATCTGCCAAATGTATTTATCAATTTGTTTCAAATTAAACTGTTGAAAGCCATAGTATTTCTGGAAGTGATCCAAAATATTTCTATATTTGGAATATTCCTTTAAATCGGCTAGTTTGAAATTATAAAACTTGTCTCTTTTTTTAAAGTACACCAACATTTTTTCAACATAGAAATCATAGATCGGATATACAATCGGTTTATGATGGCTGCAGTATTTCGTGGCAAAGGAATAAAAATTAATCCTCTTCCCTTTTTTCACTTCGACATCCGCAACCTGGTTAACAATATTCAAATCATTGTTTGTAAGTTTTTCGTCAATCTTCAAACCAACAATATGTTTGGCCACAGCGAAAGGATTATAAATATTGGTGCTATAAAAATCATTCAAAGAACATACTTTGATAAGCACATCATCCATCGAATTGTTTTTCGGGTAGGTAACAGAAAATAGTTTCTTCAAACTATTTTCTTGCAATACATAATTTTCCAATAAATCCCATTTTTCAAGGTATCGTTTAATTTCTTTTATACTTGGGGAAATACCGGACATATTTACTCCTTTATTCAAAAGGAAACAGGTATGCCATTATATAATTAAATAATTTTCTGATTTCGTAACTACATCACCAATCTACACGTTAACCGGTCATCCGGCCGAGTGGCCTAGGGAGGTCACCCACCCCAGGCTCCCACAAATCCGAACGTGCACAATTAACGCATCCGGCTCCTCAGATTATGTGTTCGCCACAAACAAAGTAACCGTTTCTATTCGTATCCGATTAATCGTTATCCGCTGGTTTTCAGTCTACATGTTACCAAGGTTCTGTGTCCTCGCCATGTTTCCCTCCGGCGTTTCCATTTTTCGGCTTCCGCTATGAGTATTTCGTGGCTCAATCACACGACCTGCGTACTCGCTGTCTACGCTGATCATACGCTTCTTGATAGAGAGTCACCTCTCTATCGCGCAAGACTCGCTTCCGGCTGCCGGCCTGCTTTGCCGGGCGGGGTTGATTACCCCCTAGATTTCATTACAAAGTAGGGGTTCGAAATTTCGAACCCCTACTCATCCCCTTTATCCAGACTTTGCCTGACGCAAGACTACGTCCCCAATCACTATTACGCAGCGCTTGAACGTCCTCATTTGCGTCAAACATTTATTCGGGCAACGTGCCCTTTTATCCACAATCACTATTCAATACTTACTCGTTCACAGCGTGGATCTCTGATGGTCAACAACCAAGTCTCACCTGATTTCTCGAATACAAATCTCGGATCATCAGCCACCTGGTTAAAAGGCCGTCTTTCTGTGGATTTCACTCGAATTCTCTTCCTCCCATCCAACGAGCAAAGGAATACATTCTCTCCAAAGCTTCGGGCATACAACATATCCATATCAAGAGATTGCTTAAGTTTGAATGGGGCAATGCTTGGCACAGTAATTTTCCGCCGAGATTCATCCGCCAGCATGAATCTCAACCATTCTGCTGTCGGTATGGACACATGTGAAATCAATGCGTCTATAAAATCCGAGTCAAGCAACTTGTTACTTATTGCAGAGACACTGGTGCCAAATTGAATATCCAATCGTGAAAGTTCGGTAGCAGCCACACGTGACCTGATACCAGCAAGAAATATCCTAGCTGCCATTTCTGTAGGCACCCCGATTTCCACAAGCAGAGCAATTCGTGCCATGATATTGATACGTTCTTCTTCCTCCTCTTTATCTAGTTTTTGCGAAATCGCATGAATAATCCAAGGCAAGTGATAGCCGTAAAGCTCTTTGCAGATGAAAGTGGCATCAGAATCCAGTTCAATAAGCTCATGTAGACCAACCCCTCCCAACCATTTCTCACGTAGGTTATCAAGTTTCGATTTCTCGGGCATATCGTCAGTAACCGAATATGCGTTTTCTCTGGCCCATTCCTCAATCTTCTGAACAACAGTATTCAGCGGAGAGAGCGACATGTCTGATTGTAGACATTCATCTGCCAACTTTCTGAATAGATCCAAATCTCTATGTGCTGTTATAGCCACGCTCAAAGGCAAGCCAGAAGCTACGACAGCCTTTCGAGTAGCCCAATCGGGTACCCGCTTCAATGTAAATGCCGCTCTGGCCTTTAAAAATGAGATCACATCATCCTTGTTCGACTGACAGACTTCAGCGGATGCCTGGATCACAGCAAGCGATTCTCGAAAAGCTTGGTCAACCCATTCGACTGAATCATCAACCAATTGATTGACTGACGCATCCTCGTGCAATGCCAATAGCTCATCGTCAATAAGATCTAGAATCGCTTCAAAATGTTCTCCTTGCTTGCCGAGAGTACTAAAATTGTTATTTGCGACTAGTTCGATCAAAACATCAAAAGAAACACCAGCCTGGTCGGCAATACGCCGTAAGTAGTTTATGACATAAAGCAAACCACTTTCAACACGATTCGTACTACTGATATCAAAGTATGAACGGGCGAGCGATTCATCTCTTCTTATTTGCCCAGGCTTTCTGGTACCGTCTATTGCATATAGTATCTTACCTTCACCATCAACGAACGCACGACCAGCCCGACCACAAATGTTCCAAAAGTCTCTTTTATCGATGGTCCTGTTTTGCCCGATATATGGAGTAGCGACAATGACTGAGGAAATTCCTACGTTAACGCCTTGACCCAATGTAGTTGTAGCGATAATTATTTTGGCAGGATGCGACCTCATCAAGACTTCCATCGCTAATCGAACTTGAGTAGTCAAACGGTTGCTATGGCAGATAACACCGACTCTCGCAGCTTCCAATTCAACTGTGTTTGGTTCAAGCTCCTCAATACAAACAGCCTCAAATACCTTCCACTCATGCTCGGGCCATTTATGTTCTTGAGTGTCGCTCCCCAAAGCCTGCCATACAGACTTCGCCATTGAGGGAACCCATTGTGCCTGCCCGGCAAAGATCATAACAGTACCGAGATTGCTTAAACGAACGGCAGTCGCGGCAACAGCATCTGTCTTGTTTGCAGGGAAAACCCTGCTGTTCTTTCTTTTGCTAACCGGTTTTGCTTCTACGAATGAGCGATTAAAGGATTGAACCTTACCAAGCCAATCAATGCGAACTCTTGTGCCGTTCCATCTCAAGAGACCGAACCGTTCAGCAGAAGGCTTCCACGGGGAAATCGCCACAGCTCCCGGATCTCCAGCGACCCATTCAGCGAGTTCCTGGGTGTTAGGGAGCACTGCAGACAAAAGAAGCATCCTGGCCCCTGTAGATTGAGCAAATGCCCGAAGGTGGTCGACGAATAGCTCGTTTCTCACGTACCTCTCCGACGGACCGATCAAGTGCCCTTCGTCTATGATGATGAGCTTGACGTTTTCGAAAAGTTCGGGGACAGCCCGAAACAGAGCCCTCGCTTTTTCTGGTGTCGCTATGGTGATTGACGACTGAGAAACCAGTTCAGTATCTACGGAACTTACTCGTGAACCACCGTACAAATGAGACACCTGGAACCCGAGCCATAAGAACGACGAGGATAGAGTTCTTTCCACTTCGAATGCAAGAGACCGGAAGGGTGCGAGATAGATAACTCTTGTCGCGCGATCACTGCAAAGCGTTTGAAGTATGGCTAGTTCAGCTACTCGAGTCTTCCCTGCACTGGTTCGCAAATTGACAACTCCCCCACGGTTCGTGGGATTCAGCGCAAGTGACAGTGCCGCACGCTGTGATGCCCATAGCTCGATAACGGGTAATTTTGAGAAGGCTAACAAACGGATGTATCGATCAAGGTTAATGTTTGCTTCAGGGCCAAAAAACGGAGGAAGGATTTTCCATAGAGAAGCATCCCCGAGATTCCGTAGCATCAATTTCAACAATCGGACAATCCACCAATGAGCAGGTGACATTCCCGTCACCGCAATCACTGAAGCGTCCTCGAGAGTTAGACTTACCTCATCCAGGATATCCTCAGATCCTGTGATGATGAATTCGAGAATCGAGGCTAAAGAACGTGCAATTGCTATCGTAATGACCCACTCATCAAGATCGGCCTGACTCTCGAATTCGGGTGTATCCTGGAGCAGAATTCCGTTGAGTCGTTTTACCAGAGCCTTCAGATCTTTCCGGATAAACGCTGCGATTACGCCAGCGGCCTTTGTGATACTCTCCACTTGGCGAATCGCAACAAAGGCGCGAGAGTAATGTCCTGCGGCATAAAATGCCATTGACGAGACCAGCGCGTGAAAGTTGCTCTCACGAAATTTTCCCACAAATGGCCCGTGAACATTTTGCAGAAGGGCCGCCGCAGTCTCAAGTCCGTCCGCCCCTCCTTCAATGGACTGTTGCTCCAACTTGCTGCAACTTGCAGCAAGTAAAGCATAAGCCGAAAAGGTGACCTTGTCTTCGAGCCGCTCATCAAAGGCAGGAAAATTGTCCGGAGATTCATTGACCTCATGCAAAACATGTTTTGCGTGGGATTGTGCAAACAGGTTTTGAATCGGTCCGGACTGCATTGATGTGATAACACTGTGCGCCTGCTCAAGAGGAATTGTCATAGCTGTTCTTCCAGACCATCATAGCAGGGGGCAACAATTGAGTCTGGCGAGTCCAGGCTAAATGAAATCACCGCAAGTCGATGAAGGTCATTGGCCGTATGCTGCTTTAACCTCTCGGCGCTTCGAGCATCACTCATTAACAACCCTACATAGTCAAGCCGTAGCTTTTCCAATGCGAACAGGGTTGTACATTCAAGAACTCGTCCTCCAAGATCAGCTTTGCCTGTTTCAAACAATCGATCCGCTACAAACTGCAATGATGCTGGGATACCGCCCTTATGTGAACGAACGAGCCCGTCAACGATTTCGGTTACAGCGGTTTTGGATGATGTTGTTCGAAATTTCGACTCGCCGACGATTATACGCGCAGGATTGGAGTCCAGGTCAAAAGCGAGGACATCATCTCCTTTCATTGCCTGATCTACATTCGGGTTATATCTGAGACGATAGACAGGCAAAGACACTTTACTTGCAGCAACAAGATATTCTGCCAGCATAATTTCAGCGAGGTTTCCCTTTTGCGTAGAAATATTTGAAGGAAATCGCATCATGCGAGATTGAGCATCCTCAAAGCCAAGACGTCTCATAGCCTCACGACGTTGCCTATCCCGCTCCAAAGCTTCAGGACCAACATGGTGTCGAGCGAGTATCTCTCGCATACACTCAACAAATGCCGTTCTCTGTCCATCGTATTCTGAAAGCATTCTATGACGGACTCCACTTTCGGTCGACTCACCATCAGCCTTGAGCAAGCGACCGAAAGGATGGGTTTTAAGAGGATGATCTCCGAGAATATCAGCGCAAGTAAATCTACGCACCTTTGATATTTTGGTTGCTTTCTTGCGCTCAACCATGAAGCCCCCTCAAATTCGTGATTAATAGTGAACGTAATCCGATTAACCGTTTAAAATTGTCTTTTATTATAATTGTTGAAGGGCGACGGTATTTGGAAATAGGATAATATTATTCTCCACATACTTTTCCCCTCTTCAATATGGTTTTCTCCGGGTACACAATGCCGCTCGGACAATTCCCTCGCTTTCCATTATGTCCCCTGTTCACCCATCGGGCGAATACAATATTCGCCCCTACCTCATTGAACAATCAAATCAATCTCCCCTATATTCGACTGATGTTGCTGGCCTGGGGGGGGGGATAGGCCATTTCCCGGGCACGGACACAGATTTTGTATTCTCCTGGTTCTTTCATGGAGGTTTTATAAATCTGCTCGGTTTTGGCTGTATCATAGAGATCATGCCAATGCCCGACCTCCTTGACCTGTTCATACTCACTTCCCTCTTTCTTTTCTACCCACCACCACAGCCTTGAGTCCTGATTGAGCCTGGGCCTCTATTTCAAAAACCTAACAATCCCGCCGATGATTTTTTTTGAGTGCCTGGCACAGTGTTGTTTGCGTCATTAAAAAATCTCGTTTGGTTTGATATCGTGCGTGTTCTCTTATTGTTTTTTTATTCCTAAAAAAAAAACCAGGAACACGTGTTGTACGTGTTCCTGGTCAATCGCTGCACTTTTTTCTGTATTGCTTTTGTTTTTCAGACCGCATGCTTTTGGGTCCTTTATTTAATATTTAGGGAACAGTCTCGATTGTTCCCTGCTATTTATATAAAAATACTCTATTACTTTCCCTCTTTCCGCGGAATTTGTCAATTCCATTGTTGCGTTTCATGTGCATATGTTCATTGTAGGGAACGGTCGCAACCGTTACCTACAATTTACGATTTTGTATGAAATTTTTTCATGAAAAAACTGTCATATACAATATGCGATATGCGAAAAGCCAGAAAATCTACCCGATTAAAAGGTTACGATTATTCAACCATCGGGATATATTTTGTAACCATTTGCGCGTGTAATAATTCACCATAGTTTGGAAATATCGCGAAAAATATTGTTTGACAAGCTACTTTAATATTATGTAAAATATATTAACCCGAAAGGTTAACGACATTGAATATCATCTTTAAAACTGGCAAATTAAAAAAAGCTTGCCTTGATGAGAAACGAGCTCGCAAACATTGGGGCGCTACTATGGCAAAATTACTAAGACGACGGCTTGATGACTTGACAGCAGCGGAATCGCTTGAAATCATGCGAAAATTACTCCAAACACGCTGCCATGAGTTGCATGGAGATCGCGCCGGTCAATTATCCGTGGATCTCCAGCACCCCTATAGACTTATATTTTGTCCCTGCCATAACCCTTTGCCGAAGAAGAAAGATGGTGGGCTTGACTGGACTAAAGTAACAGCAATAACAATAATCGAGGTGGCTGATACTCATGATTGACGAAATAAAAAATGAATATATTCCTGATTCTGTCTCCCGGCCGGGAGAGACGCTGCTCGAAACGTTGGAAGCGCTCGGAATGACACAAGCTGAGCTGGCTGAACGGACCGGCAGGCCTAAAAAAACCATTAATGAGATAATCAAAGGAAAAACCGCTATTACTCCCGAAACTGCTTTGCAACTTGAACGCGTACTAGGCGTACCGGCCGGTTTTTGGAATAAACGCGAACAGACTTACCGGGAATTTCTGGCTCAAAGGAATGAACAAAAGTGGATCAAAAAACAATCAGCCTGGCTTAAAGAATTTCCTTTACGGGCCATGATCAACGCGGGTTGGGTCACGCACTTTAAAGACAAAGCACGTCAATTGGAAGCTATGCTTAGTTTCTTCGGCGTAGCTTCACCTGAACAATGGCGGAAATTGTACCAGTTGAATGTGGCCTTTCGAAAATCTCCGGTTTTTCAAAGTGCACCGGCTTCGATTGCCGCCTGGCTAAGAAAGGGAGAACTCGAGTCCCAAAAAATCGTCTGTAATGCTTTTAATTCTGATAAATTCCGCAAGGTTCTCCCTTCTATACGCAAACTCTCTCTTACAACACCACCAACATTTTTACCAAAATTGACGCAATTATGCGCCCAGGCGGGCGTAGCTCTCGTTTTTGTTCCGGAACTCCCTAAAACCCATACCAGCGGCGCCACCCGCTGGTTGACTCGTGATAAAGCGCTCATCCAGCTTAGTTTAAGGTATAAAACAGATGATCATTTCTGGTTTACTTTCTTTCATGAAGCGGCGCATATTCTCCTGCACGGAAAAAAAACAGTATTTATTGAAGATAATACAAAAAGCGATTTGCTGGAAAAAGCTGCGGATAAATTTGCCTCAGTCACCTTGATTTCCCCGCCTGACTATAAGTCCTTTCTTAAAAAAGGCGATAAAAGCAGGCCGGCTATCAAGCGTTTTGCCGGCTCACAAGGTATTGCCCCAGGAATTGTCGTAGGCAGACTTCAACATGATGGATATTTTCCCCATTCATATGGCAATGACCTTAAACAGAAGTTTGTTTGGAATTAGAGAATATTTTCTTTTGGTGAATTGCCGTAGCAACAGATTTACAACCTGTCTCTGCAATTACCCTGTGGAAATCAACATTCCATTCTAAATGGTGGTATCGCCCTGCGCGGGCGTGCTCATTGGCGTTCATTTAATTACGCTTAATTTTCCTTTTTTCAATCCCTGGAATGAATCTATCGTATAAATATATATTCCTCCGGCTATGCCCGACAAATCCCATTCTTCGCTGCCTCCGTCCGCGGGGGCCTTATGTTTAATGGTCTGAATCAATTCGCCGGACATAGTAAAAATTCTCAACACAGCCTCTTGCGGTAAATTGATAAACCTTATCTTGTCTTCCGGGCTTTCCCCCTTGATATAAGGATTGGGATAAACGCCGGACACTACCGCATCTATTATCTGAACTGTAATCTCCTGTTCGCTAAAGTTATCATTTGTGTCATACGCAATGACTTTTATCTTATGTTCCCCCCAAGAAGATCCCCGGGAAGGCCATAACCATTGATAGGGAGAGGCGGTATCCGTAAAGCTTAAAAGCCCGTCGATATAAAATTCGACTTTCGAAACTCCCAAATTGTCCGTAGCCGCAGCCTCAATCGAGACCAACCCGAAAACTTTGGCGCCCGCTTGCGGAGTAATAATCGATACTTCGGGCGGCACTTTATTTTGGGCCAGTTCACAGATTTTTCCATAGGTATCGAACTCCGGCGCCTGCGCATCGTACCAACCATAATCATAAATCCCCATGTAAGCAAGTTTAGTTGCGCTCTCACCCAAAGATCCTCCGTGCACTGGATATACAAAAGTCATACCTTTGGCCGTGAAAAAAACATCCGCTTTTTCCAGCACCTCCCGCTGTCCTGCCTGATCCAACTCCTGGCTGAATACCGAAATCGGCGCGCCATCACCGGCCCAATCTATAAAAGCAAATATGGGAATTTCCCCAAAAGCATTGCTTATTTTGGTTTTTGTATCCGTCCATTGGTTTTCATTAAAATTCCTATTTACTATTTCCATGCTGGTAGGAGTCACGGTTACAAAATCGAGTTTAGGCATGACATAAGGATAGTTCATACAAGAAGACCAAGTTCCAACATAAATATATTTGCCGACTGACTCTCCATATTGATGAATTTTATCAACCATATCTGATGCCGCTTTAAATGATTCTCTTACCGCATCATGCTCCTCATCCTCCGTGATTGTTGCAAGCAACCCGGCTTGGGTATATAATAAATCCACCCATATGGCATCCATTCCAGAATCGATCTGTTTTTTCGCCCAACTTAAGAGTATTTCTTGGTAAACCGGATTGGTAATATCCGGATAATACCCGTCCGTACCTGAAAAACCGGAGTTGGCTACACCGGTTTGAAAATCCTCTTTGGATATTTTCGTGATGTCCCATTTGGCCGGATCCACTGCCATATCCCAAACTTGCACGGCATTATATGTCGTGCCCGTGAATTCGTTAAGTTCACCCGCTTGGTTGATCCTCTGCGCCGGGATAGCTCCCACTATAAGAATATCCGGAACCGCACCTTTGATCTCCTGGATGGTATTTTGCATGCTTTCGTGGGTATAGCCGGTCAACTCGCACTCTTGCTGCAATTCGGGAGTGGAAAGCTCGGAACAACTGTTCAAACATGGTTTCCATCTCCAGGAAGCTCTAAATATCAGATCCGCGTGCGTTGCTTTTAGAATCTCAATATGCTCTGTCAGGGTTCTTTTCGGCCGATTGTCATTCAGTCTTTCATAAACAACCCCAACTTTTACCTCGGATAATTGGTTTTGACTAATTTGGGCTGATGAAAATCCAGCGTGATTTAATATAAAAGCAAGCATAAACAGGAGTAGAAACGGTGGGCAATATTTTTTTAGCATCATAACCTCCTTATATATTATAACCCCATTCAAGCGAAATGGTTGCTTGATTTATATTTTATGATTAAGGGTTTTCTCTATAAGGAACAATGCTTTTCTACATCGCGGATCAAAACATCCCGCCCTTCAGGGCGGGATGTTTTGATAATCAGAGGCACAATAAGATATTTTACTCACGTGCTGTAGGGGCGTTTAATTAAACGCCCCTACAACTGCGGATTTATTATAACTAGCACTTATATATTATAAAATAGAATTCCGCTCCTACTTAATCTTTTCATACGGCCACATAAGCACCCCGCCGTCCATAACTCTTACCTTCTGGTATCCCGCCGCCTTCAGGATTAAAGCCGCCTCATAACCTCTCAAGGAGATTCTGCAAAAAGTGATTATCTCCATATCCTTTGGCAGTTCCTTCAGCCGGCCGCGCAGCGTTCCCAAGGGAATCAAAGTTGATTCCGGCAGGCGGACTTCCTCATATTCGGCCGGACTGCGCACATCCAGAAAAATAAATTCTTTCTTCTCTTCCAGCATTTGATGGACTTCCTGGGCGGCCACACCCTCCATAAAGCCGTCAAGTTTGTTGCGGGCGACATTGGCCGCGGTAATGATATTGTCCATGGCCGGCGCATAGGGCGGCGCGTAACACAAATCGGCATTCGCCAATTGATCCACGGTCCAGCCGGACATGAGGGCCATGGCAGCTACATCCATGCGTTTATCGGCATCACCCGGGCCCGTAGCCTGCGCGCCTAAAAGCTTGCGGTTTTCTTTATCCACCACCAATTTCAGCAGTAATGGCTTGGCGTCGGACATAAAATGCGCTCTATCCGGAGCCGGCGCCATCACGCTAACCACTTCTTTCCCCATCTCTTTAGCCGCGCTCTCGGTTAATCCGGTCCGGGCCACGGCATAATCAAAAACTTTACAGATGGTGCTTCCCAATACGCCGGGGAAAGCATCCGCATGCCCGCAGATATTGTTCGCCGCCACGCGTCCTTGTTTGTTGGCAGTTGAACCCATGGGCATGTAACAGGCTTTGCCGGTTATCCGATCAAGGCATTCCACACAATCCCCGGCCGCGTAAATATCCGGATCCGAGGTCTGCATTTGGGCGTTAACTTTTATGGCCTTCCATGCTCCGATGTCCAGTCCGGCGGCTTGCGCCAATTGAACCTGCGGCCGCACGCCGACTGACATAATCACCACATCTGCGGGAAGCGTACTCTTGTCAGTCACTACTTCCTTAACCTTGTTCTGACCCTTAAAAGCTTTCACCTCGGTTCCCGTGAGTATTTTCACTCCCTTGGTTTCCATATGCAGCGCCACCAGCTTGGCCATTTCCCAATCCAGCATGCGGAATATCTGCGGGAATTTCTCCACAATCGTAACCCGGCAGCCTTTATGGGTTAAAGCCTCGGTGATTTCAATGCCAATAAGTCCGCCGCCAATGATAACCACATCCCAGGCTTTATCTTCCGCCAGCAGTGCTTTAATGGCCTCGGCATCATGGACACCGTGCAGAGTAAAAATATTTTCCAAATCATGTCCAGGCAGCGGCGGCATTATAGGATCAGCTCCTGTGGCTAACACTAATTTGTCATAATCCAGCCATTGTTCCTGTTGGTCGGTTAGTTTTTGGACACGCAGACGTTTACCCGTGCGGTCAATTTCCTTGGCCGCGGTCTCAGTTAAAACATGAACATTTTTTACTTTTCGAAAAAACACCGGATCGCGAACCACCCCTACCGGCGTACACATAAGCTCCTTCTGCTCCTTGACCTCGCCGGAAATATAATAGGGGAGACCACAACCGGCATAGGATAAAAATTTATCTTTTTCCACGATGGTAACATCAGCCTCCGGATTAAGCCGTATAATCTTGGATGCTGCTTTCGGTCCGGCGGCAACCCCGCCCACGATAACTACTTTCATAAATGTTTTAATTCCTTTCTTTAATTTATTAGGGCGCCCTCATAGGGACACCCCTACATCTATCGCGACATGCCTTGATGCACTCTCAAAATACATTTATTCTGCACTACTTTTACCCCCGCAGCTTTCGCTTTTTTAGCCGCCTCCTCGTGACATATACCTTCCTGCATCCAGATTACGCGGCATCCCAATTGTATTGCTTCTTCCAGGATTCCCGGCACAGCCTCCGGACGACGAAAAATATTCACTACGTCCACGGCCCGGCCGTATTCGGTCAAAGAACTATATGCTCTCTCGCCCATGCTTTCCGCTATTCCCGGCCGGATAGGAATAACCTCATAACCACGCTGTTTAAGGTAAAGGGCTGTTTGGTGGGAAGGCCGCTCCGGCTTGGGAGAAAACCCCACAATCGCGATAGTCTTGACATTTTTTAACGCTTCCACTGCTTCGGGCGAAGCAGTCGGCATACTACAACTCTCACCCACTTTTTTCTCCATTCAATCGTGCTTTAGTCGCATTATGCTTTCTCTTTTGGCACAAATATTTTTCAGGATGAAAGTATATCATTAAAAAGGTATAAAATCAATTTCTAATTAGTTCCTGTTGCGGAAAGCTATTTTTAGCGGGCTCCCCGCGTTTTGTCATTCTGAGCCGAAGGCGAAGAATCTCCAGGAGACCTGATAATTCAGGCGTTTTCGTGGAGATTCCTCACGGAGCCTGTCCTGAGCCGACTTTGGAATGTAGCAATAGACTACATTTTCAAGTATGCGTGGAGATCCCTCGCCTACAGCTCGAGATGACATGCGAAGGGTTCGGAATGACAAACTTAAAAAAACACGCTTCCGCAACAGATACTAATTAGTGATCACAAAGATTAGCCCCGGTCTGCAAAGTACTATTCAAATAAGCTGAGACCAATTCCTCCGGCGACCCGCTATCCGCACCTACGATCACGGTTATTCCGTTCTGGACGAAAAGCTGTTGGGCCCGCTGCCCCATGCCTCCGGCAATGATTATATTAGCTCCCTGCTCATGCAGCCAGCGCGGAAGCACGCCGGGTTCGTGCGCCGGCGGCTTAAGCCCCGCTTGGCCGGTAATTTTCTTTTCCTGTTCATCCACATCAATCAGGACAAATTCTTCACAATGCGCGAAATGCATGGATAATTTGCCATTAGCTACTGGTATTGCAATACGCATAATACGTTTCTCCTTTATTTTATTAACTTTTATTCAATTCTCCCATAACTACCTGCCAAAGTTCCCGGATATCTTGACTGATACCGTCATTGGTGTACTCTACAATCGGCATTTGCTTTACCTGGGCTTCGGTAACCGCGCGGCTATAACGGATTTTCCCCGCCATAGTCAGGCCTAACTCTTCGGCCTGGCGCGTAATTTCACCGGTTAACTCTTCGTTGATATCCCATTTATTAATACCCACCATGGCAGGTATATGAAAATGCCGCGTAAGTTCAGCCACTCTTTGCAAATCATGCAGGCCGCTTAAAGTCGGCTCCGTAATAATCAGCACCTGGTCCGCACCGGTAATCGAGGCAATTACCGGACAGCCTATGCCCGGCGACCCATCAATCAATAAATTTTCTATTTTTTCTTCTTCCGCAATTTTTTTGGCTTCCTGGCGTATCAGGCTGACTAGTTTTCCGGAATTTCCCTCGGCCATGCCTAATTGCGCATGAACCATGGGTCCATAATTCGTCCCGGAAATATACCATTCTCCGTTAAGCGCCGGGTCAAATTGAATCGCTTGGGCCGGACAGAAATAAGCGCATAATCCGCAGCCTTCGCAAGCCACCGGATCGACCTGATAAGTTTTTTGGCGGTGCGGGGACACCGGGCCTCTAATCTCAATAGCATCAAAACGGCAAACCTCCCGGCATTTTCCGCAATCAGTACAAAGTTCGTTTCGGATCAATGCGCGTGAACCGCCGTAAAAATCATGCTTTTGGATTATTCGTGGTTTGAGCAGCAAATGCAAATCCGCGGCATCCACATCGCAATCCGCCAATACCGAATTTCCAGCCAAAGCAGCGAAAGCGCCGGTTATGGAGGTTTTGCCGGTTCCGCCTTTGCCGCTTATTATCACTAATTCTTTCATGCTCGCGCCTTCAGTTTATTACCGGTTTTTGCTACCACCGTCTGAATCAAGGTTTTAAAAATCGATTGGTATTCCGGCAATGATTCGCAGATGATTTCACCGCGCGAATAGCTTTCCGCGATCCGGCGGTCATCCGGAATTTCAGCCAGTATCCTGATACTATTTTCATCGCAATATTCCCTTACCCCCTGATCACCTAAATCCGATCGATTTATAACTACGCCGAAATTTATTTCCAGGGTTCGCAGCATTCCCACTGCCAGCTTTAAATCATGCAATCCAAAAGGGGTCGGTTCGGTTACCAGGATGGTATAATCCACTCCGCGCACGGCCTCAATTACCGGACAGGATGTTCCCGGCGGGGCGTCAATGATTATGAGTTCCGCCGGGGGCGCGGCATGCTTGACAGCTTTAATCATCGGAGGACTCATGATTTCTCCAATATTTAATATTCCGTGCGCAAACCAAATATGTCCGGCCTGGCCCTGTTCTATCTTTCCGATCTCTCTTGATATCTCTGCCACCGCCTGCTCAGGACAAACCAAGGCGCAGCCTCCGCAGGAATGACATAATTCCGGGTATACTAATACCTTCTTAGGGAGCGAAACAATGGCGTTATATTGGCAGATTTCCCCGCATTTCCCACAGAGCGTACATTTCTTTTGATCAACCTCGGGGATTAAAACGCCCACTGAATGTTTTTCCCTAATCTTGGGTTTTAAAAATATATGGGCATTAGGCTCTTCCACGTCACAATCCAATAAAGCGATTCTCTCCCCGGCATGCGACGCCACATAAGCCAGATTAACGGCTATAGTAGTTTTACCAGTCCCGCCCTTGCCACTGGCTACAGCTATCTTCATCCCGTAAGCACTCCTCGATTTATTTTTCTGGTCCGGCTAATTCGTCAATCCGCTTTTTAATTCCTGCCAGTTCAGCTTCCATATCAGCCGCCTGATTTTTCAGCCATTCCAGCTCCTGCGGCCCGGTAATATTCGGCTGCATTGGCTGGGTATAGGCCCCGGCACTTGGCCCGGCAGGAAATCCCGCCTGGTTAAACCATGGGGACCAGCCGCGGCCTCTTCCTCCGCCTCTGCCTCTTCCCCCTCCTGGAAAAAAACGTCCAAAACCTTGGTTAGCAAAGCCCGGCGCTGAATTCCCGGCACAGAAACCCGCACCGCGTCCTGTCATGGGCCCCATTCCTCCTGGTCCTGTTCTATCTCCTCCTGGCATGATCTTTTCCTCCTTAATACGTTAGTCGCTTCATCCCCGCACTTCAGTGCGGGGTAATTTCATTATTGATTTCTTTTCCTGCCTTGACCTTGTCTTTTCAGGCCTGCGCCTGCCTGAGGGCTATTACCCTTCAAACCGCCGCCTTGACCTTGCCCCTTGCCAGGACCTCCGCCCTGACCCGGTGCCGGAGTAAATTTTAATTTCTTTCTACTTCCACAAGGCCCCATTCCTCTGCCCGTACCCGGACCTTGGCCGCCTGGCCCGGTCCCATCTCCTCTCGGCATAAACCTCACCCCCCTTTTATTCAATTTTCGCTTATCTTTTACATCCAACGCCCTTCGACATCCGCTTGATCCTGACTCTGCAATTTTCCGGCCTTCAATTCTTCAATTGCCTCGCGCACGCTTCCCTGGGCGCCGGTGTATATTTTTATTTCAGCGGCCTGCAGCGCACTGAAGGCTTTAGGCCCGATATGCCCGCTAATTATAGCTGATACTCCGGCATCCAGCACATTTTTCGCGGCCTGTATTCCGGCTCCCTGCATGGCGTTTAAATTTTGCGAATTATCCTGCACCGTAAACATTCCGGAATCAGTATCAACTATTAAAAACAATTTGGCTCTTCCAAAACGCTGATCAACCGGGCTGTCCAGGCTTTTATCCCCTGCTGTTACCGCGACTTTCATGGTAATTATTACCTCCTAGTTGCTTATTTTCAGCCTTGATTTTGTCCTCCCCGAAAACCTCCACGTCTTCCTCTTCTCAGGCCTGTTCCGCTATCCGCCCGTCCAAATCTTAATCCTCTACAAGCCGGACAGTTGCCGGGAAAGCCTGTTCCATACGGCTCATTCCAGGTATGCCTGCAATCCAGACAGGAAAATGTCCGCATGCCTTGGACTTCCACCTCACCGCCCTCAATACGGATAGCCTTGCCCTGGACCAGGGCCTGGCTTATTTTTTTATGCGCCGACTCAATAATCCTCCCGAAAGTCTGCCGGGAAATATGCATGGCTTCCGCCGCCTGGTCCTGGTATTTCCCCTCGTAATCCGCCAATCTAATTGCTTCAAATTCATCCAGCGTAAGCAGTATTTCAGCTAATGAGCCGACCGGTATACCGGCTGGCTTAAAAACCGTGCAAAAAGGCGAACCCGCCACCCGCCGGTAGAACCTGGGTCTGGGCATAAAAATTTTCCTTTTAAAGTTTCTTTATAATTGCAGGTCTTATTATGAGCATATGCCCATAATAAGTCAAGTGGATTTTTTCATAAAATGCTGTTTTTTCAATCCTGCGAAAGCTGAGTTTTTCCACCCACGAAACGCAGGGGCGACGCATGCGTCGCCCCTGCAACTGCCGCTGATTCCATATCGACGGGCTGATATATTACGAACTCACTGCGCTGCCCGGACAAATTAATTTCATTTTACATTCGGCACATGTCTTTTTGCGGCTGACCGTACCGCTGTAAAAAGATATTATCAGCAGCAAGGCTAAAACCACGGCCTGAGAAACATGAAATTCCCGCATCATGGAAATAGCAATAAATATGATAGGAATCAAGCTTAGCAGCCCGTAAGTAATCGGGGCGATTTTCACACCGATGCTTTTACGGAATTCTTTAATATCACCCTTTTGGCAAAAAACCGCGGAAAGTTTTCCCCATCCCACACCGCACCATTTGCCGTAATAATAGCAGTTGGTGCAAAGCAGTTTTCGTAAAACCGCATAAATCATTACTACTGCCAAGGCCAGATACAGCCCGGCCGCCCAGGAACTATATAACCGGCAGCCCACTGTGCCTACGGCAATCCATAGCACCATGAACAGGTTGGCCAGGGCTATCCTGGATTTAGGATATTGCTCTTGCCCGGATTCATATAGTTCAATTTTTGCTTCCATATTATTTTCCTCCGCCGTCTTAATTTTCACGAGTATGCCCACAAAAATAAGCCGCATAGACCTCCCGGACGCTTTGCAGGCAGCGGTGCAGGTCTTCCAGAAAGCGGTCGGCGTTCGCCTCCGGACCGAGAAGTCTTTTTGCCAAGGCGGTTAATTCAGATTTTTCTTGGGGTAGAGTATGAGTCTGCCGATCTTCAAGTATTTGCAGATAATGCTCGATCTTCCTTAAAAAAACATAATTTTCTTTTAATTTCAGAACTATTTCATCCGGCAGGATTTTTTCCCGTGCCAGGACGGCGAGCGCCCGGAGAGTGTTGCCTTCCAGGATATCGGCGCCTCGCGAGGCATGGATAAGCTGCAGGCCCTGGGTCATGAACTCTATATCGCGCAATCCTCCCAGGCCGCTCTTTACATCCATTATTGAAACCAGCCGTTGCGTTGACTGCTTCCGGGCGAAGGCGCGGTTTTTTTCGACGGATTGAATAATACTTTTCCGCTCCCGGGACTGCAGCAGCAGGGGACGAATCTGTTCTATAAATTTTAATCCTAGTTCCAGGTTTCCCGCCACGGGCCGTATCTTCAAAAGAGCCTGGAGCTCACTCAGGGTCGCGGATTCCCGGTAGTACTTGACCAGGCTGGGAAGCGAAGGCACCAGTTCTCCTTCTATGCCATAGGGCCGCAGACGAAGATCCACGCGGTAGACATATCCCTCGTCAGTATATTGGGAAAGCTGAGACCTCAGCATTTCCATTACCCTGGCAAAGGGATCCCATCCCAGATTATTGATATAACCGCTGGTTTCTCCGCCAATATGGTCGTCGCAGATTCCCACCAGGTCGATGTCCGAACTATAATTAAGCTCACTCCCGCCCAGTTTCCCGAAAGCCAAAACACAAAATCGTTGAACCGTCTCATCACCTTCCGGCATGCGGACATTACCGTTCTGACGCATCTGGAACCAAACCCGGTCCAGTGCCGCCTGGATAAGGGCTTCGGCCAGGTTGGAGAGCTCCAGCGTGATTTCCGGCAGCAAGACATGCAAACATATATCCCGGGTGGCAATTCTCAGAAATTCCTGCCGCCGGTAGCAGCGAATTCCATTCAGCCATTCCGGCGTTTCCGTGGTTAGTCTTCCCATGCGTTCCAAGGCAAGGGCATGTTCCGCGCGCTCACGGATCAGATATATTTTCCGGGGATCCGTGGCCGTCTCAAGAAATTCAGGGTTCCGAACCAGGCTGTCGGCCAGAAATTGACTGCTCGAAAAAATACTCAGCAGGATTTCCAATCGTTTAGGCTGGGAAAGCAGATTTTTAAAATGCTTGGCCGGATCCGGCAGGACGCGGACAAACCGTTCCCAGTTATTCAAGGCCATATCCGGATCCGGTTGGCGACGGAACATATCACAAGCCAGTACTGCCAGCTTGGCCAGGAGCAGGCGTCTCCCGGCTTCCCCGGCCATGCGCCGCAAATTCTCATAGGCCTGCTCCGGAAACATGAAACCGGCCTCCCCCAGTATTTTCCGGCGTAATTCCGGAGAGATTTTATCCGAAAGGATTAAATCAGCCGCATTGCCGATTTCCGGTCCGGGCAGGGAATCCCTCCCGAAATGCCGCTCGATAAAGGCGCGTATGTCCGCGGTCCGGGTCTCGAACTCCAGATGAAGCTGCTGCGCGGGATCCATATCCCGGGTTGGTTCATATCCCAGCCGCCGGGCCAGATGCGTATATTCATTCGATCCCAGGGGCGGTAAAAAAAGATCCCGGGCCGAGCCCCGCAGCATCCTCAATCCGTTGATCAGGTTGCGCAGGAAACCATAGGCCGCGATTAAAGCGCCTGACTCTTCCGTGCTTAAAACTCCGGCCTGGGGCAATTCCTGTAAAGCTTCCTGGATACGCGGAGTCCTTAGATAGATATACTCCTTGCCATACATTACCTGTAAAATCTGAACATCGTATTCCAAGTCCACCAGGGCGCCCGGACTGAATTTGGCATTAAGCTTATGGCCCTGGGTTTTTTCTTCCAGCTGCCGGGCCCGTAGTTCCCGCAGAGCTGGAAAATCAATATTTTTCACGGTATAAACAAATTCGTCGCGGAGCCGTTCAACCCGGGCGCCCAGTTCGGCATCCCCGCCTACGGCCCGCAAACGAACCAAGGCCAAACGCTCATAAGCGTGCGCCGTTCCGCCCGGGCCGTAATAGCCACAAAATGCCTCCAGGCTGCAAGCCAGGGGACCATCCTCTCCATGCGGCCGCAGCCTGAGATCAATATTGAAAATACCCTCCCGCTTGGCCTGAATAAACTTGATAGCGGCTTTTACCAGGCGGTCATAAAATTCGGAATTATCAATAGACTCTTCCCCGTCGGTCCGGCCGTTATCGCTGTACACGAACAACAACTCAATGTCAGAAGCATATCCCAAATCAGCGCCGCCGAATTTACCCAATCCCAAGACCGCGTATTCGGCCTCCATCCCGGCCACAGTCCGCGGTCTCCCGTACTTCCCTGCCAGATGATGGTAATTCAGCCGCATGGTCCGGTTAACCACCGCTTCCGCCAGGCGGGTTAAATGTTCAGCCAAAATCATAAAATCCACACCCGGAGTAAGGATGTGATCCAGATCAATGAGAAAAATTTCCTGGTCCTTAAATTCATTGAGGCGTTCTCTCTGTGTTTCCAGGTCCCGGGCGCCGATCAGGGCTTTTTCCATCCTCTCCGGAATAGTTTGCCAAGGGGCGGCAAAACGGCGGCCTTCGACCTGTGGCCCCAGCATGGGCAGGAGGGTCTCATACTGCACGCGAATAATATCTTCCCATAAAAAATCGCTGGCTCCCAAGAGACGCGCCAGATCCTGAAGTATACGGGGATTGGAGAGCATCTTTACCCACTGCCCGCTCTGGGGCAGACTAATAAGATTTTCCACCATCTTTTCAAAGCGGGAAAGCGCGGCGCAAGGATCCGGCGCCTGGCCTAAAAATCCGGTGAATTGCTTGGTAAGCAAAACCGAGAGTTTCACTTGATCCAGTACCACGGAATCAGTAATTTTATGACCCCGCTCATCCACAAAATCGATCAGGTCCTCCACCTGGTTATGCCGGGTGGTAATTCGCACATGCTCAATCGATATCCCGCGGAGCGAGAGCGCATTGCTCAAGGCGTAAAGAAAAGCCGGAGTATCCTCGGAAACTACTTTCAGGCGGGTAAAAGTTTCCTGGGTATTATCGATGGAAATCTCCAGGGGAAATAAAACCGGTTGGATGCGGGCATATAAATCCGCCTGGCGCTTGGCCACCATTTCATTTACCCGGTGTTTGGCTTCTCCGACGGCCTCATTCCGGCGGCTTTCCAGCAGGCGTATGATCTCAACCAGTTTCCGCTGGAAATCCCCGGCCCAGCCGGCCGGGGCAGCCGGGGCATCCAGCCGGCCGGAAAAATAATCTATAATGCGTCTTCTTTCAAACTGATCCGGAACTGCCCGCGCAGAGGCCGAGCTCTTGCGCGAGGGAGTGCTCCGCACTGGTTCCGGCCGGCCGGCCGGGGCATAGGTATGCACCTCTCCGGAAAGAATGGTAAAACCCATCGCGGCCATGATCCCGGTAATCAGGGAAAATTCCGAAGTATAATCAAAAGCCAGGATAGTGCAGGAGATTTGGTTATCCGCGGGCGGGTCCCAGAGTATTTCCACCGGATTTTCAGATGAAAGGCGCGCTAGACTGTTTAAATGCCCACAGATATCTTCCAGGCTGAAACGCTTAAAATACCTCTCATCCAACCTTTCCCAGTGCGCCTGAATAAGCTTTTCATCAACATGCGGGCAGGCATTTTTCAAGAATTCAAAGGCAGGTTTCACAATTGATTATCCCATATGCTTACTTGCCCCAGGTAATCAGATTGGTCTCAAAGGGCTGGGCCAAGTCCGGATGACTGGGCAGTACCCGGATGGTAAAACCAAAATTACCGGTGGCCTGACAGGGAATGGCTCCGGTAAAATTCACACGTCCGCTCTTAGTCACGTTTCCGGGTATCATGACCATAATCCGCGAGTTATACAAATTCTGATTGCTGTCAACCAATCCATAGAATATTTCAACCCGTACATCCTGGGGCGTCAATGATCCCAGGGCCACCAAAGCCTTGACCGGCAGTTCCGTCCCCACGGGAAATTCCTTTTGCGTATCCGCTTCCACTTTCACGATTTTAATATTTCCCCACTCTTCCGCTACCTTGGATTTCCAGGCCGCCAGACGCCGGACTGCGGCACACTCATTCTCACGCAGCCGGTCCAAGCGCTCTATCCGGGAAATATAAAACCGCTCAGTATACTCACTGACCATCCGGTTGGTATTGAAAACCGGGCCCAAACTGGTCATGGATTTTTTCATCCGGCGAATCCATTTTTCAGGAACATCATCCGCTCCCCGATCGTAAAACAAGGGGACAATCTCGTTCTCCATGAGCTGATAAAGCGCGGCGCTCTCCACCTGGTCCTGGTACTGATGGTCCGTGTATTCTTCCCCGCGTCCGATGGCCCATCCATTCTCGCCGTTATACCCTTCATCCCACCAGCCGTCCAGAATCGAGCAGTTCAACCCTCCGTTGAAGATGGCTTTCATGCCCGAAGTTCCGGAAGCTTCCATGGGCCGGCGCGGTGTATTTAACCAGACATCCACACCCT
>JAUVAV010000086.1 GCA_030591525.1 candidate division FCPU426 bacterium | reverse complement strand
GCTGCTAAGCCAGGCCATTGAGACCAATACTGTTACGCAAACCCTGCATGATTTCCTGCCCCCGCATGCCGGTTATTACCGGTTGAGGAAGGCCTTGCAGCATTATCGCGAGATAGCGGATCGGGTAGAATGGACGGAAACGCCGGCTGTGGCCGGACTTCAAAAAGGAAGCCGGGATGAGGAAGCCGTAATAGCGTTAAGGAGAAAACTTAGAATTCTGGAAGATCTCGCGCCTAAGCCGGCCGGGGATGAAGCTTTATTTGACGAAGCAGTTAAGCAAGCCCTGGAAAAATTTCAAAAACGCCGGGGTTTAATTGTCAACGGAGAGCTGGACCAAGCGACGTTGCAGGCTTTAAATATACCGCTGGATAAATACATCCGAACCATGGAATTAAATTTGGAACGCTGGCGCTGGCTGCCCCGGGAACTGGGGCCAAAATATATTAGGGTGAATATCCCGGCTTTTGAGTTGAAAGTAATGGAAAAGCGCCGGGAAATCATGCAGATGCGCGTGATTGTCGGCAAACAGGACATGCGAACCCCGGCTTTCAGCAATCAAATAAGATATTTAATATTAAATCCGTATTGGGAGATTCCGCCCAACCTGATTATCAAGCAGAAACTTAAATCCATACGCCATGAAACCAATTATTTTTCCAAGCATCACATTAAGGTTTTCAAAGGATGGGGCAATAAGACACGCACGATTAATCCCAAAACCGTTAATTGGAAGAAGATCGAAATCAGGGATTTTTACGAGGTATACCGATTACAGCAGGCACCCGGACGTTTTAATCCGCTGGGCCGTATTAAATTCATGTTTCCCAATAATTATAATGTCTATCTTCACGATACGCCTCAAAAAAATCTATTTAAAAAAGAAGTGCGTGCTTTTAGTTCCGGTTGTGTTCGTATCGAAAAGCCGGTGGCATTGGCGACCTATGTTCTGCGGGGGAATTTTTGGAGCAGGGAATGCATCAAAGCTACCATCAAAGGCCATATTGAAGAAAAAATATGGTTGCCAAAACCGATTCCCATTCATATACTCTACCAAACTGCCTGGGTGGATAAGCATAATATTGTGCATATTCGAGATGATATCTACGGCTGGGATAAGAAGCTGGACAAGGCTTTGCGTGAATCCCGTGCGGGTGATTAAATGGAGGTAATATAATTGAATAAAGCAGGCTGTGGCTACCGGGTGTATTTAATAGCCGGCTTAATGGCAGGGATTTTTTTTTTACATCTGCGGGCGGATGTCAAGGCATCTGAGACAGCCTTTTCCAAAAATAACTTCAGTGTGAAATGTAATGGATTGGTATTAGAATACGGGGTTCACGGAGTATTTGTGCTTCCCGGCCAGAATATTACGCTGGATTTATCGAGGCGTGATTTTAAGCACGGGGATAGCTGCCGGCTTCACACCCGGCGCGGAAAGCTGAAGCGCTGTTCAGCCAGCCGCTGGTCCTGGGAAGCTCCTCTAAAAACCGGAGTCTATCCCCTTAAAATCTATTGCCAGCCCCTGGGAGAAGAAATTTTATTGAATTTTTTCGTGATGATCCCTTATAAAAAAATGCGGGGGAGTTCGATAAATGGTTATCTCATAGGTCATTATCCCCAGGGCCGGAATAAACGGACCTCGATTTATACTCCTCCTAATGGATTTATCGAGGTTACGGAAGATAATAAAGATACCCGGGTCAGCCCGCATTTTACCTTGGGGCAGTTTTTATGCAAACAAGCCGGAGGCTATCCCAAGTATGTGGTGCTGGATGAGCAATTATTAATAAAACTTGAGAAGCTGCTGGAAAAAGTGAATGCCCGCGGATATGCCTGCAATACATTTAGCATTTTGAGCGGCTACCGAACGCCCTATTACAACCGGACGATCAGAAACGTAAGATACAGTTCCCATGTCTGGGGCCGCGCCGCCGATATTTTTATTGATGAGGATCATGACGGAATGATGGACGACCTTAACCAGGACGGGGAAGTCGATTATCGGGATGCTCAAATCATTCACAGCATCATTGAGCTTATGGATAATAAACGGGATAGCGGGTATGCTATTGGAGGGTTGGGATTATATCCGGGGACAGCTTCGCACGGCCCTTTTGTACACCTGGATGTCAGGGGCTTGCGGGCCCGCTGGGGAATGCAGCCCAAAGCAGTTTTTGCGGAAAAAAAGAAGGCTAAGGGAAAAGATAAACTGTAGGGGCCTGGGAGCCTGAGCAATTAGTTGCTCAGGCTCCCAGCAGCCTGTCGGACTTTGTTGTTGACTTATGATATAATGACAGCAGTTTCCCCCTTTTCAAAAAGGGGGATTAAGGGGGATTTTGCATATGAAAGCGGGCGTTTTATTGATTAAATCCCCCCTGCCCCCTTTACAAAAGGGGGAGAATGACTAAAGTCCGACAGGCTCCTAATTACGGCAAGCTGTGAGAAAAATTATGATAAAGGAGAATTTAATGCAAAAAGCACTGATTACTGGCGCATCGTCCGGCATAGGATTGGCGATAGCGCAATTCTTAGCGGATAAAGGCTACCAGGTCTATGGTACAACCCGCTCACTGAGTAAAAGGGCAGGGGTGATCG
>JAUVAV010000014.1 GCA_030591525.1 candidate division FCPU426 bacterium | reverse complement strand
TCAAGCGGGCTGAAGATTTTTACTATATTGCGGAAGCGGCTATGAAAAAAGGCGGCAATGCCCAATCCATGGAATTCGCGATCAAAGCCAAATCAGAAATGGAACAGGCTAAAATCGCTGAAAACGAAGCCAGCATCCGGGCCGAGGCCACAAGAGCCGCCGCAAAGGTGGTGGAAGTCAGAAGTCAGTCTATCGAATCCGCCAGGGTAAAATCCAGGTCCCTGGCGAAGCTGTTGACACTGGCGGAAGAAATCTCTACTGCACTGAATGAGGCTTATCTTGCCGCCAAACTCAGCGCCCGGGCTGCCGCGAAAGTCTTGCTTAAAGCCAAGGATTTTGCCAGTTCCAAAGATGAAATTGTAGCATTTACCGCCAAAAAACTGGAATCTTTAACCAGTATTAAAGATGCGTCCGAAAAGAGAGAAACACTGGCCAGCGCGGCCGCCATTTCGGCCCAGGCAGTGGTAGCGGCCAAGCAAAAAGCCCAGGCCGAAGCTGAAGCCAGGGCCCGCAGCGCTCTGACCGAGGCCAGAACTTTAATCGTAAAGCCGACTCCTGTACCAGTTGAAGGAGCTCTATCAGGTGAAGTTCAACCTCAACCGGCATCCATCAACTGAATATGCGGCGCTTATAAAAATCAATCAGCCGCCGAGACACCAAGGCGCTAAGAAAAAGTCCAGGGAATATTTCGAATATTTTCTTAGCGCCTTTCTGTCTTTGTGCCTTCCTTTCGGGGGACATAAAAAATGAAAAAAAACAATCACCAAAAACCTGCTCAGAATAATGCAAAAGAGCCCACACCCGGTAAAGCCGCCCCAAAACATTCCCGGCCTCAGGAGGGGAAGAAAAAACACCGGTTTTTATTTTTTATATTACCTGTCTTGCTTTTACTATTTTTAAGTCTCGGAACTTTTTTCATCTATATTCCCTATCTGAAATTCAAACACCAAAACAAAGAAGTCGAGAGCCTTGAAATAGTCCAAAAAGCAGAGGAAATGTCAGCTATTGAGGCAGCCACGGCGGCAACCAAAGCAGCCGCCCGGGCAGCCAAAGCAGCCCTCGAGGCAACTAAGGCCGCCAGGACCGCCAAGATACCAAAGGCTGCCAAACTGGCAATGACAGCAGCAACCGAGGCTGCCAAAGCAGCCGCCGAGGCTGCCACGGCGGCCGTCGAGGTAGCCGGTGAAACAGAATCAACCGAGACAGTAATGGAAGCAGCCAAAGCGGCAAGAAATGCGGCTAAGGCGGCAGTAACAGCAGCCAAGGAGACAAGAAAGACAAAGACTGCAAGAACAGTAGAAGAAACAAATGCCGCAGAGAAAGTAGTCAAAGAAGCCAGGATTGCTGAGACGGCAGCCATGGCAGCTGAGAAGGCGGCCAAGGTAGTAGAAAAATCAGCTAAGGATGTGAAGGCGGTTGAAGCTGCCAAGGCGGCCGCAAAATCAGCAGCCAGAGCTGCCAAGGCGGCTGCTGAGGCAGCTACCGAGGCAGCGGTACAAGCCGCAATCGGTTCAGCAGCACTAGCCGCAGCAGAGGCAGCCAAGGCCGCCAAGGCAGCTAAGGCGGCAACCATGGCAGCCAAGACTGCCAAAATACCAAAGGCTGCCAAACCAGCAATGGTAGCGGCAACTGAGGCTGCCAGGGCCGCAGTCGCGGCGGCAAAGGCAGCAACACTGGCAGCCGGGGAAACAGTAACCGCCAGGGCGGCCAAGGAAGCAGCCAAGGAAGCACAAGCAGCTGCACAAGCAGCTGCCAAGATAGAAAAAGAAACCAAGGAGACAAAAGCGCCAAGAACCGCCACTGAAGCAAAAGCTGCGGAGAACGTGGTAAAGGAAGCCAAGGCAGCGGAAAAAGCAGCCGTGTCGGCAGAAAAAGCAGCCCGGGCAGCGGAAAAAGCGGCCAAGATAGCAAAGACCGCCGGAGCAGGTGAAGTAGCCAGGGCAACCAAAGTTGCCGCAGAAGCAGCTGCCAGGGCCGCCAAGGCGGCTGCCAGGGCCGCAGCCGAGGCAGCGGCAGAAGCTGCTGTCAGTGCAGCAGTAAAAGCAGCAGTAGAAGCTGCCAAGGCCGCCAAGGCGGCTAAGGCGGCAACCATGGCAGCCAAGACTGCCAAAATACCAATGGCTGCCAAACCAGCAATGGTAGCGGCAACTGAGGCTGCCATGGCCGCGGTCGAGGCGGCAACGGCAGCAACACTGGCAGCCGGGGAAACAGTAGCAGCCAGGGCGGCCAAGGAAGCAGCCAAGGAAGCACAAGCAGCTGCACAAGCAGCTGCCAAGATAGAAAAAGAAACCAAGGAGACAAAAGCGCCAAGAACCGCCACTGAAGCAAAGGCTGCGGAAAAGGTGGTAAAGGAAGCCAAGGCAGCGGAAAAAGCAGCAGTGTCGGCAGAAAAAGCAGCCCGGGCAGCGGAAAAAGCAGCCAAGATAGCAAAAGCCGCCGGAGCAGATGAAGTAGCCAGGGCAACCAAAGCTGCCGCAGAAGCAGCTGCCAGGGCCGCCAAGGCGGCTGCCAGGGCCGCAGCCGAGGCAGCCAAGCAAGCCGCCAAACCAAAGAAGGCTGTTAAAGCCGGGAAAACAGTGAAAGCCAAACCAGCGAAAAAAAAGCCAGGCGGTTCTGTTAAAATCACTAAAATCCAGGCATACCCCCGCAGCGTTCCCCAAGGCGGGACCACTAAATTAACCGCCTCAGTATCCAAAGAAAATAAAAAAACAATTGCCCGGGTAGTTTGGAAAGCAAATGGCGGAAAAATTATTCAACAGGATGGGCTAACGGCGGTTTGGAAAGCTCCGCAAAAAAAGGGGTTGTACCAGGTAAAACTCACCGTTATAAGCAAAAACGGGTTAAAAAGCGTTAAACGCCTAAGGATCAACATCAGCCAGAATATCTATATCGCCGACGTGCAAAATTATTGCATCCAAAAGTTCAATGGCCTGGGGAAATTTTTATTTAAATTTGGCTTAGAAGGCAAGCATACGGGCCAGTTTGACAATCCCCATGCCGTGGCAGTAGACAACCATCGCAATATCTGGGTAGCTGATACCAACAACCATCGTATTCAAAAATTCACGGAAAAAGGCGAGTTCATATTGACATTTGGAAGTTTTGGCAACCAGGACGGTCAATTCAACGAACCTTATGGCATTGCCATCGATCCTTATGACAATATTTATATTGCCGAATACGGAAACCGGATACAAAAGTTTGATAGTCAGGGAAATTTTATTTTGAAGTTTGGCCGGGAAGGCAAAGGAAAGGGGCAATTTAACCGGCCAACCGGAATTTATATTGATCGCAACACCCTGCATATTTATGTTTCCGATATCGGCAACCACCGGGTACAAAAATTTGATCTGGATGGAAATTTCATCATGAAATTCGGAAAAAAAGGAACGGGCTGGGGAGAATTTAACAGCCCGGTCGGTATTGCGATTGACACCAAAAGTAATATTTATGTGGTTGACCAGTGCAATTACCGGATCCAAAAGTTCAATAAAAACGGCAAATACATGCTCTGGTTCGGCGGCGAAGGAGACGACCCCGGCCGGCTTTACTATCCCATGGGTATTGTCATCAACCGGGCCGATGAAATCTTTGTAACCGATCAATGCAACCATCGCGTCTCAATTTATGATGCTGAGGGAAATTTTTTCGCCTCTTTCGGGCAAAAAGGGGGAAAAAACGGTGAATTCCGCTTCCCCATTGGTATTGGTCTTGATTTTTAATTTTCTGATCTTCTCGAATTATATCTGTAATTTTTCTGCCACTTTGGCGAAACGATTCTATAATAATTTTACGCGCCTATCCAGCATAATGCATTGTAAGAACCAACGTCCTCAATATTTACTCTATTCTCCTTTGACCGCGGATATCGGGGGAAGGTACACAACGTCCTAAAAGTCACTTCACTATACTGACTTTTCCCCGCTGCTTTCCTGCCAAGGTCTTCACTTCGTAAATATATACTCCGCTGGCAAAGTTTGAGATATCCCATTCCTCACAGCCGCCATCATCTGCCGCCTGGTGGCTTATGCTTTCCAACAACTTTCCCGATACGGTGTAAATAAAAATGTCCGCTTCGCGGGGTAAATTACAAAAAGCTATGCTCTCGCTTAAATTATCCGGTTTAATATAGGGATTGGGAGAGACCATCACTTTACCCGCCACCGGCGCGAGAGTAGTGGTTTCCTCTGGCGAAGGAACAATCGTCGTCTCCGTCGGTGTGGAAGCAATGGTAAACATACTCTTAGACGCCTGGGTAGTGCCCCCGTAGGCCCCTATATTGATTCTGTCCCCATTAGCTGCCGGCTCATTGGAATAGTCGCTTGCCGGGTCGCCGTTATCAATACAGGGACTGGTAACACTGTCATAAATCCACGCCGAACCATTCCATCTTCCGTATTGGGATTTGAGATGGTAATCGCCATTTGCGGCATCAGCATAAAAAGGGTCTGCTTCCAGATTGCCCGTGCCGGGTGGTTTAGTAAAATCATTATTCCAAAAGTTGGAGTAACTAATAAAAAGATCATCACTGGAATCAGGGTCAGGGACTTTATCACCGGAATGCCAGTTAAGTCTGTAGGCGTCGAGATTGCTCATAATGCAATTCTTAATAATATTCCCTTGATTGATATTCCGAACCGCAAAAAGACATTGCGGGCCCGCAAATACACAATTTCGGAACACATTATTTTCGGTAGAACCATAATAGATATAGACCAGGACCGGATCCTCAAAAATACAATTCTGGAAAGTATTATCCTTCATCGTGGTTATGTCGGGACTTTCGGTGGTGTCGTCAAAACAAACTCCATATCCGGTTTTAACCGCCCGGCAGTTGCTAAGCATATTATGATGGGCACCATCTCTTAACCGATACGCACTGTTATATTGTGTATAAATATTATCTCCATAAGCCGTACAATTCATAATTTCATTGTCATAAGCGTAATGCGCAATTACAAAGTTCTCGCCATGGCCGCGGGCCACACAATTGATGATCTTGTTGTTATAGCTGTGTTCGCCAGAATAGCCGTTGTAATAAGTATCTTTAATTCCAATCCCATGCCCCGGGTGTATTGCAACTGTAGGATGCCGGTTATGGGATAAACAATTTCGTATTGTGATATCGTGTGAATAACCAGTAATAATGTAATAATCCACCGCATTATCCGTCTCAACTCCATAGGCAGTGCAATTTTCCACAATAATATTATTTGACTTCCAAATTTGAAAATTGACTGCCCGGGCGTCTGTCACACTGCAGTTTTTTATATTGCTATAGCGGCATGTTTGTAAATATATTCCCCAACCGTCATAACCCACATTACCAAGATTAGTTATCAGAATATTATTTAAAGTTATATAGGTGGAATTGCTTACAAAAACACCGTATCGATACAAAGTTATTTGAATATTTCTAATCTCAACATAGTTTTTTGAATCGAGGTTAATTCCATTCCCGGCTCTGTCTGCCCCATTGATTAATGGCATTTCGTTGGAATCTATCGTTGGCGGTGTGTTTACGCCATTGGGATTAATGGTTGCCGGCACGGGAATATCGCCCGGTGTATGCTGGTAACCTCGGAATATAATCGGATTTCCAGCCGTTCCGGAATTCTGGATAACAACGTGTTCATGACCGTAATCACCAGCTTTAATATGAACTATATCGCCCGCCTGGGCCTGGGCCGCGGCGAATGCAATCGTCCGCCAGGCTTCCCCGTCCGCGGGTGAGGTGCCGGTTTGACTGTCATTGCCAGTAGTAGAAACATAATATACAGTGCCATTGACTATTGATGCGCCGGCAAATAAGAAAAATAATATTATTCCAAGAGATTTGATTAGTTTTTTTAATTTATTATAATTATGGTCTTGCATGGATGGACCTCCCTGCATAATTTATTGTCGTCTTCATGACGATTAAAATATCGGGAGCTGCTGGTAACAGATGTGGATCGGCCAAAGGAACTTTCCCTTTAGCCGTCCCCAAAATACGCTTATCCTTTTCCCCACAGCGGATCGTCCTTAAACTGCTGCCGGGTACGTTCTTCCGGATTCTGCCGGTAGAATTCTTCCTCTGAAAAAGCAAAGTGAAACGATTCGATATATGCCAAGAGCACTTTATAGGCCGCATTCACTTTCCGGATTTTTCCCGGATTATGCTCTCCCCCGGTATCCGGATGGTATTGTTTCACGAGTTCCCGATGACGGAGTTTGATTTCCTTCAGCGTTGCCCGGTTCCCGAGCCCAAACACCTTCCGGGCAACTTGCAATTCCTCATAGGTCATAGGCTTCCTCCTCATGGCCGGATCGGCAACTTTAAACCCAGGTCCGGGTTGCTTCCCAACGGCCTCTTTACTCACCGCGACGTGGGGGCCGCGGGTATTTAAAACCGCCGGCCGCGCCGCTTGAGCTTAATCCCTTCAAGACTTGCCGGCTAAATAAAATTCACCGCACTAAAGTGTGAAGCATTAAGCAAGATAGAAAGTGGCAGGGACGTCTTTAACATAATCGGACAAGCTCTGGTTTCCTTATCCGACTATCCGAAGACTTGCACTTTGTATCTATTTTTTCTTACTTCATTATACTCAGCTTGCCCATTTCCTTGTTAGCAGGCGATATAATTTCATACATATAAACCCCACTCGATATTCCCGATATATCCCATTCTTCACTGCCACCATCTGCTATATCTTTATGCTTTATCGTTTTTACCAATTCTCCGGATAAAGTATAAATCCTTATCGTTGCCTCTTCGGGTAAATTGGCAAAGGTTATTTTTTTCGGGCAACTCTTGTCATCGGCGCGATAAGGATTTGGGAATACTGCAATCCTATTTGGCAAGGTTGAAAAACCGCCCTGGCCGGCGACCAGCATCATTTTTTCAACCTCCGGACTTACTGACAGATCATTAGTATTTAAAACCAACTTCCATTTTGCGTATCGCTTTTGATTTCTTTCCGGCAACTCATAGGCTATCCCGCTAATTGCATTGGCTTTGACCAAGGTCCAGTCATTCCACGTCAAATTATCTGAAGAGGAATTCATATAAATAGAGACATTAGTATCTACTGGTATTGTCCCTGCAAATTTTATCTGCTTCCAGACATCTCCGGCATAACCAATACCTTCAGCATCTTTATTGATGGAGGCGAGATTTCCTGAGGCGTAATGTTCGTTGTTCATAGTTTGATTGATTTCGGCCGAAGTTAAAGCCCGGTTATAAATTCTGACCTCGTCAATTGTGCCCTTGAAACAACTGGCACTATCGTAGTATATTCTAAAATTTCTCGCCGTCGAATCACAATCTCCTATTTGTCTTAACCACAATTCCAGGGTTTCTCCCGGGGCCATGAAGCCAACATCTATGTCTTCAATAAAAGTTGCCCAAGCCCCATCCCCCCATTGCTCGAATCCAATCGGCACTCCATTTTTATAAACTCTTCCAATGGGTACTGCACCGGCCTCAAATCTCCTTAAATCGAATTTAACCCTTAGCGTTCCTTTTATTACTTTATCAAAAGTTATGGTCTTTTTCTTTTCATAGGTTGCAGAGTAAGAGGTAACCTGAGCATCATCCGAATGCCTTAAAGTATTGGATGGCTCTTTTAAAAAATTACCACTCACAATTACGGGCTGCGTAAGCTCACTTTTAATAGTATTGCTCCATAAGTTCGTATTGGTCTGCAAAACACCATCCACATAAATTCTTTGCATAGAACCATCATAGGTGCCAGCCACATGATACCACGTATTGTATGATAAAACATTATCCGCATAACAACTCCTCATAACCGAGCCACTATCCCAAATCAACCACGCAAATTTCAAATCAGTACTGACCTTTAAATCCCAACACCTTTTCGAAATCTGATCATCTTTTAACACCAAGTAACTATTTGCCAGCCCCGCTGCCGACTTAATCCACGCCTCAATCGTAATCTCGTCAATAAGATCCAAACTCTCATTATTCCCGTTATTAAGATAATCATCGCTTCCATCAAAATCCAAGGCTTTGCCATATTTCCCACTTACCCAACCGGTGGCAGGGTCTATATTGGTTAAGACCCCATCATTGTTATTGGTTTTATGTTCATCATATGCGGTTAAACCGGAACCTTCATCAAATTTCCAGTACGAGATATAATCATCCACTAATTGTCTTAATTCAATCTTTCCAGTTGCCTGAACTTCAGTTGTATCATCGTGAACAACATTTCCACTCCAACTATCACCTCCAACCCCAACCGTCCAAGACTGTGCCTTTACTACACCTGTGCCCCCAAATAACAGCATAAAACCAATAACCAAACTCACTAAAAACAAGCGCATCGGCGGGACATATATTGTAGCGGTCATGGTTCTTGGGACACTCATTGGCACCTCCTTTATGCCGCCTGAGCGGCCATATACTTCTCCTCATTACACCTCGAATGCTCTTACCGGGTTATTCCGGTCAACCCGGGCATTGAAGATCAAGACGGAAAACGGTTCTTTAAAGGGCACCTCTAAAATGTTCCTCATTGACTTATCCGGTATTATAAGTTTACTGGAAGTCAGAAAAAAGGTCAAGCTGGGGAAAATACCTGGGGCTTACAAAAACATCAGCCGAAAGAGCCTCTTATGAACTTTGGGGATGTCGTGATCGTCCCCCTTTCTTCTGAAATAATTTCTCCGCCGGGCAGCCGAGTATACGCTGGCGGCAATAGCAACAGGCCAAACTGCCCCGGATCATACCAGTGACTGGGACCCCCATGACCAGCAACCCTGCCATGAGCACCAGCACCTGCCACTGGAATTGCTGAATCAAAAGAAAAGCGCCGATTCCAGCCGGAATCAGCACTATCAGCATATCCGGCAATATGTTCAGCCAACTGACTTCCTTTCGGGAAAATGTTTCTGAATTGCCCGGTTTGAAAAACCAGGAACTGATAATGCCTTTGCCGGAAAAGCAGGCTTTGCCGTAGTAATAGCAATTGACACAACTGCCGGCCAGGACGTTCACTTCCAGGCCCAGACATAGACCGAGATACAAAAACAATGCCACTGTCCCGAGTTTTGCCATAATCATCGCGCCCAAGGCATAAATGGAAAATGACGCCAAATTGGCCAGCACAATAATCCCAGCCGGATAATTTTCAAAAACATGATCCTTATTTTGAGTTGCCGGATCTGTACTCATTGACACTTCCCCTTCATAACCTATCAGTCATGGCACTAACATGACTGATAGGTTATGAAGCATTTGAACCTTAAACATAAATAATAATACCAAATGCGGTCAACTTTCGATTTTCGATTCTCAACGCTTATTTTATCACAATGCGATTTTATTACCTTAAATGATGAGTTAGCCCCTTTTCCTTTGCTTACTCTCCACTCTTGATGCGCTTACTTTTAACCCTATCCTGGTTTGCCGAACCCGGGCTTTAGACCAGGCCAATTGCCGGTGTATCAAAATCCGGGACACTTTTTCCAGGTTGACTTACGCTCTTACCAATTTCTTTATAATATACTTTTAAACAGCTCTTAGTTTCACCCTCTATTCACGTAAAACTGGTGTTTTTCTAAAATTTCGCTATCAAAAATCCGGCCCCCGATGATAAAATATCATTTTTATTTGATGGTAAAAGTATGATAAGCTTCTGCTGCAAAACCCTTTTTGCTGTCTTTGCGAGGAGCGGCAGCGACAAAGCAATCTCGATTTTATAAGGATAAAATCAGATTGCCGCGCACCCTATTGTAGCTCGCAATGACTTCTTAGGGGATTTTGCAGCAGAATCAGATAATATCATACCACAGGCAACTAATTAATCAGGGAGGCTTCGCTGAAATGAAAACCAACCATGAGTACCCGATCAGCCTGACTATTGACTATCCCAAACGACCGCTGGACAAAGTGAGCACATTTTTCAGGATCTTTACGGTCATTCCCATCTTGATTATTTTAGGTCTGCTCCAGGCCGGCGGCAGCGAAATTCAATCTTCCCTCGCCGGCTTCGTCATCCTGCCCACCCTGCTAATGCTGCTGTTTTGCCAAAAATATCCGAAATGGTGGTTTGACTGGAATTTTAACCTCGCCGGTTTCGCGGCCCGCGTCACAGCTTATTTCGCGCTCTTAAGCGATGTATATCCTTCCACCGATGAAGAGCAGTACGTGCACCTCCAGTTCCCTTATCCGAATGCCAAAACAGATCTCAACCGCTGGATGCCCCTGGTCAAATGGTTCCTCGCCATCCCACACTATATCGTCCTGGCCGTGCTCAGCATTATCGTCTTAATCGTTGTCATAATTTCCTGGTTTGCGATCCTATTTACCGGCCGCATTCCAAGGAATTTATTCGAATTTATCGTAGGGGTGTTTCGCTGGTATTTGCGGGTGGCAGGGTATGCCCTACTGCTAACCACAGACCAGTATCCGCCATTTAGTTTAGCGGAGTAGGAATTGGGAGCCCAACGAAGCAGCGGGGCCTAATCACTTATCTTGCGCTGCCGTCAGAGCGTACTTCTTCCCTAAGCAGAATGTAAATTTTATCCCGCGCCTGTCGTTCGATCCAGGGCTTGTGCCCGCATTTCTCAAGCAGGATAAATCGAAAGCTCTTTAGCCGGGCGGAGAGGGGTTTTTGAACTCCTTCTGCCGGATGGGGATCGTAGTCGCCGTGGATCGCAACCACCGGACATTGGATGCGCTTTCCGAATTCCAGGAGTTTTCCGCTGTTTCTTAGTTCTGCGGCATCTTTCCACACACTTTGAAATATTTCCGCCTGCCCGCTAAACACTTCGGACTTGCAGGGCAGGGGATCATAGGCATCGGCTTTTGAAAACAATGCTCCGATCCGCGCAAAAGCCTTGCTTTTATCTTTAACCGCGGGATTATTGATAATTTCGATAAGCGACTGCGCCTCTGCTCTCTCGGCTTCACTAAGCCGCTGCCACCTGGTTTCCTGCACACTCCCGGCATATTTCTCTTCGTATCCGCCGCTTCCGATAAGGATTAATTTCTTTACGAAGGCAGGATAATGAGCGGCCAATATAAAACTGAGCCATGCTCCCCAGGAAAAACCAATCAAGATGACTGGAAGGTCTCCGTGCTTTTCCAGAACCGTTTTTAACTCCTCGATCTGTCCCGCAACCGATAACGCTGTTTGCAGCGGTTCCAAAACGCCCCCCTCAGAGGCGAGTTCCCGCGCCACCGGAGCCATCTCGCCAGCCGCGCCCGGCCCCCCGTGAATAACCGCTGTCTTAAATGGTCTGGTTCCATATTTTCTCAGATTCTCCATATTTACCTGCATTCTTAAAAAGGGTATGGACTTGCCCCAGACCATTAAGCCTAGGAGCCTGTCGGACTTAAGTCCGACAGGCTCCTAAAGGCAGCCAAAGCCTGATTATCGGACCAGAACGACTTTCTTCAGGATTTGCCGGCCTTCGCATTCAAGCCTTGCCAAATAAGTGCCTGAACCCGCGTTATTTCCATCCCAGAGAAATTCATGCGTTCCAGAAGTCAAGTAGCTATCTATCAAACTAATGAAAAACTTTCCGTTCAGATTATAAATCTTCAATCGCACATGATTGGATTGAGTTAGATTTATCAGAAACTTTGCGCTTTCTCCCCGCGAGATGCGGACCAGTCCAGGTTTGACTTGAAAAAGGGGCGGTATGGCCGGTGTAATGGCGGGAGAAAAAATGGGAGTCGGCGGTGTGGTCGGTGTGGCCGTAGCCTGACCATAAAGCAGGACACGGTTGTTGGCCCGGTCCGAAACCGCGAGTACGGTCCCCTGGCAGGAAGCATGGCGGGGAGAATCCAGAGTATTTGCGCCGATACCGCCGTTGTTTGCCAAACGACTGGTCATGTCCGGCTGGCCGATTACGCTATCCGCGCTGGTGTTATTCACCAGGGGGATGGTGTTGAAAACTACGATGCGGTGATTGTATCTGTCCGCGATATAAAGACTGGTTCCATCCGAATAGACGCTCCGGGGAGAATAAAGCGTGTTGGCGCTGATACCGCCGTTATTGGCAAGATTGCTGGTCATGTCCGGCTGGCCGGCAACCACATCCGCACTAGTATTGTTGACCGCTGGAATATTATTAAAAACCAAGACGCGGTTATTATCCCGGTCTGCGATAAACAGCCGGGTGCCGTCAGTATGAACCGCAACCGGATGATTCAGCGTGTTGGCGCCGATACCGCCGTTATTGGCAAGATTGCTGGTCATATCCGGCTGGCCGACAACTACATCCGCACTGGCATTATTGACCGCTGGAATTGTATCGAAGATCAGGACACGATGGTTACCGAAATCAGCGATATAAAGCCGGGTGCCGTCGCTGCAGCAGGAGTAAGGGAAATCCAGCCTATTGGCGTCGAGTCCACCGCTGTTGGCGGTATTGGTGAGCATGTTGGGCTGACCCACCACAACGTCCGCGCCGGAGTTGTTCGTCAGGGGAAGCGTATTGAAAATTAAGATACGGTGGTTTTCCGTGTCCGCGATAAAAAATTTGGTTCCTTTCTCGTCAACCCCGCGGGGATAATTAAGCGTATTGGCTGCCGGCAATCCTCCCTGATTTAATGTGTTGCTGGTCATGTCCGGCTGACCGAGCACGATATCCGCGCTGGCGTCGTTGTAATTGGGGAGGTTATTGAAGATCAAGACCCGGTGGTTATAGTAATCAGCAATCAAGAGACGGTGGTTGCTGATTAAAGCATTGTAAGGATAATTCAAGGTGTTGGCCGCCGGTCCGCCACCTTGGTTAACGCTATTGTATATCATGCAGGCTTGTCCGACCACCACACTGGCGGGTTCGTTGGTTTGAAAAGCCGGAAGTCTGGACGCATTTCCCAGGACAAAGAAACCAAACACGATTATTAAAAAGGGTTGTTTAAAGAATGTTTTATTCATAATAAAAATATCTTCCCCGTGTTTATAAAACTTTTATGCCTGCGAAGAGTTTTCTAAAAGCGGTGGATTAAGTATAACATAATTCCAAACTTTGCTTATCAAGTGTTAGAATATATTTTCTCGTTGGCTTTATATGGATTTTAACAATATTATAATTAATAATGATTATAGGTACCTGCAATGGGTAGCCGGGAAATAATCAAAGCATGCTGCGGGGAGGTTGTGAATTTGCCTAGCAAACCAGGGAAGGGAAAAAAGTTTGATCTTCCCAAGCGAATTACAGTCAAAATGGTGTTGGTTATCCTTGGCGGGATGATCAGCGGATTATTCGCTTCCCATAGTGTTTTCGGTTTTGCCGATAATCAGCCTGCCAGCGTGGTTGTGGGACAGCCGGATATGACTAGTACTACCGGTAATCAAGGCATCGGCCCGATGGCCAATACCCTGCTGCGGCCCAGAAGTGTGTTTCGCGTTGGCAGCAAATTGATTATCGCGGATAGCTATAACCACCGTGTATTAATTTACAACAGCTTTCCCTCGGGTAATAACGCTAACGCGGATGTGGTGGTGGGACAAGCCGATATGATCAGCCATAGCGCCAATCAAGGCGGCAGCCCAGCTGCCAATAGTCTTAATCTTCCCTTTGCAGTCTATAGCGACGGCACCAAACTCTTTATCGTTGATTCCGGCAACCATCGGGTTTTGATCTATAACAGCATTCCAACCATCAATAATGCCAACGCGGATGTGGTCGTGGGACAATCGAAAATGACCACCAACTCTTCCAACCAGGGCGGTGCCGGCCCTACGGCGAACACTTTAAGTTTCCCATACGGGATATGGACAGATGAGAACAAACTTTTTATTGCGGAGGCCAGCAATAATCGGGTTTTAATTTACAATTCTATTCCGACAGCGAATAATGCCAGCGCGAATATCGTGATCGGCCAGGTGGACATGTTCAGCAATCTCTTTTCAGCCACGGCGGCCAATACGCTGAATGTCCCGGAAGGGATCTGTGTGGCCGGCACGCGACTTTTTATTGGGGATCGGGATAATAACCGGGTTTTGATTTTTAATCCCATTCCCACAGCAAACAATGCTTCCGCTTCCGTGGTGATCGGCCAAGTGGACATAACCAGCAATGGCGCGAATCAAGGAGGGAATGTTTCCGCCAATACTTTATCCAGTCCTGGTGGCGTTTATAGCGACGGCACCTCTGTATACATCGGAGATATTTCAAATAATCGCTGTTTGATCTATAATAGTATTCCCCTGACCAACAACGCCGGCGCCGATACGGTCCTCGGCCAACCGAATTTGACCAGCGGCTTAGCCAATCAGGGAGGAGTTCCGGACGCAGATACGCTTTTTCGGCCGGTTAAGATATATTTCGATGGCACGCGGCTGATAATTCCGGATTCCGAAAACCACCGGATCCTGATTTATAATCCGCCGCCGCTAACGCCGACGAATACGCCGAGCTTTACCCCGACGGCAAGTCCGACATCCACAGCAACTCCGATATTTACGGTGACGCCGATTATCTCTGTTACCTTTTCTCCCACCGGCAGTCCCACTATTATTAGTCCTACCATAACCAGCATGCTTACGCCCTATACCATTGGCAAAGACGAAGTGATTGCCTACCCCTCGCCGGCTCGTGGCAATGATCTCTGGTTTTACTATAATGTCGAGGGTCCCACTCTGGTGAAAATTGAAATTTATAATATCAGGGGTGAAAAAGCCGCGGTTTTAAGCGATCGGCAGACTGAATCCGGATTCCACCGAACTCATTGGGATATCCATGACGCTGCGCCGGGCATATATATGTATAAAATGCGGACAGAGAGTAGCCAGGGTATAAAAAAATATGCGCTGCGCAAGCTGGTCATTATAAAATAAAGACATCAAAAAAGGTTTTGCAGCAGAATCTTATTTTAACCGCGTCCCACTTGCAATACACTAATAGTCTTCCTTGATAACGCTCGCGTTATAGAGTTGTACATATTCATATGCAAGGATAATTTTTTTAAAGAAAACCTGCTTGACCCCCTTGGATTCGGTGTCTATTATTTGAATAGTTGTTCAATTGTTTAATTGTAGAAGCCTGAGCATTTAGTCTGATTTTTTAATTCCAGAACAATTGGACAATAGAAAATAGACCGCAATTGAATTTTTTATTGCTCTATTGTTCAATTTTCAATTGCTCTGGAGTTTGAGCAATTAGTCTATAACTAATTGCCCAAACTCCTAGAGGAGATGAGATTATGTTCTTCATTCATTACCTCGAAGAAATATGGAACATTTTAACCGCACTGGCCCCCTGGCTTTTTTTCGGCGCGGGCTTGGCCGGTCTGCTTAAAATATTTTTGCCCCAGGGTTTTATTTCCAAGCATTTGGGCGCAAGCAGTTTGGCGAATATTGTGAAAACTACCCTGCTGGGAATCCCGCTGCCTCTCTGTTCATGCGGTGTACTCCCTACTACCATGGGGTTAAAAAAAGACGGAGCCAGCAACGGCGCCTCGCTCGGATTTTTGATCAGTACTCCCCAAACCGGTTTAGACTCTATCCTGGTAACTGCCAATTTTCTCGGGTGGCCGCTGGCGCTTTTCAAAGTTATCGCCGCCCTGATCACAGGGATAGCGGGCGGGTTCTTGACTCATTATACCGAACCCCGCCCGCTATTAATAAGTGATCCTGCTCATGTAAAATCCGATCCCAAAGAAAATGATAACCCGGGCGGAGAATCACGTTGGCAAATATTTTTTAATTACACGATTAATGATCTGATCGGAAGCATTTATAAATATCTCGTTCTCGGAATTCTATTGGCAGCCTTGATCAGCTCTCTTTTTCCTAGCGAAGCACTCTCCCGGCTTCCGGCTTTGCAGGGAATTGGGGGTATGCTGGTTATGCTGGCTCTGGCCATACCGCTCTATATCTGTACCACCGGTTCGGTACCGATCGTGGCTTCATTGATATCCGCCGGCTTACCCATAGGATCCGCCTTGGTCTTTCTAATGGCCGGTCCTGCCACCAATGCCGCCACCTTGGCAGGGGTTTACCGGACTTTTGGCCGGCGGATTACTGCGATCTATTTAGGCACGGTTATTTTAGGCAGCATTGCTTTCGGACTGCTTTTCCAGTTCTTTTTCAGCCCTGCCCTGTCTGAGGTCCTGATTTCGCATCATGAACATGTCCCGGCCTATCGCCCGATAATCAATGCATTTTTTGCGATTCTGCTTTCCGGGCTTATCGTGCGCTGGGCCGGACTGGATTTCCTTTCATGGTTCCGCCGCTTAAACCGGCCGGCTCCCCGGAAAGAGGAAGAACTAACCTTGCAAGTAAGCGGCATGACCTGTAATAACTGCGTCGCGCATGTCCGGCATGCTTTGGAAAGCCAGCCCAATATCCGGTCTGCTGATATCCGGCTGGAAACCGGGCTGGCCCATGTCAAAGGAGAGGCCCTGGATAGATCCATAATTATCCGGGTGATTAAAGCCGCAGGATATTCAGTAGTAGATTCTTGAGCGAGGGGATATTAATGCTATTTTCTAAAAAGCAGAGAGCCCGGATACACGATTTAGCCGATCTTTTTAAGCACCTTAGTGATCCTCACCGTTTGCAATTACTCTTGCTATTGGCAGATAATGAATTATCAGTGGGAGGATTGGCCAAACAGTTGAATGTGACCTTATCAGCGGTTTCTCACCAACTGCGCCAGTGAAGAACCGCCCGGCTGGTATCACGGCGCCGCGCCGGTAAAACCATTTATTACCGGCTGATTGATGACCATGTCCGGCAATTAGTGATTATCGGCAAGGAACACGTCAATGAAACGCCCCGCCCCCGGTGGCAGGGCGCAGTACAGGAGTGAATAAAATGGTCAAATTTTTATTGTTGACAATTTGATTGCCCGCATTGAAACGGAATGTTAACAGTGATCTTCCCCCGAATAAAATGACACACCGTTAAACTACTTTTCGGTTTACATTATTTAGTTCCTTTTACCCTTAAGTTTATCCCATATTACTGCCGCCATCCGGTTTTTCATTCCTATTATATCCTCATTGATTATGTAAATAATCGGAATGACAAAAAGAACCGAAGGCGTGCCTATGGCCAGCCCCCACACCAGCACCATTACCATGGGTGAAATAAAGCTGTCAAATCCCCCAAATAAACCGTACGCTGTAGGAATAAGACCAGCAACTGTAGTAAGGGTGGTTAAAAGTATCGGCCTTAACCTTGTCACCGCACCTTCTACTATATCGACTTTAATGCTCCTTTTCTTTTCAAGTAATCTCTTCCGGTTTATGAAATCCACCAAAATCAGGGAGTCGTTAACAATAACCCCTGAATATCCAATTATTCCTATCATGGCGAGCATTGACAATTCCATGCCCTGTATTCCAAAGGCAAGCAGTATCCCTACCAGCCCGAAAGGAATTGGTCCTCCCCCAAAAAAGCAGACACACCAAAAAGGTAGTATAAAACCTGACCAGAATGTGTGTCCATGATTAAACAGCTCAAACTTTTACTATTCACAGGCGTTTTATGATTTTCTGATTAAAATCGAACCACCTTCATCTGGAATTTCGATTATTTTTTCAGGTTTATCAGCAAAATATTTACTAACTGCTTGAGAAACCGCAAAATTTGATTCATCAGAATTGTAATCATGAACAAAAATATAGCCTCCGGAAGCTAAACGAGGATAAAAATATTGTAATCCCGCCAAAGTTGGAGCAAATAAATCAGCATCCAGCATCACAAAAGCATACTGCTCATTTTCTAATCCCTGAGTAGTATCTGGGAAATATCCAGCTTTAATAATTACATTAGTTAGGTTTCCAAATTTCTGCTTAACCTTTTCTATACTAGTATCTTTAAACCGCCCATCATGTTTGCCCTTTAAATCTCTGTCAGGAAAACCTCCAAAAGTATCAAAGAGATAAATTTTCCGGTCAGGCGCATAGCTATGAATCAATTTGCTAGTGCTTCCATCAAAAACACCTAATTCAGCTAGATCACCTTTGATCTGGGTGCGCACCACTGTCTGGATAGCTAATATCATAGTGGCATAGCGAACAGGATCAAAAGACAACATAAATGCTTTTTTCTGCTCAAAAGTCATAAAATGACCGAGAAATTTTTTATGTGTCAAGCGACTAATAATCAATAATTTTAAATTTCTAAAACAATTGTACAGTCCGATAAATTCCGCTGCTTTTATCAACCAAGTCATCTGTTTCTCCCTGATTTCCCGAAAGATTCTAACCCGCTGTTGCTTCCCTATCACTATTTTATTATTTTCTGCTCATTTGCCTAATTTAGAAGTATCACCTGAGAAGTAGTGTAACTTAAAGTTTGCAATTATGGATTAAAGAAGCCATCGCAGACTAGGTGTTCAGCAAAACACACCCCACAAGAAGGCAGTTATACGATGGCCAAAATATTATGCGCTTTTCCAGGGGTGGCTTCAACTGTTATTCGAATACTGAGAAAAAATATTCATGGGATTGTGAATTGTGCCGGCCACTAAAATTTTTCATTTTTTCTGCAAGGAAAATACTGATTTTCAGTCTAACCCAAAGAAATGACACATGAAAAAATACATTTGGAGGATTCTATGACTCAAACTATGCTTCCTGAAGAAACTATTCAAAGCAAGATATATTTGATTCGGGGAAAAAAGGTCATGTTGGACCGGGATTTGGCAAAGTTATATGGCGTTGAGCCAAAAACATTAAATCAGGCTGTAAAAAGAAACAGCAAGCGATTTCCGGAAGACTTTATGTTTACTCTTGATTTTAAAGAGTTTTCCAGCTTGAAGTCACAAATTGTGACTTCAAGCTGGGGTGGTGTTCGAAAAATGCCTCATGCTTTTACAGAACAAGGTGTTGCCATGCTCTCTAGTGTCCTGCATTCTCAACGGGCAATTCAGGTCAATATTCAGATTATGCGTACATTTACCCGTCTGCGTGAGATGTTAAATTCGCATGAAGATTTGCGCCGGAAAATCGAGGCCATGGAGAGGAAATACGATCAACAATTCGCTGTTGTATTTGATGCTATCAAGCAACTATTAGAACCACCCAAAAAACCGAAAAAGAAAATCGGATTCGTGCTGGAGAAGGACAGACGGAACGTGGTTAAAATAACAAGTTAACTCCTCTTTCCCTGGCATACTGCTCGCCCTTATGCCGACGGTTGAAATATACGGCATAGCCGGTCAAGACCCTGCGCATCAGATCACTAAGCGTTGCGTTCGTCGGCGAAAGGAGAAGATGTACGTGGTTGGAGAGTAATACCCAGGCGTAGCATTTGTAGAGACGCCCAATTTGGGCGTCTCTACGGTATAATCAATTTGAGGTTTGGCAAGGCGGCGGATGAATTTCTCTATTTTAGATTCGGTGCTTTTATTCATAATGTTCATCATCCTGCCATTTGAATGGATTATTGATTACATATTCTGATATTCTTAAATACGATTTTTCATTACGGATGATGTGATCGTAAAATCGGGATTGCCATACAAAATCAGGATTTGTTTTCCTGGCATGAATGGTGCAAATTCGTTTGTATTGATTAATGATACCACCCAAAATACCTGGTTTCCATTTGTGATTTAAATTCCCTGCATTTCCATCGTCGGCATTTGTAGAAACGCCGTTGGTGTTTGCATTTTCGCCGTTGCCATTTGTAGAGACGCCCAATTTGGGCGTCTCTACGGTATTTACGTGATCGTTATCAATAATCAAAATCCCATGTACATGATTAGGCATAACCACAAACGCATCCAATTTCACGAATGGGAAATGTTCTGAAATTTCCCGCCAATATTTATCGGCAATGATCCCGATTTCCGATAACCGCATTTCGTCATCCAAAACATCCCCGAAATAACAGATTTTGTTTTGTGTACATATCGTCACAAAATACGCGGCATTACTGCTATAATCCCAATGTTTCAGACGTGTTGATGCAATACGGTATTTGTTTTTATATAGGCCATTTGTAGAGACACCGTTGGTGTTTGTATTTCCATCGTCGGCATTTACATTTCCGCCGTTGCCATTTGTATTTCCGCCGTTGGTGTTTGTAGAGACGCCCAAATTGGGCGTCTCTACGGTATAATCAATTTGAGGTTTGGCAAGGCGACAGATGAATTCCCAGCAGTCCTTTGCATCCGTAAAAATCCGCTGCCTTTCTATTCCGCGGAAGATCACGTGGTAAATTCCACCGGATATATAAATTCTTCCCTGTCTTGGCATATTCCTTCAGACAGATATCTGAAGAATTCCATGCATTTAATTTTCGTTAACTTGTTATTTTAACCGCGTCCCGCCTTCAAATCGGGGGAAGATCACTCCGGCACCCATAACTTTCTTTGAATATTTTATTAAATTACTAAAATTATTTGAAATTTTCTCTTTGACCGACTTATCGCTTTCATCCCACAGTTTTGATATAGCAGAAATGACTAAATCTACATCCCAAGGCATTAAGGGTTTCTTATTAACCATCGCAAATGGACCATCTGTTTCTGAAATTATTTTATCGCGGGGTATATTTATGAATAATTCCCGCCCACGTTGAGTTGCAAGCATTGCCGGGCCAACTGAAAACCAACACTCTTGTAATATCGCCTCCTTTAATTCATATTTATTTCCCGTGAACCAATGTAAAATTGGGATGCCAGCATCAGGATAATCCGCTAACTCATCCAGGACATCAGAAGCTGCATGTTGACTATGTATTGTCATGATCCGTCCTCCTGCACGTTGGACGTTCATGAGTATGTGACGAAATACCTCTTTTTGACGCTTATAATGGGATCGATAATTTTTCCCTCCGTCTAATCCAACTTCACCAATAAAAGTAGTGTCGGGAAGAATATCATCGAAAATTTCAAGTTCATTATATCTTTCATGCGCTAACTGGGGATGCAACCCCAGAGATGTCCAAATTTTATCAATTCCCTCAACAATCATTCTCGTTCCACTCCAAGCTTTTGGAGTAGTGGTTACAGAAAGAACATATATTTCTTTTTCTTTACAATTATTAACAACATTTTGTGGTTCCGCGTATAAATCAAGATGGCAGTGCATATCAATCATCAAAGCAACCCTTCTTTCTTCAAATAAACTTTCACCTCATTCAATCCTTTAATAAATATCTGCTTATACTTATCTCGAATCTTTTTATCTTTGGAGAGTGGACCGCTATCGAGCAACCATAAAATAAGTGAATCTTCATCAAGTTTATTAATTGCGGAGATTACAGCAAATAAATCATCTCGATTCCTTACATCTTTGAGGACTGCAGCTAAATCTTCATAAAGATAAGAATTGGTCTCACGAAAATCCGATGAGGCAAACGCGGCGCGTCGAATAAGACACGGGACACAACGTCCACATTGTTTTCCTTTACGCTTCCAATTACTACAGGATACTGTTTCCTGAACTACCTTTCGAAGAGTTTCTTGATCGGCACACTCTTTTAACATCTCACCTTTTGTCTTAAATTGATATGGATTGACCAAGGTTACATTAATTTTAGTTGCTTCAAATAACGATTGTACCCCTTGAACATAATAAGGATGTGTTGTTTTTGTACTCAAAGAGCCTATACGTCTTAAAGTTAATGGCGCATTAAGAGATATAAAACCATTTTCCGGAACAAATAGTTCAACCTGTTTCAACTTATTTATCTTAGAAAGGGCACATCCTCCGATTACTCCCAATGCAAAAAAATTGAAACTTCTTGTTCGCATACTAATATCCGTGGCGCCTCGCAGTGATTGAGATGGCAATGGATTAGCATTTATCGCAAATCTGGTAAATTTTCCTTTTAACTTCCTGGCAATAGCATCCTGGAGTGATTGATCGTGTGTATATGAGTGGCTAACAAGCAGGGGTTTTCTACTGTTGCTCAGTAAATCAAGTGCACCAACCGTGCTATCTATCCCACCAGAGAAAAGACAAGCGCAATCTATTTTTTCAAGATCGATCAAACGACAACGACTTCTTCTGCTATAAGGAATTGGTGGAGGACATCCTCCACCTGTAATCTTTAATTTCCAGAGATCTCCACTTAAAAAAAGCAGTAATTTTTCCATGTTATTTTTTTGTGCTATCCAAGGAGCTGGCTTATAAAGAGAAAGTTTTAATTCAATTTCTCTGGACCATCCATCAGCAGCAGTTTTCCGTTGCACAAATGTATCTGCAGCTGTTACAGCTAAAGCCAAAGTCAAATAATCAAAGGCTGCCGGGGTTAAATCAACACCGAGCCGTTTTATAATACCAATAACTGAATTACCTATAGTCGCAATGTTGCTCTTTCGCCAACCATCCATGCCATAGATTTGTACTGGAATAACATTTTTTTCTAAAGAAGGTAATTTCCCATAATCATGATGCACTACAACTCGGGTCATTGATAGCCCTCCCATTCTTTCCAAACAATCTGGATAACTTCTCTTTGCAAAGTTTTCATCTCTTGCCTTGTAAAGGTTCTAGTATTCTTTTGGAGTCTTGGTGCCATATTTTTATCAACTATCACTTTAATTAACTCGCTCAAAGCGTTCTCGGCAATAGCAGCTTGTGTCGGTCTTTCAGCCTTTGTCCAAGCTTTCCCTGCGTCCATAACAATTTGTAAAAATACTGCCTCGGATAAATAATTAATCATGGTGCTAATAATAATGTCATCTGTTATATTTATAGGATCAAACACATTTATTCCATCTAGGGCTTCTACCAATGCGTGGTTCATTGCCGCACGAATCTTCTCGGAGTCACCATCATTTGTAGCCAAGGATCGTGTAATAGTATCTATCGCTATATCACAGGGTTGCCCCTTCAAATTATCCAGATCTATCGATACATCCGGCGGCACCCTTGATTCAGCAAGGCTAGATAACATTCCATATAATGCAGAACCGGCACTTGTAACACTTCCCAATCGTCTTGATGCCAAGCCACCTCCACCTGTACCTTTACTGGCGTAATGACCAAGCGCTGATCTTAAATCAGATTGATTGTTACTATTTAAAAAACGTCCTAAAGACTGTCGAAAAGGTTTAAATCGGGCTGGAGGTGGTGAAGGCAATGGTTTTTGTGGTTCATCGTCAGCCCAAGGTGGCACTAAGGGAGAGCTACCACCAGGACCTGAACTTGATTGAGATGTTCCCATTATTAAGTTTCCTTTCTGTACCAGTTTTCTTCTTTTATCATCGCTCTCATCCATGGATGTTGACTAGGTAATTGATTAATAAAACGCCGTAAAATTTCAGCCCCAACATCCGAGTGTCTGGCTAATAAAACTGCGCCGGCAAACCCTTTCGGTTGGTTTGCCCAATCTGGAATTTGACGTAAATAATTAACAATCCCCTCCATAACTAAAACCTGTTCTTCCAAAGCCAATTGCTTTAGTGCCCCTTGGGCAGCCGGTGATGACAAATTCGATATACTAATAAGTGTTGTTAGAATTTCTCTTCCCTGGGGTGACAATCCAACAATATATGCTCCTATAGGCATGGTTTCACGAGACAAATAAACAGCAGCACGTAAGTCAACGTTATTTAAAGATGGTTCCAATTGACTCCATTTCTTTATAAATGCTGATGTCGTCTTATTCTTAGTCCAACTCTCTGGCAAGCCATCACCTGATAAAACATTTGAACTATCATCTTCTATAAGGTCAAATATCTTCGGTTTACCTGCTTCCGCGTCAATAAGACGGTAAAGGTCTGCCGTCGCATCTGCACCGGCACATCTTTCAAAAATCACTAGTTTGGTAATAATGCTTTCATCTAAGGAAATCCCTCGACGATCGGCAACTTTCTTACGCATTTTAACTACATTAAGAAGACGCTTCACAATCCGCGGATTTCCTTGAATAAATGGAGATGTTGCTAGAATAGGTGCTATTCGATCAGCGAGTTCAAACTTTTTTATAAAATCGGCATCTTCAGATTTTCCTATCAAAGCTAACACGGCTTCTTTCTCAATGGGTGCTTCCTGCCAAGATTTTTGTAGCGACTCTTCTAATTTACTTCGTAATTTCTCTAACATGTCTTTTTGGATATCAGAAGCTGATGCAAATAACATAAATAAATATGAACGTATTTCACGAATACCTGTTCTTGGTACACGAATAGGCACTTGGATAAGCTTATCAATATAATCAATTTGATGTCGATCAGAGGCACCTTTAAAATAGTCAGCAACAGCCTCACGAATCATTTCTTCATCAGCTGCAATTATGAAAGCAGTGTTAGGTAAAAATAAAAAAAGCCTGATAGCCTCTAATGTGTGTATTGCGTTAGCTGGAAGACAGCGATCAAGATTATCAATAATTACAATTAATGGTTTACCTATCTCCTTTAAAATCTCGCCGTATTCTTTGCGGAAAGCGTCTATTTGTTGAGGGGGTGTTGTAGGAGGAACTTTTTTGATTAAGCCATTGAAAGTTTCCATTCCTTCTTTAGCAGTTTTTTGCAAATCCTGAAAATCTTTTTTGCTAATACTATCTTTTCCTTGAAAACTACCAAGCACTTTCTCTATTGACCCAACGCCTTTATAAATTAATCCTCCTGTCGGCACTCCGTGAGCCAAAGCAACCCCTTCAGCTAAGAGTCCTATTGCACGGAATGCGTTAACCCTAGACAATAAATTTTTAGTTTTTTGTAGCAATGGCTCATTATCCTTAGCCGTTGTATCTAACTTCCGCGCAATAACTTCTAACAAAGATACGCGTGCATCATCATATCCTTGATAAAGCCATGCATCGAAATTAATAACCATGTATTTCTTTTCTTGATTTTCTATTTCTCGCTCAATTAACCTTAACAAAGATGATTTTCCGGCGCCCCAATTCCCAAAAATACCTACCGACACAGGCAACATATCCGGAGCCGTTAAAATATCCACTGTCAAGCTAGAGACTTCTCCAAAATTTAAATAATCTTTATCCGATTCCTTATCAGGCCACATATATTTTTCCTTTCAAGCTATTTTAATAATATCCTTTATGCGGCAACAGAGTTACCATGAATTTTGGGGAAGTCCAGTGGTTAAAATAACAAGTTAACTCCTCTTTCCCTGGTATATTGCTAAAATCCAGGGCCACCTTACTTAATTCATTATCTTATAACTATACTTGACATTAGGTCTACACATCCTCCTTAACCATGCTCACATTATAAAACTGCACACATATCTATGCAAGCCCAATCGGTTTATCCCTCATCCGCTTTCATTACCTTTTGGTTAGTTCCTTTTGCGGATGCTCCCATGGAACCATGCTGGCAAGCCCCTAAGAGTCTGTCGGACTTTAAGCTCAAAGTGATCAGCGTCAATTATAATTTCCCGTTGAAAAAGGGGGAATGAGGGAGTTTTGCATACGAAAGCGGGCGTTTTATTTATTAAATCCCCCCTTGCCCCCCTTTACAAAAGGGGGAGAATGACTAAAGTCCGACAGACTCCTAGACCAAACCATGCAGGGCAGGCCAAAATCCAACGAAGTATTTCACTTAAGATAAGTTTACTTCCTGGATTCCGGCCTGTCCTGCCCGTCCTGGATGATTTGGTCCAGGGGATGGTTTTGTCCAGGGCTTTCGCCGGAATGACGGCAAAAACAATCCCTCACTCCATTAAAAGGCTTATATTCACTCACGCAAAACCCGGAAGAACTTTTTTTAATTAACTGCATTTTTTTTGAAAGGATTTAGTCCGCTCCCTGTCGAACCATATATGGAATCAACTTACACCTGGGAGTGGATTAATGTCCGTAAATAATCGTAGCCATCGCGGTATTTCCTGTTTACTCAGTTTTTTACTGGTTTTTCCCGCGCATTTCGTCCCCCTTTCAATCCAGGGCCGGGTAATCGGCCAGCCAGCCGTGTCCCGGCTTGAATATCCTTTTCGCCAACTGGTTATTTATATTCCTGATATTTTTGATAAATCCAAAGAAATAGATAAAGCCCTGTCGCGTCTGCGCGCCAAGGGAATACCGTCCCAGGATATAATAAATCTCGCCCAACATCCTGATTTTGATCCCAAATCAGGGCTGGCCGTGCAGGCCAAACAGCTGGCAAGAATCGCAGAGGTGGAATCCGCCAAACGCAGGGGGCTCAAGGCCCATCTGATTGCCAAAGGCACTGGCGGCCTGGTAGCCCGTTCTTATCTGGCCGAGACCAGGGAGTTTCGGCCCGAGGGAGCGCCAATTATTGATGTTATAGGGATCGGGGTTCCTCATAATGGGAGATTATGGGCCAAGTGGGCATATGCTCTGGCTCTTCCCTTGCCTGGAGTGGGTGCACGTTCAGCCGCAGTACGCGACCTCTCGCCGGACTCCCGGTTTATGCGTAAATTGAATCATCTTAAAAAGAAACGCGAAAAATTGATTCATAGGGCCGAAGAAACACTGAAAAACCTGGATAACCTCACGTTTAATCAGGAAGTCAAAGCCAAACTCGCTGCCATTGACCATGCCAAAGCTGAGGCTGCGGAACAGGTAGACCGGCTCTTCAGTGCCCCGGAAAGCATTCATTTAAGCCCTTGGGACAGGCAGCGCATTCATGACATAAAAAGCTCGTACCAGAATCTGAAAATGGTATGCGAGAACTTCGGAGATAATCTTACTAAAGAAATCAGAGTAAATGATCTGGTCAGTCTAGGGCATGGTCTTAATCGTGAACATGTTAAAATCCGCCAAAAGATTGCAGCGCAAACCCGGAAACCCGCTGACTGGCTGGAGCGCTCGCCCCTGGCCCAAAAACTGTTGAAAATCAAAGATTTAAGCAGGATAATTGAGACCAAAACTGATCAGGCTCAAGGCCGCTTGCTGGACCTCCTTTATTCCCGGGAATTCTACCAATTAGGCCTGGTTCCCGGAAATCCGAAAAACCATCTCCTAACTGCTATTACCGGAAAAATTCAAGAACTGGGAGAGATTTTCTCGCAGGATAAATGCAAAAAGGCCTTGGATGAGCTCGACCTCTTTTATAGCCGGACCGCGCCAAAGCTGAAAAAACAATGGGATGATTTTACTGCCATGTCAGTCACTGCCTCCCAAGCGCCTCTAACACATAAGCCGGGAAGTAGATTTGCACGAGCCGCGATAGCCCTAACCCGCCTGCAAATGTCCTGGGATGCGATGGAGGAATCCCGGCAAAAATGGCTGGTCAGCCTCAGGCAATACGCAGAGGCTGGATCGAATATCTTCCTGCGCGATAAATTTCAGGCTTATCAGGAAAATATAGAACTTCAGGCGCAAAAACTTGAAAAGAAGTCGCCAACGGATTTTGCAGAAGCCCGGCAGATACTGTACCAGGCCAAACAGATTCTGACTCCAGCCCGGGATGAACTCTTTTATTCTCCGAATATGCCCACGCTCACAGACGCAGTCCGGACCAGGTATCAGGTTTTTAAAATCCACCAAAAAGATTTTTTGGATGCTGTAGAGAACTCGAGCGAAAGATTTCCCAGCCGGATTGTTAAAAAGGAATACTTGCTGTATTTGGAGCGCGCGAATCATCTGGACCAACTGGTCATGAATAAAATTCCTCATGGCCCCGGGGACTTGCACCAATCTATCATAGCCTTGGAAAAGGGCTCCGCGGTAAAGGAAATGGAAATGTTTGCCCAAACCTCGCGCCAACGTCTGGACCGCGAGTTTGAGAAACTCTATCATCAGATAGAAGTTTCCTCGTCTTTTGATCCTTTATTTTCCCATGACCCGGACCGGTCTGACGGCCGGGTCTTGCATGAAAGCTTAAGTAAAATCAAGCAGGGCCTGAGCAGCTATAAATTACTCCGCGATTCGGATTATTTTAAAGCAAAATCCGGCCTGCTCAAGTTGCACTTGCAAAAACAGGCCGAGGCAGCAAAACAAAGCCTGGCTGCCTTTAATGCGATCCGGGCTTTGGAGAAAATGGGACATGCCGAGCAATACATGAAAATGATATGCGCCCGAAGCGCGGAGGATTTAAACCGGAACGTATCGCGGACTAATTTTGCCGCAGAACTGTCCCAACTGTCCCAAGCGCGCCGGAATCTGGTTATGGCTGTCCTGAACAGAACCGGCCAGGGGTTTGAACAAATAAAAGCCGTTGATCTTACCCGCTTTGCCGCCCGTCTGGAAGCTTTTGGCCGGCTGCCTGCGGTTGGCCCGGTTTTTTGGAAGCTTGCCCAACAGCAGATTAAAATTTGCACGGACACTAATACGGCCCTGCGTCTGTACCGGAGTTTGACCAAGATGGAAATGGCAGAGCAAGCGGCCAGGGATGCAGTATGGGATCATTTGAACCAGGCGGTTCATCTCGACAAAGCCAGAAAACACATTAGCCACGCGGCCGCTGTAAAGCAAACCATGACCTGCCTGCGTGAAAAATCGGATTTGCTCCAACAACTTAACCTGAGAGTAGAGAGGTTGGCCGCCTTGCAAGTTAAAAACGGGGAGAATTTTAAAAACCTTCAAAATCTCCTTCCAGTGGCTCGGGCTGAGTTGAAAAAGCAGGCCAACCGCTCTGCCCGGGATTTTCAACTCCACAATTGGCAAGATTTGAAAAAACAGATTGAAGCCGGAATAGCGCAAGAGAAAAAATTTCTTGATAGCCAAAAAGCCTTGCTGACAGAAAGCTCTGCCAAAGTAAGCGTCTTTCTGCCTGAGCCAGGGGATAGTCCGGCAATTTCCGCACACAGCCAGGCCCTTGAAGAAGCCTTGATTAAAAACCCGGCGCTCCCGGCTTTGGCAAGACTTGGTACTCTCCATCAGGGATTGGAGCATCAATATGACTTATATTCCGGTGAAACACTTGAACAAATCATGGGACATAAATATCCGGAAGATTTTAAAACCCTGTCAATCAAAGAGAACCAAATACAGCGAGACCTGCAATCTTTTATCCAGACCGTAAAGCAGGCCGTGCTTTTAGGCAAAATTCGGCAGCAAGTGCATGAATTACAAAGCACCCAAATCCAGGCCAAGCATTACTTAAAGACTAATCTGCATCTGCTTAAGCAGCTGGTTTTGCAAGGCCGGCTCATGCAGCAATTTGACCAGCCGGCTGATGAGGCAACGCATTTGCAAGCCGTATTGAATAAAGCCGGTATTGATATGCAGCAAACCTTGCGAAAGCCAGAGGTGCAAAAAGGACTGGAAAAATACCGGATGGACCGGGAAAAAATAGCCGCGGCTTTGGACCTGATAAATATGGAAATATCCGCTCAGCTCATGAGCGCCGGATTGAAATTTAATGCCGCCCAGGTTAAGTCAATCGCCCAACGCAGCCAGGCCCGGTTTAAAACCCGGCTGTTGGATATGGGTAAGCAGTCCGGCCGGGAATGCAAGGATGCGCTTTTAAACATCAACCACCTGGCAGCCGGAGCTGCGAAGGATATTGGAGACATAATTAAGAATATTCATCTGGCGTCCTTTGCCAGCGACATGAGCCGGGCCCTGGCACGCGCTAAAGACCGGACCAACCGGGCCGCTAAGGATCTTGCCGCTGGCCGGGCACCGCCGGATTGGGATATGCAACACACCAAGCCTCTACAAAAAATATACGAAAACGCCGTTAACTGTGCAGTGGATTTTATCCGGCAGCAGGCTATGCGCACTGAAGTGCAGCAAGCCCTGGATCAAGTTGCCATCCTGGGCGACGAGGCGCGCACACTGCTGGACCGGCATATTCTGGAAATTAGTGATCATTTGGCCAAGCTCATCTTCACAGAGGCACGGCCTGCCATGCTCCTGCTCTCCACTTCCGATCCGGCCCTGGACAGATTAGCTAAACAAATCGGCCTGGCAGGCTCCCAGTCTCAAATCGTTAAAGAACTCGATAAACTCCGGAATCTAAAAGATCATTTTAATGCCGGCCTGGAGCGCCAGTTGCTGGAAATCCGGAGAGCAGATGCAGCCCTGGTTATGCAAGCCATTGCCGGGAAATATAAGACCCTGGGTGAGGAATTCCAGGAAGCGCGGAAAAAGATTACCTATCAACTGAATCCCGGGAACCGGACTCCAGATCCGGCCTTCAATTTCGTAAATCCGGGGCAGTTTAAGATAGATCAGGAATTGTTACAAACCTTGCAGCAGGATGTGTTTGCCAGGCTGGTGGAATCCCATCCCATCTTAAAAGAGCTTGAGAATCCCAGGGACGTTATTGGTCTCTTGAATAACCTGGCAGCCCAAGGTGGCGGCCAATTTTCTAAATGGCTTCATCGCACCGAGGCTTATAAACATGTAGAAAATTTGACCCGGCTGAGGCAGGACGTAAAACATCTGCTCGATCAGGCTGTTGCGCAAGGTACTACTGAATTGCTTAAAAGCGATCTGGGCCGTCTCATACGCGAGATAGGTCTTGAAACCAAACAGATCGAGACGATTTTCAGCACAGTCACCGGGCCTCTAAAAGATTTGATCCTGCGTTCTGAGTTCATGCAGCAATTGGACGTTTTCCAACGCCTGCCGGATCTCATCACCAGCCAGATAGATTCTTTCATCGGAGATGTCCAGGCTTTGATAAGTAATAACGCTTTTATGCAATCCATTAATGCCTTAGGTAAAAATGTGCTGGATATCTGGGATCAGCTAAGCGGTAATAAGACTCTGGACCTGGCTGGAATAGGCCAAAAACTGGCAGCGCATTTTAGCGGAACAGCTGATTTCGGGCAGACGGCAATAGATCAGGTCAGGGTCTTGATCGCGGATATGGGAGGCTCCCACAACGCTCTAAGCTTGTGGGCCGGGATCGCGGAAGGTTTTAGTAACTTTGGCAAGAATCTGGCAGGCAGGCTTAAAGATTTCATTACTGCCGCCTGCCAGATCGATCTGGGCGCGGCTTTTATGAATTTCACTTTAACCCCCGGACAATTCTTCACTAAAGCCGGAGATATGATCAGCGGATTTATAGCTGACAGTTTTGAGTTTCGTTTCGATTCATCCGGCAGTTGGTTCCAGGCAGATCAGGTTTGGGATACAGTGGCCGATATTTTCAATTCCGAGAATTGGAAATTTGATTTTTTCCGGGCCGTGGATGGGTTTATGCAATCCATTTCCGCTGGGATCAGCTCATTGGTGGACCGCGGCCTCCAGTGGGTCCAAAACTGCTGGCAGGAATACTGGGGCCAGGCGCAGGAGTATCTTGACATTTTCGCAAGCGGGCCGTCGCGATGGCTGGAAGAACTGACTAGCAGAAAATGGGCGGATTCCCTCAACGGATTGATAGACAAATTCCTGCCCCCGGAGTTCCAGCCCGCTAAAAGCGTGCTGGAGAAGATTTATTTTACTTTTGACGCGGATTTTGATTTATCGGCTGATTACATTTTCAGCATGCTTGATGATTTGAGCGCTTATCTGAGTGATGACCTGCGCGGAATCTATACGGATATTAGTGATATATACAGACAGGGAGAAGAATATTACCAGCATGGAGCACAGGCCTGGGAGGCTATCCAGAGCGTAGATGTGACATCTCTAGCCAGCCTGGGCGCCCGGCTGCTTGGTTCCCTGGAAAACCCGGGTCCGGTGTATGTCCTGGGAAACGGCCCGGCGAGGAATAAAGGAGCGTATGCAAATCATGCCGGACAGACATATCAAAGCAGTATGGATGATTATCTTGCGCAGATCGACCCCAGCCTTTACAGTCTCCCGGACATTTCAGACGTAGGGGCGGACTCCGGTATCCGCTCGAGCATTTCACATGTAGGGGCGGACCCCCGTATCCGCCCAGGCAGTTCAAATGTCGGGGCGGACCCCCGTGTCCGCCCAGGCAGTTCAAATGTCGGGGCGGACCCCCGTGTTCGCCCAAGCAGTTCAAACGCAGGGGCAGACTCCGGTGTCCGCTCAAGCATTTCAAAGGTAGGGGCGGACTTCCATGTCCGCCCAGGCAGTTCCAACGCCGCCACTGATGGTAATGTGTCCCTGCTGGAAAAAGCCGATTTATCCCCTCCGCGCGGCGGTATTCCCATGCCGCCTGGCAAAGGGCATTGGGAAATCGATCCTGCGACCGGAAGAAACGTATGGATATCAGAAGAGGATTCAGAGACTCCCTCCCTGTTTTCCCGCGTCAACGGAGCGCTAAAAGAAGGAGCCAAAACCTGGGCAGATCCGCGAAGGTGGGGCCCCAAGGCGGAGAAAGTTAATGCGGCTATTATTGAAACAGCCCCTAAAGTCGGCGCAGTATTTAAAGAAGCCGGAAAGACCTGGGTTGATCCAAGGAGGTGGGAGAAAAAAGCGGAGAAGGTGAATGAAGCGTTAGGCCGTGGAGCGCCTGAAAAAGCCGAAAATTTAAAAAAGACTGCTTATCAAATAGGCGATATTACAAAAGCCGGGATAAAAAGCTCCTTAAATTTAATGAAAACCGGGGCGGCTAATTTTATTAATCCAAAAAAATATATTAAAACCACCACAGACCTTTCGCGCTGGGGGTTAAACAAAGCCGGACAAATTGGAAAAAACATTGGTAAAAAGGGAAGTGAAAATTTAAATAATGCCAGGATTTTCTGGAAAAATCCCAATAAATTTAAGAACGGTCTCAAATATTGGCAGGAACGTACCTTAAATACAGCATATAAGTTAGATTCGGATTATGGAAAAACCGGTGTCATAGATGGTACAAAATTCGGATTGTGTGTAGGCTACATGGCCAAACTTAAATTAGGAAGATTTGGGCGTTTTAAAGTCGGGTGCAAGAAAAGTGTTTTAAAAGAAGTAATAGATGGTAAATTTGTATTTAAAAAAGAAAATTATATAGGAGGTGAACTTGAATTATTAGGGATAGGAGTTAGAATAGCAAAAGAGAACGGCGAGAGTAAATTTGATTTCTATTGGAGAAAGGATTTTGTTGAAATAAACCAAGACGCTATAGTAATAGGCGGCACATTTATTTTTCCCGGAACTCCTATAGGCGTAACCTGTGAAGGACACATTAATCTTGATAAATTACTCAAAAAGGCGATAATGCCATTCAGGAGGAGAAGAAATGAAGAAAATAATCCAAAGAATACTGATACTGAATCTAGCCATAGGGAACTTGATTTCTATTTTTTCACCGATATCAGCTTCAGGAAGTCTGAAAAATATTACGTTTCCTGAAATGCTTTTAGGCGCATGGATATTCATCTCTATTATTTGCGCTATCTATATCTTGTGTTTTTCTTTTTCGCATTGGAGCAAGCAATCATTTACCAGCGGCTTTATGAAATACATATGGCTGTTTATAATAATATTCGGTATGTTTTTTTATTTTGCAGGCCCAATTTTATATTATATTATGGTGGTTGAATTAAAGAAAACTTTACAAAAAGAACATATTTAAGTATTTGCTAATTTTTTTTGTAACATATTAACCGTTTGTAATTGTAAATCCTGCGGATGTAGGGGCGTTCAATTGAACGCCCCTACACGCTTAGTGACCTATCTCAGCTTTCGAGGAATTAAAAAAGCAGCATAGAATATCCATTTTCACAAAATATTGGTTAAAATGTTTGTAAAAGGAGAATTTAAAATGAATAAAGGTTTAAGCATTTTAATATTATCTGTATTTAGTTGTATTCTAGCAACATCAGCACTGGCTACAGTCCCCAAGTTGATTAATTATTCCGGAAAACTAACCGACAAAGAAGGAAACATTCTGCCGGACAAAGTTTATGATATGCATTTTTCCTTGTGGACTGCGCAAACCAACGGAAGTAAGGAGTGGTGGGAGGAACATTACGAGGCGCAAGGAAGAGGCATTCAGAGTTACGGAGGTGGATTCAATGTGGTTTTAGGCGGCACAAATCCCTTGCCAGTGTTTGATCAAAATTACTGGCTTCAATTAACTGTAACCATAAAGGGTAAACCGGAGACCTTTGCCCGGCAGGAACTCATTACCGTCCCTTATGCAATGAGAGCGGAGTGGGCGAATCAAGTGGCGGATAATGCGGTGACAACGGGCAAGCTTCAAAATAGTGCAGTCACCTCGGCCAAGATCGCAAGCGGGACAATTACCAGCGGGAATATTGGGGGCGGGCAAATCGGGAACACGAATATTGCAAATAATGCGGTGACTCAGGTAAAAGCACAATTTGCCCCAAAAGTGGCCGTAAATGGCGCTTTTAGAAATAATCCAATTATTGTTTCGGGATTTGATCTGACGGGCAATGACGGTAAAAAAACTATTAGTTTATCTGATTATGGATTTACTCAAACTCCTAATGTCGTATGTATTCCAGGAAGAGGTGACTATTCCTATTTTATTATGATGATAACAAATGTTAGCACGTCTTCCTTTTCCGTTTTAGGGGGATGGCCAGGAAGCGGTGTTGGAGCTGCAACATATTTCTACTGGATAGCTGTTGGATATTAAAAATCCAGAGTCAATATAGTTATTTCTCTAATAAAGAGGACTCTATTACTAAAGGAGGATGTTTATACATGAAATACTTTTTTTCTATTTTAATGCTGGGATTGCTTTTTGGATCGTCTGCTTTTCTATCTTCATGTGCAAAAGAGGGGCCTATGGGACCCGCCGGACCGACAGGAGAAGCTGGTGAAGACGGCCAGGATGGAGATAAAGGTGATAAAGGCGATCCGGGCCTTCCCGGGGCAGATGCTCAAGGAAATATAAATTCAGACACTACTTGGACTGCTGCAGGTGGCCCTTATACATTGGAAAAAAACATAGTAGTAAAATCAGAAGCCACATTGACTATAGAACCTAATACAGCTGTACATTTAAATCCCAACACTATTATTTATATTGATGGCAAATTAGATGCACAAGGCACCGCATCAAATCTTATTCTATTCAAAAAAGAAGGGACAGTGGGTGGCGGGCAAATATTTTTCACTTCAACTTGCACCGGTAGTGTATTAAGATATTGCGAATTACAGGATATTTGTTTGGCAATTGATACCGACAATGTTGATATTCAATTCTGCAAAATTATCAATTCAATAGATGGGATGGGTAAATTTGCGATATGGGCTCCCGGCGCAAATTCAATAACTTTAAGCATTAGCAATTGTACATTTATTGGAAATGGTGATGGTTGGGGTGTCCTTTCAAATACAGGAAGTTTATCTGGTGTATTTAATAATTGCATTATACAATTATTTTACTCCGGTATCAGTCTTTCCTCCGGCAATCTAACTATTACTAACTCTTCAATTTTAAATAACGCCTATATTGGCATTTCCACTTACAATTTCGTCATTATAACAGGAAGTAATATTTACGGGAGTAATTTTTTTGATTATTATAATCAAAGCTATGATGATCAAACAGCCACTGGCAATTATTGGGGAACGACAACCCCCTCAGAAATAGATTCAAAAATATTCGACAAAAACGATCTTCCAGCCATAGGCACGGTTGATTATTCAGGATATTTATCCTCTCCTGTAACAGTAACCGGTTGCGGGTGGTAATGAATTATTTTAGTTGCAATCATTATAAAACATTATGTCAATACTAGTCTCCAAAAATAAATTAATTAATATTGTGCCATTTGTATTATTGTCTTTAGGTTTACTTATTTTTCTATTGGCCTGTCGTCATTTTTATCATGCCACAGCAGATGATCTTTATATTTCATTTCGTTATGCCAGGAATTTTGCTAATGGCGATGGTTTAGTATTTAATATCGGTGATAAAATAGAAGGATATTCCAATTTTCTTTGGGTGATTATTTTAGCAGTATTATCTAAACTCAATTTATCTTTACCAATATTCAGTAAATATTTGAGCATTATATTTGGAGCCTTATCAATATATTGTGTTTTTCTAATTAGTAATCTATATCAAAATAATTCGATTACTTTTTTCAAACATTCAGAAGCAAACAATTCAAATGAATTTAAAATGCATTATATTATTTTGTCATCACTTGTGGTTTCATTTCTATTTGCGATATCTTATCCCTTTGTATATTGGTCCGCCACTGGAATGGAAACTACTTTTTTTACATCATTAATACTCGCGTCTTTGATCATCCAGCATTATGATCTTAAATCTTCATCTATATTTCCTAAAGCATCAATAATATTTGTATTGTTATCATTATGCAGAGTTGAAGGTATTGTTTTTTATTTGTTTTCCATACCGGCTAAAATATTTCTCATTAAAAGCAAACGTAATCATTTTAATAAATTGTATTTCAAAAAGTATTTTATGGAATTTTGTATTATTATTTCATCTTTTATAATTTTCGAACTATGGAGATTTTATTATTATCAAGATATTATTTCTAATACTTACTACGCAAAATATGGTGGCATGCAATGGATCTTAGGTTTCAAATATATGTGGGCTTTTGTTAGTAAATATTATCTCTTACTATTATTAGCGGGCGGTAGTGTATTTATTTTAAAAAATAGCAATACTTTCTTGAAACATCTAATGATTGCATATCTTGTTGGTTATATTGGATTAATAATATTTATTGGCGGCGACTGGATGTGGCATTTTCGATATTTTATTCCCCTCATCGCTATGTTTTGGATACTTAGTAGCTCCTGCTTTGCCAAGATGATTCAAATAATCGCAAATTACAATATCAAATATTTCTTTAAAGTCGGCATTACTATAATACTAGTATTACTTATCGGCTTTATTTTTAAGAATACTATTATTCAGAACACGAATACCTGGAAGAATGTTTTGAGTTTGAAAACAAAGAAATCTTCTTTCTGTATTGAAGCTTTGATAGTGAACGCGCACAAGAGCATCGCTCATTATTTAAATCAAAATATCCCCGCCAATTCTACATTAGCTGCGAATCATATTGGTTCTTTGGGATATTATTCCCAATTTACTATATTAGATATGGTTGGTTTAATAAATCCTGAAGTCGCCAAGCAATTCAACATGCGTTTTCACGAGAAATATCACGTAGATAATTTATTGGAAAAGAAACCTGATTATGTGCTTTTAACTACGCGGACAAAACCGCAAAAAGATGAATTCATCAGCGATTATTGGATAGGAGAAACTGCATTATATAATCATCCAACATTTCAGAAACATTATTTTAAATGGGATGAAACACGGCAATATACATTTGCAGGTCAAACTGAATATTTAGTGGTATTTGAAAGAAAATAGATTCAAACAGTTTTTTAAAAGATTATTTCCTTTATTTGCCGTTGCGGATACCGAATCGCTTTTTAAATTCACCCTGATTATATCAAACACAAATTTGCGGGATAAAATATTATGTTAGTGTTCAAAATCTTCGTTGGTGTATTTCTACTTGCCGCCGGCTATTTAATAAACAAGAAAAGGTCGTATCTAAAACACGAAATTTATGGCAGAATCAACTGGAACCTGGCCGCTTTTTCTTTAATTACCCTTTATTTTGTCTTTTACCTCATCTTGAAAATCACCCAGCATTACTCTTTTCATACCAACGCCTTTGATTTATCCATCTTTGACTACGCCGTGGCGAATACTCTGCGCGGTAAATTTCTTTATGTACCCTTTTTAAACGGCTCGTTTTTCCAAGAGCATTTTAGCCCTATCCTGCTTTTACTCACGCCGTTGTATATGATTAAAAACTCACCGGTTAATCTATTGGTGATCCAATGCCTGGCCGTGGCCGGGGCAGCCTGGCCGTTATTCTTGCTGGCCAAAAAGCAACTGGGAAATAAAACTATGGCACTGGTTATTGTTTTTGCGTTTTTAAATAACTGGTATCTCGTTCATGGCTTGCTTTATGATTTTCACGTGGAAATGTTCGAACCATTATTGATCATTTTAATGGTTTGGGGTTATTTGGAAAGAAAATATCTGATTTACTGGATTTCGTTGCTGCTGGCGCTTATGTGCAAAGAGGATGTAGGTATTTATCTCTTTTTCTTCGGTCTATTTGTATTAATTAAAGAAAAGCGAATCAAGTTAGGTTTAATTACTTCCGGAGCATCGCTTTTATGGGTTTTAACCGCTTTAATAATCATAGCACTTATGAATAATGAAGCTGCTGTTTTCTCGGGATATAATTTTTTAACCAATTGGATTCCCCAAGATACCAGCCTCTCGGAGCAATTTTTTCATTGGGCTTCGCATCCTAAGGAAGCCGTAGATATCTTTTTAAATATGAGAGTCTTTCGTCTGTTCTATCCCCTGGCTTTTCTTCCGCTGTTTTCCTGGTGGGGTATTCTGCTCCTGGCGCCAATTGGATTGAATGCCGCCAGCGCTAATTCTCTGCAGGCCGGTTTTATGCTCTATTATTCCGCACCCATAATTCCTTTTTTATTTGTGGGTGTTATCTTCGGTCTGAAAAACATAATCAAACGTAATATTAACAAATTCTGGATTTTGCCCGGTTTATGCCTCTATTTAGTAATCTTCAATGTACACCGCTATTTTCCAGACAGTATAGAGGCCCGGCATAAGACCGGGAGAGCAATGCTGCAGAGTATTCCTGAAAATGTCCCGCTGGCCGCTCAAAGCAGCCTGGTGCCGCATATATCCCATCGCGAGCACATTCACACTTTACCCGGAATTGAAGCGAGCGATGAATATATTGCTTTAGACCTGGTTGGCAACCATTTTCCCATGACAAAGAAAGAGCTTTCAGCCATTTATCAATCCCTTAAAAATAATCCGAAATATCAGGAAATCTTCAAAAAAGATGAGTTTATACTATTTCGGAAATTTTAACCGGAAAACGCTTTCACCGCAGAGCCTTAATCTTCTTCCCGGCTTTTTTGATATTATCCGCCGCGCCGGCATAGTCCGGGGCCAGAGTCAAGACGTCTTGCCAGTTCGCAATTGCCCGCTTGAAATGCGCCTGGGTATATAATTCTATGCCTTTTAAATACAACTCCTTGGCGTGTTTCTGGAAGAGCGCTTTATGCTCCTGGAGGCGTTTTTTCGCTTCCGTATGTTGGGGCGAGAGTTTCAGGATTTTTCGCCAACTACCCGCGGCGCGCACCGGATCTCCGGCTGTCAGATACTTATCTCCGGCCTGCAAATACTGTTTGATTATTTGCTCCAGCAGGCGGAGAGCTTGCTGGAGATATTGCTTGGCCTGCTTGTGCTTAGGGGCCAGCTTTAGTACTTGTGTCCATTTTTTCGTGGCCCCGCCATAATCGCCCTTCTCAAAAAGCTTCAGTCCGGCTAAATATAGTTTACGAATCCGGGGATCTTTGAATCCCATGCTTCCCTTGGCCAGTTGGTCACGGGTTTTTTTCAGCATTTTTTTGGCTTCTTTATGTTGGGAATCAATTGCCAAAACTGCCTGCCAGGACTGCATGGCATCCACCCACTTTTGAAGCTGGTAAGCTTTCCGGCCGGCTTTGAGATGCTTGGTTATTGTTCCTGACTGGAATATACGGCGTGTTTTATCCAATGCCCGGGCTGCGCGGGTATTCCCCTCGTCAATTAATAGCACACGCTGGTACTCGTCCATGGCGTCTTTAAAAAGACCGCTGCGGACATACTTTTCCGCCTGGTTAATACGGCGCTTCAGCTCATGGGCTTTTTCCTGTTGGCGCAGGCCGGTCTGAGCTGCGGCCAGCCCCTGGCGTGCCGCTGGGTCATTCGGAATAAATGACAATACTTTCTGAAATCCATCAACTGCCAAGTCATAGTCCTGGGCGGCTAAAGCTTTCTGCCCCTGTTGCCGGGCCTTGTCAATTAAAGCCTGCTTTTCCGAGGCCAGGGCCCGTCCTCCCCCAAAGAAATAAGTAAAGCCGGCGCGGTGCCCGTATCCGAGATCACCCTGAGGAATCATGGCATAATCAAGTTGGTAACCCTGGATATTAAATCCCAATCCCGCCCGCAATCCGGAGAGGTTATCCAGGCCTTCCTGTTCGGGCCGGAATAAATAACCGGAGCGCACGGCGAAAATATTTTTATACCAGTATTCGGCGCCGAATCCGTATCTGAACCACCCCGGTATCGTGCGCGCTATATCCAGGCTCACATTCAGGCTTTTTCTGAAAAATTGACCGGCAGCGCCCAGGCGCATGGTTAATGGCAGGGGATATCCGGCCACCGGCGCTCCGAGATTCCGGACAACCATTCCGACTGACCACCAGGCATCTTTTGGCCTATAGAGGCCGCTGATATCCAGGCAGATTGTGGCATAAGTAGTATCGTCCAATTGCTCGCGCGCGTAATTTATGCTCCCTCCTGCCAGAAGTCCTGACCCTAAATTATAACCATATCCCAGTCCTCCCATCAGGCTGTAGGGATTAAAACTATGTCCGGTCAGGTTTCCTTCCGCATCCCGGCAGAGCTGGATGTCCGAGTTTAGATAGGTTATTTGCGCGGCCGCGCATCCGCCGGCCAGGGGGCAGGCCACGGCTAAATATTCCTGCCGGAGATTTTGAATCCACTGGTTATGCATGAAAAATATCTCGGGATAAGATAGTTGTCCCAAGCCGGCCGGATTCCAGAATAAGGCTGTCACATCATCCGCCAGTCCGCTGAAAGCCTCTCCCATGGCATAAGCCCGTGGCCCTGCGCCCAGTTGCAGGAATGACATGGCACGTTTGGAAGCCGGACGGTCTCCCGCCGCAGCGGGAAGACACAGCAGGATTAAGATGCCGCCTGCCATCAGCCAACATAAACCGGATCGCGCGCTCATTTTATCACCGTCAACTTTCCCGCGGGAAATCTGTGTGTATTTCCGCCGTCTTCCCGCGCGGTAACTATATATAGATAAACGCCCGGGGCCACGCCCGATACCTGCCAGGTATGCCGGTTATACTGCTGACCAATGCCCGGTCCTTCCCAATCCCATACCAATTCTCCGGCCTGGTTATAAACCCGTATCAGCACTGTGGCATCGCTTTCCAGCCAGAAGAGAAAAGAGAGGTTCTCCCCCCGGCAGGGATTGGGATAGCTGATCGCCTCATTCTTACCAATGAGCGGTTCCAGTATAAAGTCGGCCCGGTCCCCGGGATATAATCCTGAAATAGTCTGGCTTTTCAAACCCGTAGCCGAGGCCTTTACCTGAAAAGGCCATCCGCCGTCAGCCGGCAGTTCCAGAATATATTCTCCCTTCTTATTGGTTATGGTCTGTAATACTGCTGAGCCTGAATTTGGAACCTGTACTATGGCTTCGCTTACCGGTTTATCGCCCTTTCTCCGGACCGTTCCTCCAATCGTGGTCTGAGCAATTAAAATCAAATCCACGCCTTCAGTCTGTCCTCCCAGGGAAGCATTAATTTGTCCGGGCGTCCCATTGTATCCGGCGGCCTCAGCTTCTATGTTATAGATACCGGAATGCAAACCTGTAACCTGGTAATATCCATCCGCATCCGATATAGCTATGCGCGCCGGTGTGGGATTGGTATCCTGGTAAACCCGGATTACAGCCTGGGACAGCTTCTGCCCCAGCTGATCTTTAACCACACCGGAAATGGTTCCGCCTGACTGCATAATAAATTCCAGATGCTTGGTTTGAGGCGCAGAAGGCACTACCACCCCTTGGATCGGTTCAATTGCCAGGTTGGCGCCCAGAATCAACATAGAGGTATGATAAGCCTGGGCCATATAGGATCCCGGCGCGAGCATTAGTGAGTAGTTCCCCCAATTATCCGTAATGGTGTAGGTTTGCGGCATTGAGCCGGCTTGCCCAGCCGGCCAAAAATAAACATACGAGCCTGCCAGCCGGTTGCCGTATTGATCCTTGACCGTACCAAATACCATGGTGCCGCTGCCGGCCAGGTGAAAATCCAGACGTTTTTCTTCTCCCGGTATAATCGCGGCCTCGGAAGTGAGCCCGGCCCATCCATCCGCATCCCGGACCTCGGGCGCTACTGTGATCTGATAGGTTTTTTCCGAAAGCCCGGATATATAATAATATCCATTGCCCGCGGTAAAGCCCTCCTGTTCAAAATGAACAATGGAGGCCAATAGATCGGTTTTATTTTTAGCGCTGACCCGCGCGTTGACAGCCGGGATCGTTCCGGATCCTTCATAAATATATCCGTATAGAACTCCGCCCTCGCGGAACTGCCAATTATAATTCTCCATCACCCCGGGCGTGACGTGTAAAAAATTGGTTGTCTGCCGGTAGTTTCCCCGTGCCGGGCTAATTACAAAAAGATAGTCATTCTCCGGCAGGCTCTTCAAACAGTAATTGCCGTCCAGATTGTCATACTCTTGGCCAAAGCCCAGCATTGCGCTCACACCTACAACCATGCCGCTCGTAACCGGCTGTCCCATATGGTCGATTATGCTTCCCTGCACCCCGCCGCCGCTGACCAGTGTGAAATCCTGAATATTTATTATGCCCTCGGGAACGGTTAATCCTTTTTTTATAGCAATGGCATTTACCGTGTCGCCGGCAGGCGGAACGACCATTATAGTGTAGCTTTGCAGCGGAGATGCTCCGTCTACTAAATACTCACCCGATTCACTGGTCTCCAACTCCACAATATTCTCAAAAGGATACTGCATATCCAGGAAAACATTTATCCAGGCCTTGTCGACGGGCCCATCTTGACCGCTCACTTTCCCCCTGACTATTCCTCCCGGCTGGAGGGTGAAATTGCGTGTCTCTATAATACCGGCCTTAATCTCTATTCCACCGACCTCAACTATCTGCAGATTATTTCCCTGCCGGGGCCAAACCCTAAGGGAGTACCGGCCCTTCGGCATGCCGGTAAGCGTGTATGCTCCGGCCGGGTTGGATTTGGTCTCCTGCTGGTTGGCTGAATTGCCGCTCTCAGGATAAATTAGGATTTTCGCATTAAATACAGGATTACCAACATAATCCTGGATAACTCCTGAAATGTCTCCTCCCGGCTGCAGTGAAATATCAAGATTATCCAGCAGCTCCTGGTCATGCACATCAATATAATATAAATGGCCGTTGGCATATCCGGCAGGAGCAATCACCTCGATATCGGTTTTATCCGGATAAACATGGAAAAGCGTATAAGCGCCGTCCGCAGCGGTGAAAGTGGTACTGCGGGGCATGTAGTCGTTCGAATCCGCCAGTGTGGCAATAACTTCTACGCCAGCCGCTGGAAACCCGGTATCTCCGTAAGAGACTGTCCCGGAAAGGTTTCCGCCAATATAAAGCTGAAAATCAACGTGAGGATAATCCACCTGGTCTTGCAGCTCAAAACTCTGTTCCAGGCTGGGAGCATGCCCGGCCGCTGCTGCGCCTCCATAACAGCGTCCCGGCGGCTGCCGAACCTGGTAGGAACCGTCACCCTGGCTGAATACTTCCTGGTATGAAGTATCATCCGTGTTGTTTACAGTAATGGCAGCGCCTGCCAGGAGGCTTCCGGTTCCGGCTTCAGTAATGATCCCGGAAATCAGAGAACCAATATACAAAGTAGCGTTAATGGTATTAACCCCGCTCTCGACCAATTCAGGATCCCAGAGCCGGCAGGAGGCATAGCCGGATTTAGATGCGTAAAATTGATGAGGAGGAGGATTCAGTGGGATATTTTCCAGCAGGTAATTCCCGTCTCCGTCCGAGAAAGTCACATTTCCGTCCACTTCCACCTTGGTTCCGGCACAAGGGGTTTCATTAGTAGCATCATCAATTTTTCCCATTACCGTAGTAGTTGCGGCCCATGCCGGCCCCGATAAAACAGACCAACATATAAAATATATAATAGCCAGAGCGCTAATTCGCTTTATCATTTTTTTCCTCCTGAAATTATCCTTTCAGCCCGTCTTAAATCCTGGGGAGTATCTATGGAAAGGAGGGGTTTGGCCACCCGCACGACGTGTATTTTTACTCCGTTCTCCAGGGCCCGCAATTGCTCTAATTCTTCTGTCTTTTCCAGAGGTGTGCGCGCTAGCCCGGCGAAGCGCAGAAGAAAATCGCGCCGAAAGGCATAAAGTCCGAGATGCAGCATCGGCTTGGCAGGCTGTTTGGCTCTTTTACCGGAACGCGGATATGGAATCAAAGCGCGCGAAAAATAAAGCGCACTTCCGTCCCGGCCGCAAACCACCTTGACTGCATTAGGATTTTGCCTGTCCCCGGCCGGTAAAGGAGCAGCCAGGGTCGCCATCTGCAGTCCGGCTTCCTGCTCGAATGGCTCTGCCAGTTTATCAATATATGCCGGAGGAATAAAAGGTTCATCTCCCTGGATATTGACGACTATATCGCAGGGAATGTGCGCCACGGCCTTAGCCAGCCGGTCCGTGCCGGAAGCGCAGGTACGCGGGGTCATAACCGCTTCTCCGCCGAATTCCCGGACAGCTTTTAAAATCCGGGGATCATCCGTTGCCACCAGGAGCCGGGAAAGACTCCGGGCTTTGCAGGCCCGGCGCCAGACCTGCTCAATCAGGGAGCGGCCGCCGAGCCGTGCCAATGGTTTGCCCGGCAAGCGGGTTGACCCCCACCGGGCGGGTATAATTCCGATTATATTCGGCATAGGGATATACAAACCTCCTGAATAGTTATATTACGGAAAGGTCTATTTATTTTTGACAACCCGCACACCAATGCGTACCGCGTTGCGCCACCACCGCCTTTTTAATTATACTGCCGCATCTTTTGCATTTTTGACCGGCTCGGCCGTAAACTTGCAGCCTATTCTGAAACCCGCCCTGGTTATTATCCGGATCCCGATAATCCGATATACTGGTTCCGCGATATTTTATGGATTTTTGGAGGACATTTCTAATGGCTCGATAAAGACTCCGGGCCTGGCTAAGACTTATCCTCTTTCCCGAAAGAAGCGGAGATACCCTGGCGGCATGGCAGGCTTCATCAACATATATATTGCCCAAACCAGCCACTACTTTTTGATTTAATAAAACTGCTTTTAAGTTAGTGCTTCTCTGCTTTATACTTTGATAAAGATAATCTGATTTAAATTGTTTTTCCAAAGGCTCGGGTCCGATATTTTTAAAATAATCGTGTTCTTCATGATTTTCCAGAAACCTTACCCGGCCAAATTGCCGGGTGTCTCTGAAATACAGGGATTTTCCACCACTTAATTCAAGTTGAAAATGCGTATGTTTGTCCGGCAGCTTAAAAATATTTTTATTTTTCATCCTATTTTCTGACGCGACAAATATCTGGCCGGTCATACCAAGATGTAAAACCAACATTCCTTTATTCAACCTTAATATCAAATATTTTGCCCGCCGATCAACTGCCAGGATTTTGGTATTAATTACTCTGCTTTTAACTTTCACGACCTTTTGGCCTCTCAGCAATTTAGGCTTGGTCAGTCTTAAATTCAATATCTTTCTTCCGCAAATACTGCCGGATAATGATTTACGTATGGTTTCAACCTCGGGCAATTCCGGCATCACGCATCTCCACCACAAACTGCCGCGTAACCAACGTCAGCCTTGCGGTTGCTATTTTCATAATTCCTGCTTCTGGCTCCAATAATCATAAGCCTTGGTGGCATATTTTTTTAATCTCGGGGAGAAAACTGATCCTTCCCAGCGCCGCACTCCGGGCAAACCCAATTATCCGGCAAGTCTTCAAACAGGGTATCCGGCGCAATATTATGTTCCGGATCTCCAGCGGCCGGGTCGTAAACATATCCGCAAACATCACAAATATATTTTTTCATTTTATCCTCCTCTTATCGTCACGCCTCCGCTTTATAGGTTGGCGCGGTGGGGGGCGCTTTGCCCTTTTTGACCTGTTGATAATATTCATAAGTAAGTGCGGTTCCTTCTTTTAATACCCGGCTGGAAACCACTTCCCCTATATGAAGAACATGCGTACCTACATCTATTTCGCCAATAACCTTGCTCTCCATCACGGCGAGCGAGTAATCTAAGATTAAGGGCACTCCGGTTTTACCCAACTTAAAATTTACACTTTGAATTTTATCCATGTTTCTGCCTGACTTGAATCCCCAGGTTCCAATAAACTTCATGGGAGTATCTTGTTCTAATATTGAAAGTCCAAATATTTTGTTTTTTTTAATATACTCATAAGTTAAATTTTCCTTATTCACGCAGACGGCTAATCGCATTGGGGTGGCCGTGACTTGCATGGCAACATTTAGAATTTGTCCATTATATCTCCCCTCATCTTTGGCAGAGAGAATATAAAGTCCATAACTGAGTTTCCAGAAAGCTTTGGCATCAATATCTAAATTCATTTTTTAAATACCCGCCCGCGAAAAATTCCATCCCGGTTAAACAGTATACATCCTGCGTCCCGGGAGCAAAAAATCCTCCTTCCGCAACCGGAACTTATCAGAGTTGTTATTATAGACAATAATTTATGTTTGTCCAAAACAAAATATATTTGTAATATATTAGCTGTACGTTGTGGTATCATTGACAGTCGCAGGGGCCTGCCTCCCGTGGGTGGCACATCTCATTTTTCGGGGGCTCAAAAAAACATCTTTATTTTTTTGCGTAGCGGAAAGCGAATGGCTGATATTTGAAAAGTAAATATATGCCCAGATTATCTTCCCGGGAGGAATAAAGAGAATGCGTTTGCAAGGCATTATTTCAAGCATGCTGGTCATGGTTTTTCTGTCAGGCTGCGCCGGAACACCGGCCCGCCAAGGCGAACAGCTACCCAAAGTGGCCTTAGTCCTGGGCGGAGGCGGGGCGCGCGGCTTTGCGCACGTGGGCGTAATCCGGGAGCTCGAGAGCGCCAGGATTCCGATAGACTTGATCGTGGGTGTCAGCGTGGGCAGCTTGCTTGGCGCGCTTTACGCGGATACTGCGGATTCATTCAAACTTGAGTGGAAAGCCTTTCAGATCCAAAAAAAGGACATCTTCGATTACAAGCTGTTCAATCTCAAGGATGGTCTGGCCAAGGGCGAGGCTATTAAAACCTATATAGATAATAACATCGACGCGAAATATATTGAAAACATGAAAATCCCGCTGGCCATTGTGGCCGTAGATATAAACAGCGGTTTGCCGGTTATTTTCAAAACCGGTTTGGTAAGAGATGCCGTGCGGGCCAGCACAGCCGTGCCGGGTATCTTCATGCCCATGCCCTATGAGGACAAGTTCCTGGTTGACGGCGGGGTCGTGGGCAACCTGGCTCCGCAAGTCGCCAAGGATCTGGGTGCGGATGTAATAATCGGAGTTAATATTGCCAAGCCCCGTTCCACTCTCTCCGGCGGCATGCCCAATGTGCTTACCGTAATCATGGAAGCCATCAATATTATGGGCGACGAGATTGTGCGTTTGCGAAAAAAAGATATTGATATTTTAATTGAGCCCCAGGTCGGAAATATAGGCATTACCGATTTCAGCAAGAAACGCGAACTGATCGAGGCCGGGCGCCAGGCCGCGAAAAATGCCCTTCCGAAAATCAAGCAGATTCTGGGGTTATAAGTTTATCAGGTTAAGTGACTTAAGGCGGCCCAGGGCCCTGCGGGCCGGAGCTATGTTATATAAAGACCCGGCGACCAAAACCGTTCCCCGCGTGCCGGCGGCCTGTACGGCCTTTTGCAGGGCTGGTCGAAAACCAGCCTGCGGTTCGGCTTTTACTCCCCAGGCCTGGAAATGCTTTGCCAGTTCTTTGGCCGGCAGGGCCCGCGGATCCGGAGGCGCGACTGTCCAGACCGCTTTGGCCGCCCGGGCAAACTCACGGCACATGCCGCTTACGTCTTTGTCTCTGACTATGCCAACTACCAGATAGACCTTTTTCGACCGGGAATTCCATTCCCGGAGAAGCGCATGTACAGCCGTTGGATTATGCGCACCATCCAAATATATTTTCGGCTTTTGGCTGACCATTTCCATGCGCCCGGGCCAATGCGCGGATTTAAATCCCTGTCTAATGTCTTTTCCGGATATCTGATAACCAGCCGGTTGTAAATTTCGAATTGCCAGGACTGCCAAGGCCGCATTTAAAACCTGGAATTCACCATGCCAGGGTATCTGAATTTTAATTAAATCCCGCCGTTTCACGATCAATTCCATTTGCAACCCGGCAGAGGTTCTTCTCCACGCTTTAACCTGTATGGCGTTGTTGGAATTCATGCCTGCAAATTTTATCGGAAACATTTTTCCACGGGCTTGGTCTCGCATCAGGGCTCGGAGTCCGGGACGCGCTTCGGCTGAAAGCAGCGGCACACCTTTCCGGGCTATGGCGATTTTTTCCCCACAAATAGCGCTCAAGCTGGTTCCGAGTTCCCGGGTGTGTTCCAAGCTTACATTAGTCAGGATAGAAAGTATAACGCGCTTCCAGGCTGAAGTGGCATCCAGGCGGCCGCCCATGCCGGCTTCTACCACGGCCAAATCTACTCCGGCCTGGCGGAAAACCTCGGCCGCCAAGACTGTCCAGGCCTCGAAGGTGGTGGCCGGAGTTCCGGCTTGTTGCAGGACTTTTAGGCCGGGTAGCAATCTTTGACCCGCTGCGGCAAAGGCTTTTCTGGAGACTTTTATTCCATTCAAGGTTATGCGTTCCCGTTCGTCCCAGAGATGGGGCGAAGTAAAGCAGCCGACCCTATAGCCGGTCTGGGTTAAAACCGCGCTAAGCAGGGCTGCCACTGAGCCTTTGCCATTAGTGCCCGTAATCTGCACAGCCGGACAGGCGGCATCAGGATGTCCAAGATGGGTTAGAAGCTTACGCGTTCTGGCCAGGCCGGGCCAAACCGCTCGGATGGTTAGTTTATGAAGCGCTGCCCTGACGCGGGCATATGTCATGGACAGGAAATAGGCAGGAGCCGGGCAATAGTGTGCTTTAACTCTTGGCGCTTAACTATCATATCCAGCATGCCGTGCTCCAGGAGAAATTCGGCGCGCTGGAAGCGTTTGGGCAAATGCTGCCGGATGGTCTGCTCAATCACCCGGGGCCCGGCAAACATAATCAGGGCATTAGGTTCAGCCATAATGATATCACCCAGCATGGCAAAACTGGCAGTTACTCCGCCGCCCGTGGGATTTGTCAGCACTGAGATATAGAGCAACTTAGCCGCGGCCAGGCGCGCCAGGGCAGCCGAGGTCTTGGCCATCTGCATTAAGGAGACAATCCCTTCCTGCATACGGGCGCCTCCGCCCGAGGCCGAAACAATAACCACTGGCAGACGTTCTTTAATTGCCCGCTCAATCAGACGGGCAATTTCCTCGCCAATGACCGAGCCCATGGAACCGCCCATAAAATCAAAATCAGTTACTGCCAGAGCGGTGCGTTTTCCACCAATAGTGCAAATACCGGCCTGAATTGCATCCTGAAGTCCGGTTTTTTTACTCCCTTTTTCAATTTTTTCAGTGTAGTCGGGAAATTCCAGGGGGTTTGCCGCCTTGATCCGGCCCGTGGTTTCCTCCAGCAGCACCCCGTTATCTGCCAGTAACTGAATACGCTCCCGCGCCGGTATGTTAAAATGATGATTGCACTTGGGGCAGGTCCGAAGAGCCTTCTCTATCTCCTTGTTAAACACAATTTCACTGCATCCCGGACAGCGAGTAACCAGGTTATCCGGTATATCCGTCTTCTTTTTCGCAGATACCCGGACAGTGGTATATTTGGGTTTCTTAAACCAATCCATTTATTTCTTCCTTAGTTTCATATTTTCCAGGAGCCTGATGTTTTTAATAAAATTACTCAACTTTTGCAAATTTTTATTTTTGCAGTATTTCTTTGTCGTCATTCCGGCATGCTTAAAGCCGGAATCCAGGAAGCCATCAATACCGATAAAACAATCTTTTTGTGGTTCCCCCCGGGCAAGCCCGGGGGCCCTAAATCCGCTGCTGGATTCCCGCTAAAGGCATGCGGGAATGACAACCCGAAAAACCATCTAAATGTTTAAACTCCTAGTTTAATCCTAATATTTTACATTATTTTAATGGTTTTTCCAGACCTTTTTTCCTTTTTTTTAAAGAGACTTTGAAATATCTTTGACATCCATCGTCTGGTCTCTTAAGATAAAAGCATTAATCAAACTTATACTGATTTCTCAAATATTGCTTGTAGACGGTGTGGAAAAACTTCCTGATTGCCGAAGCAGTTCATCGCACAGGAGCCGTTGAAATTCGGGAAATGCACAAACCGGGTTATTGATGATTTTTTCGTTATTATTCATTTGGGTTACCTTTCTGGGAGCTCCGCTCCCAGGTTTTGTTTGTTGTCACAAACAGGGTAACCCACTTCTTCCATTTTGTGAAGTGTCAGATTAAGTCTGGACTAATGCATATTAATTAAGGCCAATTCAGACCCGTCTCCCTAACCTGAGAATCCTTCTCCATCCTTAGAGCGTTCAGGTTCATCATCAGAATTTGCAAAATAGCCTTGGCAGTCTTGGATTGATCCGGCTCTCGAAAACATCACTTAAGCACCTCAACCCAATCCGCCACTACCCGCACCTCATCCTCGTCCTTCGGCGTCAACACGATAGGCTCAAAGTCCTTATTGTCCGGTTCCAACCGGATTTCCACATGCTTCCACCCGCCTTCACCATCGGATACCTTCGTGCTCTTGTAGCGCTTTACGGTATAGCTGCCGCCGGTTTCTGGGTCGTGGATATCGTGGTGCTCTACCAACAGGACGCGTCCATTGCGAGAGCCAGCCGCTGGCCAGGAGAACATGCACCAAGAGCCATCCGGAATGCTCAGCTCCATCGACCTTCCCACAACCTGGGCCACGAACATGCCGGGTTTCAATTTCTTAGTTGTATTCAGTTCTGCCCATTCCTCCAGCTCTTCCACTTCTTGTGACGAGCTAAAACCACCCGCGGCGGCCTTCAGGTTCCAGATAGGCACGCAGTTTCGATATCGCTGACCCTCTGTAGGACGGACTCTTTTGAAAGCCTCCTTCGGAAATTCGATAATCTGAGCGGTTGGTTGAACCCCACCCATGAGATCAAAGTTTTTCAGTACAAGGACCTTGGTTCTGTATTCACCAAACTTCTCCTCATCCTTGCGCTTTGTAATGGGGAAAGTATCAAGAATGTATTCAACGTCCTGCCGATCAAGCCTGTAGAGATGGAAAAATGCTGCATCGAGCTCGGTGCGAAGCTCTTGACGAAGAGCAGATTCAAATACTATAGGATTTCCCATGTAACCTAAACTTTTAGCAAAGGGCTCCAACTCCCTAGAGGTATAGACCAATTTGACAACCCTTGCACTGATCCATTCCGCCAAACTCCGCCCTTCAGACCAGTTCGTTTGTATTTCATAGGTCTCAGGCAACATTATCGGTAGCTGCTTCATAAAAAAGTATTTGGCGCTAGTTCCACCCAATTTCTGACGGCCTACATAATCAAAAGGAATACTATTAAGATTCGCCAATAGACATGCTATTTGTTGAGGCTTTTTTAACGGAAACATTAGCAGAAATTTATCGCCAACTCCCGCCCTTGATACAACGCTGGAGATAATCGTCCTCTCGTTAGTCGTATTCGTAATATCTCTCCAACCCATTAGCCAATCGTGTTCCCACTTACCAGACAGCCTTTTGTCCACCAACTTCGCATCAATCCAGTAATGTGGTAAAGCCACAGTATCCGGGTCCGCTTTCTCCTCAGGTGGCAGGTCCTTTGCCCCCTTGTCGCTAACATAAGTAGCCCAGCGGTGGTCAAACTGGTGAATCATTTTGGCTTCGTAAAGAGGCAAGTAAGTTTCTTTGCCTCTTTTGAATACATTTTTGAATAGCCTGAAACCTTTATCTTCAAGCCAAATCCGCTGCCGGAAATCTCCAGAATCATTGGCCATGTGAAACATTGCTTGAAACCTAATGCCCCACGGATTGATATCTTCTCCGTTATTCTTGCCTTTCTTGATCAAGACTGGAACTTGACTATATATTTTCTTGGTGATCTCCGCGTCTCGTTTGCTCCGAAAAATAGGACAAGTGCCTGTGTTAGGACTTATGAGCTTAAACTCATCCTTGGTCAGCGTGAAATGCCTCTCCTGTTCCGCCAAGTGCTCAACCCGCAGCGCGAAAAACACAAAGTCAGTAGGCGTCTTGGACCTGCGTCCTTCCCCGGCCACTGTGACTAAAGAAAACTTCATCCGGCTATCCACCGCTGGGAAGATGCCCTCTCGATTTTCAAAATCATACAGGCTGACCAGTGTGTCCTTGGCCACCAGGTCCTGGAACAGATACTTTGTGGTGTCGTCTGTAGCTATACCCGAAGGAACAATAAAACCTGCCCGACCTTCAGGATTTAGCATGTCCCTGAACGTTTCGGCAAAGACTGCGAAGGTGTTAATATCTCCCCGCCCTGCCAGGGGAAACCTGCCTGATCCACGCAAGAAATGGCTCTCACCCTCGGCCTGACGCTTCGCCTGGTTAAACTGGGCAAGCAGATGCGGATTCCGTTCTTGGAGCTTCTCAATCATTTTTTTGCGTTTGGCCGCGTTCTCGGCACCGGCGATACCTGCGTCGTGCTGGGCGAACCATTCCTTTTCCTGAATCTTGATGCGCTCCCAGGGGGGATTACCCAGCATCACGTCAAAGCCGCCTATCCAGCCCATTTTCTCCGCCTTTGCCGGGTCCGGCGCGGGCTTGAATACATCCGGGAAAGCTAGGTGCCAGTGCAACATCTGATATTGCTCTGATAGCATGGCGGCCTCTTTTGCCAAAGGAGCGGTCATGTCTTTGGGATCGCTTTTAAGCTTCAGAAAGGTATCCTGGGTATAGCTCTCCGGGTGCGCGGCGTTTTTCTCCGCCACAAAAACCGAACACCAGGCATCTGCTACAGCCTTGGCATGAAGATATGCCTGTGAATGGCTTAAAGCAGTAAAGCGCTTCTGCTTTTCCTGTATAGCATCCACTGAATCATCGCTCAAGACATTGATGCTTGCCATCGAATCCGCCAAGGCTACCTGTTCCGCCTGATCGACGGAACCGAAATCCAGAGTTGTCTGGCCGCTCCGCTCCTGTTTGTTGCGCTTACGCAAAGCTGACACCAGCTTTTTATCGTCACCTTCCAAGGCCACGAAAGCGTCATCAGGAATGCCCTTAGCAATGAGTGTAGGGGTCGCGCCCATCAAACTGTTGCCACATTGAATGCGGTGCTCAAGGAATGTCAGTGGCCTGCCGGGTTCCATTCCCTCCATCCACAGAGATACCTTGCACAACTCCACTGCCATTTCGTTGCGGTCTACGCCATAAAGGCAACGGCCTACCACGTCTCTGAGCGAATGCCGCAAGGCTTCCGGTGACGGCTCTTCGTCCCCGGTCCGGACCATGGCCAGCCGTTTGGCCACCCGGTGAGCGGCGGCCACGAGAAAATGTCCGCTGCCGCAGGAAGGATCGCAAATTTTTAAGTTTAATATGGCCTGCTCAGGATTGGCCTGGCTGGCCGCGTGTTCCAGCACTGGGTCCAGGGCTGACTTAAGCAAGACATTGATAAGGCTGGTGGGGGTGTAATAGCTGCCAGTAGATTTGCGCTTATTGCCTTGGGCTGAAAACAGCTCGAATCCTCCAGCATCGGCTATGATCTTGGGGTGCAATTCCAGCAAAGACTCATAAACACTACCTAGCTCCTCAGAACCCAGGTTGCGGAAATCAACAGCGCTGAGTACTTTCTCTTTCTGCGTGTATGCTAGACAACGTATGCTTTTCAGGAGATCGCGGTTGGTCAGCTCACAGTGACATAGGTCCTTCACGGCGTCCCCAGACCACAGGAAACTGTTTAGAGCGGGCAACCCAAGCTCTTTGCAGCCCTTTTCATGAAGCATACCCATAAGCAGGACCAGGGAGCGGTATAGATCGACGTACTTGCCGCCGGGAACGCGGCCTGCCAGGTGACGAAGACGGGCCGTGGAATAAAAATTCCGATACCTGGCTTTGGCCTTCTCGCTGGCCTGCGGGTCCAACAGCAGTTTTCTGTCTTCAGCCACAAAAAGAAAAAGAAGGCGATAGACCACGCGGAGGAGCTGTCGGTAGAAGTCCTCGTTCTTCAATTTTCCGTCGCGCAAGTCTTTCCGAAGTGGCCCGTTGTCCTTATGGGATACAAAACCCTTCCCCAGCACCTTGAGAGCCGCTTCCACGCCCTGGCGGAGGCTGTCCATCACTCTGATACCCTGTTCACGGGCTTGGTCAGACCATTGTTCTAACCAGCAATCTTCGGGTTTTCCCCCCTCCAACCTGCTTTGATGGCACAGCATCCACAGTAAGTGGAAGTCCGCGTAGAGGTCGCCCTCAAACATAGCCTCCAGGTCAAATTCCACATAAGCCTGCTTGGTGAGGCTAACGTTATCCCTAAGAAGCCTAAGCCTGAGGCCATTTGAAACCATGCCCCATAGGGAGGCGAGTTCCTGGTTCAGATAATCTTGGATTAGCCCGTGGGGGGATATTTTGGCAGCACCGGCCACGCCTTTTTGGCGGCGATCCAAGTCCACGCGAAAGCCTACCAGGTGGATGGGCACGGTACGCCACAGGTGGGAAATAGCGTATACTTTGTCCTTTACTTTCAAACCTTTGGCCGTCTGCAAGCGCCCATAGTCAAGAGCCTGGAAGAGTTGCAGAAGCCACTTCTCGCGGGTGAGGCCTATTCCCAAATCACCCTGGCCCAAGCCAGCCGTGGCGGCCTTGAAACCAGACCAGGCAGTCCTTAGCCGGGTCCACGCCCGGCTTACCGCCGTAGAAATCCTCTCCGTATCGGGCAGATGATAATGTTCCGAGCTTAGACCAGCCAGGTCACGGCTGCCCTCAGCCACCTTCTTCAGCAGGTCAGCCGGAAGCATGGCTCCCTCGGTCCTCACGCTGGCAAACAGCTCCGTGTGTCGGCTCATCTATTGGCTCGTATGCGGTAAAATAACGTAAATACCAAGAATATCCACTGGTAGTTGTTCCCGGACCTTATAGGCCAGTCCCTTCTGCTTTGAAACCGTCCTCACCCGACTGTGCGCCGCCTGCAAAGCCTTGGCCCGCTGTTTGGCCTCCTCCTCCAATTTTGGAATTAAAGCTTTGTGGCCTTCCACAACCTTTTGCAGGAATACTTCTGCTCTCTTGCCGTCCACGTTAGACGAAGGTTTGGCGTCAAGCAGGCCTTCTGAAGTCCCGGCGTCCATCCATACAGCTTCTTCAGGAGCTCCCTCAAAAGCCAGCACCCCGGTTTCTTCGCTGATCTGGGATTCCTGGCGGTCCTTAAATACCGTGGTGAGATCGAAGCGGAATCTGGTCAGTAAAACAGTGGTACGCTTGGCCACAGCCTTGGATTGGATGACCCCGCAACGCTGAGCTTTGGCGCTTGCCAGGCTGTCCAATGCGGTGTCCATGCAAAATGAAGCCAAGTTCTCTACGAAAGGATTGGTGCGGGAAAGATGGCGCACACCGTCTGTCAGTGGTAGGTCAAATCGAGCCGCGACCTGACTGTCCGTGCTTCCCAGTGCATCACGCAGACTATCCTTGAGCTCCTGGGGCAGTTCGTTAAGGTCAAGTACCACATGGTTCTTCTTGTCCCTGACCAGACCACCGTGCATCTCCAATGCCGCCCTGGTGAAGTCCTCGACATCCAAGGATGAACCTACCGCAGCTCTCGAAGCTTCAAGTTCGGATTGCAGTTCCTCTACACGGATAGACTCCTGGGCGAACATGCTCCTAAGCGCCTTTTCCTTCTCCCCGGCCTCTTCCCACTGCCGGTGAAAGCCTTCTGCTTTGGGCTTCCATACCGATTCCAGGCCAGGTAGAAAATTCTGATGATCGCCACTCTGCTTTTCGCGCAGCAACAGACCTTCAAGGATAGCGTCCATGACAGCCTCGCTATCTCTGGGCACCGGCACGCCTACGCCCGTCTTCTTCCGTATCTCCTCGTGCTTCTTCAACAGAACCTGTAGCACCATGCCGTCCACAGGATTGTTATGGCCGTAATAGGTGATGATGCGAACTGGGCTGTGCGCCTGGCCAAACCGGTCCACGCGCCCGTCGCGCTGTTCGTGGCGCGTTGGATTCCAGGAAAGGTCATAATGGATAACGGCGTTAAAAAGCTCCTGGAGGTTGATGCCCTCGCTGAGGCAATCCGTGGCCACCAGCACACGCTTGCCGTGGCTTTCCATTGCCAGGACTTTTTCCTCGCGCTCTGCCGGTGATAGTTCTCCGGTTACGCAGGTAACCTCAACGCTTTTGCTCAAGCGATGGCTCAGCTCCTCCGCAACATAGGACGCCGTGGCAATGAACCGACAGAAAACAATGGGCTGGAAGCCTTCGTCTACCAGCACCTTCACCATCTTCACGGCTTTCTGGAGCTTTGCGTCTTTCTCTCCCCTAAGGCTTTCGGCCTCCTTGGCCAGCTTAGCCAATCGCGGATCAGTGATGGCTTTTTCGTCGTCCTTTTTCCCGGATATGTCTGCCCCCGGCGACAGGTCTACTCCTTCATTTTTGTCTTCCGTCTGTACGTCAAGCACACTCTGACGGCCAACTTCTTCGATGTCTTCCACTGACTCTTCGTCCGCAACCTTAGCCCGGCTTCTAAGCGTGGCAGCGGCGGCAGCCGGACTTGAGGCCAGGGAGCGCAACAGGGCCAATGCCGACCACCAGTTAAGCCGCTTACGACGCTGATCAGTCTCCTCACTGCGGACTTTTTCAGACGCATATTCCAATATCTTGTCGAAGAACGTCTGGTATTCCTGGGTAAGGTGGTAGTCTTCTTCCTTGGATTCCCTTTTGGGAAAAGGTGTATTGACACCTACAAATCTTTCCAGATTGGCGCGGCGTCGCTGGACGAAGTGCCCTGCAAGCCGTCGTCGTAAAGCCTCGTTCTCCTGGCCGCCTAAGTTGTCGGGGAGTTTCTGGAAATCTTCATTCAGGAGGGCCAGCAATGACCTGAAAGCCTGGTCCTTGCCACTGTGGGGTGTGGCTGTGACCAGGATGAGGTGACGTATCTCGCCATTTGTGTTGGCCTTATCCACCAGGGCTTTCACCAACTCATGGCGATAATGATGGCTGGCCCGGCCTTCGTATCCTGTGGCGCAAGTATGCGCCTCATCGACCACCACCAACTCCGGTGCGCGGCTGATGAATTCATTGCGCTTTTTCTCGGATTTGATGAAGTCCATGGAGATGACCATACGGGAGTAATGGTCAAAAACTGATATGTGCTGCGGCAAGCCGCGTTCCAGTCTGGCAATGGTGGCAGGCAACACCAATTCAGAGTCCAGGTGAAACTTGTCGTTGAGCTCACGCTGCCATTGGTCGGCCAGGTGAGGTGGGCACAACACGGCGAAAGACTTGATCTCCCCCCGGTCGATGAGCTCCCTTACTATCATGCAGGATTCAATAGTTTTTCCCACTCCAACGTCATCGGCTACTAAAAGACGCACCGGGTCCTGCTTCAAAGCCAGCAAAAGGGGCACCAACTGGTAGGGTCGAGGTTCTACCGCGATGCGTGCCAGACTTCTGAAAGGCCCAGCCCCGGACCGGGTGTTAATGCGGACAGCATCGCGCAGCAGTTTGCAGGAACGGTAATCGCCAAGCTGATTAATGGCTGGTAGAGCGAATTGGGCCGGGGTAATGTCAGCGCCTTCTAACGCATATAGCAATCCCGTTTCCTCTTCAGGGCTACCACCAATGGGACGGACCCTGATGACTTCCTCATCCGACCCCGGCTGAACCACCCATTCCCTGCCGCGGGCTTTGACTAAAGAGCCAACCGCATAATCCATCCATGACTCCTAAAGAAACTTCAAAATTAAGCAATACCACCGAATAGTGCTTGGTGTTGCATAAGAAATTTTTTCCACTCGTCCTTTATACTAAACCGTAGGACTAAGTAACCTTTGTCTTCCAACCTGTTTTTGAGATCTATATCCCGTTTCTGCCGTTCCGGATAATCATGCACCGGCCCATCAACATAAATCACTGTCTGTTGCCCGTCGTATATAAAATCTGGCCGGGTGCCACAGTCTTCCATCAGCACTTGGGATCGTGTCGGAAGATTCAAATTATGCTGTTCCAATAAAGTGAGCCACTCCCTCTCAAGGTCCGAGTCACAGCGTCTCATAAGTATGTCCAGATGCGCCTTGCGGTCCAGGGTATTGGGTGAGGCTTCCAAGGTAGCTCCACGCAGGTTGAGCAGAATGTCTTTTAGCCCGCGCCTATCCAGCAGTTTATGATCCTGCTGGTTGTAATAACTCATCAAGCAATCGTAGCAGGCTGCCACACAGTCTTCTCTAGAGTGTGGTGCATGTTTCCAATCTTCACCAGTTTCGGGGTCGAAATGGCAAATCTCCAGGGCACGTCTAACCACCCGCTTAAACGCTTCTGCCTCTTCCACTAGATGTTTTAGTACCCCTGCCCCACCTTCAGCGGACTCGTAAAGCAGGATAAACCTGCGGTTTTGCCTATCCGGCAATGCCTCTGCGGCCAGCTCCCTGTCTTCAAGCTGGAACTCAAGTTGGATAGCCGTTTTCAGGGCTGCCTGCAGCGACGCCATAACTCCATCCTCCAGGGGTTCAATGGGCTCAAGAAGCAGACAATTTCGGTGGTCTTCTACAAAGGGGATCACTCTCTGGGGCCGCCGCATTTCCAGGTCCCTGCCCTGCTCGTCATCCTCATCCACCTTGTTCTTTTCCCATCGTCCCCACTCCAAGTCCATCAAGAATCCTTTGATGTCCTTATCTGCCCGGCGGGTCCAACCGAAGTTCAAACGGGTGATAGTGGCAGCATGGCTATAGGTGAGTTCAGCGAACGGCTTTCCTCCCAACATCAGGCGGCTCTTTCTCTGTCCAGGCAGGCCCGTCGCATTGTTGAATCGGATGGCACTTTGAATCTCGTAACCCATGCGCCGGCGCTCCTCCTCGTCGCTGTTGATGCGCTGGACTCGCTGAGTGGAAACGTTTTGCATCCGGAAAAGGTGGCTAAAGTGTTGGCCCAATTCCTGGTTGCACCGCTCACATAGGTCTGGCAATGTCGGGCCATCTTGGGGATGGAAATAGCCACAATGTTCGCAGCGCTTCCCCGTCCTGGTCGGAAGCTCTTCGTCTGGCCCGCGTAGGGGCAACATGGCCCGTTCGATGCGGTAGCGTGAACCCTCGTGGTAGATGATGGCCCTGGGGCCGAACTCTGAGATGGCCAGGAATCGTGGCCGTGAGAGAAAGCCCTCCTTGCCCCTCCTTGTTGTAGAGGCAGGCAGGTAGGCCGAGATGGGCAGGCGCGGGAAGTTAAAGCCCGGTAGAAAGCCCTCAGAGGCGAAATACCGATAGCTGTAAAAGTCAGCTTCTACCACGCGCCTGGTGTCTGTAAGCAGTGCGAACTGCGCTTCGGCTTCTTTACGCCTAGCCATGGCCTTGTCACGATCCTCCTGGGGCCGTGAAAGGTCTCGGGCAATGCGGCCTTGAAGATCCAACTGTTTTACAGCGGTTTCATAAAGGCTCCACCAGCGGTTGCAGGCTGACAAGAAATCCAGCTCTATTTTGTTTACGGTCTCTTCCAGCCAGCCCTCGCGGCTCCAAACTGCTTCTGCGGGTCCCGGCTCAATACTCTTCAGGAAATTCTTGCCGGCTTCTATAGTCCTCTGCCTGGCCGGGACGGAGTCAAATTTGGCTTTCACTTCTTCCTTCAGCCTCAACTTAGGCTGGTCGCCACTCAAGTCAAGAATGTCCACCAGGGACTCGCCTAGTTTCAATCCGGCTTCTGACAGGAAAAGCGAATGGACATGGGCCTTGACCAAATCTTCATTGCTCAGGTCCAGGCGCGGGGCGTCCACGGCTCCGGAGACCATATCGTGGGGTCTGCGGAAATAATACTGGTCGTGATTGCTGCCGCTGGAGCAATAGGTGAACACCAAGGCAGGCTGTCCGTGGCGACCGGCCCGGCCACTTCGTTGTGCGTAGTTGGCTGGGGTAGGAGGTATATTTCGCAGGTTGACTACGTTCAACTCAGCGATGTCAATGCCAAGCTCCATTGTCGGGGAGCAAAACAACACTTTTAACGCACCGCTGCGGAATTTTTTTTCTCTTTCTTTGCGATCGTTGGATTCAACCTGGGCTGTGTGTTCCCTGGAAAGCAGGCCCTTGCCCTGGCAGGCGCGGTTGCGATAAAAAGTCACGAAAAAGGGGTTGGTTCTTCCGCCGTCCTTGGGCGGGCGGGGTATGCGAATCGGGTCGTAATATGGGCTTGTGCCGTCTCCGGCCAGCCACATGATGCGGTCAGCCTTCAGGCGGAATCCTTTCTCGGTGCCACCTCTTCTCGCCCTAACCCTCTCCACCAGACCGGCGATCTCCAACTTGTTGAACAACTCTTCGATAACAGGTTGTGTGTCCGCTGAATTCAGACGTGCGTTTCGAGGCCACTCTGGGAATGTCCCTTCCCTCCGCAGGTATTGACCAAAACCACTGCGGGCGGATATGAATACGTTGCCACCGTAATCCTGGTTGGTTACGCTACGCGGAAGCGCCAGGTGCGCTGTCTCCAAGCGCTCATCTTCGTCCAGCGCCCATGGGCCGAAAAGGTGCTGGTAGCTCGCTGACTTAATGCGTTCCTGTTGATTGGTATCTAGGCACTCGACTTTAATGGCAAGTTCGCGACGCAATAGGTCAAGGAGGACTTTGCAAACTTCCCGCCTGGTCTCCGGGCTGGCCTGGGCTAAAATGGGATGGCAATCCTGCCAAACGTCATTAGCTTCCGAAAGTTCCTTGAGCTTGCCGTATTCAATCTTCAGGAGGCCGCACTGCTCCAGGTTAGGGGACGTGATGCGCCAACCACGTTCCAAGTCCCTATAGAGGTGGTATCCCAGTACCTGACGTAGGGCGACATCCGCCTCGTCCCTTGCCCCAAAACGCGGATCTGGATTGATCGCGTATTCCTCGGGGTCAAGCGCCAGAGCTTCAAAGACCTTTTCAACAATGCGCGAGCCATCCAAGCCTGCTGGCCCAGCCTGACTAACCGCCTTGTAGACAGCAGCCCGTAGCTGGCCGATTTGTATGAAGTCATTGAAGTGACCGGCTTGAAGAGCGGCATCCTGCCGGTTGTCTGTGAAACTGAGGATTTTTTGCGCTTCGTCGGCAAGACCTGACTTGGGATCGCGGAGAAAGCATAGTGCGCAGAAGTTGAGGACCGTCGTGGCCGTACTGCGGCCTTCCGTGGCCAAGGAAGCCAGCTTGGAGTAGTCGGCCATGCGACCTTTGTAGGTCACCCCGCAGCAGGGACAGAAACGGAACGGGGCCGGTACAAAGGCCGCCCAAGACCCCGCTTTATCTTCCGCGACTTCATGGTTCACACGAATCACTTTTGGAAGGTCCTTGCGCTTATCCCGCTTCACGCGATCGCTGCCGTGAAATTCCTCTTTCCAGTCTTCTGGAACCCGGTCGAGATACTGCTCCTCCTGAATTGGCCAGCTGTCCTTTTCACTGATGAACAGGAAGCCAGGTTCACCGGCTTCCTCATCGTCCCGACCCATATCGCGAAGCAAACGGGGCTCATATGCGGTTCGGCCTTCCTGGTTCACGCGGAAAACCGTATAGAACTCCTGACCGCACTCCCGACAGAAAACCAGAGGCAGAATGGCCTTTTCAGGTGCCTTTGGGTGGAATCTCTGGCCGTGGGACGCAAACATACGCACTGCTTCGGATTCAACCGTGGAATACACCGTATCACCACGACTTATAAACTGGTGCAGACGAAAGGCAAACGCCGGGCGGCCCTCATTGTCGTGGAGTAAATAACCAGCTAAAAGGTGATCCTGAATGACTTCAGCGCATTGGTCCGCTGGCAGGCCAGTCTCACCGGCCAATTTCATTGACGCGTTTTCCAGCCCCCGGATAGGGGTCGGCTGCGCCCTGACCAACCTACCCTCCTTCTCACGCACGCCAAAGGTTCCTTCTATCCAAACCGAAAGCGGATCTTTGAGAAACGCCTCGTGTGTAGCTGGCACCCCTTTTTTTGCAAGCCGAACCCGCGTTACCAGCCGTTGTTTGAAATCAGGGGACGCGGTAATACCAGTATCAGTACACCGTTTTAAGGTCTCGGTAATAACATCTTCAGGTTTCACTTCGGAACCGAAAAGTTTTGAAGCCACTGCCGCCACTTCACACTGGTGGTCGGTAAAACTCCCCTTGTTTGCCAGCGTTGCCGATGTGCCGACGCACTGAAGATGGCTTGATGCCACCGCCTCTCTTAGCCGCCTTACAACCAAGGCCACATCGGCGCCCTGACGGCCACGATAAGTGTGAAGCTCGTCTAACACCAGGAAACTCAGCCCCTGGGCGGCCTGTATTAAAGTTTTATCAGCAGGCCTTGTCAGCAGCAGTTCAAGCATAACGTAGTTGGTCAGCAAGATGTCCGGCGGGTTGTTTTTGATACGCTCTCGGGTGGTGTCATCCTCTTGGCCGGTGAAGAGTTCAAAGGTAACCTTGCCTTTACCGTCAGGATAGCCGTAGTTGATGTATTTCTTGAGTTCTTCCATCTGGCTGTTGGCTAATGCGTTGACCGGGTAAACAATGACCGCCTTAATAGTATTTGGCTTGGAATTGCGGAGAACGTGATCCACAATGGGAATAATGTAGGCTAGGCTTTTACCTGAGGCTGTGCCCGTGGTCAGCACATAGTTTCGACCCGTGTTGGCTGTCCGGACTGCGTCAGCCTGGTGCTTATATAAGTCCATGGCCATGCCAGCATCGGCCTGATCCTTTTTACGCCTGAAGACCTTCTTGCACTCAGCATGAAGCACACCCTCGTCTGCCAACTTATCTATGGTGCCACCAGACTTGAAAAAGGGATTTAGTTGGACTAGCGGCTCTGGCCATAGCAATCCACTCCGGAGCTGGTCATCCACGTAGTCCCGAATACGCTGGTCCCTGATGTTGATGAAGCCCTGTATATAGTCAGAGTAATCTTCAATGAGTTGCGAGCGTAAAGAAAAGACGTCCATATAATACTCCCATTACTTCTTTTTGACCAACAGTCCGGGAATTTAGTCTTCGGTGCCGGAGTTCAAATATCCAAATAACCAGACAGCCTTCTCATGTAGACCCCGGGGACGTTTATGCTTTTATTTAAAGTCCGGAACGTTGATTAGTATATTGGTATACGAAAAATCAAATCCCACCCCTCACTCCCTCTTCCCCGCCGCTTTCTTAAGCTCCTGAAACGCCGCTTCGACGGCTTCCCACCTTTGATTCAAATCCTTACGGTACGCAATCCAGTTCTCCTGCGACTGGGACCTGGCGGCATTTAATCTTATCCGGAATGCCTCTTGTTTTTCCCCAAACACCTCACTGCTCTCAAGCCATTTATCCTTGGCCGGCTTGGAGCCGTTGGTAAATGAACCACAGGCATAAATAAAGCCCTTGCTTATTATCTCTTACCCAATAAAGTTTCACTTTTTAAGCACCAATCTTCCGCTGCTTTTACCAGAAGACGGGCGCCTTCGCGCGACCACTCGTTGGAATAGTCGGCGTTTTCCCTGAGCATTTTGGCTTTCTGCAAATATTCCAGCAAGCTTAAGGGCAACAATTTCTGGTCCACATACAAGGCCCGGATGGCAATGATGAGACAGGCGTGGCTTTTTTCACGGTAGTTTTTGGCATACAATAAGGCCCGGGCGCTGTGGAACATGGAGTAATAGGCTTGCACGGTTGCCCATTTATAGCCTGAACGGTCATAGGATTGCTTGGCGGTTTTAAAATCCTCTCTGGCAATCCTGAGTTCCTTGGCAGCCAGCGCTTTGCCCCGTGTAAACTCCGTGATTTTTCTCTTCCGTAGACACTCTTTAAAATCGGCATTCATGGCTTTCCGTCCCACAGCACGATCCCCCGGGATACTTCTTCAAAATATTCCCGGTCTTTGCTTTCCATCTCCACGAACGCCAGCGGTGATTTAAACACCAGTTGCAGCTTTCTGGGAAGCGCCGTCTTGACGGCTGTTTTTTCCGCCTCTGCTTGGTCATTGGTGATGACCAACAAATCCACGTCGCTTCCCCGGGTATCCTCACCGCGCGCGCCGCTTCCATAGAGTATCATTTTCTCGCATAAGGGCTGAAGCTTGCGAATGAAGGGCTGGAGCGCCAACAGAATTTGGAGGATTTTCAACTGTTTGATCAGCGGCCGATTGACGGTCTCGGCGTAATAGAGAAATATTTTGGCTTTTTTCTCGCGCGTGATCAGCCTGGCGGACGCCAGTTTCCGCAACGCGGCGTTGACGCCGGCTTTACTGATTTTCGTGCCCGTCTGGACTTCGGTGGCCGTAAACTGCTTGCCCGGGTTCCGGATTATGAAATCCAGTATTTTTTGGGCGTTCGTGGCCACCAGAATTTCTTTCGTCATGCAATCGTCCTTTGTCTAATTTATTAGACGTTCGTATAATATTTTAGACTATAATATTTTCCTTGTCAAGCATTGGCTGCTGATAGGTAATTGGTTTTCGATAATAATATAGCAAAAGGCGGGTGAAAAAGTCAAAATCGTGGCAGTCAACGACTTTTTGTCAGCTTTTTACAATTTCAGATAAAAAACCCAGGCGGCGCATGTGCTGTTCGGACAAAGATTCCTTCCGGATTATCCACAATGCATGTTGAAGATGGGTCGATTTCGAGGCTCAACCGTCTTGGGAGACATCTTGGATAACCGGCAGGAACACATAAACGCTTTTACCATCTAAAAGCCGAGGGCGCCTTAAGCGAATCGGCCCTGACAAGGGTGGTCGCTGGGAAGCAGTAAAGTGAATGCAGCCAGCAGACGCCGGGTGATATTCACCGCAGAACAGAAGGAAAAGAGGACTATTTGGACATATTTTATCTTGAGATTTTGAACGGGTGCTCTATATGAATAATATTTTCACCTTAGGCAATAATGATTTAAGCGTTTTAGGCTCAGTACAAGCAGTTGATTTCTTCCGGGAATTGCTGTGGGCTGAATGACGGGGGGGATTTGCTACTGTACAGAATTGCAAAACATCTTGAGGAAGTTATGCGTTCATAATTTAAGTCCTTTGGCTCTATGGTCCCAGCCAGAACAGCATTTGACCTTTGCAACCAGGGAATTATATTTTTTTCCCTTTACCGCCTTCACCATCTCTTCCGCCAATTGACGCAACCTACGTAATGCGTCATGATCCGTACTCCCCTGCTCCATAGCCTGGATTAAAGCACTTCCAACAATCACGCCGTCCGCTATGTCAGCCGCATCTGCTGCCTGTCGGGAAGTTGAAATTCCAAATCCCACGAGTATTGGCAAGGAGGAATATCTGCGTATCCGGGCCACGCCAGTCCGCACATCAGCGGGCAGCTTATTGCGCAGGCCCGTGGTTCCGGTAACTGATACATAATAAATGTATCCGGTGGAACATCGAATTATGGCTTTCAGACGGTCCGATGTGCTGTTAGGCGTAACTAAAAAAATTGTGTCCAGATCTTTCTTCCGGCAGATACTTATCCAGGATCCTGCCTCTTCCGGGGTTAAGTCCGGAATTATAAATCCATCCACACCCGCGGCCTGGGCAAGGGATGCGTTGCTTGGCATGTTTGGTTGAAGGAAGGGATTTAAATAACCCATAAGCAGGATAGGTATGTCTGTTTCCCGGCGCAGGCTTTTTACCAGGCTGATAATTGCCGGCAGATTAGTCCCCTGCTCCAGGGCCCGGTGGGAGGAACGCTGTATGATTTTGCCGTCAGCCAGCGGATCGGAAAACGGCACTCCCAGCTCTACCGCGTCCGCGCCGGCCCGGGCCAGAGCCATAATTGCCCGCCGCGTAAAGTCCAATCCCCGGTCACCAGCGGTTATAAATGGAACAAAAAGCTTGCGGCCGGCAGCCAGTTCCGGTTTGAACCGGTTCATAAGCCGGGCGCTCATGATGCGCCCTCGGGCTTGAGGTCTTTATCTCCCCGGCCGGAAACATTAATAATAATATTCGCGCGCGGGCCCAGTTTCCCGGCCAGGTCTTTGGCATAAGCCACGGCATGCGCGCTCTCAGTGGCTGGAATAATACCTTCCAGCCGGGCCATCTGCTTCTGGGCGGTCAAGGCTTGGCGATCAGTAACAGAGGTAAACTCTGCCCGGCCGCTGTCTTTTAAAAAAGCCAGTTGCGGCCCAACACCCGGATAATCCAGGCCGGCAGCCACGGAATGCGTCGTTAAAATCTGGCCGTACTGATCCTGCATTACATAGCTCCGGCTGCCATGCAGAACCCCAACCCGGCCGCGCTGCAAGGGCGCGGCATGGCGTCCGGTTGAGAGTCCCTGGCCTCCGGCCTCCACGCCGTAAAAACGGACCTTGGCATCGCGAAGAAAAGCGGAAAAAATTCCTATGGCATTGCTCCCGCCGCCCACGCAGGCTACGATGGCGTTCGGTAGCCGGTGAATCCGCTTCAATATCTGCTGACGGGCTTCCTTTCCAATAATAGACTGAAATTCCCGGACCAGGGTGGGGTAAGGGTCAAAACCCGCTACACTTCCCAAAAGGTAATAAGTATTATTTACATTGGTAATCCAATCCCGGATAGCCTCATTCATGGCGTCTTTAAGGGTACGCGTCCCGGAATCCACCGGAGCTACTTCAGCTCCCAGCAGGCGCATACGGTAGACATTCAGCGCCTGGCGTTGCATATCCTCGGTTCCCATATAAACCCGGCAGGGCAGGCCGAAGCGGGCGCAGACCGTGGCTGCAGCCACGCCGTGCTGGCCGGCGCCGGTCTCGGCAATAATACGCTTCTTTCCCATGCGCCGGGCCAGGAGCACTTGTCCCAGGCAGTTATTGAGTTTGTGTGAGCCGGTGTGGTTTAAATCCTCGCGCTTTAAAAATACCCTGGCCCCGCCCCATGCCCGGGTCAGGCGCCCGGCTAAATCCAGAGGCGTGGGCCGGCCGGCGTAATTCCGGTACAACTCATCCAACTCACGCTTGAAACCGGGGTCGCGCCGGGCCTGGTGAAAAGCTCTTTTAAGCTCCTCCACAGCCGGCATTAGCACCTCGGGCGCGTAGCATCCGCCGTAGTCGCCAAACCATCCTTTGCGTGATGAGGTCATCTTGACTCCTGTTAATTATCTAAGCGTGCTGAAAAAGTCTAGCGTTTCTCGATACTATTCTTTCAATCCCACGAAAGCTGAGATATGCCCCCCACGGGATGTAGGGGCGTTTAATTAAACGCCCCTACATAGGCCGGATTCACAACAACAAACGGCAGATATATTATAGAATGTTCATCCATTTCTTTTTCAACTCTTTTCCTCGACCCGCTTCCCGCACAGCCCTTACAAAAGCCCGCATCCGGGCCGCATTCTTAATGCCGGGCCGGATTTCCACGCCCGAGGAGACATCCACCATGTCCGGCTTAACCGCGCGAATAGCCCGGCTAACATTGTCCGGATCAAGTCCTCCGGACAGAATAACGGGCTTGCCAAAACGCCGTAAGCCGCGGGCATATTTCCAGTTGGATAAAATCCCGGTTCCGCCGCGGCTTCCTGGAACGCAGGCATCCACCAGAAAAGCCGAGGCCGCGGGTTCGGGATCCCGCCGGGGCAAGGCCAAGCCTGCCGGAGGACGAAGGGCGCGGATCACGCGGCTGGCCGGAAAACGGCGCAGGACTGTTTTTTTCTCCGAACCGTGAAATTGCAGCCGATCCAGTCCCAGCGTATCCATAATCCGGGCTATCCAATCCGGATCCTGGTCAACAAAAACGCCTATTCGTACAATGTGCGGAGGGAGTGCGGCTATAATAGCTTTGGCTTTCCCTGGCAATACTTGGCGGGGAGAAGACGCAAATACCAGACCAATGGCATCAGCCCCTGCCGCAGCCGCGGCCCGGGCGTCCTCCGGACGTGTTAAGCCGCAGATTTTAACCGCAATCATAATTTCTCGGCTTGGGTAATTATTTCCTGTATAAAAGATTCGGGCTGTTTGTGGCTGATTAATGCCCGCCCCATCAATACCGCACGCACCCGGTCCGAGCTGATGCCGGCTACTTCTTCCGCTGATTTATATCCACTGGCCGCTATAATCATAATATCCCGCGGAGCCAGCTTGGCCAGACGTTCCACGGTTTGCATATTAATTTTAAGCGTATTCAAATCCCGGTTATTGATTAAAATAACGTCAGCCCCGAGGCGCAGTACCCGCTTCAAATCCGGCACAGTGTGCACTTCAACTACCGGCGTCATTCCCAGGCCAGCGGTTACTTCTATCATGCGGGGAAGTTCCTTTTTATTAAGAGTTTCCGCAATCAGAAGCAAGGCGTCCACCTGTGCCGCCCGGGATTCGTATATCTGATACGTATCAATAATAAAATCCTTGCGCAAAACCGGCAAGCTGGTAAGCTTTTTAATCTCGGCAATTTGGGCTAATTTTCCCCCAAAATGTTTTTCATCCGTTACCAATGAAATTGCCATGGCTCCGCCTTGTTCATACGCCTTGATTATTTTCGGGAGCTGAATGCGGGGCTTCCAGGACGAAGACCCGGGAACTTTTTTCTTCACCTCCCCAATCACGCTGATGCGTTGGGCACGGTAAAGCGCTTCCCTGAAATTCCTGACCGGCGGCAGAGTAAGCATGGTATGGAGCAGCTTCTCCATAGAGGTTCGCTTTTTAGCCCTTTCCACTTCCAGCTGTTTTTCTTTTACCACCCGTTTTAAAAATGAGCCCGCCATGAAGTTTCCTCCCCTTTATTTGTCTTCCGGCTCTCCCAGTTTCTGATAAGCCCTTCCCCGGTACCGGACTCCCAAACCTTTAGCCAAGGCCTGCAGCCCGGTGGTTTGTACTCCCGGCATTTCCACGGCCGTTAAGTTCACTTTATATCCGGCTTGCCCGGCCCGGTCGATAAAATTTAGTACCGCCGCATGAGTCCCTGGCCCAGTGGCCGGCCGAACCATTTTAAAATACTGCTCAGGATCAGCGGTATTCAAAGATATTGACCACTCATCCACAACTTCCCGGCACTCCGGCAGAATATCGCGTCCGAAAATCAGGTCCGCCTGGCCGTTGGTATCCACCCGCACCCATCCCCCCCGGGATTTGACTTTCCGGGCGATCTCCAGCATGACAGCGAGCCGCAGCAAGGGCTCTCCGAATCCGCAGAATACGATCTCGGAATAGTCTCGGGGATCTCCTATGGCCGCTATAATCTCCTCGGCCCGGGGTTCCCGCTTCAGGGTCAACTCATAATTTTGGACCCGGCGATTAACCCGCCGGGGACAAAAAACACAATCCGAGCTGCAGCGGTTGGTTAAGTTGACATATAGATGTCCCTGGATATTATATACTATCACGCCCGGATCGTGCTCACTGATTTTAAACAATTGGCGGGCATTCCGGCTGGTCTGCTCCGCCGCAAGAGCGGGTGAAATGTTTTTTATCCGGGCTACGGCCTCCGCCACTTTGAGAACATTAGCCGGTTCATTTCTTTTTCCCCGTTGCTCCTGGGGCGGCAGATAAGGCGCATCGGTCTCCAGCAAGAGCCGGTCATCCGGCAGGGTGCGTGCCACCGTTCGCACGGATTCAGCGCGCGGATAGGTAATGGTTCCCCCAATCCCGGCGTGGAAACCCATATCCAGAACCTCGGGAAGGTGTTCTACTCCCCCGTCATAACAGTGCAGAACCCCTCCGCCGGGAAAAGGGCCCTGTTGCCTGAGCAATCGCAGGGCATCATCAAAAGCCTCCCGGATATGGATAATCAAGGGCAGCTCAAAAATCCTGGCCAGCTCGAGCTGCCGGCTAAAGCCGTCCTGTTGAGCTTTGCGGTCCGGGGCCGGGTAATCCGGAAAAACGTGATAGTCCAAACCAATCTCGCCCAGGGCCACAACTTTTTCCCGGCTCAGTTGTTCGGGCAGTTCCTTAAGCTCCGGCTCAGAGCCTGGTTTAAATTCATGCGGATGCACGCCCATGGCTGCGTAAATGCCGCTATTAGCGCGAGCCAAATCCCATCCCCTCTGGTTGGCCTCCAGGCTGGAACCGACATTTATCATGGTTTGAACGCCAGCTGCTCCGGCACGCCGGATAACCTGCTCACGGTCCGGATCAAAGGCCGGTTCTTCAAGATGAACGTGGGTGTCAATGAGTTCCATCTATTGCTTCAATACCGTGTCTTTTTCCATACGCGGGAACAAGGGCGCTCCCTTGGCGATTTTCTGTCCGGGCAGCAATCTGCCCCAAAGAGGATCATCTGGAAACGCAAACTTCTGTTCCGGATCGTCGTGATAGCCCAGTTGCGCCAAAATACGCGGTGTTGTTCCCGGCATAAAGGGATGAATATATAGAGCTACCAGCCGTAATACTTCCAGTAGATTGTACATGACAAGATTCACGCGAGCATAGTCATGGCCGGCTATCTTTTTACCCTGTTTAAAAAGCGACCAGGGACTTGCTTCTTCAATATATTTATTGGCTTGCTTCACCAGATTCCAAACTATTGCCAGAGCTCCGGAAAAATCCAATTTTTCCATGGCCTGATTAAACATGGGATAAAGATTAACCGCGGTCTTTCTCAAAGCCATGTCCTGGGGGCTGCTTTTCTCCAATTCCTCCCAAATCTCGGGCTCGCTCCATTGCAACCCTGGCATCGTTGATAAACCATGCCTGACGGTTAAATCTTTCGTTTCCGGAGGTTTCGGAACTCGCCCCTCACAATATTTCTCTACCATGGTTAATGTCCGATTCAAAAGATTACCCATATCATTAGCCAGATCGCTGTTATAGCGTTCTACCATTTCCTCTTCACTGAAATCCCTATCCCCGGCAAAATTGCCGGACGCCATTAGCACATAACGAAAGGGATCTACGCCATAATCGCTCACTATATCCAAAGGATCAAGCACATTGCCGCGGGTCTTGGAAATTTTCTCGCCTTTCAGGTGAATAAATCCATGGCCGAAAACCTGTTTAGGCAGCTCCAAACCGGCAGCCATCAACATGGCCGGCCAAATGATACAATGAAAACGGGTAATGTCCTTTCCAATAACATGTAGATCCGCAGGCCAAAAACGGTTGAATGTCTCCATGTCGTCGGGGAATCCAATCGCTGACAGATAATTGATTAAAGCTTCAAACCAGACATAAATAATATGTTCGGGATCATCAGGAAAAGGTATTCCCCACTGCGTGGAAGCCCGGGAAATAGAAATATCTTTCAATCCGCTGTTGAT
>JAUVAV010000041.1 GCA_030591525.1 candidate division FCPU426 bacterium | reverse complement strand
GCAACATCGGAACAACTCAACATTTTTATCCAATGCATCCAATCTCCGCAAAGTCTATAATTAGTGTCGATTGGTTTTATTTTTTCAAAAACCTCACGCCGAAAAAGTACTGCCGAAGCGCTGGGAATAATATTTTTGATCGTCAAGTAATTGCGTATCTCATCCCGTCCGTCATTGATATAATCAGCTTGCCACCGTTCCTTATCCAGATCATCGGTCCAGCCTCCCGTATCGCCGAGAATCCTGCCTTGGCTGTCAATAATCCATGATTTGCAGTAAACCAATCCGACCTTGGGATTCTTCTCCAGAACCGGAACCAGTCCCGCCAAAAAGCCGGGATCAGCCCAGTCATCCGATTCGGCAATCCAAAGATATTGGCCGGAGGCGAGGTCCATGCCGCCAACCCACTGTCGAAACGCTGCGCCCGAATTTTTCTGATTGAAAACCATATGCTTAACTTTGGAATGCTGCGCATACTGCTTGATTATTTTATTACTCTTGTCGGTCGAGGCATCATCCAACAATATAATCTCAAAATCCCGGTAGGTTTGGGCCAGCACCGATTCAATGCGCTGTTTCAGGAATTTCGCGTGATTGTAATTGGGTATGATTACCGAGACTTTGGTTTTATCCATTTTTCCCTTCCTGAACATATGATAAACATCACACTGTTTTTCCCGATTGATTTATGTCGCGCACTGGTAGGCAACTATCAATTTCATGTCTGGTCTGACGCTTTTCCCCGCCCAGACGCAAGCCTAGCGGAGAAAACGCATTAAATATTCCCTTCCCCAACCTCCCTTTGACGAGTAAGTTCGATGATTTCGCGCGCCCGGGCCCGGGCTTGGGCCATCCGGGTAACCGCCGCCGGGCCCACCAGCCGGTTGCGGGCAAACTTGACAATATCCGCTTCTTCCAAAAGACGGTTGATCATTTCCCGGCGTTTAGCTTTGATATGCCGCTGTTCTAATTCGCGGATAATTGCCAGGCGCGACAATTCCATGGCTGGAAATTGGTACTGGGCCGCCAGGTATTGACGCAAAATTCTAGAAAGTTCGATAAAATAGGCTTCAGCCCGGCCTTCGGCGGCTACACGAGATTTTCCCAAAGCTTCCAACTGATGAAACGCGGTTGCATGGGCCGGCAACGGTGGCTTCTTCTTCCTTGAGCGCTGCCGTCGGAATTGATACATAACGAATGCCAGTACCGCGGCCAGACTGGTCCCGAGTATAACCATGCCGACGGCATTGCCCGCGCAACGGGGAGGCCGGGGCTTTCTTAGATTCAGTCCCGGCTTGGGATGCATACTGCGCACCGTGATCTCCAGGGGAAGCGATTGGGCAACGGCCGTATTTCCACGGGGCCATTGGAAAAGCACGGGCAGGGAAGGGATAATGATTTCTTCGATGGAAAATGCGGCCAAGCAATAGCTTCCCCGGTGCGCGATAAAGCCTTCATGCCGTGAACTCACATCCCGCTCGTGATAATCTATAATCCTGCATCCCGGCAGGACTACGTGCCTTCCCGGAAGTCGTACCCAGGCCTGGCGCGCCCCGGCTGTCAGAACCAGGCGGAATTGTTCCCCCATGCTCACTGCCCGGGTATTAACTTCCGCCTCTACCCAGAAAGGTTTTGACTCCGCTGCCGCGATTTGAACCCCTCCGAAAAATCCTGCCAGAAAAACCACACACGTCCAGCTTTTCATAAAGCCAAGCTTCACCCTCTCTGCCTCTGCCTCCGGCTTTGGAAAAAATTAATCAGAGGCCAGACATAGGATTTCCCGGTGAAAAGATCCACGGCATCTACTTTTTGCGAGGCAAAATAATTCAAACGCGCCCGGGCCCGGGCCTGGATTAAAGTGGTATATTCTTCCCGGTCCCGCTTATTCCGCGTATTCACCTCCATATCCAGTCCGGTCTCGGAATCGGTTACACTAATCCATCCGAGCGGCGGAAGCCGATACTCGCGTTCATCGTTTAAAACCAGGGCCACGCAATCATGTTTACGTTTGGCGATATTTAGGGCCGCAGTAAAATTCGAAGAAAAAAAATCAGAGATCAGGAATACAATGCTGTGGCGTCGTATCACGCGGGCGAGGAATTCTAAGGCGCAGTTTAAATCCGTCCCCCGGACCGCCGGCCCCTGCGCCAGAACCTCGGTAATGATGCGCAGGGCGTGCTTCCGCCCCTTGCGCGGAGGAACCACTTTCTCGCAACGATTGGAAAAGAGCAATAACCCTACGCGGTCATTGTTGGTTATAGCGGAAAAAGCCAGCAGGGCCGAGAGTTCGGCCGCCAATTCGGCTTTGCTTTGCATCCGGGAGCCAAAAGCCATGGAGGCGGATCTATCCACTACCAGCATCATGGTACGTTCGCGTTCCTCGCGGTAACGCCTTACATGCAGGCTGCCCGTACGGGCCGTAATATTCCAATCTATCGTACGGATATCATCCCCGCGCTGGTATGGCCTAAGATCCGTGAATTCCATGCCTTGGCCTTTAAAGACGCTGTGATAAGCTCCGGAAAAAACATTGTTTACTATAGCCCGGGTGGCAATCTCTATCCGCCGGGCATTTTTTAACAACTCCTGAGGCGAAGTCAATGACTGGAACTGGTTCAAGGGATCTCAACCTTTTCCAGGATATGCCGAATAATTTCCTCAGAACTGATTTCCTCCGCCTCGGCCTCGTAGGTCAGAATAATCCGATGGCGAAGCACGTCCAGCGCTATTGCCTGTACGTCTTCCGGCGCGACATATTCCCGGCCGTGCAAAAAAGCATGCGCCCTGGACGCCTGCGCCAAATACAGAGAAGCCCGCGGCGAAGCTCCGTACTGAATTCGCGGGATTAACTCCGGCAAGTTGAATTCCGCCGGCCGGCGGGTAGCTATAACTAAATTAACAATGTATTGCTCGATTTTTTCATCAGTATAAATCTGTTCCAATAGCTGCCGGGCCTGGATAATCTGCTCGGGCGCGGCGCGCGGCATAATTTTAGCCGGTCCCGACTGAGGCCGGGAATGCCGGCGGACAATCTCGATCTCTTCGGCCGCCTGAGGATAATCCACCTTGATTTTAAGCATAAAGCGGTCGATCTGCGCTTCGGGTAAGGGGTAGGTTCCTTCCTGTTCGATCGGGTTCTGCGTGGCCATGACCAGGAAGGGCGCAGGCAATGGATAAGTAGTCTCTCCAATGGTTACCTGCCGCTCCTGCATGGCTTCCAGGAGAGCACTTTGAACTTTAGCCGGCGCGCGGTTTATTTCATCGGCCAGTATCAGGTTGGCGAATATCGGGCCATGTTTTGGAATAAATTCCTGCTGCTTTTGATCGAAAATCAGAGTGCCGATTATATCCGCCGGCAGCAGATCCGGCGTGAATTGTATTCGCTGGAAAGAAGTATGCAGGGTCGCGGCCATGGTTTTAACCGCCAGAGTTTTAGCCAGCCCGGGCACGCCTTCAATCAATAGATGCCCGTCCGCCAGCAGGCCGATCAACATGCGTTCAAGCATATCCCTTTGGCCGACAATCACCTTATCGATCTCAGCGAGTATCTTCCCGATAAGACCACTCTCGTGCTTTATGCGCTCATTGATTTCACGAGTATCTTTAGCCATATCGGCGATGGTTCCTTTCTGCTTTTCTACTGCCCTGTCTGTATCAATTTTTCCTTGATGTTTTTCACCGCATCCCGGGCCTTGACGTGGTCCGGCTGTATCTTAAGAAGGGTTTCAAAAGATTTAAGCGCCGAACGGAATCGGCCTTGTGCGTAATTATCCAGTCCTTCTTTATACAACCGTTCTACGGTTTCGGGAACCTTCTTTACCGCCTGGTCAAGCTTAGTTTTTATTCGTTTGTTCCCGGGGTCTAAATCCAGCATTTTCCTATAGGCATCTATCTCCCCGGCCAGATCGCCCTTTAGCCCGGCTTGTTTCGCCTGCTGGCGCAAGATTGCTTGTTCCTGATCCAAAGCTTCCTTGGCTTTGTTCAGTAAATTAGTAGCCTGCTGATGCTGCGAAGTCATTTCCAGTACCAGTTGGAGCTGCTTAATCGCCGTACTGTAATCCTTCTTTTTATACGCCGCTAACCCCCGTTCATAATATTTTCGGATTAATTTCTGAAGCGAGCCGCCCGGCCGGCCTTTCCGGTCCTTTTTCCCCTTGGCGCGCTTCTCTTCTTTCCGGGCCGTGCCACGGGCAGCGGCTAAGGCCTCCTGGGCTTCTGGATAATCCGGCCGGATTTTAAGCGCGGCTTGATATTCGACAATAGCATCGATGGTTTTCCCGTATTTCTCATACTCCCGGCCGGCCTGATAATGAAACCCGGCTTGCTGCGCCAGGTCCGGACCGGCTCGAAGCTTTGCTGCTTTTTTTACTTTCTCCAACTCTTGTACCAGAGCCTCTGTTTTGTCGTCTGTCGGCGGAGCCTTGTCCTCCGGCTTGGACTTTCGCAAAGGCTGGTCCCTCATTCCGCCAACGCAATATCCCAGGGTCAAACTGCTTTGCGTATCCAGGCCTTCCCGGCCGGTAATCGCCAGATCCAAGCCGAAATTCATAAAATTAAAACCAATTCCCAGCATTAATGATTCCATTGAGGTATCACTTTGCTTCATCATGGTTTTAAACCCGGCCCGTACATCCAGCCAATTCCAGATTCTGAATTCCGCGCCTATGCCAAAGTCCGCAGGATCTGTTGAAAAAGGCAGATCCAGCTCCGTATCTACGAGCAAACGCTGATTAAGTCCCCCAAATGCAGCGGCCAGACGAAGGCTGGTCGGCAAGTTATATTTTTCCACCCGGCCGCCTAAATTTTTTATTACGGCCGCCACTGACCAGACCGGGTCCGGATCCCAGGCCCCTCCGATATCCATGACCACCCCGCCATGCTTGCTAGTTCCCAGGTCCATGGAATACAATCCCAGATTAGCTCCCAAACGCCAATCCCTGTCCAGGGAGAATCCGTAACCCAGGTTAATTAAAGTATCCGAAGGCGTAAAGTTCTCGCCGGTAGGCTGGCCGGTCTCATCTACCTTGGCTATGCTCCCATAACTGAAATAATTGATTAAGGCCCCTAGCCCGCCCGGTCCCAGAGGAATAGCGGCCCCTACTCCCTCATGGCTTATGTCCAGGCCGAGATTTTCGTGTTCAAAACCAAAATCACCTGACAGGATAGCGCCTAATCCGGCTGGATTATATAAATGACCAAAAGGCCCTTGCGCCACGGCCGTATAGCACTCTCCCATGGCTGAAGCGCGGCTGCCCGCGCCCTTCTGCAAAAATGGCGCAGCCACATTCGTGTCAGCGGACAAAGCTGAAACCCCTGTTCCTAAAACCGCGGTTAAAAGCACTGAAATAAATATCGGTTTCATCGGGCAATTACCAACTTTTTCATGGATAATTTTTTATCGCCAATCCTCACCTGGTAGAAATAAATTCCCGGAGCAATGTTGGAAACATCCCAGCTAATCACGCCCTCGCCGCCTGGCGCCTGACCGGTTAATTCCGTTACCAGGCGGTAATGGGTATTAAATATCCCAATTTTAACCTCACCGCTGCTATCCGAAGATTTAAACGCGAAATTAACTCTATCCGAAGCGGGTATGGGATAGGCTTGGGATTCATCGGCATCCACAATGGACTTTATATCCGGGGTGGAGGTTGGCAAGGGGCTTAAATAAGGCACTGGGGTGGATGTAACAGAAAGGGTCGGCGCAGGTTCTATCTCTTGTTTGACGAAAACCACATTTGTATCCAGTGTGGCTAAGGAATTATTTTCCTGCCATTCGGCGCTTGCTCCACTTACCATAAACAGACCGCCCCAGGCTAAAACACCAGCAACCATAACCCATTTTTTTAATATCATGCGCATTATAATTCCTCCATATGATATGTAAACTGTCAGCCGATATTTAATTTTTTTACTTTAGCATTGCTGACTAAAAGTGTCAATTATTGATCAGTTGAAGCAGTAACCAATTACTGATGTTGTGTAAGTGCTGTCTAGGAGCCTGAGCAATTAGTTGCTCAGGCTCCTAGGGCAGGGTCTCCCGCTTTTCTCGTGATATAAGTAATCGGATACTTGAACCAAAGAAGTCATTTACGCTCACGGTTTTTTCGGCTACACTAGGGGCATGAACTCTATTTCTATGTTCCGCTATTTCCTCCGCCTATCCGCCGCCTTCATTCTACTGCTGGGCGGATGCGCCGTATTCTCTGCTAAACCCGCACCGCAACCACGAGAGCTTTCTGTTCTAACCTCCCCTACTCCGGCTCCTTCACCCACGCCGTCCCCGGCAACAACCCCGCGTGAGTTTACCCTGGTGGCCGGCGGAGATGTTCTGCCCGGCTGCTGGCTGGATTCCTACCTGGAAAGCCACGGCCAAGATTATCCTTATACTGCCATTGCCCCGATCTTTCAATCGGCCAGTATCGGTCTGGTTAATCTGGAATGTCCCTTATCCCGGCGCGGCCTGCGCTATCGCAAAAAAAAATTCACTTTCCGCGCCAAACCGGCCGCGGCTGCCGCGCTTTATCGGGCCGGAATCAATGCGGTCTCTTTGGCTAACAACCATATGATGGATTTCGGTCCCATGGCTCTTTTCGATACTATGGACGCCCTGGATCAGGCCGGAGTGGCTTCTGCCGGCGCCGGAGCAAATTTGTCCGAGGCCCGGAGGCCGGCTTGTATTTATCTTCCCGGTGGAGGTTTTATTGCTTTGCTCTCGTATTCCCTGACTTATCCTTCTGCTTTTTGGGCGACTGCCAAGCGTCCGGGCACCGCGCTGGCCCGGATCCCCTATTTGCAGGAGGATGTTTCTTCCGCCGCTGCCTGGGCAGACCTGGTGGTGGTGTGTTTTCATTGGAGCGGCGAGCTCCTCACCCATCCCCGGGCCTACCAGATGCAATACGGCCGTACCGCTATTGACGCAGGCGCCAAGCTGGTGATCGGTACCCACCCGCACATTCTGCAAGGCATGGAATGGTATCATAACGGTTTAATTGTGTATTCCTTAGGAAATCTGGCTTTCGGCGGAGGCCGCAGCCGGCGGGCTGTACATAGTGCCCTGGTGAAAATCAGTTTTGATAAGACGGGAAATCTCCTGGCCGCCTGGACCCTGCCCTTAACTGTGGATAACCTGGCCACCCGCTTTGTCCCGGCTCCCCTCTCCGGCCCTCCGGCTGAAGTGGTTTTTCAAATGCTTCGCCGCCGATCTCAGGCTTGGGATACACGCTTTCTCCTGGAAGATTCCGGTTGGGCCAGGATTCTTCCGCCTCTAGGAGGCTCATCCGGCAAGTAGGGACACGGCGCCCTCGTCAGAATATCCCTAACTATGCTTATCTATCCAGTTGGTCGTCGATGTTATCAATATCGTGTAAGAGTTTGTCCAGATCTTCTCCGGTCTCGGCGATTTTGGGCCTCTCGGTTTCCTGGCCTTCCTTCGGCTGATCCATTATCACGGAAAGATCATAATATCTTTCTTCTTTTTTATCCTCATCCTTTTCTTCCGGAAATTGTACGGATGGTGTTGCTCCGGCCGCTTCCGGGTCGGCCGCGCCTTTAGGCAAAGAAACTATGATCTCATTCCCCTGGCCCGGTAATCCTCTGATGGCAACTGTTCCATGGTGAATATCCAGGATGCATTTTATAATGGCAAAACGTAGTCCGGTTCCGGCCATACCGGCCCCGGCCGGGGATTCCGGCCCATGAAAAATTGAAAACACTTTTTCCGACTCCTCGGGCATGCTCGGCGGGCCGCTATCGCGGATTTTGATAACCAGGTCGCTCAAGGTCTCAGCCGCCGTGATACGCACCTCCCGGCCGACCGGAGTAAGCTTCAAGGCACGCTGCACTAAACCAATAAATACCTGTCCCAGCCGCTTGCTGTCGGCCATGACCGGTGTCAGCGGTGGCTGCACCTCTTGAATCAACTGGATCTGTTTGGAATCAGCCTGCGCCTGAATATTTAAAACCACATCTTCCAGCAGGGCAACAATATCCGTAGAGGCTAAAACTATTTGAGACGTTTCTCCTTCCAAATAGGCAATATCCAATAAGTCGCTGATCAGTCTTTCCAGGCGGGCGCTTTTATTTATTACCTCGCCCAGAAAATCCTGCTGCGCGTCGGTGATCTTGCCTTCTTGCGAAGAAAGAATCCCGGAAATATAATTTTTTATTACCAGCAACATGGTTTTTAAATCTTCCGAAATGCTATTTATCGCCTCCCTCCGTATCCGGCCCGCAGCTTCATGTTTTGCCACTACTTCTTCAAGCTGGCCGGCATTATCCGGCGTATTCGGGGGCGGTACGGCCTGCTTTAATTCCCGATTTTGACTGGTCAGCTCGCCGACCGTTTCCTCGAGTTCCATGTTTTTGGCCAGAGACTGATCATGCGCCTGGCGCAAATCCATAAGCTCCCGGTTTAAGTGGGTTAAATTTTCAGTTTCGTCGGTTTCTGTCCGCCCGGCCGGCGCCGGGGCTTCCGGGGCTTTGGCTTTATTGATCAAAAAGTTGATAGAATCGATTAATTTTGCCCACTCCCCGCTTCCGGGTGAAACCAGCGGCACCAAGTGCTCGGCTTCATGCAGCATCTCATCCAATTCATGGTTTATTTTCTTGATTCCGGCCGGAGATCCGCCGCTGAATAGAATTATGAAAACCATGCCAAAAACCAGGATTAATGCCAAGCCGCCCAAGATAAGCGGGTCTCTGAAAAGCGATGCGCTGACGCTGGGAGGTCCGATTACCTTGGCCAAACCCGTAACCTCCAGCAGGACAAATATTTTATTTTGCGTTAGTTGTAAAGAAGCGCTGCTGATTAAATATACAGTATCTTCCCATCGGCCTTTGAAATATTCCGCCCCCTCTGCCGGAGGCTCCTTTAATTCCTGCTTTTCCTGAGAACTCTTGCCCAAGAGAGTGCCTAAATCCTCCGGGAAATTTTTTCGTGGGCCAGGGGTCAGCCAGCGGCCCTGACTGGTACCGATTAGTATTACGATCCCTCCCAAGGAAGACCGAGCTGAATAACTCTCTGTTGTAACCGGAATTTTCGCTTGCAGGACCCCCAGAAAAATACCGTGGTCGGTTAAGCAGGGAACGGTAACCATTAAATGAAGCTTATCCGGGGCTGTGGCTTCCAAGGCCATAGCGGTTAATCTCTGGCGAGATGCTAGTTTAAAAGCCGGAGTGGCCGCTATGGAGGCGGCCGGCTTTTCCCCCGCCGATGCCAGCACTCGGCCCTTCTCGTCTGTCAGTAAGCCACCGCTCCAGCTGGGTTGAGCTTTTATTAATTTTAAAAATGCTCGTTTTTTAGCCTCTCTCAGCCCGGCCTTAGTATGAGGGCTTCGTAGCTTTTTAGTGTCGGCAAAGGTTTCCGTCTGGAGCTTGGCCCGGTCAATAAATTGATCTAACTTCCGGGCCGACGCTTGGGCGGCTTCCAAAACCAGCCGGCTTTTTTCCTTCTCTACGTTCTGAAATTCTAAAACGCCCAACTGATTTCGCAATTTCTGATATGATTCGTTTTTTAAACGATCGCCATAAAAGAACAGCGCCACGGTACTGGAAAGCGTGAATAATAATACCAGGCTTGCTCCCGGCCAGCCTTTAAGTTTCACCCCGGCTTCCCTCCCTTCAATTCCCCGCTCTAAAGCGCGGGGAATTCGCGGTTAACATATTAAAAACAGGATTTTCAGACCCCGGTCTTATATGGCCTTACTCAGGTTTTCTCTTCTTCTTCCTTACTGATCACCCGCGCCACCGCACTCACATAATCGGAAGCTTCCAGCTTGATCAAACGCACTCCCTGGGCATTGCGCCCTACCTGATTAATCGCTTTGATGGCAGTACGAATCACGGTGCCCGAGGAACTAATCATCATCAACTCATCGTTGTCAGACACCGATTTTATAGTTACTACTTCGCCATTGCGCTCCGTAACTTTTATATTTATCATGCCTTGGCCGCCGCGGCTTTGACTACGGTACTCTTCCAGGCTGGTGCGCTTGCCAAAACCTTTCTCCGTTACTGTCAGCAGGCTCCCTCCCTTACTCAGGATAGCCATGCCTACCACTTTATCCTTCGGACGCAAGTGGATGCCGCGTACTCCTCTTCCGGTGCGGCCGATTTCCCGGATCTGCCCGACCTTGAAACGAATGGCCTTTCCCCGCCGGGTAGCCATAACCACGTCCATATTTTCCGTGGCCTCCATAACTTGAAAAAGATTATCCCCGGGATTCAAAGTTAAGGCAATAATCCCCCCGGCCCTGGGATTGGAATAGGCCGTAAGGCGCGTACGTTTAATCAACCCTTGCTCGGTTCCCATGACCAGAAAACGATTCTCGGAAAACTCCTTAACCGGAATAAAGGTCTCTACTGATTCGTTTGGTTGCAGGCGGATTAAATTTATTATAGCTTTACCCTTAGATACCCGCCCGGCTTCCGGTACCTCATAGACTTTAAGCCAGTATACTCTTCCTTGATTAGTGAAAAACAAAATATAATGATGCGTGGAAGCAATAAATAAATGCTCCACAAAATCGTCCGACTTGGTCCCCATTCCCGCAACGCCCCGTCCGCCGCGGCGTTGCGAACGGTAAGTAGAAACCGGCAGGCGTTTAATATAACCGAGATGTGATACGGTAATCACCATTTCCTCTTTCGTAATTAAATCTTCCATGGAAATATCGGCCGGCGCTCCGATAATTTCCGTTCGTCTTTCATCGCCGTATTTTTTCTTGACGAATTCCAGTTCTTCCACTATCAAGGCGGAAAGCTTACGCTCACTCGCCAAGAGCGACCGCAAGCGTTCAATGCTTTTTATAATCTCGAGATATTCATCTTCGAGCTTCTTGGTCTCCAAGTTGGTCAATTGATGCAAACGCATATCCAGGATAGCCTGCGCTTGTAAGGCTGAAAGTTTAAAATTATTCATCAAGCCTTGTTTGGCTAATTCCACGTTAGCCGACGACCGGATAATTTTAATGACTTTGTCCAGGAATTTAAGCGCTATTTTTAAGCCTTCCAGAATATGCGCGCGTTTTTCAGCCCGGTCCAATTCAAAACAGCTGCGGCGGGTAATAACGTTGCGCCGGTGAATTATAAAATGTTCCAATACCTGCTTAAGATTTAAAGTCTGCGGGCGGCTATCTACCAACGCCAAAGTATTTACGCCAAAGCTGGTACGCAGCGAGGTATATTTAAATAAATTATTCAAAATAATCTTGGCATTTTCATTCCTGCCAACCTCAATTACAATGCGCATGCCATCACGATCCGATTCATCTCTTAAATCGGTAATGCCCTCAATTTTTTTATCGCGCACGAGTTGCGCAATATTTTCTATCTGCTGGGCTTTATTTACCTGATAAGGAAGTTCCGAAACAATGATACGCTCTTTGCCGTTTTTTATCTCTTCGACCTTAACTTTAGCCTGCATCTTAATTGAGCCCCGGCCGGTCCGATAAGCATTAACAATTCCTTCCCGCCCTAAAATATACCCGCCGGTAGGAAAATCCGGCCCCGGTATATGCTTTATAAGCTGATCAACTGTTAACCCGGGATCTTCTATTAACGCTATAATGCCATTAATAACCTCGGTAAGATTATGCGGAGGAATATTAGTAGCCATGCCCACCGCAATCCCCGTAGTCCCATTAACTAAAAGATTAGGGATTTTAACCGGCAACAAGCTTGGTTCGGTTAAGGAATCATCATAGTTGGGAACAAAGTCTACGGTAGCTTTATCAATATCCGCTAGCAGCTCGGCGGAAATACCGGTCAGACGGGCTTCCGTATAACGCATGGCGGCGGGCGGATCTCCATCCACGGATCCAAAGTTGCCCTGGCCGTTAACCAAGGGATAACGCATATTAAAATTCTGCGCCATGCGTACTAAAGAATCATAAATGGCAGAATCACCATGCGGATGATAATTACCCATAACTTCACCGACAATTTTAGCAGCTTTACGAAATGGTTTGTGATGATGCAAACCCATATCGTGCATGCCGTAAAGAATACGCCGATGAACCGGTTTCAAACCATCACGTACGTCGGGTAAAGCCCGGCCGACGATAACGCTCATGGAATAATCGAGGTAGGAATTTTTCATTTCCTCCTCAATTAGAATGGGATATATTTTTTGGGTCTCATTTTCCATAATCATTTATCCTATTTCCTAATTTTAGCAGGCTTCCTGCGTTTTGTCATTCTGAGCCGCCCTAGACTAAATCATCCCCTGGACTAATTCATCCAGGACGGGCAGGACGGGCAGGCGAAGAATCTTCCGGAGACCTGATAATTTAGGCGTTTCCGTGGGGATTCCTCACTAGGTTCAGAATGACAAACTTTTTTCAAAAACGCTTCCGTAACCAAAACCATTTATGTTCGCATCGGCATAATGACGCATAAATAATGAGCTCCATTATCGCTCGGTTTAAAAACCCCCGGATTAAGACTGGTAGAAAGTTCAATTAAACACTCCGCGGAACCAATATTCTTTAAAATATCCAAAAGATATTTAGCATTATAAGCGGTGGTAATACTATCTCCGGAATAATTTACCTCCAATTCTTCCTGCGCCTCTCCCACTTCCGGGGTATTAGAAGTTATTAGCAATTTATTCTGAGTAAGCGAAAATTTAACCGAATTGGATTTATCCGAAGCCATCAAAGATACCCTGCGCGCCGCCGCCATAATTTTATCGGTAGCGCACGTAATTAATTTATCGCTTTGTTTGGGGATTACCTGATTAAAATTGGGAAATTGTCCTTCGATTAAACGTGAAATTAAAACCACCTGAGCGGTGGAAAAGATGATTTGATTATCACTTAATTTAATAACAACCTCACCTTCCTCCGATAGGGTTTTATACAATTCATGCAGAGATTTAGACGGGATGATATTATTTAATTCCTGCGGGGATTGCTTATCCAGTGAATTTTCAATATATGACAACCGATGTCCATCCGTAGAAACCATACGTAAAAGACTTTTTTCAGAATCTAAAAACATAAGCACGCCATTGAGCACATAACGGGTTTCATCTAAAGATACCGAAAATATGGTTTTCTTTATCATATCCTTTAGAATTTTTTGAGAAAGAGTAATTCCTTTGCCGTTTTTAAAGTCGGGAAACCCGGGAAAATCATCCTTGGGCAGGCCGTTAATCTTAAAAATGGATTTATCACACTTTAAAGTAACCACTTGATTATCATTTAAAGTCATGGCTATGTCTTTTTCGGGAAGTTCACGAATAATTTCCAGCAGTCTTTTAGCCGGAAGAGTAATGCTTCCCGGGGAGGAAATTTCCGCAGAAATATGAGATCTAATGGTAATTTCCAAATCCGTACATGAAAGGAGAAGCGTGTTTTTGTCGGTTTCTAATAAAACATTAGAAAGAATAGGTAAAGTATTACGGACGGATGAGGCATTGATAACAGATTGAATGCCGTTTAAGAAATCAGAACGTTTAAATGTAATAATCACTGATTATATTTCCTCCTTAATAAAAATAGTAGAAAGAGTAGTAGGGTATGTTAACATGTTAAAAAGTAAAAAAGAACCATAAAAATAAAGATAAAGCCAAAAAATAAGGTGTGGAAAAAAAAAGAAAAACTCAAAAATATTCCAAGCAATTAACAAATTTTAGAATAGTTTAAAAAATTAACAATAACTAGTAAAAAAAACACAAGAAAAACACAAGCAATCAACAGGAAATTAACCGGTATTACCCTTTAGTTTGGAAATAAGCAAATTAACCAAATTACGAAGATTTTCATCATGATGCAGTTTTTCCTTAATTTTATCATATCCATATATAACCGTAGTATGATCTTTGCCGCCAAAAAAACGTCCGATTTCGGGCAAAGAAAAATCGGTCATTTCACGGGATAAATACATAGCAATTTGACGGGGATAAACAATGGTGGAGGTCCTTTTTTTGGCCTTGAGGTCAGAGACTTTAAGATTAAATTCTTTAGCTACTATATCCGTAATGGATTCAATTGTCAGGGGACGATACTCGTCTGAAAACAAATCACGCAAAACGTGACGCGTCAAATCAAGACTAATCTCGCTTTTAGTTAAGGAGGCAAAAGCGATAACTCTGGTTAACGAGCCTTCCAATTCCCGGACATTGGCTTTAACCTGGTTTGCAATATAAGCAAAAACATCAGTGGGAACGAATATTTTTTCAAGTTCAGCCATCTGACTTAAAATCGCAACCCGCGTTTCGAAATCAGGCGGTTGAATATCCGCCACCAAGCCCCATTCAAAGCGTGAGCGAAGACGTTCTTCCAAATTTATTTCCTTAGGATGCGAATCGGAAGTAGCCACAATTTGTTTTTGGATATTATAAAGATCATTAAAAGTATGAAAAAACTCTTCTTGGGTGCCTTCTTTGCCCACTAAAAACTGAATATCATCGATTAACAGAATGTCTACCGTGCGAAAGCGATCACGAAAAGCCCGCATGGTACCCGAACCGATGGAAGCAATCATTTCATTCATAAAGGTTTCGGAAGAAACATAAAGCACGCGTTTAGAAAAATTAGCATGAGCGTTAACGTGATTGCCGATAGCATGTAAAAGGTGGGTTTTTCCCAGACCGACGCCACCGTAAATGAAAAGAGGATTATAGGATTTAGCCGGGGCTTCGGCCACGGCATTGGAAGCGGCATAAGCAAAACGATTATTGTTGCCGACCACAAAAGAGTTAAAGGTATATTTTGCGTTAAGCGGTGTAACCTGGGAGGTTTTAGAGGAGGAAATAGAATTAAAAACCTGAGAATTATTATTAGCCGGTGAAGTTGGAGAAGAAGGCGCAGCCGGAGAAGATTGTACTTGGAGTTCAGAAGATACCAGAAAGGAGATAGTAATTTCGTGGGATAATATATCCTTGGCAATTTCTCGCAGGATTGACAAATAATGTTCTTTTAACCAGTCACAAAAAAAGTGGCTGGGAACTTCAATGACTAATGAATTATCGGAAAAAGATAAGGGTCGGGTAGGAAATAACCAAGTGTCAAAACTTTGTTTATTAATGCGTTTGCTGATCAAGGAAAGAATTAATGACCAGAGATCATGAGACGAATAAGACATAAAAACCTCATAAAAAAATAAAGTATTTAGAGAAGCATGAGCATTACTGTTAAAATTAATCCGGCTCCCGCTTTCGCCGGAATCCAGGGATAAAATAACCTGAAAGTTAATTTCAAAACGAAAGCCTATAAAAGATTCAACCAGACTAATGAGTTGGTTTTAACTGACTTCCGGGGTATAGAGTCTTAATTTTCAAACCCATTAAGCATAACCTAAAATAATAAAAAATGAATGTAGAATATAACTCAAAAGGGAGGTTTTGACAAATTAAAAAAAGAAAAATACGAATATAAAAGTATGATGAATGCAAATTAAGTTTGCGAAAATACCTTACTTAAGCCGGGAGACGGGAAAAGGCTTATTTTTAACCCTGGATAGCCCACAACAAATTACCCCCATACCGTGAAAGAGGAAAAAAACAAAAAAACTGCTTTTAAGGTATCGCATGCAAGCATCATTATGACCCAGATGCGTAGGCCTGAGCAAAAGTGGGAACCACGATAGAAATAGAAGGAATTACCTAGGCTTGCTGGGAGGAAATAGTAATACACATAGTTATTCACAGCTGTGGAAAACTAAGAAATGCCTTTTTAAAATGAATAAAAAACAGCATGCTTAATGAAAAAACTGAAAGAGAAGGCAAAAGTTGATGATAAGACCCCCAAAAATGCTATCCGTTACATTTTCCAAGCAGTATCACAAAAGGAGAAACGTATATGGGGAGTGTCAACAAATTGCGACACAGCCTCCGAGGGGAGAGGAATTATTTATATTAAAATCGACTAAATGCTCAAGTTCCCAGGAAATCCGCGGTTGCTTCGCTTTCGCGGAGGGTCAATATCTGGAGAATTACTAAAAAAATGGCATTTGGCGAGATAGCTTTTAACCTTGAATTGCTAATTACATAGTATAATTAGCTTTAATAGTAGACAAATAAAATTATCAGGAGTAATCTTTTTAAAATTCAATTTCCCACCTCTGAAGAGCGGGTAACATATTAAAGAGTAAACCGTAAGCAAAAGCCATAGGCAAAAGCTTGACATAAAAAAAATGATTAAGTATGATGAACAAAAAAGTATACATTTAATAAGGGGAAGAATAAATGAGCAAAAGAACGTATCAACCTAATAATAAAAAAAGATTAAAAAAGCAAGGATTCAGAAAGAAGATGCAAACCAAAGCCGGACAAGCTGTTCTGAGCGCTAAAAGGAGAAAAGGGAGGGAAAAAATATCGCCTGGAAAGTAAATGTTAAATAAATCAAAAAATATTTTAACCAAAAGCCATAGAATTACTAAAAGTGCGGAATATAAAGAGAATTTTAAAAAGGGCCGGTCAATAAAAGACCGCCATCTAAAGCTGTATTATTCCGGAAATCAAGAAAATAAAATGAAAGTCGGTATAATAATCAGTAAAAAAATAAAAGAAAAAGTTAAAAGAAATAAATACAAAAGAATAATAAGGGAATATTTCAGATTAAATCTAAAAACCATGAATTCGGGTAGAAACGTAATTATTATTCTACAAAACGAAATTCAGCCGGTGAAATACGGCGTTATAGCGAAGGCCATACAGGAGATTCTAAAAAAAGCCGGAATAATTGGGAACGAAAAAATAATAGGATCAAAATGAAGGCAATAATTATTTTTATAATAGAAATGTATAGAAAATATATCTCCATAATAAAAACACCGGTATGTCGTTTTCATCCCACCTGCTCTGCCTATACAGCGCAGGCCTTAGAAAAATACGGAATAATAAAAGGATCTCTAAAAGGATTATGGAGAATAATGAGATGCCATCCCTTCAATAAAGGCGGATACGATCCGGTAAAATAATGGAGTTCTACAGAACAAGACCGGGGATCCCTTTCTTCTCCTAAGGTGAAAAACTAGATTTATAATATCATAGCGGTGCGCTTAAGCGGACGGAAATGTCGCAATATTAAAATACCCCGCCCTGAAGGGCGGTGAATTTTGATCCGAGAGGCAGAATATCATTGTTTTTTTCCCGCTTCATTCCCCTTAAAAGGCGGGGATGAAGCGGCTAACGTATTAAGCACGCATACCTGCGGCCGTCAAGAGAGCGGCCGGTAGATAGATGTCTATTGATAAAGAGTGTTACTTGGAAGAAAATAGCGAGTCGATATTTTCCTTAGAGCGAGGGAAGCCGGTATAAAGGGAAGACCACATAGCAGAAGAAGAGAGTAAATAAAGGAACTAGGGAGCGATAGGGAATGAATAACAAATTCGTAATATTTATAATAGCGTCCATTACAATATTAATTGGTTTTAATTATTATAGTGTTAAAACGCGTAAGGTTGTGAGCTATCCAGAACAAAAAGAAGAACTTGATAATATAGCCATGCCAGAAAAAATTAAACCCTTAAAAGAACCGAGAAAAAAAAGGCGTTTTTTGGATAAAAGTAAGACAATTGTAATTGAAAATAATAAACTTAAAATAGAAGCCTCATCAGACGGAGCGAAGATAAATCACCTTATTATAAAGGAATATAGCAAAAAAGAAAAAATGGAAT
>JAUVAV010000070.1 GCA_030591525.1 candidate division FCPU426 bacterium | reverse complement strand
TGCCGGAGGCGAATTATGCAGCGATTAAAGCCGCGCTTCAAACCCGTTTTCAAGGCTTTATTATTTACAGTCATGGTAATTATGCCGCTGCTTAGCGCTAAAGCGCGCGGCCTTACTCCCACGCCTTCCTCCATACCCACTCCGGCCGGATCATTAATCTGGACCGATCAAAAACTGGCTGAATATCTGGACCAGGGAAACAGACCAGAGGCTGTGTTAATACGGGATTTAACTGTCAGTCAAGCCGGCCGCCGCCTGGTTCTGTACGACCAAACCGGAAATGAGGAACAACGCTTACAACTTCGGCGCCGGCCCATCTTAGTTCCAGCCCGGGCCCTGGGACTAGGGCCTTTCACGCGCGCCACCCGGTTTGCAGTCTTAGTTGACCGGCGCCATGACTTAAATATCAGCATAGGCCTGGAGCTTTTTCAAGCCGGCAAAGAAAAGATCCATAAAATCAAGCGAAATACAATAACCCGGCTTTATGCGCGTTTTAAACACGACCCCGACGAGCTAACCCTACTGGAAGAAAAAGGGAAGTATGAACTCTCCCTTCCCGCAGCAAAACACTGCGGCGGTGTCAGGTTATACTGCCGCTCCGGGGATAAACGGCATGAAATCGAATTGGTATTCCTTAACCGGAAAAAACCGGTAACTATTAAAATGCATGAATAAGCCATTAGTTCCGGTTGCGGAAAGAGTGTTTTCCTCCTCCCTTGATAGACTATGTCATAAAGGTCCTTTTAAAGGTTGTCATTCCCGCATGCTTTAAGCGGGAATCCAGAGGTTTTGATTTTAAAAAAATTAATTCTAGGGGCGGGTTTAGAACCCGCCCCTACCGGAACATTAAAATCATTCGGGGATGACAAAAATGCATTATGATACTGTCTCTGATGACAGGGATTAATGAATCAAGGATAATTTAAATATTTTAATTTAAAGGAGTATTAAGCATGAAACTTTTAGGTTTTGATTTTCACACCTATGCCAAGGATTTTATGGATTTTCTGGTAGTGGCCGGTCCGCGTATTTTAATCACTCTGCTGCTTTTTCTTATTCTCAATATAATGCTTAAATATGGTCTGAAAACCCTGGAGCATTTCATTTCCAAAAAACTCCTGGCCGACATTAAAGAAGCCCGGGAGGAATTGGATAAGCGAATCCGGACCCTGATCAGCGTATTAAGAAAAATCGTCTACCTGGTTCTTTGGGGCATCGCCATCATGATCGTGCTTTCCCAACTGGGAATTAATATCGGCCCTATAATTGCTACGGCCGGGGTGCTCGGATTGGCCGTCAGTTTCGGCGCGCAAAACCTGATCAAGGATTTTATCAGCGGTCTTTTCCTCATCCTGGAAAATCAAGTCCGGCTGGGCGATGTCGCCATTATTAACGGCACCGGCGGATTGGTGGAGGCGATTAATCTTCGCACCATTGTTTTAAGAGACCTCTCCGGAATAGTGCACATTTTTCCCAATGGTTCCATCAATACCCTTTCCAACATGACGCTGGGATGGTCGGGTTATGTCTTCGATATCGGCGTGGCTTACAAAGAAGATACGGACCGGGTATCCGGTATTATGTATGAGGTTCTGGAAAGCATGCGCGCGGATAAAAAATACGGCCCCGTGATTCTGGAACCCCTGGAAATATTTGGCGTGGATGATTTCGCCGACTCGGCCGTAATCGTTAAGGCCCGGGTCAAGACCAAGCCCATCAAACAATGGGAAGTAGCGCGTGAATACCGCCGCCGTTTAAAAAAAGCCTTTGATGCCCAGGGCATAGAAATTCCATTTCCGCATACCAGCATCTATTTTGGTGAAGCCAGCCAGGCGTTTCGCGTGCTGCTTGAGCAGGCGCAAAAATAGGCCGTACGCTTAGCCTTAACCACGACGCGGTAAAATCAAGGGGGTGTCCGCATGAATAAAATCAGATTTTATGCCTTGGCAAATTGTGTTTGGTGCCGCAAGACCCGTCAGCATTTAAAGGATTTCAAGGTCAAGTACGAGTTGATCGAGGTGGACAAATTGGCTGAGAAGGAAAAGGTAAAAGCATTTAATGAAATGCGGAAATACAATCCGCATAAAAGTTTTCCTACTCTGGTTTTTGAAGGAGACGCCGTAGTGGTGGGTTTTAAGCCGGATGAAATCCGGGCCGCCCTTAATAAGTAGGTAACCTATCAGTATGGTACTAAAATCGGATTGTGATAAACTAAGCGTTGAGAATAGAAAATCGAAAATTGACCGCATTTGAATATTATTATCATCTTTAAGGTTCAAATGCTTCGTAACTTATCAGTCATGTTAGTACCATAACTGATAAGTTACATAAGTAGATGGTTTAGTATGGATTTTCCAAGGACGAGATGTTAAAATTACACCGAAATTATTCAGCCCCTATATTAATGACCGGGAAAGGAATCGAAGCCCATGGGTTTATTCGTATGGTTGAAAAATTTAAGCCAAAGCAGCAAAGGGGAAAACCCTCATGTTATTAAATGGAATGGGAAGCATTCGCCGTATAAACCGAAGCAGGCAGAACTCCGCGTTTCCTGGGAAACCCTCGACGACCTTTATACCCTGGTTCAAGTGGATGGCACATTGAATGAAACCTCTACGGATCATTTTGAGAAAGAATTATTAACCTGTATTTCATCCGGTCAAGTTCAATTAATTTTAGATTTAAAGAACTTGTCCTATGTTAGTTCCCAGGGCTGGGGAATTCTAATCTCCCTTTTGCAGAGAATACGTCAACTTAACGGCGATATTAAAATTGTTGGAATGCAGACCAGCGTCCGGCATGTCTTTAAGCATACGGGTTTAGAAAATATCCTCGAGTCTTACGAAGAAATTTACCAGGCGCAAGCCGCTTTTAAATAAAAAGACCGCCTAGGAGCTTGTAAGAAAATCCAGAGAATGACTGAGCGCAGTCAACAGTATTCTGGAATCGCCGAGCTCCTGCTCGGCAATAAACCCGGCGGGCACCCTCTCGGCTACTTGCCCCATATCAACGCTGATGGGCTGATTCAGTATATCATCTTTCATCGGGCGGACAGTCTGCCAAAAAAAGTGATGGACCAGATGAAGCGATCCATTACCGTCATGCCGGAGCACGAATAGAATCAGCCGCCAAGGGAAAGGAAGGAAGCCAACAGGTGTTTTTAAATATTCGCCGCGGAGTTTTATTTTTATCCATCTTCTTTTTGCTGGAAGCCGGATTTGCTTTGCCCGCCAGGGCCTGGGAAAAGTGTCTTTTAGTTCTGCCTTTGCGTCCCCTAAACCATGAAGCTAAACAAATCTCTTGGTTCGGACCGGCTTTCCGCCTGGCCTGGGCCCAAGCCGGGCTCTCGCTCGATAAGCTCAGCTTGCTTAAGGACGATGAACTGGCCGAACTCCGCCGTGAATTTAACCTCGCAGATGGAAAACCGGAACCGGGATTATTGGAGCATCTGGCCGACGAAAAAGAGATTGCCGTACTTTATGGAAGTTACAGTAAAAAAGGCCGGCAAATCGTTCTCTACTGCCATTTAGTTCCCGGCCGGAATGAAGAAAAGCAAAGTTATAAAATTTCCGGATCCCTTACGGCTTTGCGCCTGCTTTTCACCCAGAACTTTCGTCAGATACTTTCCGGCCTGGAACTTAACCTTACGCGGCAGACCTGGAAAGAAATCGAACGCGTTCCCGGGACCGATTCCCGGCACGCTTTTCGATATTATTCCCAGGCCCTGACCATTATGCGTTCCCGGTCTCCGGAAAACCGAATAACCTGTCCCCAAAGCCTGCTACTTCTCAACCGGGCGATAAAAGCGGATCCGGCCTTTGTTCCCGCTTTGGCCATGCGTGCAAAATGCAGGATTTTAGCAGCCCCGGTTCGTAAAAAAAACGCCTACCAAACAGCTTTGAATTTAGCCTGGAAAGAGCTGGAGACCGGAATGAAACTGGAGCCCGAAAATCCCTTGCTTCAGAACGCCGCTATTGAGTATTATATGGCCCGCGATAATTATTCCCAAGCCAGAACACTTGCCGAGGCCGGCCTTAAATCCCATCCGGTCTGTTTCCATAATTATTTACTGCTCGGACGTATCTACCGGAAGTTGAATATGCCCCAGGAGGCGGAAAAAGTATTGCTTCAGGCCCGGAATCAGCAAGGAACGGATTTACAAAAAAGAGACTTCAACCTGGAACTGGGGATCCTGTCGCTTAAACGAAACGATAAGCATGCAGAAATATATTTACACAAGGTACTCCAACTGGAACCGCAAAATGCCCGGGTTCTATATTTGCGGGCTACGGCGCTTTATCGTCTGCGGCGCCATATGGAGGCCCTGCAGGAAATCCTGAAAGCACAGAGTATAAAAAAATGGAAGAAACTCAAACAGCTGAAAGCTAAAACTACCCTGGCCCTGGGCCGGACGTTTTTTGATAAAGGGGATTATAATCGGGCTTATTCTTATGCCAGCATCGCCCTGAATCTGGGATTCCAGGATTTTGAGACCCTCTTGCTGATGGCCAAAGCCATGAGAAAATTGGGATATCACCCGGAAGCCCGTAAACAACTGGACCTGGCCCGTAAAAAAGTCCGGCCGGATCAAACTCAGGACCATCTCCGGCTGGGAACCGAATATGTAGCTCAGGGTTTTCACCAGGAAGGAGTCCGGGAATATGTGCTTTATTTGGAAATTAATCCTAAGGCGCCCGGACGCCGCCGCTTAATTTCATATATCCGAAAGCTTCGCGGCGAAAGTAAATAAAAGCAGGATGGACGGATTAAATCTTTAACTTCCGGAGAACCATGGCAAAATTAATTATTCCTTTACTAGGTAGTATGTGCTTAATCTTCGGGATAGTGCATGAGGTTATTGCACGCGTTGAAAAACCTTCGGTGATTGCCGAAGAATTTTATCGCTGTCTGCGATACAAGAGATATAAGGCTGTCATCCAATTGCTGTCTTCCGCCGATAAGCGTAATTTTGCCGCCTTGCAGGCCGGATACGCATCCGGCTCCGCAGGTGCTGATGTTGCTTCGGATGATCCTGCCGCTCATACCGGTTCCAAACCCCGGTTGGCCGATATTCTGTCAGAACAGTTTTTCCTGATGTACGACCGCAAAAATGAAATGATGACACAAAAATCCCAGAGCGGAGAAACCATAATGCCGCAGCGCATAGGCTTTTTCGTCCCCGGACAATACTACATTGTAGGAAATTTTGCGGTGGTTTTCACGCGGGAGACATATGAGATTGCGCGCACGGATACCGGGCCGGTACGCGATGATCCCCGAAAGCTCTGGGTTGACCCGACGAATGAGCTTTCCAAGGTCCGGGATGAAGCTTATTTTAAACGCTGGTGGATTTGGGAAGAGAACCGGCTTACTATGCCGGGATTGCTCTGGATGGTTAAGGAAAACAAGAAATGGAAGATTGACCTCTTTTCCGGAGTAGTTCCGCGTAAAGCCTTTCGTGGGATATTGCGTTGGCATTTTGGACGGGATGTTTTT
>JAUVAV010000013.1 GCA_030591525.1 candidate division FCPU426 bacterium | reverse complement strand
GGTGGGCGAAACAGGGTTCGAACCTGTGACCTCCTGCGTGTAAAGCAGGCGCTCTAACCAGCTGAGCTATCCGCCCAAAGACTCTAAATAATACGGATTTCAGGCGGTGTGTCAAGAGCTTTTCTTTTTTTTCATCTTCCGAACAGCGCTCTGATCTTCCCGGAGCATAGCGGTTTCGTCGCAATCGGGAAATTTCGGGCATTTTACGCATTCGCTCCATACTTTATGCGGCAGTCTGGCCCGGGCAATAATTTTAAAACCCAAGGGCTTAAAAAACGGAGGTATATAGGTCAGGGTATAAAATCGTTTTATGCCGAGCTCACGGCCTTCTTGCAGCACTGCCTTAACCAGTTGTTGCCCCCATCCGCGGCCTTGATAGTTTTTTTTAATGGCCAGGGATTTCACCTCAGCCAGATCTTCCCAATTCACATGCAGACCCACTACGCCGGCCAGCCGGCCCTTCTCCATAGCCACGCTGTAATCCCGGATATTCTCATATATCTCGGAGAGCGACCGGGCCAGCATTTTGCCCTGTTTGGCGTATAAATTTATAATCCGCTGAATATCCGGTGCATCATCCAGATGGGCTTTACGAATCATATTTCATTCACCCTGCCTGATGATTTCCGCGCCCTTGGCCAGCCCCTGGAGATTGACTTCCAGGGTTCCTGGTTTTTTTGCGCATTGTTCTTTTAAAACCTCTTCAGCAATTTTTGTTTCAATTCCACTGAAGAGGGCCAGGAAGGCGCCCAGCATTATCAGGTTAAAACCGGTTCCCGGCCTAACCTCATCTCCCAGGCTGGAAGCCGGGATGGAAACAACCCTGGCTTGCTCGCCTTCTACCTTTTGGGCACCCAGGTCTGAGTTGGTCAGAATTAATCCTGCGGGCTTGACCAGTGCGCCGTATTGATTGCGGGCTCTTTGATCAAAAGCTATAAGCACATCCGGCTGCGCAAAGACCGGCGCATAAATCGGTCCGTCAGCCACGACTACTGAACAATATGAAGGCCCGCCCCGGCGTTCGGCTCCATAATTCGGCACATAAATCGCTTCCAGTCCCTGGCGCACAGCAGAGCGTGCCAGGAACTGGCCGGCAAACTGGATGCCCTGCCCGCCGGAACCTGCTATTACAATCTGTTTCAGCATGCTTAACCCTCTTGGCCCGGAGTTTCGTCTTTAAATACGCCCAAGGGGAAAACGGGCGTCATTACTTTTTCCAGATGCTCAACGGCTTTTACCGGAGTCAATCCCCAGTTGGCCGGACAGCTGGAGAGTAATTCCACAATAGAGAATCCTAAATTCGCTTCCTGAATCTTCAAGGCATTGAGTATATACGATTTCGCTTTCCGGATCAGCCCTGGTTTATGCAAGGCTCCCCGCGCCGAATATTTTACTCCAGGCAGGGCAGCCAAGAGTTCGGCTATTTTGAGGGGATGTCCGGTCTCATCCACATTGCGGCCATAGGGAGTAGTGGTCGTGATCTGCCCGGCCAGCGTAGTTGGTGCCATCTGGCCGCCGGTCATGCCGTAATTGGTATTATTAATGAAAATAACCGTGATGCGCTCCCCGCGATTGGCGGCATGCATAATCTCAGCCAAGCCAATGGAAGCCAGGTCGCCGTCGCCTTGGTAACTGATAACCATCCGGTCCGGCAGTACCCGCTTGATGGCCGTGGCCACGGCCGGGGTGCGGCCATGGGCCGCCTCAGTGGTATCAAAATTCCAATAATCATACCCGTAAACCGCGCATCCCACCGGCGCTACGGCAATGGTGCGTCCCCTGGCCCCCAGTTCAACAATGGCCTCGGCCATGAGCCGGTGCGCGACGCCATGGCCGCATCCCGGGCAATAACTCGTAGGTGTGGTTTTCAAGCCCGGGGTTCGGGTAAATATGGGCTTAAGACTCATGGCAATACCTCGCGGGCCCGGGCGGCTATTTCTTCGGGCGTGGGTACGCCGCCGCCAGGCCGGGCCAAGAGCCCGATCTTCACCTGCTTGAGGCTTTTTTCCCGGGCCACGGCCAATTGCACATCCTCTATGAATTGTCCTAAGCTCATTTCTATCACTAAAAAGCGATCGACCCGCCTGGCTAATTCAGCCAGGCGATTATAGGGAAAGGGCCAGAGGGTTATGGGCCGGAAAATACCGGCCTTAATTCCCTGTTCCCCCAGCATGATTTGGGCGCTCTTGGCTATGCGCGCGGACGTACCATAGGCTGTCAATATAATATCCGCGTCTTCGCAATCAATTTCTTCTGCTTTGGTTTCTTCCCGCTCGATCAAGGCATATTTTTTTTCCAGGTGAAAATTATGTTCTTCCAGGGCGCCGGGCTTCATTAATAAAGAACGGATTAAACGGGGTGAACGTCCCTGGCAACCGGTCAAAGTCCAATCCTGGGGAGGCAAATCACGGCCCCGCAACAGTCCGGTCTTGCGCTGCTCTATTGGGTCAGGAAACCTGACCATCTCCATCATTTGTCCCAGCAGGCCGTCGGCCAGGACAAGCACGGGATTGCGGTAAAGGTCGGCCAAATCAAAAGCATCCATGGTCAACTCGACCATTTCATTAACCGTGTGCGGAGCCAGAACCAGGGTCCGGTAATCCCCATGCCCGCCGCCGCGCGTGGATTGCCAGTAATCAGCCTGAGAAGGCGAAATATTTCCCAAACCTGGACCGCCGCGCACAATGTTCACAATGACTCCGGGCAGCTCGCAGCCTGCCATATAGGAAATGCCTTCCTGCTTCAAGGAAATTCCGGGCGAGGAAGAAGAGGTCATGGCCCGGGCCCCGGCCACGGCCGCGCCGAATACCATGTTAATGGCCGCCACCTCGGACTCGGCCTGGAGAAAAACTCCGCCTACTTCGGGCATGCGGCGAGACATGTAGGCCGGCACCTCGTTCTGGGGAGTTATGGGATAGCCGAAATAATAACGGCACCCGGCGAGCAGGGCGGCTTCGGCCATGGCTTCATTGCCTTTCATAAAAACCGGCCGGTTCACTCCTGCTCCTCCTGAAAAATTTCTATGGCCATATCCGGACAGACTTGCGCACAGGCCATGCAGCCCGTGCATTTTTTTTCATCCATGCAGGCGGCGACTCTGAATCCCAGCCGGTTTTTCCGCTCGGAAATAACCATGATTTTTTTCGGGCAGACGCCCAGGCAAAGCCCGCAGGATTTGCATAAGGCTTTGTCTATCTTTATTTTAAAGGACATTTTTCAGACACTCCGGAAATAAAATTGAATAACTTTAGCACAGGCTGGCCTAAGAATCAAGCGCCGGGCAGATTAATTCCTTGGCATGCTGCCGGGCGGTCTCGGTGATCTGGTCACCGGCCAGCAGACGGGCCAATTCCTCAACCCGTCTCTCATTGTGCAAACATTCGACTGTGGTTGAAGTCCGGCCATGTTCCACGCTTTTGATAACCTGGAAGTGGGTATGGGCAAAACGGGCGATCTGCGGTAAGTGGGTAATAACTATTACCTGACGTTCTTTGGCCAGGACCGCCAGTTTGCGCCCCACCGCCTCGGCCGTAGCTCCTCCAATGCCGGCGTCGATCTCATCGAATATCATAGTAGGCACTTCTGCGGCCGAGGCCGCGACCGCCTTGATAGCGAGCATAATACGGGAGAGCTCGCCGCCGGAGGCGGTTTTAGAAACCGGCTTGAGCTCCTCGCCGGGATTAGGCGCCATGAGAAATTCCACCTCATCTGCTCCCCGGGGCCCGCAGCGGAAGGTCTTGCCATCCCAGCCAATCCACCCGGCCGGATCTTCCCGGGGCAATACCTTGACTTTAAAAATCGCTTGCAGGAATCCCAGCTCTTTTAATTCCGTCTCCAGGCGCCCGGCCAATTTTTCACCCGCCTTTCTTCTCTCGCTAGAAAGGTTCTCCGCCATCTCGGAAAGCTCGGCCGTCAAACGCTTTTCTTCTTTTGCCAGGCATGCCACTTTCTCATCCTGGTTACCGAGACTCTCCCTTTCCGCTGCGGCCTGGTCCCGGAAAGAGCGGATAGCGCCCTCATTCTCCCCGTACTTGCGCTGAAGCGTATGCAGAACATCCAAGCGCTCTTCAACCACAGCCAGCCGCTCAGGATCCGCTTCAAAAGTCTGGATAAAATCAGATAGACGCTCGGTTACCTCGGATACCTGGGCTTCAGCCGAGCGGAGTTCATCCGCCAGCGTCCCCATAGTGGAATCAAAGGCCGAGAGCCCGGCTAGTGACTCAGCCGACTCAGCCAGACCGTCGCGCACAGCCATATTCTCCCGGCGGTAAAGAATTTCCAGTACGCTCTGTACTGTGCCCAGCAGACGCTCGGCATGCGCCAGGCGTGATTTTTCTTCAGACAGGGATTCAAATTCACCCGGCTGCAGTCCGGCCCGGTCTATTTCATTGACCTGAAAATTCAAGAGATCCAGACGGCGGGCCCGTTCCGCCTCATCCAAGGCCAGACGCTGCCGGGCTTCCCGGCTGGTCCGCAGCTGAACATAGGTTTTATTTACCTGGGAACGAAGTCCATTTAAAGCGCCCCAGGCATCAAGCAAATCCTGCTGGCAATCACGGTGCAAAAGGGATTGATGTTCATGCTGGCCGTGAAGATCGACCAGTTCATCACCTATCTCGCTGAGTACATTTAAAGTAGCCAACCCGTGGTTGACATAGCATTTTGCCCGGCCCTGGCGCGAAAGCTCGCGCTTTAAAAGCAAGGTCTGGTCCTGGCACGGCGGCAGACCGTGCGCTTCCAGCAGCAATCCGATCCGGGAAAGCTTGGCCACGTCAAAAAGCGCTTCCACCGTGGCCGTCTCGCACCCCGTGCGGATGCTGTCCATCGAGGCTCTCTCGCCTAATAGCAGGGAGAGAGCTCCCAGGAGAATGGATTTCCCGGCCCCGGTCTCCCCGGTTAAAACTGCCAGCCCGTTTCCGGGTTCCAGGCGGAGTTCGGAGATTAAAGAAACATTGCGAATATTAAGTTCCAGTATCATGATGCCTCTTCGCCAGGAGAAAATATTCAATATTTCCATCGGCTCCGGTCAAGCAGCTACGCCGCAGACCGAGCTTGATTAAACCGGAAGTTTCCAAATGTTCAAGCACGCGGTGAATTGCTCTTTTCCGGGCCGGTTCATTTCTTACGATTCCGCCTTTGCCAATGTCTGCCGGACCGACTTCGAACTGGGGCTTGATCAAGGCCAGCAGCCGGCCGCTCCGCGTCTTAAGTAAGGGGGCTATGGCAGGCAAAATCCTGATTATCGAAATAAAGGAAACATCTATCACGGCCAGATCAAAAGGCCCGCCGGTTTCTTCCGGTTTGAGATAACGGGCATTTACGCTTTCCATGACCCTTACTTTAGCATGCCGGCGTAAGCGATAATGCAATTGCCCTTTGCCTACATCCACGCAGCAAACATTTTTCGCGCCCTGCTGGAGCATGCAATCCGTAAATCCTCCGGTGGAAGACCCTATGTCCAGACAGTCCCATCCCTGTACATTTAGTTGAAAATCCTTTAGCGCCCCCTCTAATTTAAACCCTCCCCGGCCCACAAAACGCGACCTCCGGGATTTGAGTGAGAGGGGCAGTTCCCGGTCTACCAGGTGCCCGGGTTTACTGAGTAATTTATCTTCCGAGTAAATCTCCCCGGCTAAAATCCCGGCCTGGGCCTGGGTCCGGGTATAAAAAAACCCCCGTTCCATTACCAGTTGATCCAGCCGTATTTTTTTACTTTTTGGCATTCACTCCCCGATCTTTTTTAGTTAGAAGCTGTGAAAAAATTGAATTTCTATTCAAATTCCCCTCCCTTGAGGGGAGGGGATGAAGGGGAGGGTGAAATAACCTTTGAAAACACCCCCACCTAACCTCCCCCCTCAAGGGGGAGGAATTTATTTTAGTTTTCCGCAACAGAAACTAGTTAGTAGGGGCACGGCGCGCAGTGCCCCTACTGGAACAGCGCTTTTAAATACTACTCTTTTTTTTAATCCCTAGCTTCCGTTTTTCAATCGCACCAGGTCCAGCACTCGTTGCTCGATCCCTTCCGCCGTCAACCCGTACTCCTGAAACAGCCGGGTTTGCGTGCCGTGCTCGATAAACCGGTCAGGAAATCCCATGCTTTCCACTTTTATATGATGCATGCCCTCGGTTTGCAAAAACTCCATAACCGCGCTGCCAAAACCGCCGGCCAGGACATGGTCCTCCACGGTTAGCAGCGCTCCGGTAGTCCGGGCTATATCCGCCAGAGTTATAGTATCCAGCGGTTTGATAGAGCGCGGATCAATAACCGCAGCCTGGATCCCCTTGCGGGCCAGGCTTTCCGCGGCCTCAAGTGCCGGCCACAGCATATTTCCCAAGCCTAAAATAGCGACATCCTTGCCGGGCCGTGCTACCCGCGCCCGGCCCAAAGGAATTCCCGGCTTATCCAGGTTGCACGTCTCCTGATTAACCACTCCCCGGGGATAACGAATTACCGTAGGGCCACTCCGGGCCAGAGCGGTTTTCAGCATCAGTGCCAGTTCGTTGCCGTCACTGGGAGCAAATATCGCCAGGTTGGGAATATGACGCAAGTAGGCTATATCAAAAACACCGTGATGCGTCGGCCCATCCTCTCCCACTACTCCGCCGCGGTCCAGGGCAAATACTACGGGCAGATTCTGCAGGCAGACATCATGCAGCACCTCGTCATAGGCCCGCTGCAGAAAGGTGGAATACACCACGACCACCGGCCGCAATCCTTCGGCTGCCATGCCGGCTGCCAGGGTCACGGCATGACTCTCGGCAATGCCCACATCAAAGAAACGCTCGGGCAGGTCCTGGGCAAATTGGTCCAATGCGGTTCCGGAAGTCATGGCCGCAACAATGGCTACGATTTTTTCATCCTGCCGGGCTAAATATTCCAGGCTGTGCGCAAAAACCTGGGAGAAAGTAATTCCGGACCGATCCTGGGTCCGGCCGGTGCGGGCATTAAAAACCGGGGTGCCGTGGAAAGCAATGGGATTCTTTTCCGCGTGTTCAAATCCCTTGCCCTTCACAGTCAGTACATGCAGCAAGATGGGACCGCTAAGCTCGCGCACCCGTTGCAGGGTGGGAAGCAGTTGATCAAGATCATGGGCATTGACCGGACCGAGGTAGCGAAAACCGAGTTCCTCAAATAGAATACCGGGCACGATTAATCCCTTGGCAATCTCTTCTAAATAATTGGCAAGCTTCAGGGCCGTCTTACCCACGGCCGGAATAGCGGCCAATAAACTATCTACCTGCTGTTTAATGCGGTTGTACCATTGCCCAGTGATAATCCGGTTGAGATAATTTGCCAGTCCTCCGACCGGCTTGGAAATGGACATGCGATTATCATTCAGAATTACCAGCAGATCGGTCTTTTTATGGCCGGCGTCATTCAGGGCTTCCAGGGCCAGACCGTTGGAGAGAGAGCCGTCTCCAATTATAGCCACAACTTTATGCTTGGCTTGGAGCAGATCCCGGGCCCGGGCCATTCCCAGCGCAGCGGAAATTGAAGTAGAGGAATGACCGGTGTTAAAGGCATCGTAGGGACTCTCTTCGCGCTTGGGAAAGCCGGAAATCCCCTTGAATTGGCGGAGGGTTCCAAACCGCGCACGTCTTCCGGTCAGGATTTTATGCGCATAAGTCTGGTGTCCCACATCCCATATGAGACGGTCCTCAGGCAGATTGAAAACCTGATGCAAGGCCAGGGTCAGCTCGACCGCACCCAGGGACGAGGCCAGATGCCCCCCGGTTTCGGCTACGCTCTTTATCATAAAGGCGCGCAACTCTTCGGCCAGCTGCTTGAGTTGTTCCAGGGAAAGCGGCTTTAAGTCCGCCGGCGAATTAATGGTTTCCAGTAAAGACATTTTGCTTATCACCAATAAAACCAAGCCCCGAATAATATCCCAATTACGGCTCCACTCAGCACCTGGATAGGCGTATGCCCCAAAAATTCCTTCATGCGTCGCGGACGGATCGGTTTTCTTTGGTAGATATCATCCACAATCCGGTTTAACAGCGTGGCCTGATGCCCGGCCGCCCGGCGCACTCCCTGGGCATCGTTCATGGTAAGAACTGCGAATCCCAGGGAGAGTATAAAAACCGGGCTCCCCCACCCTGCTTCCAGTCCGATTACCGTGGCCAGGCAGGAGACAAAGGACGAATGCGAGCTGGGCATGCGTCCGGTATCAATCAATATCCTGAAATCAAACCACCGGTTTTGAATAAAAAACAGAATAACCTTGATAAACGATGCTGTGAACCAAGCTCCCAGGCAGACCCAAAACATCCGGTGCGTCAGGATAATGCCCAGGCCTTCCCAGAGTTCTTGTCCCACTGCCACTATTTTTTCCAAATTATTATGCCTCGCGTTCTATTATGAATTTGCCCAATGCCGATAAAGGCTCAGCCGCCTGGCCGAAAATCCGCAAAGCCCGGCGGCCTTTCTCTATCAGCCGGCGGGCCTGAATCCGGGACTCCTCAATCCCATAAAGGGCCGGGTAGGTAGCCTTGCCCCGGTTTGCATCAGTGCCGGTCTTTTTGCCCAGCAATTTCATTTCCCCGGTAATATTTAATATATCATCCGTAATCTGGAAAGCCAGTCCCAGGGTTTCTCCGTACTGGGATAAGGCCTGCCTTTGGGCCCGGGAGGCTCCGGAAAGCCGGGCTCCCACCAGTAAGGCGGCCTGGATTAAACACCCGGTCTTGTGAGTGTGAATGTACTGCAACCTGGGGATCTCTATGGTTCGGGACTCGGCTTCCAGGTCCGCCATCTGTCCTCCCACCATGCCGGACTGACCGGCGGCCCGGGCCAGGACTGCGATGGCCTCGGAAAGGCGCTCCGTTTTTTTGGCTGGGGCCGGCAATTTAACCTGGGTCATTAATTCAAAAGCCAGAGTCAGCAGCGCATCACCGGCTAAGATCGCGGCGGCCTCGCCATATAGTTTGTGGCAGGCCGGCTGTCCCCGCCGTAAATCATCGTTGTCCATGGCCGGCAAATCGTCATGTATCAGCGAGTAAGTATGAACGCATTCCAAGGCGCAGGCCGCCGGCATAACCACGGAGGATCTTCCGGCACAGGCTTCCGCCGCGGCCAGAACCAGAATGGAACGCAGACGCTTGCCGCCTGAAAAAATGCTGTGCCGCATAGCCGAGTGGAGCCGAACCGGAAAACGGTCCGAGGGCGGCAGCCAGTAGTCCAGCGCAGTATCTACGGCTTTCCGGCGCTGCTCCAGGTATATTTTTAAATCAAAATCCGGCCGGGTTTTAGAAGAAGCTCTTTTGGTTGCGACCGAGACCCGACTCAGAGTCTTCTTCGTTTTCCTCGTCGTCGTTTTCCTCGTCGTCTTCTTCCTCACCGCTCTCTGGGGTTTCTTCGGCATGTTCAATATTTTCCGCTTCATTATTTTCTAAGTCCATCTCTCTTCCCTCCCCTAGCCCGGGCCTTTCCGGGTCAGAGGATAAAAATGGCCGGCTCTCTATTCGCCCGTTCTTATCTTCAAGTATTTCAACCCGCCGCTCCGCTGTTTTCAACTGCTGAGAGCAAAAACGCGCCAGGCCTACGCCCTCTTCATACAGCGCCAGAGCGGTTTCCAGCGGCGCCTCGGCGCGTTCCAGCTGTGAAACCAGCTCTTCCAGACGATGCAAGGCTTCTTCGAAATTCATGGTTTTATTTTTCTTAGGCATGGGTGATGCTCCTTGGCTCCTCTTCGCATTAAGGGCAAGGCATGCCTTGCCCCTACACGATGTTTGGAATATCAACTAATCTTCTTCACTTCACACTCCGCCCCGCCTTTATGAAAAACAATCTCCAATTCATCTCCCGGCTTCAAACCTGCAGACTTGCTAAGCAGATCCCGCCCGGGCAGACGATATACGAGAGAATAACCCCGGCCCATGACCTTAAGCGGCGATAGCGCTTCCAACTGGGCCGCCCGGCCTTGCAGCCGCTCCCTACCCAGCCGGACCTGGTTACCCATCCTCTGCCGCAGGTGGTTGAAAAGATCATCCAGGCGCTGCGCCAAAGGCTCAAAAACTCTTCGCGGCTGCTGCAGGATGCGTGAATCCAGAACCCGGTCCAATCTCCGGCGTGACTCGCGCAACCGGCCGGTTAGTTTGTTGGACATGATGCGGGAAAATGATTTAATTTGTTCCAGCAGTTCCCGGCGGTCCCGCAGAACCATCTCCGCCGCTGCGGTCGGGGTTTCCGCCCGGACATCGGCCACAAAATCAGAAATCGTATAGTCAATTTCATGTCCCACGGCTGAAATTACCGGAATCCGGGAATCCGCTATAGCCTGGGCCACGATCTCTTCGTTAAACGCCCATAAATCCTCGAGCGATCCTCCGCCCCGGGCGCAAATAATAACATCCCATCCGTTTTCCTCGTTTAACCGGCGCAAGGCCTGCGCGATTTCCCGGGCCGCGCTTTCCCCCTGGACCCGGACCGGATATATGGATATATCCGCCAACATCGAGCGCCGGCCGGTGACATTTAAAATATCGCGGATCGCGGCCCCGGTAGGCGAGGTTACCACTGCAATGCGGCGGGGGAACTCCGGCAGGTTTTTTTTTCTTCCCGGATCAAAGAGTCCGGCTTGTGCCAGCTTTTGTTTGAGCTGTTCAAAGGCGAGTTGGAGCGCGCCGAGCCCGGCGGGCTCCAGGTTCTCCACGACCATCTGGAAATCACCGCGCGCCGAATAAATTGAAAGCCGTCCCCCGGCAATTACCTTGAGCCCGTTTTCCACTTGAAACTTCAACCCGCGGTTGGCTCCGCGGAACATGGCCGCACGAAGCTGACTCTCGGAGTCTTTCAGGGTAAAATAGAAATGTCCGGAGAAATGCCCTTTGAAATTGGATATCTCGCCTTCAACCCAAACGCGCGAAAACGCGCCTTCCAATAAATCCCGGGCCCGCGCGACTACTTCGGAGACCGAATAAACTTCCCGATCCCGGTGACCCTTAGGATTCACGATACTTACTTTTTCATCGCGGCCTTGGCAGCGGCCAGCGCACTCTTCGCTTTCTTCGCAAAGGCTCCCCGGGGAGCGACTTTAAGTGATTGCTCCAACGCTTCTATCGCTTCCAAATACTTCTTGGTTTTAAACAAGGAATATCCCAGGGCATAATAATCCTCACCCATGACAGCCCATTTTTTATCAGTATCCGGGCTTTCCGCGTCCAATTCCAAGAGGCGTTTAAAATATTTTATGCCTTTTTCAAACTCCTCATCTCCCCAGAAATATTTTGCCAGCTTATCACAAATCCCCACGTCCGTGGGAACCAGGTCAAAGCCTAAAATATAATATTTAACCGCTGATTCCAGGCTGCCGCTCATCTCCAGCGCCCCGCCGTAGTAATAATAAGCATTCTTGAATTTTTCTGCGAATTCCCGGGATTCCAGGAGTTTAGCATCCTTGGCCACGGCTTTCTCGTAAGCCTGGAAGGCTTCATAATATTTTCCGTTTTTAAAAAACATATTTCCCCGCCGCTCATCAGGCCCTTCTCCCCCGCAACCGCCTAATCCGGCCGCCAGAACCAGCACCAAAACCGCAGACAATTTCCTCATTCTTCATCCCTCCTTTTCTTGTAATATATTAGCCATGCGTTTGACCCGAGCACCTAGGAGTTTGAGCAATTAGTCGGTTTTTTGAGAGTGGATAGTAGAAAGTAGACCGCATTTGCGATATTTTATCTAATTTCTACTATCGAATCTCAAATGCTCTGGAGCCTGAGCAACTAATTGCTCAGGCTCCTAGGCTATACCCCGAATTCTTCCTTCATCTCAAGGTATTGAATAAATTTACCCAAATTTTCCAGAGAACTAATAATTATTCGTTCTCCCTCGAATCTGATAACTTTGGCTTTTTCCAATTTGCTCAGAATGTCCTTAACTTTATCAATCTCAGCGGACAAGCCGGAGGAACTGGCCAATTCCACGACCGTAAGGGGAAAATCCATTACAATCCCCTTATCGGTCTGGGTGCCGTGCTTCTGGGCAATCAGGACCAGAGTATTGGCTACTCTGCGATTATGATCCTTTAAAAGCAGGTTGGCAATCTGTTTATTGGCTTCGCGCAACCGGGAGCTCATGTTGCGCAGTATTCTTTTTACAATATGTATATTCGACTGCATGGTGGACTCAAAAACCGCGTTGTTTAATACTATGCATCTGGTCTCGGTAATGGCGACAGCGCCGGCGGAACGCGGTTCGCGGTCAATCACCGCCATTTCTCCGAAAAAATCGCCCTCGGAAAGGATTACCAGGGTTTTCTCTTCCTTATTGGTTTTTTTTACGATTTTTACCTGGCCGGACTGGATAATAAACATCTCCTCTCCAATATCGCCTTCGTTGAATATTACATCGCCGGCAGCATACGTTTTTCCATAGCGGCTAAAAATCTCCTGAGCGGTTCTCATGCCTTTTTCCCTCCTCTTATGTTGTCTTCCTGCTCTTTTAAGTACTTCCTGCTGCGGAAAGATATTTTCTGATTACGGGAGTTACGTCATTTCCGCATGCCTTTAAGATGCATGTCAATAATCTATTCCGCTCATCTCCATACTTGAGCGGGAATCCAGCGGCTTTGATTTTCAAAGAATTATTTGTAAGGGCGGGTTTAGAACCTGCCCCTACCGAAATATAAAAATCATTCGGTTATGACAACCCTTTCCGAAAACAACCTTTCGCGACAGATACTAACCAATTACGCCTGTGACTACTTCCCGATTACACACGTTCATTCATTTTCCGGTTTCTCCGGGAAACGTTTAAGCAGTTCTTCCCGGCTCAGACCGGAAATTTCGCCCAGTGAAATCCCGGGTTTATTAGCCGGCTCCAAATATTTCTTCATTTCCACCTGCTCTTGATCCTGCATAAACTCCCGGATGGAAAGAGCTATTTTATGCTCTTTCGAATTTACCTTGATTATTTTGGCCTGCACGTATTCTCCCTCGGGCAGAGGTTTGGGTTCGGAGCGTTCTTTCCCTTTTTCCAATTGGGTAATATGAATCAACCCTTCCACTCCGGGTTCCATCTGAACAAATACTCCGAATTTGGTATTCCGGACAACCTTAGCCTTAACCACCCTTCCCACGGAATACTTTTTAGCGGCAACGATCCAAGGATCCTCTTGGAGCTGTTTCAATCCCAGGGATATTTTTTTTCTATCGGCCTGGATTTCCAATATCTTAACCGTTATCCGCTCACCCACTTTGACCAGCTCTCCCGGGTTTTTAAGCGACCCATCCCAAGACATATCGGATATATGCAATAAACCGGTTACCCCTTCAACCAGTTCAACAAAGGCACCGTATTTGGTAATTGATTTTACCTCGCCGTCCAGCGTCTGGCCGTTTCGAAAATTCTCCATAAACAAGGCAAAAGGCTCCGGCTCGGTCTGGCGCAACCCCAGGGTGATTTTCTTGGCCTGGGGGTCCAACGCTAATATCTTCACCCGCAGGCTGTCCCCGACCTTTAAAATTTCCTTGGGATGGCGCAGGCGTTTGGTCCAGGAAATCTCCGAAATCGGGAGCAAACCTTCTACCTCGTTCTCAATCCGCAAAAAGGCCCCAAAATCAGTCAAAGAAACCACCTCGGCCTCGATCAGGCTTTCCACCGGATACTTGGCCGCAATATTGACCCAGGGATCTTCACTTTTCTGCTTGAGTCCCAATGCTATTTTGCCCGTGGCTTCATCAATCGAGAGCACCAGGACCTCTATCTCCTTGCCGGTTTTTACTACCTGGCGGGGATTGGTAACCTTGGACCATGCCATGTCATTGATATGCAACAGTCCGTCCACTCCGCCTATGTCAATAAAAGCTCCATAGTTGGTAAGATTTTTCACTACTCCCTTGACCAGACGTCCGGGCTTAAGTTCGGAAATAACCTGGGAGCGCTGCTGGTTGAGTTCATCTATAAGATGATTCCGGCGGGAAACCACGATATTGCCGCGCTCCCGGTTCAGCTTAATTACTTTAAATTGCAGGCGTTGGTTTAAGCAGGTATCCGGATCTTTAACCGGCCGGACATCCATATGAGATCCGGGCAGAAAGGCCTGCACTCCTCCGAGATCTACAACAAAACCGCCTTTACATTTGGAGAGTGCTATTCCTTCCAGGCTGGTCCCGTTTGCTAAAGCCATATTTGCCGCATTCCAGCTTCTTTGCTTATCTACCTTCCGCTTGGACAAGACCACCAACCCGTCCCGGTTCTCCCGGCGTTCCAGCAGAACATCAACTTCATCGCCTACTTGGGCGGAAAACTCTCCCCGGGCATCAAGAAATTCTTCCCGTGGAATAATGCCTTCGGACTTTGAACCTATATCTACAACAACTCCTTCTTCATCAATACGCAGGACCCGTCCCTTGACTATTTCTCCGAGCTCGGGTTCATTCTCCAGCGCCTGCTCCAATTCCTCGGCGAAATCCCCTTCTTCTTCCCGCGGTTCCGCAACCGGTTCCTCCGGCCGGCTGGGAACTTCCTTTTCCGGCTCTTCCGGAAGTTTATTAGCAACCTCGGCGGGCTTAGCCGTAGTTTCAGGAGAGGTGGTCTCCAGTTCATTCAGAGGCGTACCCGGACCAATCCCTTCCTTAGTCTCGTAATTTTCGTCAACCGGATAGCTCGGTATTTTCATATCGTCATTCAAGGGTGTGCCGCCCCCTATTTCCTGCGCTGCCAAGGGCTCCTCCGGCTCGTCCGGCCGCGGTTTAATCTCTTCGTCTACCATCATCTACAGCCTCCAATATATCTTCTCCACCGTAAAGTGCGGAGTAATGAAACCTCCGGGCATAAACCTGGAGTTCCTTATCGCAAATCATCCAACCGTAGGGGTCGGCTTCCATGCCGACCCGCGGTTCAAGGATATGCGATATTTCTAATGGGCGGACATGGAAGTCCGCCCCTACGTAAAATGCACGGGCAAACACCTTGGCAAATACATACAACATTATCGCGAAATATACCGCTATAACGACCGCCTGATATATTACCCGGCATCCGTCATATTTTTTAAACGCTCCATGATTTCTTTAATAACTTCTTCCGGGGTGGAAGTTCCTGCGGTAACTCCCGCATGTTTAACTCCCTGCAACCAGCCCGGTTGAATTTCATCCGCGGTTTCAATATGATAAACCGGCACCCCGGCCTCTTGGCAAATCACTGCCAAGCGTGTGGTATTAGCGCTGTTGCGCCCGCCCACCACCAACATCAGATCAACTGCTTGTGCGAGCAAACGAGTCTGCTTCTGAAGATCCGTAGTGGCATTGCAAATAGTATTTAAAACCTTGAGTGTCCGGGTTCGCGTCAGCAGCGCGCTGGCCACCTGCTGAAGATTTTCCAGGGTCTGGGTGGTTTGCGCAATCAAGCCGTAACTCTTTTTTTCCGGCAGATCCAGTATCTCGCTGGCTCCTGAGACCACGGTTGCCCGGCCCTGCACTGTCCCGACAATTCCTTCCACTTCAGGATGAGCAAAATCACCCAGTATTATCAGGTCATACCCGCTCTCCACCAGTTGCCGCGCCAGTTGATGGGCGCGCTGCACAAAAGGACAAGTAGCATCCACAACCTTTAAACCCCGGGCTTGGGCCGTTGCAATAACCTGCGGTGAAACTCCGTGAGAACGAATGATTATAACACCCTTGGGAATCTCGCTCAAGTTTTTAACCGCTTTCACGCCTTCTTTTTCCAGGCTACGCACCACTTGGGGATTGTGGATAATCGGCCCCAGCGTAAAAACCGGCTGCCGCTCCCGGCGCACGGTTTCAAAAGCTTTTTGGATGGCAGCCTTCACGCCAAAACAATGTCCGGCGTTTTTGGTCAGCGAGATTTTCAACCGGCTGCCTCCTCCTCGACTTCCTTTTTTAAACCGGCAATGGCATTCATAACCCGCTGGGATATTTCCCGCAAGGCAGGTTTTTCCTCCGGCTGGGCGTAGAGATCGCCCAGCCCAACCTGATCCCCAAAAACAACACTTATCGGCCGGCAGCGTATCGGGCCGCCTTTAGGCCAGGCCGCATAACTGCCGTGAATATAGACGGGATAGACCGGCATTTGGCTCATATACGCCAGCTTGGCGAATCCGGTTTTGCCGCGCTGCAGCTCGCCGTTTTTCGTGCGTGTACCCTCGGGAAAAACCAGCAGGGCCCCGCCGCTTTTCATGACTTTTATAAAAAGCTCCCAATCCTGATCCGGACCCTTTCCCCGTACAATCGGATGGGTATTTACGCTGCTGAGCAGCCGGCCAAAACCGCCGCGCTTGAAAAGCGTTGATCTGGCCATAAAGTGAATTTCGCGGTGACAGACCCCAACCGCTATTGCGGGCGGATCCAGGTAGCTGGCGTGATTGCTGGCCAGAAGGAGTCCGCCATGTTGGGGAATCTTTTTCCAGTCCTTGACCTTCAGCCGGAAAAAAAGACGTAGAACCAATTCGGCCAAAGCTAATATAATCCGGTAATGCCACCTCATTCCGGGAGGGCCGCTTTTTCGTGAACCACCTGTAGTATGGCATCAACTACCTGGTCAATACTCATACGAGTGGAATCCAATACCAGGGCATCAGGCACGCATTGCAAGGCTCCTCCGGGCCGGTTACGGTCCTCCTGGTCCCGGCGTTTCAGATCAGCCAAAAGTTCATTATAGGATTGTTCGCGGCCCTGGCCCCTGAGTTCTTCAAAACGGCGGCAAGCCCGTTCTTCCTGCCCGGCATCCAGAAATACCTTGACCTCTGCCCGGGGAAAAACCACGGTGGTAATATCCCGGCCTTCCATTACTACCCCGCCGGGGGCGCCCATGGCCTGCTGAAGCTCAACCAGTTTTTGGCGCACACCCGGATAACTGGCTACGTAAGCCGAGACGTTCCGGGATACTTCCGGTGTACGAATGGCTGCTGACACGTCCGCGCCATCCATATAAATTACGCCGGCTTGTCCAGCCACAAATTCCAGCTTCACCGTCCGGGCTATATCTTCTACCGCCCGGCCGTCAGAAAGGTCTATCCCCGCTTGCATAGCTTTAAAAGTAACCGCGCGATACATGGCGCCGGTATCAATATATAAATAATTAAGCCGCTGGGCCAGCGATTTCGCAACCGAACTCTTGCCGGCTCCGGCCGGCCCGTCAATCGCAATAATGAGGCGTTTTTTTGAATTTAAACTCATCGCGCAGCCTGCTCCAATATCTCCCAGAAACCGGGAAAAGAGGTATTCACACACTGTGTATGCTTAATGGTTACGCCCTGCTCGGAAACCAGGCCGGCTATGGCCAGACTCATGGCCAGACGATGATCACCATGAGAATCAACCTCTCCTCCGCGAATATGGCCGCCTTGAATGAGCATACCGTCCGGACGCTCCTCAACCGCTACTCCCAGGCTGCTTAATTCCGTTGCCAGCACACTAATCCGGTCAGTTTCTTTCACGCGTAATTCAGCCGCATCCGAAATTACGGTTTCACCTTCAGCCGCCGCCGCGGCTACTGCCAGGACAGGAATTTCATCTATCAGGCCGGGAATCATGGGACCAAAAATCCGGGCGCTCTTCAAAAATCCTTTGCCTTTAATTATTAAATCAGCCACCGGTTCCCCGGCCTCCTGCTTCTGGTTTTCCATTACTATTTCCGCTCCCATAGCTTCCAGCACCCGGATAATTCCGGAACGGCCGGGATTCACACCGATATTTTTAAGTTTAAGTTCTGTTCCCGGCAGAAGGGCGGCCGCAGTCATAAAAAACGCGGCTGAAGAGATATCAGATGGTATGTTTATTTTCCGGCCGTTCAACTTCGGCCTTCCGTCTACTATTACTTTTTCATTCTGCGGTTGCCCCGGCCCGGAACCGGGGGTCATTCCACTGGCCACTGCCACATCGAAAAACCTCATCAGACGCTCGGTATGATCCCGGGAACTACCCGGCGAGGACACACTGGTTTTACCCTGCGCGAACAGACCGGCCAGGATTATACAGGACTTAACCTGCGCACTGGCCACGGGTGAAATATAATCAATGGCCTTAAGATTTCCCCCGCGGATACGCAGAGGACAGAATCCGCCCGGTTCGCTCTCAATCCGCGCGCCCATCCGGGTCAAGGGATCTATAATACGCTGCATGGGACGGCGCCGAATCTGTTCATCACCGGTTATAATCGACTCAAACGGCTGTCCGGCCAGCACGCCGGTGAGCAGGCGTACGCCGGTTCCTGAATTCCCGCAATCAATCACGCTCCCGGGCGGTTTCAGTCCCTCCCGACCGCAGCCTTGAATAATTAGTTCTTCCTTCTGCCAATCCACTCCGGCGCCTAATTGTTGGCAGGCCGCCAAAGTGTTCAAGCAATCCTCAGCCTTTAAAAAGTTAGTAATACGCGTCTCTCCCTGAGACAGCATACCCAGGATCGCGGCCCGGTGGGAAATGGATTTATCTCCCGGTATAAGTATCTTGTGTTTGATCCGGTTGGCGGGTTTAACGTTTTTTACGTCCATGCCTCTTCCCTTCCATGCCCTGGCGAAAAACATAAGCCCGTTCCAATTCCTGTCGCAGGGATTTTTCCTCCCGGTTTCTTAAAAATCCTTCCAAGCGGCTCAATTTTTGTCTAAAACGGGCCAGCACGGTGCAAATTTCTTCACGATTATTCAGTAAAATATCCTGCCACATGGCAGGCAATCCCCCGGCGATACGGGTAGTATCTAAAAACCCCGTAGCTGCAATTTCCATGAGGCCGGTATCGCGGACCGCTAAATCCGCAATTAAATTTACCAGGCTTACGGCTGCGGCATGCGGCAAATGCGAAACCGCCGCTGTCCAGCGATCATGCTCTTGAGGAGTTACGATCCTTATTTCCCGGCATCCTACTGAATTCCAGAAGGCTTTAAGACACGCTAATGTTTCCGGATTCACCCCGGGCGTCTTGATAAGCATACAAAGCGATCCCTGGTACAAGTCCCGGCGCGCGGCCTGGACCCCGGCTTTTTCCGAGCCGGCCATGGGGTGGGAACTGATAAAATCAAAGCCTGGTTTGGGGGGCAACAAGCCGGCTATATGTCCCAGCAGCTTGACCTTGGTACTGCCCAGGTCCGTAACCAGGCATCCGGCAGGCAGATGGGGCAGCATGGCTTTGAGCAGCGGCAAAGTACTGCTAACCGGCCCGGCCAATACTACCATTTCAGCGTCCCGGACCGCTTGGGGAATGGACAGTGTGCCCGCGTCTATGCAGCCTCGGGCCTTGGCCTCACGAATAGTCGAACGACGCCGTACCAGTCCCACTACCTCCCGGGCCAATCCCTGTCTTTTTATGGCCAAACCCAGCGAGCCTCCCATTAAACCCACGCCCGCAATCACGACCCTGGAAAACAGCAATTTCTTCACCCCGGCATCCTCACCAGGACTGTCCGCAGATCGGGGCCAGGGGCTTGAGCATCTCAACCAGACGGGTGAATTCTTCGGGCAGCAGAGACTGGTCTCCGTCGGACAAGGCTTCCTCGGGCCGGGGATGAACCTCAATTGAGAGTCCATCCGCTCCGCTGGCCAGCGCAGCCCGGGACATGATAGCAACCAGGCTGCGGCGGCCCGTAGCGTGGGAAGGATCAACTACTACGGGCAGATGAGAAAGTTCCTTTACTGACGGCACGGCTGCCAGGTCCAAAGTATTGCGGGTATAGGTTTCAAAGGTCCGAATACCGCGCTCGCAGAGAATCACGTTGTAATTTCCCCGGGAACAGATATATTCAGCCGACATGAGCCATTCCTTAATCGTAGCGGAAAGTCCGCGTTTTAAAAGCACGGGTTTTTTCGTATCCCCAACAGCTTTGAGCAGATCAAAATTCTGCATATTACGGGCGCCGATCTGAAGCAGATCCGCGTACTTGGCGACCAGGTTAACCTGGCTTACGTTCATAACCTCGGTTACTATGGGTAATCCGGTTTCTTCGCGCGCCCGGACTAAAAGCTTGAGCCCTTCCTCGCCCAGACCCTGAAAAGCATAGGGACTGGTACGGGGCTTAAACGCCCCCCCGCGCAGCAGGTTGGCACCCGAGGCCTTTACCAGGCGGGCGGTCTGAATCAGGGTTTCCCAATTTTCTACGGAACAAGGCCCGGCAATTAATCCAAAATGGCCGTTGCCGATCTTGACTCCGCCAACCTCCACCACAGTAGATTCCGTCTTAAAATCCCGGGAGACCAGCTTAAACGGCTGAAGAATCGGCATGGACTGTTCCACTCCGGGAAAAGCCTCCAGAGGTACGCTCTGCAATATCCGCTCGTCCCCGATAGCGCCTACGATAGTCCGTTCGGTCCCCTGGGAAACATGCGTATTCAATCCCTTCTCTTTTAGCTTTTCCAAGAGATGATTGATCTGTTCTTTAGTAGCATCTTTGCGCATTACAATAACCATATTCACGGTCCTCCTGAAGCAAATTAGTTGATATAATTCCCCAACACTCTCTTAACCGCCCTGATCATCTTATCATTTTGAACCCGGGTTCCCATGGTAATCCGCACGTGGGAGCCCGCAAAAGGCCGGATTATAATTCCTTCCCGCATTAAGTCGACGCTGAATTTTTGGCTGTCCCGGATGGGCGCTTGCGCAAATATGAAATTAGTCTGGGAGGGCACGGTCTTGAATCCCATTCCGGCCAAGGCCTTTCCCATGCGTGACCGCTCGGCACGCGCCAGTTCCACGCTCTGGCGCATATGCCCGCGTGCTTTTAAAGCGGCCCGGGCCCCTATCTGGGCCAAATGATTTACATTAAAAGGCTCCCTCACCCGTTCAATGGCGTCAACTATGATTTTAGGCGCCACGCCGTATCCGATACGCAGACCGGCCAGGCCATAGGCTTTGGAAAAAGTCCTAAGCACCACCACGTTTTTCCGTTCGCGGACCAGATCCGGGGTTTGACCCATAATCCGGGAATCCGCATATTCATAGTATGCTTCGTCCAAAACCACTAAACATTTTCCCGGAACTTTTTCAATAAATTTCCGTAAGCTGCCGGGCGCTACCACCGTGCCCGTGGGATTATTGGGATTGGCGATAAAAATAATCCTGGTTTTGCGCGTAAGGGCCCGGGCCATGGCCTCCAGATCGATTTGATAATTCCGCATCGGCACTGCTATTAATTTGGCGTTCATCAGCCGGGGCACGGAATAATATACTACAAAGCTCATCTGCGAGGTTAATACCTCGTCTCCCGGCTCGAGTAAAGCCAAACCTAAAAGCACCAGCAGCTCATCGGATCCGTTCCCGATAATAATTTCTTCCGCCCTGAGTTTAAGGTGTTGCCCCAGGGCCTGCCGGAGATAGTAGCATCCCGCGTCCGGATAAACTCCGGCTAAGCCGGCTGCCTGCTTCAGGGCCTGAATGACCAGGGGAGCCGGTCCCAGGGGATTTTCATTGCTGGCCAGTTTTACGGCTCCCCGGATTCCCAGTTCCCGCTCCACTTCCTCAACCGGCTTACCGGGCTGGTAAGGCTGGATGCTTCGGACACACGCCCGGACCCTTGGCTGTCCCAGCCTCATTTTTCCTCGCTCCGGGGATAAGAACCCAGCACTTTCAAATTGCTGGTTAACGGCTTGAGCGCGGCCAGCATGCGTTTAATCTTCGGTTCAGTGACATGACCATGGCAGTCAATGAAAAAAAGATAATTCCAGGCCCGCTCCCGGGAAGGCCGGGATTCAATACTGGTCAGGTTGATACGCTGCTGGGAAAAAGGTTTAAGGATTTTATGCAACGCGCCTACACTGTCCCGAATAGCCAGCATGATGGAGGTTTTATCCCGCCCGGTAGGCCCGGACATATGCCGTCCCAGCACCAGAAACCTGGTTACATTATCGCTGGTATCCTCTATGCCTTGGGCCAGAATTTGCAAACCATGAATCTGGGCGGCCAGGCGCGAAGCAATCGCCGCGGTTCCCGGATTCCGGAAAGCCATCTGGGCCGCTTTGGCCGTGGAAGAGACTTCCACCTTTTCAACTTCAGGCAGGTTGCCGTCCAGCCATAAGCGGCACTGCGCCAGAGGCTGAGGATGGGAATAAACTTTTTTTATGTCCGCTATCCCGTTTTCACGTGAAAGCAGATTTTCCTCCACCTGCAAAGATATTTCGGAACAAATGTTAAGCGCGCTGTCGGCGAACATATCCAGCGTATGGTTAACCACACCCTCGGTGGAGTTCTCTACCGGCACCACGCCGTAATCCGCCCGCCCGCGTTCAACCTCGCGAAAAACATCCGCAATACTGCTTACCGGCAAATACTGCGCTGAAGCTCCAAATTGTTCCTTGGCCGCCTGGTGCGTAAAAGTCCCTTCCGGACCGAAGTAGACAATTTTCAAACCAGCCTGCAGCGAGATCGAGGCGGATATAATCTCCCGGTATATCGCGCGCAGGGCTGCCATGGGAAAGGGGCCTTCGCGGCGCAAGGTTTTAAGGCGGGCCAGTAATTTGCTCTCGCGGTCCGGAGCAAAAACCGGTATTTGCGCCCGCTCTTTCTGCCGGGATATCTCAAGCACCCGGCAAGCCCGGCGGTTGAGGAGCTCTACGATTTTTTCGTCAATTTTATCTATGGCTTGACGGGCTTTGTCGAGACTCATGGATCGGCGCCCCTTTCTTTAACTTTTCTATCTCCTTCGAGGTTAAATAACGCCAGCGGCCCACCGGCAATCCGGCCACGGATAAGAACCCGAACTTTACCCGCGTCAAGGCCGCAACCGGATGATGGATGGCGGCACACATCTTACGGACCTGGTGCTGCCGGCCCTCCTGCAGGACAATTTCCACCACGGCATATTTTTTCATCCGGGTGACCAGGCGCACTTTTGCCGGCCGGGTCCTGGTATAGCGTTGGAGCTTATCCGGGATTCTGACCCCCTTGGCCATTTTTACCAGATCCTCACGTGTCGGGATATCATTGACCTTGGCATGATAAGTCTTGGGAAATTCATAGCGGGGATGCGCCAGCCGCTGCGCCAGTTCGCCGTCATTGGTCAGCATAATCGCGCCGGAAGTATTGTAATCCAAACGTCCCACCGGATAAACCCGGGCCCGAACTCCCCGGAGCAAATCCATGACCGTAGTGCGTTGCTGGGGATCCTCCACCGTAGAAACCACGCCCTCGGGCTTATGCATCAGCACATAAACCAGAGGCTGAGCCTTTACCCGGCTCCCCCCGACTTTAACGGCATCGTGCTCCGAATCTATCCGGAAAGCCGGAGATTCTATTATCTTTCCATTAACCGTTACCCGTTTGCCAAAAATCATCTGGTCGGCGTCCCGCCGGGAACAAATCCCGGCGTCCGCCAGAAAACGATTCAACCGGACATTCGGTTCCCGGCAATCACTCATGCCTGGCCGCCATCTTTTTCACCCTCTTGGTTCGCGGCCACTGGCTCGGCTTCCTCGCTGCCGGCTTGTTCATCCTCTTGGTTCGCGGCCACTGGTTCGGCGTCCTCGCTGCCGGCTTGTTCATTCTCTTGGTTCGCGGCCGCAGCTGCCAATGGCTCCTGACTCTCCAGAGAAGACTCATTGGCTTCAGCCTCGCTCTCCTCACTGCTCCGAGCCTTGGCGATTAATTCACCGTGCGGATTTAGATCCCAGGACTCTCCTGCTTCATCCGCCTCTAATATTTCCTGAAGTTCTTTCAGTTCCGGCATATCGGTTAAATCCTTCAGCCCGAAAAAATGCAAAAATTCCTTGGTGGTTCCATAAAGCAGGGGACGCCCCACGACTTCCTTGCGTCCTACTATACGAACCAGCTTTCGCTCGGCCAGTGAATTCACTACCCCATCGGCGGAAACACCCCGGATGTCCTCGATCTCCGCCTTGGTAACCGGCTGACGGTAGGCGATAATGGCCAGAGTTTCCAGAGCGGCCCGGGAAAGCTTGCTGTTGGCACGGTTTTTATAAAGCTTTCTGATCCAGGGCGCGTACTGGACCCGGGTAGAAAGCTGGTATCCTTCCGCGATCTCCACTAACTGAAAGGCCCTTCCCTGCAAATCATACTCAGCCTTTAATTCATCCAGGCAGGCCAGTAAAGTCCTCCGGTCCACACGTTCGAAAAGATTATGCAGACTGCCCAGTGAAAGCGGCTTGTCCGAAACAAATAATAGGCACTCAATAACCGCCTTGATCTCTTTTGATTCCATGGTTACTCCTCCGTTCCTATTGCGGCCTCGCGTGCCGGGGCTGTGAATTCATCCAGACGCTCTATCATAATACGATCAAAAGACTTATCCTGCCGAATGACAGCCGCCCCCAGCCTGACCAATTCCAGAATGGCCAGGAAAATCGTTACCATGGCCAGCCTGCTCCCCTGGCTCATCAGCAACTCTGTGAAATCCAGAGCAGACGTCTCTTCCAAAGCATCCAGAATCTCGTTGATTTTCTGGCTGGTTTTTATCTCCTCCGGATTGATTTCCCTGAAGGTTTCCGGTTTGGCATAGGCCAGCACCCGTTTAAAAGCCGATAGCAGATCGAAAAGATTCACTTCCTGGAATTGCAGGGCCACTGGTTCTTCCTGGTTTTCCCGTAGTTCTTTCTCATCCGGCTTAACCGCCTGCCGCCAAAATAATTGGCGCGCGTGAAGTTCCCGCTTATCCAGCACACCGGCCACCTCTTTATACCGCTTGTATTCCAGCAAACGGCGTACCAGGTCAGCCCGGGGATCTGCTTCCTCGCCTGCTTCCAGGTCCAGGGACTCTTGGGGCAGGAGCATACGCGATTTGATATGCATAAGGTTGGAGGCCATCAGAATAAAATCACCGGCAATATCCAGATCAAGTTCCTTCATTAATTCCACGTAGGCCAAAAATTCCTCCAGCAGTTGGGAAATCGGTATATCATAAACATCTATCTCATTTTTCTTGATAAGATACAGCAGCAGGTCAAAAGGCCCTTCGAAGACATCCAGGTTAAGCCGATAGGTCATGATCCGCCTTCCATTTCATCGATATAGCTGGGAGTTTGAGCAATTAGTACGTGTTGTCATTCCGGCATGCTTTTAGCCGGAATCCAGTGACTTTTAATTCCTTTAAAATCAAAGCCTCTGGATTCCCGATAAGAGCATTCGGGAATGATAACCTAAAAAACCGACTAATTGCTCAGTCTCCCAGCTGGAAATTCGTTTATTTTTCAAGCCATCATTTCTTTGGTCTTATTTACTATTGATCTCGTTCCGCCATTGCATGGCCTTACGGACCATCTGCATAGTCCCCCGAGCCCGCTCCCGGGCAATTATCGCACCGGACTTTAAAATCTCTTCGAGCTCTTCCGGTCTCTCTGCCCAATGCTCGCGCTCGTTTCTAATCGGCTGGATAACTTTATGCAAGACCGGTATCAGTCCGCGCTTGCAATCCACGCATCCCCGCCCCCCGGCCCGGCACTCGGATTCGATTCCCGAAATTTCCTCCGGAGCATACATTCTATATAAAGCCAGAACCACGCAATTATCCGGATTCCCCGGCGTACTCGCGCGCATTTTTTGGGGATCAGTATACATTTGCATGATTTTGCGCTCGATTGCTTGATCCGGATCCGAGAGCATGATCGTATTGCCATAACTCTTGCTCATCTTACGCCCATCGATCCCGGGAACTTTCGGGCTCGCGGTCAGCAAAGATTGGGGCTCAGATAGAACCGGCCCATAGAAATGGTTAAAACGCCTCGCAATCTCCCGGGTCATCTCCAGATGCGGGAGTTGGTCCTGGCCCACCGGAACGTGCGTGGCCCGGTATAAAAGAATATCCGCAGCTTGCAGTATGGGATAGCCCAAAAAACCATAAGTTGCCAGATCGCGATCCGGCAGCTCCTGCTGCTGCTCCTTGTAGGTGGGACAGCGTTCCGCCCATGCCAGAGGCGTTATCATACTCAGCACGGTAAAAAGCTCGAAGTGTTCGAGCACATCCGACTGGACAAAAATCACGGCATGTTCTTCGGAAATACCGACAGCCAGCCAATCCAGCAGCAGTTCACGAGTATTCTCCTTTACGACCTCGGGAGTTTTATACTCTGAACTAAGGGCGTGAAAATCCGCTATCATGAAATAGCAGAGAACCCCTTCGGCCTGCAACTGCAAGTAGTTTTTTAAGGCCCCCTCAAAATGGCCCAAATGCAAACGTCCGGTAGGACGCATACCGCTTAATATCACTTTTTCATTTTCGACCATGACATTTTCTCCTGAATTATTTCCTACCCCGGATAAAAAGGATTTCCGAACGGGGCCAGCAATAGTTGAATAAAAATATAAATTGGGATCATAAAGATTTGAATCAACCCGGTCAGAAAGAGCCCTATCAGGATTATAAAAGTATAAGGCGCCAGCCGCTGAAACCGGTATGCCCAGGGACCGGGCAAAAGCGCCGTTAAAATCTCGGAACCGTCCAGGGGCGGCAGGGGCAGAAGATTAAAGGCGGCTAAAATAATGTTAATTTTCAAGCCCATATACAGTACCTGACGCAAACCGGGGTTGTCCAGAAAACCGAGGTAGCGCATGATCCAAGCCAGCAGCAGAATCGCAATGGCAAGCAATATATTAGCAGCCGGGCCGGCCAGGGCCACTATCAGGTGATCGCGTTTAGGCCGTCGGAAGTTGTCACCTGTCACCGGAACCGGCTTGGCATATCCAAAAATCATGGAGCCCCGGGACATAAAAAGCATCATAAACGGCAATAACACTGTTCCCCACATATCAATATGGCGCATAGGATTCAAGGAAAGCCGCCCCAGCATGCGCGCGGTAGGATCTCCCAGCTTATCCGCGGTCCAGGCATGCGCGACTTCGTGAAAAACAATCCCCAGCAAAAAACCCGGAGCAAATAGTAAAATATTCAGAAATATTTCCGGCCCCACCACAACTCCCCAAAAAACCTTTGGAATACTGCCTTTTCATTGAAATTTAAAGGTGAGTTTAGCAAAGTTGCCATAAGCTGTCAATGGCATTGTGGAGTACTTGCCCGGCTTCGGATATGTTGCTGCCGAAAGAGATTATGCCTCCCTCATGCCCGGCCATGGCAAATATTTTCTTTTCTCTGACCAATTTCCGGGCTAACAATTTCATAATCTCTTCGGCCATGGCAGGGGTTCCATACTCGGCTTTCCGGGACGTGGCCAGCCGGCTTTGCACGAGTTTCTTCCATAATTTAAGATGATGAACATGAATTACGGCCTGCACTTCTGGACCGCTCTGATAAAGTGCGCCATGGCTTAGGGATTCGGATGAGGCTTTAATCGGGCCTTGGCAGATTAAACGGTTTTCCTGCCAGTTATAAGAAGTGACTTTTACGTAGTGTTGGGAGGACAATTTCTTGAGATGGCCGGTCCGGGTACCGGTTATTATGAATTGATTGGTTTGTTTAAAACGCACACTTAGGTTTCCGAACCCGATCCTATGCTTATCCGCGCCTATCAGCCCAAGCTGATATAGTATTCTCCTCCAGTAATTCAGTTCTTTTAAATATAAACAGGACAAAGGCTTGGCTTTGATCCAGCGGCATTGGAATTTTATATAACCCTGCTCAGACATTTGTCGTCTAGTGCCCCGGGAAAAGGGCGGCGATTCCGGCCTCGCTGGCTTCGCAGACTCCCCGTTCAGTAATCAATCCGGTAATCAAACGGGCCGGGGTTACATCAAAGGCATAATTTACAGCCGGACTGTCCGGGGGCGTTAAAAGCACGCGTTTGATCTTGCCCTCGCATTGTCCGGAGATATATTTGACCTCCTCGCTGGTTCTTTCCTCAATGGGTATTTCTTTTAATCCGTCGCTTAATTGCCAATCAAAACTGGATGAAGGCAGGGCCACATAAAAAGGGATATGGTTGTCCCTGGCTGCCAGGGCCTTGAGATATGTCCCGATCTTATTAGCAACATCTCCGCGCCGCGTGGTCCGGTCGCTCCCCACAATAACCATGTCAACCATGTCATGCTGCATCAGATGCCCGCCCGTATTATCCGCAATAACCGTGTGAGGAACTCCGTGTTGTCCCAATTCCCAGGCCGTCAGCCGCGCGCCCTGATTCCAGGGCCGGGTCTCATCAACCCAAACATGCAGGTTGAGACCCTGGTTAAAGGCTTCGTAAATCGGGGCCGTGGCAGTCCCATAATCCACGCAGGCCAGCCACCCGGCATTGCAATGGGTTAGGATATTTATGGCTTTTCCCTTTTTGGCCCGGCCGCACTCCCGGATTAGCCGCAATCCATGTTCACCGATTTGTTGGCAGGCCGATTCTTCCTCTCTCGCAATAGCCCGGGCCGTCTCCCCGGCCAGGAGGATTTTTTCATCAATGGTATTTCCGGTTTGGATAATCTTGATTTGCTTTTCAACAGCCCATGCTAAATTCACCGCAGTCGGCCGGGTGGATTTTAATGCTTCTCCTGCCTTCCGGATATAATCGTTGAAATAATTCGTTTTAGCCGCTTCCCGAGCCGCGATGTACATGCCATAACCCGCGGCCGCCCCGATTAGTATCGCTCCCCTGACATGCATGTCCCTAATGGCGCGGGCAAAATCCCTGACCGTGGTTAAATCTTCAATAATAAATTCATGCGGCAGCCGGCTTTGATCAATGATTTGCACTAAACCCGGGCTCCCGGCTTTCTCCCAAATAGTACGATAATCTTGGCCTTGAATCCGCATATTTATTCCCGGCCGGACGCGGATAATTCATTGGCTTGCCGGATCCCTATTATAATGTAATCTATGCCCGAAGCCGCGGTGATAGCCGCGACTAAATAAGCAAAATAAAGCATTACCATACCAAAACCACCCACCAGCTCTCCCAGAAGAACACCGGCCACGCAAATTGACTGGATAAAAGTGGCGAGTTTGCCCAAGGATCGTACCCCGATCTTGACCGAACCCCAGGTCAGGTACATAATCAGGCAGCCCAGGGAGATAATTACATCGCGCGAGACTACTACTACCGCAACCCAGACCGGAATGCCATTTATCGTGGGTAAAAGGACAAAGGCCGAAACCAGCAGCAGCTTATCCGCCGTGGGATCCAGGAAACTGCCCAGAGCGGTTATCTGGGTACGGCGCGCTACAAACCCGTCCAGAGCATCCGTGACAGCCGCCAATAGAAAGTAGCCCAAGGCCCAATCCATGCGCTGGTAAAGAAGCGCGCTGACAAAAAACGGTATCAGAACAATGCGCAGTATGGTGAGCCAATTTGCCAGATACATGATATTTGCCCGCTCCTGGTGTTTTCAATTCTTTGGGCGGCCACAGGGGGCCGCCCCTACAATTTCAAATTCTTTTGGGTGGACATGAAAGTCCGCCCCTACGATTTATAATTAATTCCAGGCAGTCGGCATTACTGTAATTCCCGACCTAAACCTCTCTTGCCACGCTTTTAACAGGTCTTTCCGGATTTCAGGATAAAATCTCAGGTTCATTAACTTCTCGCGGGAAACCCAGTCCACGCCCTTAAGACGGCTATCGGGATTAAGTTTTAAGCTTCCGCCAATTATCCTCGCCTTGAAAGTTAAATCCAGAATATGCCGCTGCCCTTGAGGTTCAATCGACTCGCTGACTATGAGCAAATTTCCCACTGCCACCTCAAGCTCCAGTTCCTCCCTGAACTCGCGGGCTAACCCGGCTTCGCAACTTTCTCCCCATTCGAGCCCGCCGCCCGGCAGTACATAATATTCACGCCCGGCCCGTTGATGCTTTACCAGCAGTATGCTGTTGCCCCGGGTGACCACCCCGGCCAGCCGGATACGCGGATTTTTTTTAATTTTGGCAGTCATAGTAATTTTTCTTGCTGCGCCTGATGTATGGGCCGGCCCAAATGCTTAAGCCCTGCTGGAGTAACCCGCCGGCCGGAGAGGGTACGCTGCAAATAACCGATTTGAATTAAAAAAGGCTCATAGACATCTTCCAGAGTGCCGGTTTCCTCTCCCAGAGCCACGGCCAGAGTCTCAATGCCCACGGGCCCGCCGTTAAAATTATCAATTATAACGCTCAACAAACGCCGGTCCATTACATCCAATCCCTGGGTATCTATTTCCATCATATCCAGAGCCCGCGACGCCCGGGATTTATCAACCAGCATGTCCCCCTGTACCTGGACATAATCGCGTACGCGTTTTAACAAGCGGTTGGCAATCCGGGGAGTACCCCGGGAACGGCGCGCGATTTCAAAGGCGCCCGCGGACTCGGTGTTTAAATCCAGAAGAGAGGCTGAACGGGTTACAATGGTTTGCAGTTCTTCGGCCGAATAAAAATCCAGCCGGTGGGAAACACCAAAGCGGTCGCGCAAGGGACTGGTAATCAGTCCGGCCCGCGTGGTCGCACCGATCAGGGTGAAAGCCGGCAGATCCAGCCTGATGGAACGCGCGCTGGGGCCTTTGCCGATCACGATGTCCAGGGCGAAATCTTCCAGCGCCGGATACAGTATTTCCTCTACCGTCCGGTTCAAGCGGTGGATTTCATCAATAAATAAAATATCATTCGGTTGAAGATTAGTGAGAATAGCGGCCAGATCACCGGGTCTTTCAATGGCCGGCCCGGAGGTGATCTTGATATGCACACCCATTTCATGAGCCATAATCATGGCCAAGGTGGTTTTACCCAATCCGGGAGGCCCTAAAAAAAGCACGTGATCCAGCGGCTCTTGGCGTTTCCGGGCGGCCTGGATAAATACTTTCAGCGCGCCTACTACCTTGGACTGTCCCACAAAATCATCCAGGCAGGAGGGCCTGATCGAAATCTCCCTTACCCGCTCCCGGCCCGATGATTGATTATTTACCAGACGATCCTGGTCTGGTTTTTTTTTCAAATCCGCCAAAATACTTCTCCTCTTCTATATTAACAAATCCATCCATGGAATGTAGGTGCGACGCATGCGTCGCCCCTACAACTGCCGGTGATGACATAATGAACCGTTAACAAAATTCCTTTAGTATATCGTAGGGGCGTTTAATTAAACGCCCCTATCAGCAATGCTTTAATCCCAGCCGCACTAATTCCGCAACCCGGTCTTTGCCCTCCTCCCGGGGAGGCAGTTCTTGATCCATCACTTTTTGCAGAGCCCCACGGGCCGCCACTGCCGAGTAGCCCAGGGCGATCAAGGCTTCCAGAGCTTCGCTGTAATCTTCCCGTTCATGCCCGGTTATGCGGGGCGATTCCCATTGCGAAATTTTCAACTTATCTTTTAATTCCCATAGCAGCCGCTCCGCGGTCTTTCGCCCGATACCCGGCAGCCGGGAAAGCGCATTCACGTCCTGTTGGAGCACGGCCTGCTCAAGCTGGGATTGGGAAAGACCGGAAAGAACGGCCAGGGCTACTTTCGGTCCTATGCCGGTTACACCCAGCAGAAGTTTAAAAAGCCGGCGATCCCCGGAATCCAGGAATCCAAAAAGCTGTACTTCATTTTCCCGCTGAAGGTACCAGGTATATATGGTAACCGGCTCCCCGGCCGGAGGCAGGCGGTCCAGGTCCGAAGCCGGCATGCTGACCTCGTATCCCATGCCGTTAACATCCACTATACAGCCGTCTTCCCGTCTGGAATCCAATAGACCCTTTAAAAAAGCTATCATAATAAAAAATCCTATCAGAAATTGAGTATCATTGCAATGCTGTACTTTAGACAGTAACCAGTATCTGTTGCGGAAACGACAAGTTAAGCTCGTCATACCGGCGAAAGCCGGTATCCAGGAAATATTTTTGCTTGTATTACAGCACTTTTCTGGATTCCGGCTAAAATCATGCCGGAATGACGGGAGGTTTTACTACTGTCTGAACCGCATCATTGCAATGCCAACTTTCGTTGTGTCCTGGAATGAGCATGGCAAATAGCCACTGCCAAAGCATCTGCCGCATCATCCAGGCGCGGAGCTTTTTTTAATCCCAGCAGCATTTTAACCATACTCTGAATCTGCGTTTTGGAAGCAGCTCCATATCCGGTTACGGCCATCTTTACCTCGACCGGTTTGTATTCCGCTATCTCGATTTCGGCCTGCTCACAGGTTAATATTACTACGCCCCGGGCTTGACCCACATCAATCGCGGTCTTAACATTCCGCGAAAAAAATAATTCTTCAACCGCGGATTCATCCGGCGCATACTGCCGGATTATTTTCCTTATTTGTTCATGCAGTAAAAACAACCTTCTGGGAAATGATTCCCGGCTGGATGTTTCGATCACGCCATAACCGCGGCTTTGAAGACGATTATGCTCCACCTCTACCAATCCCCATCCACAACGCCCATACCCAGGATCAATACCTAAAACAGAGAGTGCTTTGCTCACCAGTTTTTTTCCTCCTGGCGCCAGGAATCATTGAATCCGCTTTTATCGTCCTGTTTTCTTCTTTGCTGTTTCTGGCGCTGTTGGTTACGGTCTTCCTTTTCTGCCTGGTCTAATTTATCCTGCATTTCCTGCGGTAAGGGAGGCGGCTGCTTTGTCTGCGGTCTGTCTCCCCCCTGCGGGGGTGGCTGGCTCTGCGGCTGACCTTGCGGCTGACCTTGCGGCTGACCTTGCGGCTGACCTTGCGGCTGGCCTTCCGGCTGGCCTTCCGGCTGGCCTTGCGGCTGGCCTTCCGGCTGACCTTGCGGCTGACCTTCCGGCTGGCCTTGCGGCTGACCTTGCGGCTGGCCTTGCGGCTGGCCTTCCGGCTGGCCTTCCGGCTGGCCCTGCGGCTGACCCTGCGGCTGACCTTGACCACCGCCACCGCCGCCACCGCCGCCACCGCCGGATTGGTTTTTTTTCAACTGCTTGCGGGCAATTTCAAGGTTATGCTTAACATCCTCGTCATCCGGTTTAAGTTTCAGAGCCTTCTCATAAGCTGTAACCGCCTGTCTATAGTGGCGCAGACGCATAAGGGCATTTCCCATATTATAATGAGCTTCATACATGGAAGCATCCGCTTTGAGAGCTCTATCATACTGGGTTATCGCCTCATGGTAGTTAAAATCCCTCATGGCCTGGTTTCCCAGAGAAAATTGGCGTTGAGCGCATCCGGTTAGATGCGCCCCGAAAATAATAATTTGCAGACCAATAATAAATCGCAGCATTTTTTTCATTTCAAGTTATTCAATTCCTCTTTATCCCATCCCATATCCATTTTTGCTCCAGACCAATAGCGGTTAAGAGCAATAAGAAAGATACTAATACAAACCACACGTAATACTCCTGATATTTCATTTTTTTGGATTTTTCCGTATGTTCGGTCTTGGTTAAACGGCTGATATCGGTATAGGCATCCTGTAAGGCTTGATGAGTCTTGGCCGCATAATATTTCCCTTTGGTTTGGGCGGCTATGTCCTGCAGCAGTCCTACATCCAGCCGGGTAATAACCGGCTCGCCTTTATGCTTTTTATATACGGAATTTCCCCGGCTATCCACGCCTTCCGGAATCATGGCGCCTTCGGGTGTGCCTACGCCGATAGTAAATATTCGGGTACCGGCCTGTTGGGCTCTGATTGCGGCGTCTTGGGGTGATTGGCCGCAGGTGTTTTCGCCGTCAGTCAGCAGGATCATGACCGCGTTTTTCCGCTTATGCTCATTGATCTTTTCCAGAGCAAAATTAATCGCACTACCGAGCGCGGTACCATCCTTGGGCAGAAAATCGGTATTAATAATATCCACCATCATCTTAACAGTATTGTAGTCCATGGTCAGGGGCGATTGCAAAGATACTGAGCCGGCAAATATGGTTAATCCCACCCGGTCATTGCCCAACTGATCGATAAAATGCTTAACCGCCGACTTGACGGCCTGCATGCGATTCGGCTTAAGATCCGTGGCTTTCATGGAAGAAGAGAGATCGACCAACAGCATGATATCCACTCCCCGGCGGACTAAAGTTTCTTCCTCCCAGCGGGGATTTCCCGCCGGACGGCATAGTCCCAGAATGAGAAATCCCACGGCGGTTAAATATACTCCCAGCGCCATCACAGCTCTTAAATCGCTTCGCCTCCCGGCCGGATTTAAACCCCTGAAAAGTCCGGGATCGCTGAAACGCTCCCGGCTCCGGAGACGCTGCCGGTTTCCCCTCCACTGCAGCATGGCAAAAACCGGCACCAGCAAAAACAGCCAGAGCATGTCCGGCGCCAGCAGGGTCAATCCTTTCATGTCAAAGCCCTCAGCCAGGTCGTGCGCAGCAAAACCTCCAGAAACAAACCGGCCAAGGCGGCCATCAAAAACCAGGGAAAGATTTCTTTATAATGGGGATCCCGGCGTTTTTTCTCATCTTTAATTAATTGATTGATTTGAGCATAGATGGCATCCAGGGCTTTTTCGTCCGCAGCCCTGAAATAAGCTCCGCCGGTTTTAGCGGCGATCTGCTGCAAGACCTTATCCTGAGGCTCATCCCAGCGCATGGCTTGACCATTCCGGACGTATGGTTGTTTCATGCCGAATTGATCCGTGGTATAAACCGGCGCTCCTCCCCGGGCACCGATACCCACCAGGTATATACGTATTTGCCGGGCCGCCGCGATCTCGGCGGCCCTAAGCGGGTCTTCACCGCGATTATTCGTGCCATCAGTCGCAAGAATAATCACATTGGTCTGGCCCCTGCACCTGGAAAGACGGTTGACTGCGGTCAAAATACCGTCGCCGATGGCCGTGCCGTCGGCATCAACTGTATTTAAATCCAGTTCCTCAATGGCATTCGCCAGGATTTCATAATCCATGGTGAGGGGCGATTGGGTGAAACTCTTGGCCCCGAAGACCACGAGGCCCACATTATCATGCTTGATGCGGCGGACAAAATCAGTCAGTACTTTCTTTTCGGCGGTAATACGGCTGGGTTTTAAATCCTCGGCTATCATGGAACCGGACAAATCCGTAACCAGCATTATATTAACACCTTTAAGTTTTACCTCATCCTCCCCCATCAGGACTTGGGGACGAATAACCGCTATCAGCAGCAGGCCGACAGCCAGCCAGCGCAAACCTGCGGGCAGCCAGCGCAGGCGGACCGCCAGGGTCGGCCGGCAGCCGTCCAGTACCTCCCCATAGCTGAAAGTAATACCCCGCCGCCACCGCCGTCCGCGCCAGACCAGCCAGGCCATGGCGAGCGCCGGCAAGACCATCCATAAAAGAGTAAGATTATGCCATTTCACCGGCGCCGCCTCAGGCGTTTTCGGAAAAATGCCACTATGACATCCACATACGATTTGGCGGTATCCAGATCTACGGAATCAACCCGGCAGCGTTTAAACAAGGCCATGAGCTTTTTACGATGCTCCCGGGAAAAATGATTAAACTGCTCCCGGGCCCGCCGGCTCCCGGTATCAATAACCACGCGTTTTCCGCTTTCCGGTTCCTGCAGTTCCAGGATACCGACATTCGGCATTTCGCGCTCCCGCTGATCCGTCAATACCACAGCGTTAAGATCATGCCGGAAGTTGGCCCGGCGGAGATTCTCTTCAAAATTAATCCCGGACAAAAAATCGGAGATTAGAAAAGCAGTACATTTTTTTTTAACCAAATGGGTTAAAAATTCCAATACACAGTTCAGGTCCGTGTTCCGGGAGCGGGACTGAAAGTAGATCATATCGCGTATCAACCGCATGGTATGCATCCTTCCCTTTTTGGGGGGAAGAAAGTGCTCAATCCGGTCGGTAAAAAGCACCAACCCTACGCGGTCATTATTTTTAATCGCGGAAAAAGCGAGGGATGCGCAAAATTCCACTGCCAACTGCCGTTTTACGCGGTTAATCGTCCCGAAATCCATTGAGGCCGATGCATCCATCAACAATAAAACGGTCATCTCGCGTTCTTCTATAAACTGTTTAACGTGAGGAACATTGGTGCGGGCCGTAACATTCCAGTCAATAGTACGAACGTCATCGCCTTCCACATACTCCCGGACATCGGCAAACTCCATACCCTGACCTTTAAAACTCGAGCGATAGGCGCCCCGCAGCACATTTTCCACCAGGATACGGTTGATGATCTCGATTTTTTTAACCTGTTTTAATACTTCTTTGAGATTCAGCTGCATGGCAGATCCTCATTGGGTAACCGTCATTGGGCGGACATGGAAGTCCGCCCCTACGATTTACAATTCCTTTGGGCGGGTTTGGAACCCGCCCCCTACTATGGCACTTTTATGTTCTTGAGTATTTCATCAATGATATTCTCAGAAGTGGTCTCTTCGGCCTCGGCTTCGTAGCTTACCAGGATACGGTGGCGAAAAACATCATAGGCTACTGATTTAACATCATCCGGTGTAACGTAACCGCGTCCTTCCAAAAAAGCGTTGCCCTTACTTCCAATCGTCAAATAAAGCGAAGCCCGGGGGCTGGCTCCATACTGGATCAGGTTCTTGATTTTCAACCCATAGCGTTCGGGATAACGGGTTGCAAAAACCAGGTCCACGATGTAACGCTTGATTTTTTCATCAATAAAAACATCATTAATGGCTTCGCGGGCCATAACCATATCTTCGGGTTTGCATACCGCCGAGGCCACAGGATTCTCCCCCTGCGTAAAACGATTAATGATTTCCAGCTCGTCCTCGGCCGTGGGATAACTTACACGAATCTTGAACATAAAGCGGTCCACCTGGGCCTCGGGCAGAGTGTAGGTCCCCTCGGATTCAATCGGGTTCTGAGTAGCCAGCACCAAAAACGGTTGATCTAATTTAAAGGTTTTTCCGCCAATAGTAACCTGCTTCTCTTGCATGGCTTCCAGCAAAGCCGATTGTACCTTGGCGGCCGCCCGGTTGATTTCATCCGCCAGTATGATGTTGGCAAAAATCGGCCCCTTTTTAATGGAAAATTCGGCTGTCTTGGCATTATAAATATTCGTACCAATAATATCAGAGGGCAGCAGATCAGGGGTAAATTGTATCCGGGAAAATTTGGCTTGCATGCAGGATGAGAGCGTCATGACCGACAGGGTTTTAGCCAGTCCCGGAACCCCCTCTATAAGGATGTGTCCCTGGGTAAGCAAACCCATTAAAAGCCCCCGGATCATTTCCGGCTGTCCGACCAGCACTTTCCGGGACTCCGTCATTATACGATTAAGAGTTTTACTCAGTTCCTTTCCTTTTCTATCCAGTTCGCGGACTTCAGGCATGGTTCTCTCTCCCTCCGATTTCTTTAGGCTTGACGGCTCGGCCGGCTTTGATAAAATCTTTTACCATGGTATGCAAACGCAACGTTTCTTCACTTTCCGGTATATGGCCGGCGAATTTGACCTTATCCGCCACCCGGAAAAAATCTTCCAGCCGGATTATATGCTCTTTAGGAATTCGAAAGTGGGAAAGTTTTTCCAATAGCAGGCCGGTGGAAAGTACATAGGCCTCCAATCCGAATTTATCCTTAATATACTCCAGCAAGATCCTGGTAAGTAATGCGTAATATTCCCCGACCTTTTCCTGCTCTAAAAGCTCACCCGTCTGTTCTAGCGATCTCAGCACTTCATGCTCTATCGTGCGGGCGACCGGGGAAGGTTTCGTTTTGATTCTCAATAAAAACAAGCTTATCAGGATAGCGAGGCCGGCAATTAGCGCAGCTATAACCCCAATAAGCCATACCCGGCCTTTAAATGACATGATTTTTTTTTCAACCACAGGGGGAGGCTTCCCCCCTTCTTTTTCAACTTCTACAAAAAACACTCCGGTCATGCCGGTTTTCAGTAAATTAGAGGTGGTATCCTGGTATGCTAACCTCGAGGAGCTAACCGGAATACGGCCGGCCTGCTTAGGCTCCAGCAGCCACTTTATTTGTAATCTCAGAAATTTCTCCTGGCCCTGACCCATTTCTTTGGTTTCTTTGTAAGTATCGATAATAGTAAATTGGCTGAAAGGGGGCGGTGTGATATTAGGCACTGAAGTATCAATCGGATAATCAACCTCCAGCATGTATTGAATTTTTCCATCAAGCTTGATTTTCCGTTTATCCATCACGGCCCGGTATGCTACCTCATCGAGCGCCAAACCGGCAGCCACACTTCCCAACCAAAAAACCAGCATAGCTATCGTCTGTCGGGCAATCCGCTGCTTCATCCATCCTCCGAAAACCCTTGATTTTATTAACAAATAGCAGACCTTATGCCAAAAGTCAAGGCATTCGTACATACCAATCGCAACCTATTACTGAACCTCCTAAAATCCCGTTGTGATTAACTTGGCATTGAGAATAGAAAATCGAAAATTGACCGCATTTGTAATATTATTATCCATTTTCAAGGTTCAAATGCTTCGTACCCTATCAGTCATGGTAGTAGCATGACTGATAGGGTACTTACCAATCCACCTCGTCCCGCGCCGGGGACGGCGCCCGTTTACGCCTGGACTTTCCCGGTCCAAAGGGATAACTGTCCCGGTTCTGTTTCCGCATATACTTCATTAGCCTATCAGGCGACATGGTAAAAATATCTTCCAGTTGGGATGCCCGGCGGACCGTCCTTCGATATGGCTGAAAAAATCTCCTCAAGCGTTGCTCGGTTTGCCGCGATATTTTTAAAATGCGGTCCCCGGCATCCGGGTTATACTCCGGGCGGCTCCCGGCCAGGGAAAGCGACTGCCCCCGTTTTTTTCCGGGTTTTCGAGTCCGGGATGCCGCTTGATTTTTTTCAGGAAGAACACCGGGAGCCCGGCCGTTCTTCGCTCTCCGGGATTCAGCACGCCGGCGCGCCAGTCCCAGATTATGCCAGGCATCCTCATCCTGCGGAGCCAAATCCAGGGCCGACTCGTAATAAGTAATCGCCTGCTGAAAATCATTCTGCTGAAAAGCCGCGTTGCCGGCATTGTAATAGGCATGCGATCTTTCGGCTAACTTTTTAAAGGCCTTCTGATATACCTCCTCCGCCCGGCAGTATTGATCCTGTTGATACAACTGATTACCCAGGTTATAATAATTAGCCGCCGGGATTCCTGCCAGTCGTATCAGCGCGCCCAGAAACCAAACCACTGCCACATATTGGATCATTTTTTCGCTCCCCGCCTGAGAGGCAGCAGGGGCTCGAGCCATAACAGGACGAATGCCAAAACAGCCAGCCAGGGGAAAAACTCCCGGTATTCCAATATAGCCGCCTGGCGGGCCGCCTGGCGCGTTAGTTTCTCTAATTCCAGGGCTATTTTATAAGCCGTGATCCGCTGCGTTTCAAAAAGCCAGTAACGCCCTTGTCCTAATTTGGCCGCCTTAAGCAGCCCGATTGAGACCAGCCGGGTTTTTACGGTTTTTCCCCGGTAAATCCGGTAACGGGTTTTTTTCCAAAAATCCTGCCCTATGGGAATGGGGGCGCCATCTTCGCTTCCATACCCTGCGGTGTAAACCTTGATTCCCTGCTGAGAAGCTTTTTGAGCCATAGCCGCAAGATTTTCCGAACGGTTCTCTTCTCCGTCCGATAAAATAACCACGGCTTTGCATTTTCCAGGAAGGTGTTCCAGCTTTTCCAGGGCCAATGCCAAGCCCACGGCCGGATTCGATCCCGGACTTCCCAGAACTTCGGGGCCGGCCTGTTTCAAAGCCAGCAACAAAGCATGATGATCCATGGTAGCCGGGCAAAAGACTCTCGCGGTTCCGGCAAATCCGATTAAGCCGATATGATCCCCGGCCAGGCGTTCCACCAAAGCGCTCAGGGTCTGTTTGGCCGCGGTGAAGCGGTCCGGTTTTACATCCCGGGCCCGCATGCTTAAGGAACAGTCCAAAACCAGGTAGAGATAAAGGCTTTGGCCGGTGCGATATACCAGCTTAGGCGCTCCTTGCGGCCGCGCCAATCCCATAATTATCCCTGCCAGAGCAAGTGACCATAAGGCGTTTTTTAACCATTGCCGCCTAAGAGACACGGAGGGAATGAGATGTGAACTAAAAGGATGCGCACTGAACTTTGCAGCGGCCCGCCGCCGCCAGACCGTCATCCGGTAATCAAGCATCCAGAACAAAGGAAGCAAGAGCAACCATAGAAGCATGTCAGGATGAACAAAATGCATGATGGACTCTAAAACCTCCGGAACCGGGTCCTGGCTAAAATTCTCTCCAGTCCCAGAAAAAATAAGGCCAGGGCCAGCGGCCAAAAAAACCATTCCTGGTGCTCGACACTGCGTTTAAGCGTTACCTTCTGTTTTTCTAATTTATTGATCTGGTCAAGCACTTCTTCCAGCTTCCCGCGATTTCCCGCCTGAAAATACTGCCCGCCTCCGATTTCGGCCAGGCGGCGCAGGGTATCCTCGTCCGGCTTCTCCCAGTACAGCCGGCGCCCGTAAACATCCCGCAAGGGAACCAATTGTCCTGAAAAATCCCGCCTGAATCGAGGTACGCGCTCTTCGCCGCCTAAACTAATAGTGTAAAGTTTAAGGCCTTTTTCAGCCAATATTCGGGCCGCTGCCTCTGGATCAATCCCACGATTATTAACACCGTCCGTAGCCAGGATAACCACCCGGCCCGGGGATGAGTTTTCAGAAAAGTTTTCCATCCCGGCTTCCAGGAGCCGGTTAGCGGCGGTTAAAAGCGCTTCGCCAATGGCAGTTCCTTCAATCCGGACGGTATTGGTTGTGATATCCTGGAGGCCGGCAATAACGCTTGGGTAGTCAGTGGTCAGGGGCATAAGGGTAAAGCCGGCGCCGGAAAAAACCACTATTCCGACACGGTCCAGCTTGCGTTCCATTATGAATTTTTGAAGCACGGCCCGGGCGGCAGCCAAACGGTTGGGTTTAATATCATTAGCGCGCATACTCTCTGAGAGATCCAAAACCAGCATGATATCCAGCGCCCGCACCACACGATCAACCCGGCGCACTTCGCCTTGAGGCCGGGCCATTGCGAACGCCAGTAAGACCAGAGCCAAAACCCGGCAAAGAGGAATTACGTGATGCAGCGACTGCCGGGGATCGCGAATCAACCTCTCCGCCGTGCTGATGGCCGGAAAAAAAATTCCCGGCGGTTTACGCCGGATCCAACTCCGGAGTAAAAAGAAAACCGGAATCAGAAGTAATAACCATAAATAATCGGGATTGGCTAAATGCCAGTATTGGGGCGGAAAAATGGGGTTCATGAAGTTCGGGAAGTGCTGGAAACCTTATGCTGGTTATCTATGTCCCGGCCGGCGGCCTCACCGGAACCCGGCCCTTGTGCCTGACTCACGGTTTTTTTAGGATACTGGATCAATTGCCGGGTTTGGACATATGCCTGTTCGAGTTTCGGGAGTTCGGGAAGAAAATTGGCAAACTTGACGCGGTCGCATTCCTGACAGGACTTCCGGTAATGATCTAAAAAATCCGGCTGGAAACCCAGGTCTTTCATTTTCTCCAGCAGCTCCCGCGTAGTTGATTCTTCCGCTTTGAAAGCATACCTTTCTGCCAGGAAGAGCCGAAGAATATCCGAGAGGGCGGTGTAAAAGGCCTTGATTTTTCCCGCGGCTTGCAGGTCCTTGGTCTGCTCCAGAGCTTCCAGGGCCTTCTGTTCCGCTGTCCTGGTATCCCCGGGCAAGTCCGGTTCAGGCGCAGAAACCACGGACCTTCCGCGAAAATAGGCCCCCAGGCCCAGAACCAAGAAAATCATGAGGCCGCCGATCGCCATAGGAAGCCACTGACCGGCTGAAATCCCTGCTGATGTTTTGATCGGGCGAAGTACGTCTATTTCCGGCGTAGGAGTTGGAACCGCGGGCGCGCCGCCGGCCTGGTTAACCACAATATTAACCGGCTGGGTATAGCGCACGCTGCGCTCCCCAGTAGCGCTATCCATAAAGTCTATCCGGCTGGGAGGAATGGTTATCCGGCCCGTTCGATGGGCGGTCAGGTAAGCTTCCTTGATAATGCTGATATAGGTTTTACCGTTCAAAATATTCGCCGTGGAACGGCTGAAAATATCCTGCTGCTGGAATTTTTCTTTAAACTTCGGAAGAATAATAACCGGGGTACTTTGCCGGGCTCCCGCGGTTACCACCTCGACAGTGTAAATCAGCGTATCGCCCAAATTGACTTGATCACGATTCACCCGGGCCTGCATGTGTTCATTCCGATCAGCCCAAATCTGAGAGGCAAGGCTGAAGGAGATTACTATTAGGCTGAGTATGATTTTGAAGTGACTCATAGTGGATTTATTGTAAAGCAGACGATCGGAAGCTGTCAACCAGAGACCATGGATTTAATGGGCGGATAAGGAAGTCCGCCCCTGCCTCGGGTCTTCATTAATCCGTAGGGGCCGGCTTCCATGCCGGCCCGCGGATCCAAGATTACACGTGATTATTATCGGGCGGGCACAGAGGCCCGCCCCTACCTAAGGTCTTCATCTCGATACCAAAGAAAACCGCATATATATGGTCCCCTTCTGCTCCACCTGTTTGGTGGTCAAGGGTAAGGGCGCGAAAATAAATTTTTTCAGAGCCGCAATTGCCAACCGGTCCAATTCCGCATACCCCGAGGTTTTGGCCACTAAAACCCGGTCCCCGACCTCGCCGTCCGGATTTACCACAAAATTAATGACCACCTCGGCCTCTGCGCCTTTCTCCTCCAGCCAGCGCGGTACCTGAGGGTACTCCCGGTGCAGTATCTGCCGGTTCTTCACTTCTCCGGAGATATAAGTATCCCGTTTTAAATTAAGAGCTTTTCGCTTTTTCGCAGCCGATCCCTGCCGGCGCCGCGCGGCCTTGACTTTATTTATAATCATTTCGGGCTGCTGGAACTTCTTCCGGCTGATTTCCGGCCCAAAATCAGGCAGAGGCAATTCAGCCAAAGGCACCACTTTAGCTTGCAGAAATCGCTGGGACGAGGATTGCTTACGCACCAGGCCGATTTTCCGTGCAACCGGCAGAATGTCAGGCCGGGGCGCCCGGCCGGCCAGTTCCAGCTTGGGCAGGGCGGCCAGGCGGGTGAGATCATTCTTAGTTATCATATCTTGACCCGGTTTTTGACGTATACCTACGACTTGCCTAAAAGAGGCTGTTTCCAACTCGGCCAGGGCCGCAATCCGGCTATCCTCCACCACCGGCCGGGAAGGAGGTTTGGGAGGCGCGGCAATCCGGCTCATAAGCTTTTCCAGTTCAGTGGACGGGACTCGCTCCTCCTGAAATTCAACCTCGGTAAGCTGCAAACGCTTCCCCGGTTCACTGAATTTCTTCGAGCCGAACATTCCCAGGATGACCAGATGCACTAGGAACGAAGCGAGCACGGTAATCTGCACTCTTTGAGGCAAACGATCTAAATACATACCGGCTACTCCATTTGTTGTTCAGTACCGAAAGTTATCCGACGCGCTCCGGCGGCCTTAATAATCTTTAAGATATCGATGACCGAACCGCTCAAAGAATTTTCATCCGCGCGTATTATCACCAGCTTGTTCCGGCTTTTTTTTAGCCGGGCTTTAATCAACCGGCCGAATTCCTGGCTCTCGATCCGGCTCTCATTAATGGCCAAACTCCCGTCCGGCGCGACCGCCACGAAAATATTTTCTTCCTTGGTTTGTTCCGCGGTATGGGCCTTGGGCAGGATAATTTCAAAGGGCGGTTGCAGAAAGGCGGTAGTGGTTATCATAAAAATAATTACCAAAACCAGACAAACATCCACCAGGGGGGTTACATTAATTTCGGTCAGCATTTCTTTGGCGCTTTCACTGCGCATCATGCTCTTAAGCAAGGAAATATCCTCCGGCGTTATTTCTCTTTCGACTTACCCAGAATCACAAGGTTGGCGGCTCCGGATTGCTTGGCCGTGTCCATAATTTTGATCACTCTGCCATGCCGCACTTCCCGGTTGGGATTAATTATCACGCGCCGGGTTTCAGATTCTGCCAGCATGCGTTTTAGCAAATTGGGGAGATTGCTCTCTGTAACCAGATGCTGGTTAAGCCAAATCTGATTTCCCTTTAGTTTTATGAGGATGCTTTTTTCCCGGGAAGACGGCGCCTTAACCTCGGTCGTAGCTTTCTTTTCGCCGGACGTCACGATGATTCCGCTCTGCATGAACATCGGCGCCGTGGCCATGAAAATCACTACCAGGACCAGGCTGACATCCACCAGGGGTGTAAGATTAATAGTCACAATCGGCTTTTTAGAATCCAGCATGCCAGGGACTCCTTAAATGGTAAAATCCACTCCACTTCCCACTTTCCGAGGCTGAGTCGCAATTGTGTTTTTGAGCAATTTCACTAAGTTTGTCATTTCGAGGCGTAGCCGAGAAATCTCCAAACGCCCTTTTAAATTAAGCGATTTCGTGGAGATTCCTCACTACGTTCGGAATGACAAAGTAACACAAATGCTTCTGAAAAACTATTATGACACAACCTCTCTAAAGGGAGAGTTTATTGGATAACGAATCGCTTATTTTTTCAATAGAAACAACGCCTGCTCTACCGCAGCCTCGATTTCAGTAACTGTCTGGCGCACCCGGGATACATAATAATTATAGAAAATAACCGCCGGAATGGCGACCACCAGTCCCGCAGCCGTGGCGATCAGGGCCTCGGCAATGCCGGCTGATACCACATTAGGCCCGCCGGAGCCGCTGGCCGATAAAGCCTGGAAAGCCTTGATAATGCCGATAACCGTGCCCAGTAAGCCGATAAAAGGAGCGGTATTGCCCAAAGTTCCCAGGACGCCCAGAAAGCGTTCCAGCTGAACCTCTTCTTTTTTAATCAGGCTGGAGAGCAGATTGGTCAGGCTGGTCAGCGATTCCTTATGATTTTCAATCGTAGCATACAACACACGTGCCATGGGACCGCGTCTTTTAAGGCAATAGTCCTGCGCCGCAATAATATCTTTGTTCTGCATCATCGGTTTTAGGTCCCGGATGAATTTATCGGTATTGCTTAGGTTAATCAGGTAATATATCCCTCGCTCCAGAATAAAAACCAGGGATATAATTGAACAAAACAGCAGCACCAGCAAGGTCGGGCTGGAAATGAGTATGGCCATCCATTTTACGTCAAGCATGTTTTTTCTCCTCTTCTGTGAATTATACTGCGTTAAGAACGCATAACGTCTGCTCTCACGGCCTTTTCATAGCTGTGAGATAAATTACGGCCGTCCCCGAAGTCTTGGAACTTCGGACCCGTATTTTTTTCAAACGCAGATTTTCCCGCTCAAAATATTCTTTCAAAAATTGCGCGCGATCCTGCATTAAGTCCGCGTCCGGCCCCTGGCATTCGATCTCCAGGATCAAGGCATCCTTCAAGTTTATCAAGTTGGACAATTCCCTGATTATCATAACGCCCTCCGGGGAAAATGTCGCGTGTTTTTTTCCAAATACCCCTGCCTGGACAAAGGCCGCGGTCAGGCGTCCAGGTTCATTCCATATCAGACGGTCCAGGAAAAACATCTTCTGGGGCAGACTGACCCGCGCCCCGTAATAATCCGTCAAGGTAATTTCCGGAATATACGACTGCCCCACAGCCACGATATTATATTCCCAGTCCCGGCCGTTCCAGTAGAAAGCCTCCGGCGGATTTCCCACCCCGCTGAAAGACCTAATCTCTTGGCCGGCCTGATCGTGAAGCGTGACCGACCAGCGGGCGATTTTCAGGCGCTCCGAATCCAGTTTACCCATGATAAAAACCACGGCCTGTTTAAAATGGTTAAGCCAGGGCGTGAACACCTTGGAGCTCTTCAGGGGAACCGGATCGATTTCCTGGTACAAGTGGCGTAATTCGGTCGGCAGTTTCATGCCGTCGCTTTTTTTTGCCAGGGTTCCCAGCAAGGAATCCAGATTCAGCCGGCCGGTAAAAACCGTGCGCTCAGTTTTAACCGAGGCCCGGTTTTTACCCGTTGACACAAAATCTTTGGCCGTAGGCGTAACCTCGGCGCCCCAGCCTGATCGTGCCCCTAAAAGGCATATGATGCTGATTTTAAATAATAGTTTCATTTTACGATATTACCTACTTACTTTTCAATATGCGCCGCAGAAGCTTGACGCGCTTTTTAGCGGCTTCCCGCCATTTGGTTTGAATGGCTTTTTTAGCCAGGACCTCATAGGCTTTTATCGCCCCGGGCCAGTTCTTTTCCTTTTCATATATGGATGCCAGCTCCACCAGGGCCAGCGAGTATTCCTCGCTCTTGGGCAGGCCTTGTTCCATGATCTTTTTCAATGCCGCGGTCTGCCGGGACGTCTCTCCCTGTTCCTGGTAGATAGTTGCCAGTCCCAGCCGGGTGGTTTGCAGTAATTCCTGATTTGAGTTTTTTTCCAGAAACCCCAGGGCCGCTGCCACTCCCTCGAAATTCTGCTGCCCGGCATGCAGCAAGGCCATGCGCGAAAGGCTTACCCCGGTATTAACGTCCTGAGGATAGGCAGCAACCAGTTTGCCGTAATTATCCAGCGCCTCTTCCGGCATTTGCAGTTTTTCGTAGGCCACCCCGGCATTGTACCAGGCGCGGGGCTGATATTCTTTCAGCGGGTAGTTTTCCGCGCAGGCATTAAAATGCGCGGCCGCTTCGGAGTAACGCGCCAGTTGAAACTCGTTGGAAGCCTGACGGAAAAACATTTCCGGGGTTAATTCATGCTGAGGATAGTTATTCACAAAAGCCTCGGCCTGGAGGACGGCTTGCAGGGTATTGCCCAACTGCTCCTGGCAGACCGCCACATAATACTGGGCATTGGGTGTCCGCGGACTCTTGGTATACGCCAGAATAAATTGAACGAATTCCTTGAGGCTTTCATCATATTTTTCTTTTTGATAATAGGCCTCACCGACGCGGTACTGGATATCTTCTGCCAGATTGGACCCTGAAAATTTACTAATGTATTCCCGGAAAGCCGGAATATTATCCAACTGGTCTACTATCCGGTAGGACGCGGCCTCAATTCCTTTTCCGGCCTGCACGGCTTCCTCGGAATCCGGAAACTCTTCCAGGATAGCGGTAAAGCCGCGAATCGCCTCAGCGTCTTTTTGCTCATTGTAATATGTCTGGGCAATGCGCAGGGCATAAGCCCGGCGCTGCGGCGAATCCTGATGTTTGGTATTCAACTGCCGGTAAATCATGCGGGCCCGGCGGTTTTCCCCGTCCTGGAAAAAGGTATCCGCCACCCGGAACAAGGCTTGACTACTTTCCGGACTATCCGGATATTTTTGGGCCAGGTCCTGCCAGGTTTCCAGCGCATCCAGGTAACTCCTATTCATATAGTGCGCCCAACCGATTTGAAACAGTACTGCCGCAACCGCGGGGTCGTTCTCACGGGAATTTTTCATCCAGTTCCGGTAGGCGCGGATCGCTGGGGGATACTGCTGCAGATTAAAATTAGCATGCGCCTTAAGCAGCTCAATCTCCCTTTCTACCCGGGCCGGAACCTGCTTTAAACCTTGCAGACGCTTGCTCTGAACCAGCACGGTATGAAAATCCTGCAGCTTAAAACTGCACCAGGTCAGCCCGGCACAAACATAGACCGGGATTTTCCCATGCGGGTAAGCAAACAGGGCTTGCTGATATAAATCCCGGGCCAACTGGTAATTCTTGACTTGATAGTAAGCCTCGGCCGCCAGCAGCCGGGCCCAGGCGGTGATCTCCCGATACTCCCCTGCCGGGGCCCTTTTGCCCATGGCTTTTTCCAGGAGAGCCCACTGCACCACCAGGGTTTGGGCCTGAGCATGATCCAAATAATACTCTGCCAGGAAATACCGGGCCAATTCCGCCAGAGGACTGCCGCTTGAAACCAGTATTTTGGCCGAGCGAAAAGCGGTCTGCCCGCGCCCGTTTTGCAGGTTGATGATGACGGAAAACAGATATGCCCGCGGGTCCGGATTTTTCGCAGCCTTGAAATAAGCAGAGAGAGATCTGCCGGCCTGCTCCCATTCCCCTTGGGCGCAGTAGACATAAGACAGTTTCAGCCATATCTCGTCCCGGTTCTGGCATGCCAAGGCCAGGGCTTCCCGGTAGTATGCAACAGCCTCCCGGAAGCGGTTCAGATTAAGCGCGGCCTCGGCCAGGGTAAATTGGACCAGGGAACTGTCTTCCTCTGAAAGCGAAGCCAAACGGGCGGCTAATTCGGGATAGATATTAATCACTTCAGTAAAGCGGGCCTGGGACAACAATATCAGCAAGCGCAATAAGGCCGCCCGGCCGCAATAGGGACTCCGCGGATATTTGGATAATAATTTCCGGCACAGGGTTTGGGCTGAAAGAAAATCTCCGGTCTTGTAAAAAGCCCGGGCTTTAAAATAAAGGGCCGTCTGCCGGTGCATTTCCACCTTGGCTTTTTGCAGAACCTGGTTGTAGGCCTTAATCGCGGGAAGATAACGTCCCTGGAATTCCAGGATGGCGCCGGAAAAGAGACAGGCCAGAGGATTATCTTTAAGTTCCTCGTATATCTTCAGGGCGTCAATATCCTGGCCCTGGAACTCCTTCATAATCCCGAAAAGAAATTTTATCTCCGGATCCAGGAGCGAGCGCGGAAAGGCTGCCAGCAATTCGGAAAAGACCTTGCGGGCCTTAGCCGGGTGCCGCAATTTAAGCTCGGTTTTCACCAGCGCCAGCCGGGTCTGCGGAAACAGAAAATCCGCCCGGCTGTCGCGGGTCAGACTTCTTAAAATCCTACCCGCCTGTTGGTATTCCCCCCGGTTGTAGGCCATCTCGGCTACGCGAAAGCGCGCGCTGCTCTTTAGCGGCCCGGACGGCGCCTTTAAGGACAGAGACTGGTATATGGGCATAGCCCTAGCGCCCGAACCCCTAAGCCGGTAAGCCTCGGCCAGGAAAAATCGGGCCGTGGTAATTTTTTCAGGTTCCCGCTCCAACTTGAGAAATTCCTGGAGCAGGCGTACACTGCGGGCGTAATTCCCTTTGGCATATGCGCGCACCGCGGACTGCCAGGTTTCCGACAATCCCGCAGCCATCACCGGGCCGGCCAGCAGGCATCCGGCCAAGCCGGCCAGCAGACTGAGCCTCAATAATCCATTTTTTAATATACTGTTTTTTGCCATTCTTACTCCTAGCCCAATATCTCCAACCTCGAACTTTTATCCACCTGAGGCAGTCTTATACGTATCCGGTTTTTTTCCTGCTCAAAATTCCATGCAACACCATCAAGTTTCACTTCCGGCGCAATCATACTGCCGGTCAGTTCAATCAGCATTTCCGTCTCTTGCTGGATCGAGGTTTGAATATTCATCTCCACTCCCCGCTGCACGGCAGCAAGTCCCAGAACCTCACAGGTGGTCCAGAGCAAACGTCCCCCCCTCTCAGGGAGAGGAAAATTCAGAGGTATTATTATCCCACTTAACGGCGCGAGCATAACTTTATTTTTATCCGGGATCCGCAAGCCGCCCAGGCCCGGTACATTTTTCACTGTAGCGCATACGGCCTGGGGAACCGGAGTATAATTCAAGAGGCAGAGGAAAGCCGAGTCCTTGCCATAACGAACATGCGCCTGGAGAGCGTGATTATCGATCTCAACTGAGGAAGCCGCCGGCTCAAGACCGCAAAGTCTTTCAAAAGCCCATAGTTGTTCCTTGATATTATATCCAAACATAGTGCCCAGCACAGTAACCTTGCCTTGCCCTGCCCGGTGAGTCAGGCCGCAGCACTGGCCGTCCGGAGTACGCGCGATTTCCTTGGCCTGGGAAGCAGAAAAAGTCCGGACCGGAGAGAGGACATTAATATCCTTCAGCCCTAGAATATCTATCTTGGCAATGCCGGAAGTTTTTACAGAAGTCCCTTCCCGTATTCCCAGGCGCTTCTTGAGAATACTACAAGGACGCATTTTCAAGTCCTTATCCGGAAAACCGGGCCAGATAAACAAGTGTCCGCCGGTTTCCACATATTCCGCCAGTTGTTCCTGGGCCTTACGGTCCATGCAATCCAAAGCCATTACCCATAACTGCCGGACTTTCCGCGGATCCGGTTTATTCGCCTGTAGATTAAGCATTGCAAATTCCCGGTTCTGCATGACCAATACGCGCAGCATACCGTCAAAATAAAACGTATTGCGCATCATCTTGGGATCATAACGCAAACCGGCTTGGGCGGCATTCAAATTAGGCACTCCGCCGAAAAGCGAATAATAGAATTCATCATGATAGTATGGAAGGTAAAAACCTACGCCGATTGAGGCGCGCTTTTGGGTCTGTATCAGGTCCTGGCCAAAGGTTTGGATGATCCTTCCCAATTTACGCAATACCGGGTATAAAGGTTTTTCCGTGCCGTCATGACCTAATCCTGTCATCCAATAGAAAGTAGGCCCAAAGGCGCCTCTGCGGCCGGGATTCAATCCCTGTGAGAACATGTACAAATTCATGCCCATCATGCCGCGGCCCAGGCAGGCCTTATAAAAAAGCTCCATCTCATTCGGGAAAGTATGCACATTATGCTCGCGCGTACCGGCCTGCTGTTCAGCCGCCCAGAGCGGCTTCTGATTGCCCTGCACCGCTCTGACCATCTCATTAATCACCAGGTCGTCATGCTGGTTGCGGTAGTTCAGGTTTTCCGGCATATGATCAACCGCGAGCAGCAATTCCGGATTCCGCTTAATAATTTCGTTATAGAATGAGATGTTGACCGGGTACTCGGTTCCTCGCCCGTAAACCCAGCCGGCAATATTATGAAACAGTTGGATATCTATTCCCCGCTGCCTGATCTCGCTGACCAGCCGGGATATATACTCGGCATAGTACCAGCGATGAAAATCATGCCAATCATTCCAGCGGACAAAATCGCCCGGATTAGCCGTAGGTTTGCGGGGAGGGGGAATGGAATCAAAAGAACGAAAAGCAGTTCTATACAATTGGTTTAGCTTTCCGATCTGCTTATACTGCTGCTTTAAAAACCCGCGAAAGTACCTCAGGGAAACCGGGCTAATATCCCCGGCCCCTTCCAGCCAGTTAAAAAGCCCCACTTCATTGCAAACCTGCATTAAAATTATTTTTTCCCCGCGGCTCGCCTGACGTTCCGCCAGAAGCGGCATAACCGCGTCATACCACTTGCCCGTATATTCCAGGAAAACCGGGTGCAGATAGGTCGCCATATCCACGCCGCGCGCCTGTATTTCCGGGTGACTACGGAACAGCCACCCGGGAATTCCACGGTCCGCGAACTCGGCCAGGATATAAGGTCCGGGCTTGACTGACATAAATAACCCGGCGTCAGCAACGCACCGCATAAATCCCAGCAGATCCCGCTGCGGATCGGTTTTTCCGGTAAAATCAAATTGGCCTTCGGAAATCTCATGCCAGGACCAGGGAATATAAGTAGAAACCGTATTAGCGCCGATGGCCTTCAGCTTTTCCAGGTGCAGCTTCCAAAGCTCTCTTTTTACACGGAAATACTGCATTTCCCCGCTGTAGAGAAAAAAAGGCTTGCCCTCCAAAGTAAATCCCCGGCTGCCGGGCATGAATTTCATTGCAACGCGCTCCTTTTAAATTACATCCTCTTAGACCGGTTCAAGTATACTGCATGGCCTACCGGTGTTTATAACGAAGGGACAGACTAAATTTTTAAATTCGCTGTCCCTTCGTTAATAGTTTTTAATTTTTCAAATTTTTCATTAATACTCTTTAAATCAATCGTCCGGCAGACGTTTAAAAAAACCTCTCCCGAGCCAGAATCGGCGTCATCTTTTTCTTGATTTCATCCGAAAAAAAGTTTTTGCGCGTATTACCGTCTTTTAAATAATTATGCAAGGCCAGGAAAATCATACCCTGATCAAGAGTCAAATATAGCTTGGCCACTTCGCCGGTATTAACATCCAGTGAATCGTGAAATCCATACTCTGTCCATATAGCCGGAAATTTTTCTTTCATAGTTTGTAAATTCTCAACCACTGCCAAAGTATCGATTTCCAGCGCCAGGACAGACGCATGCGGAGTTATAATTCCTTTATCAGGATATCCCCTCGCACCGAGTTCCCCGTATCCGAATTCACCATATTTGAACTCACCGACTTTCGCGGGCATGGAGGAAGGCGAAAGCCCCCAAACCGGATAACCCGCTTCTTTCAAACAATACTCTTTATGCAGTTTGACCACCCGGACATTATTTAACCCAAAACTTTTTTTAGCTATTTCCAATTCCGGAACTACCAGCAACGGCATAAGGTATTCAAAAAGGCTGCCGCCCCAGGAAGGAACAATTCGTGTCCCAGCAACTTTATAATAACCAACAGAATATTTATCACCATTAATTTTACGCACACCACTTCTAGGTTGCTGCCTCTGCCAGTCCCAATTACTTGGTAAAGCCCGATATATTTTGTACCAATGCTCTTTAGGAACCTGGTTCTTGGCCAAGGCAATCATACTTAACACTCTTGCTTCAGTGCATAAAATCCCGTAATGGTAGGGTGATTTTTTATTATCCTTGTCATTATAACCCAAACATATTTGGCCTACTTTTGGATCATAAAAACGCGAAAAATTCATATCATTATACAACTTAAGCGCCAACCTTTGTAATTCAGTATTTTCGGTTTTGGAGGCCACTTTTAATCCGGCGGCTATCCATGCATTGTCAACACTGGAAACATAAAGTTGCTCATCCGGTTTTCCGTTCTTGATCTTAAAATAATTATAATAAAGCTTTCCCTTTGATTTTGGCATGGCATCTATAAAGACAAGAATCTTTTGCAGCCATTTATCCTTTTCCGCCTGCTCAAGAAAGCCGAAATCAACTGCTGCCGGCAACGTCATTAAAAACAGCCCTAAATTCGTAAGCGTGGTGTAATCCGCATCATGAAGTTTTTGGTCTTTACGCAGTATTACATGATCAGCCGGTATGCCGGATTCTTCAGCGCTGAACACCAGGTATTTCCATGTACGTTCCGCAATTTCATAGAGAAATTTCCGCGCTTCCGGATCCAGCTTCTCGGGTTTAGTGTAATTTTTATACACATTAACACACCCACTTAGGCATAGCAATGTTATCACGTTAATCAGCAAAATACTTTTGAATCCGCTGATTTTCCTCAATATCCTTTTCATAAAAAAACTCCTTCTTAACCTATTTCCCCATAATAGCCTCTACCCAGGGATTTTTCTTTCCCCGCAAGGCAGGCATGACATTATCCGGTAGCAACTTCCCATCCAGCCGATTGTCCTTATGCAGATTTAAGATTAGTATTATCCGGCAGGAAACCTATCTCTCACCTTGATTAATTTTCTTATTCAACAAATTCAATTTCATCTATATAGAACTCGCCTATGCCTCCACCCGAGGTATCAATCATAAACATAAAAGTTCGGAGGCCGGACCAATTTATGCCAGCGGGTTTATTCCATACCACCTGCACCCAATCCCCGATAGACACCGTCTTCGCGGTAGTATCCTTCGGCTCACCGCCATCCCAGAAGCCCATGTAAATGTCCGCGTCATTTCCACTGCGCCACACCCAGGCTTTTATGGTATTGAAATTCGTGAAATCCGCGCCATATAAATCCGTAGCTTCCATCTTGGCAGTGTCATGCTCTGAACTCTGATTCGCATCCCAGGGAATATATAAAGCGCCGGCAGAACCATTATAAGTTTGCTTGTGCGAAATCGGTTCGTTTCTTGGATAACCACTTGTTACTGGGTGCCATGGAGCGAAATCCTCACTTCCCAGCCATTTATAACTCGGGGCCCCAAAAGTCTCCCAGATTTCATCTTTGGCGCTGATAGTTATATGCATATTGCTGAAATACATAACATCCCCATTTTGCAGGTTGCCAGGAATAAGTATAATTTGCGCCACTTGAGCAGCAGAGGTTAAATCTACCGGCCAAGGAACGTTTTGCCAACTGTTTTTGATAATTCCCGTAGCTATCGGTTTTTTTATCTTGTTTCCATCAATGTCAAGCAGTTGCATTTCGATGTGCTTAGCATTAATATCTTCGCTCTCAATATAAACTTCCGTTCCAATCAGGGTTACATTATTCCAAACTTCCGGCGCAAAATAATGATCTGTCCGAATACAAGCCCAATTATTACCACCAGTAACATTAAATCGAGCCTGCATCGACTTTCTTCCGTGATAAGAACCATAACTAATAGTCGTTGTGACTTCAGTCCCATAAAGTCCCGGCTCCGGATACCACTCATGATTATCACACTTATTTAACAAACTTCTATCAAAATTAATAATACGCACTGCCACTTGAAAATCAGAACTCGCAGCAAAGACATCATTTAAGCCGGCGTTTATTAATAAAATGAAAACCGTCGAACTAATATATAAAATTTTCCTTATTCTCTGCATTTTTTCACTTCCTTAGCATTAGAAGCCTTCTAATCCACAAATGAATTCTCCCCGCAGCAAGCTGCGGTGTATCTAATCTGATTTATTATTTGTAAAATCCCCCTGCCCCCTTTTCCAAAGGGGGAACTCAATAAAGCAACCCCGTAAATTAAAAGTTCTTAAAATCCTATCGTAAGCGACAAGAAATGTTCAGCTTCCAGCGTCTCTTCCGAAAAGACCACGGGTTTAAAAGCGTAATCCAACTGAACCTCAAAACTTCCCAGTAGATAACGCAGGCCAACACCTCCCATTATTACACTGGCAAGAGATTCATCCTGATACTGGTATCCCGCGCGCAGGACAATTAAACGATTAAAACAATATTCCGCCCCCAGGCCGGCATAGAACCAATCCGCTGCCAGGGGAAGATTAATATCGGCCGCCAGGGTTACTTCATGGTTGACATCTTGAAGAATATGGCAGACGGTTCCTAATTTCAGGTTCAGGGGCAATGACTCTTCAACCTCAATATATTTTAAAGTTGTTCCCAGGTTTTGCAGGACAAGACCAAGCTGAATAGCCTTCAGACCGACGGGCTGCCACCATACGCCCAAGTCTGCGGCCATGCATGTGGCTGTGTATTCTCCTAGAACAGAGCGAAGCCACTTTATATTCACCCCGGCGGACAGATTTTTCTCTTCCACCGCCTGACCAGTCGAAAAGGCCAAGGCGTAGCTGACATTCACTGCCATATCGCTGGACTTTACCGCCGGATCCACGGCCCCTTCATTCTCAATTGGAGGCAGGCCGCGGTAAAGCAGTCCCGCCCCCAGGGTCCCGCCGACTTTTATCGGACCGGCCGCGGCAACGTATTCACGCGAATCAATTATTCCAATATTATGCAGCAGGCAGACCTGGGCATTACGCACCTGCCCTAAGCCGGCCGGGTTATAAGCCATACTATATACATCTCCGGCCATTGCGGCATAAGCTCCGCCCATAGCAACCGCACGGGGTAAAAAAGGAGTTGGAAAAACATCTCCTGCTATTGCCGCCCAGGGCCAAGCAACACTGCTTAAGATAATTCCGGATATAAATAAATTTATCTTTTTCATAGGTATTCAGTCTCTATTTATTTGATTACTGCAATCACACGCTTAACTTGTTGATCCGGAGCATCAATAAAAACAATATATACTCCGCTGGACACTTCCTCCCCGCTGGAAGTCTTTCCATTCCATACCAGGGATACAACACCCGGGCCGGTCTCCTGATTTACCAGGTCGTCAATTTTCTTGCCCGTTCGGCTGTAAATGGTAACCCTCAGTTTTCCCTGCTTTTTAACATCCACCTGCATGTCCAGACTCTCTCCCCGGGCTGGATTAAAGCTATTCCGCCCTATCCGGACCTGGTCTACGCCCCAGTCCGCGGCAATTGTCGGCGTTAGGGTTGTGGTGGGATAAAGAGTATTGGTTATGGTAATCGTTGGTGTAATAGTGTTGGTAGGACTTATTGTACTAGTTAAAGTTATGGTACCAGTCGGGCTGATAGTAGGCGATGAAGTATACGTTTGGCTTATTGTCGGAGTGGGAGATATTGTGGGGGAGGGTGTATTAGTAGGAGTATGGGTGAATGTCGCACTATGGGAAGGAGTAGGAGTTATACTGGGAGAAAGTGTAACAGTCGGAGTATGATATAGGAAAAAATCTATGGCATCTATATACACATCTCCCGTACCGCCCGCCGTAGTATCGACCATAAACATAAATGATTGTAAATTGCCCCAAGTTATTCCCCCGGGAAGCTCCCACTCCAAAAGTTGCCAGGTATCCACCGCGCTTACATTTTGCGACGAAGTTTGAGCCCAAGTGCCGTCCCAGAAGCCAATAAAAATCGGTGCATCAGTTCGATCACTCCGCACCTGCGCCCTTATCCTGTCAAATCCTGTAAAAGCGAAACCATGCAGATCGACTGTTTCCATCTTAGCCGAAACCGCGGCATCAAGGCTGGCATCCCAGGGGATATAGAGTGCACCGGCGGAACTATTATAGGTCTGCTTGTGAGAAATCGGTTCATTTCTTGGATAACCACTTGTTACTGGGTGCCATGGAGCGAAATCTTCACTTCCCAGCCATTTATAACTCGGCGCCTCAAAAGTATCCCAAGTTGTATCAGGCCCACTGCTGTGGATCAAACACATATTCCTGAAATAGATTATATCCCCATTTTGCAGGTTGCCGGGAATAAGTATGATTTTCGCCACTTGAGCAGCAGAGGTTAAATCTACCGGCCAAGGAACGTTTTGCCAACTGTTTTTGATAATTCCCGTAGCTATCGGTTTTTTCATCTCGTTTCCATCAATGTCAAGCAGTTGCATTTCGATGTGCTTAGCATTAATATCTTCGCTCTCAATATAAATTTCCATTTCAATCTGGGTTACATTATTCCAAATTTCCGGAGCAAAATAATGATCTGTCCGAATACAAGCCCAATTATTACCGCCAGTAACATTAAATCCGGCCTGCGTTGACTTTCTTTCGTGATAAGAACCATAACTAATAGTCGTAGTAACTTCACTCCCATAAAGTTCCGGCTCTGCATACCACTCATGCGTATCGCATTGATTCAACGCCTGCATGGTAGGAGCCGCCCAAGCCAGTTTCGTCAGTATTGACAGGCTTACGATTAGAGCCAAGCTAATAACCCGAAAATATTTTGATAAAAAGAAAAGACGCATAATATTCAGCCTTTTTCTAGAAAGTAAGGTCAATCCTTGCTCTCGTATATTCATATATCGAATAAGGATCATTAGGATCAATCGTTGGAATATCATTTTTACGTCCATAACGGCTGAATTTATTTTCCAACGAGAAAGAAATATTCGGGGCAGGCGAATATGAAACCCGGGTGACAGCTATCATCTCCGTATATTCTTCATTATTTTCAAATTGCAGTATGTCTTTAAATTGCAGCCATTCGGAAATAGCAAAAGCTCTTCCCAGATGATACGACAGGTATAAGGTAGTGATATTTTCACGCTTATCTTCATTCAAGATAGCCGGCTGGCCATTATAAATGTAACGGGCATCAATATAATGGTATATCTTGGTCACAAATTCCTGGGTAAGGGTAATATCCAGTGCTGACCAGTCATTATACCCGATAGACAGCAAGGTCCGCTCGCGGCATTGATCAAAATTCGATATCCGATCGATTTTATCGTACTCAGCCGAGAAAAAGGCGCCGGCAACTTTTTGGTAAAAACGAAGATTATATCCTTTCTGGTCGGCATATTCAATATCCCAATAACCAGGATCCCGGCGAAAAGCGGGTTTATAATCCGGCTCGACATAGCGGTATTTACCGGTTAACGATACTCCCGGCCAAAATATATTGGATAGTTCTGAGAAATTCAGTTCCCCTTCCAGATAGCTCCCTCCGGAACGTTCGTCGATTTCTGTTTGCGTACTCGCGTTCCAGTACTTCTGATACCAATCATATCCGGCCTGCAATCTAATCACTGCATCAAAAACATCAGAAATTATGATTTTCTGGGATAAATCCAGAAATAAAGCTTTATCATCATCCTCCAGCCTGGTGGCGGACTGAATAAACGGTGCCTGGTTATAATAAGTACCGATAAGGTTGATGTTAAAATTATGCACATCCATGGCATAATGACCGGCCAATGTATATGAATCCGGCGCGTGCTTTAAAAAATAAGTACGGTGGTGAAGCCTGTCGATCCATCCTTCCACTATTGCTCCGGTGAATCCCCATACTCCATAGAGGTTATCATACGAAAAAATATGCTGAGATGAATCAAACCAGAGATTTCCTATTATAATATTACTTATACCGTCCACGGGATTCAATATAGTCACGCTGGCATTCGTTCCGCTCATATCCGCAGCCTTGGTACGAAAACCGTCATCGTCGTTGCCAAATGTCGATTTCATACAAATCTCACCCAATAGGCTGAATTTTTCAAAATTCCCATTCAGCTTGAATTTTAATTCCTGGGTTAAATTGCTCCCAATCGTCGGATATTTCTCCAAAAGAGTTTCGGAAGTTCCACCGATATTCCAATTTTTGAGCGGCACGGCAATGCCAACCGGCGGCTTGTCAAAAAGCGGTACGGCCCGGTCCGGATTAACTCCTTTTCCGGTTAAATATAGTTTTTCAACAAAAATCTCACCCTGGTTTGAACTGCTTCTATTCGGCTGGCTTACAATCCCAATGCCCATCTTTTTGATTGCGTGCAGATGTTTTTTACTATTTTCCTTAGACTTTCCCCCCCGATAAAGGTCCTTGTACATCACAAAATTTTCTATCGGCATATTAACTAAATACCAGTCCGTTGAGGCTAGAACTTTCTGGTTATCGCACACCCAAATATTTCCCTCGCCGTCAGTAAGAGCAAATCTAAAGATATTATTTGAGGCATCGCCTTTAACCCATATTTTCACGCTTTCTACGCCTGTCCAGTCCAAGTCCGGAGAAAAATACCGCTGCGCTTCCACCCATGATCCGGTTGGGCGGGATGAATTAAAAACGTAACGCATACGCATTGAATAATCAGCAGAAAAAGTTATGCGTGAAGAAGCAAGGCTAAGACTTGAATCATCTCCGGAAACAATATAATATCTATTGGCTGGATTTAAGTCGGCAAAATCATCAATAACGAGCTTGCTTTTAGGCACCGAAGGCATTTTGCCGGTTTTAACCGCTGGGCTGCGTCCTTTTAAAGCCAGCGAGGTAGAGACCGCGCTTACAAAGTTAATATTGCCGATGGCAATCGTCCCATTATCGCGCGGATCATCTGTGCGTGAGAGGGCTATTTCTAAAACCTTGACATGGTCCCAATCGAATTTTCCAGTTCCATCCCCTCCCCATAAATATTTAAAATCCGAACGATAAATAGCCAGTCTTGTCCATGTAGTCTTCGAACTTCCACCCGGTAAAATCTTGCCACAAGTGGCACCATGCTGATCCTTGATTTTAATTTCCAAATTAGCCACAGCGCCGGTAGTTCTATAAACAAGTATTAGATTTCTCATTTCAGATAAATCGCGTCCTATACTCTTAAGAAATGCCACCCAGTTGCCGGTTTGTTTCCGCTTGCCCGGAATTTCACGCGGCCCCCAGGTAAAGTCCGCTTTAATAGCTTTTTGTTTTTCGTCCGGACCTTCGCTAATAACCAGCTTCATGGAAGCACCTCTGTCAATAAATACCTCCCAATCATCTTTAGAGCCTATTTCAACCGGCCCCGGCCCGGGCCAAGTGTCATCTTTAAGCTGTTTTTTTTCTTTTATTGCCTTACCTTTCGGTAAAAGCAATTTCACTCCTTTATCCGTCGAATACTGAATATTGGATACCAGAATATATCCCGGCCCACCATCGCCGATTACTGATACTCCCAGCTCAAGTTTGGTTATGCTTCCAGGGTTTAAAACGTTGGTTGCACCGCCCCAAAGATAATCGAATTTCTCAATGGGAATAACAATGTTGTACCAGTCGGTAACGTTGGTCCCCCCGGGGATTTTAACTCCAAAAGTCGCACCATCCGCATGGACAACTTTTATTTCCAAATTAGAGTGCCCCTTCCCTTTATAATTAAAGCTTAAACCTTGCATGTTCGGCAATCCTCCCGGCACCTTCTTACCCCAGGCGACCCAATTACCTCTGGTTAGGTCGAACTTCAATTCCAATGCCGACATAGCGCTATTCGGTCCAGTAGTTACCATAACCGTACCCTTTGCGTCGTTATCTTTATAGACTAACCATCCTTCTGAAGTATTGGTTTTATCAACAAGAATATTTCCAGCTATGGATGGTCCCACCAAACAAAATACCATTATACTGAAACACAAAACGCACATCCATTTTTTTTTCATTCATACACCTCTTTGTATTTTTGTGCTTTTTCCACTTAAATCAAAATTCCCAATTCAGACTCAGGATGTGATTTCCATCAAGATCAAGGTGGCTGGCATAGGCATAGCTTAATTCCATAAATAATATTTTTACACCCAACCCTCCTGAGATTGAAAAATGATTCTCCATGGATAAATAAATTGTCCCCGCCCGCAAAGCCAGAACATGATTAAAAAACCAGCGCTCAACTCCAAAATGAACCTGGGGATTATTATCCAGAAGGCGATCTCCATCCAGAGCTAAAATTGTATGTTTGTCAATATAGCCGGCCAAACCCAGCCGGAGATTAATTGGGAGCCGGTCATACGCGCCCGTGATCCAGTATATTTCCGGGTAATTTAGATTTTCAGCCATCAGCGCAATAACTAATTTCGGCAAAAAGGTATAGCGTGCGCCTATATCGATACCAAATCCGCCGGCGGCCTTGTCATATTGGACTTGAAAGACCTTCATATTCAAACCTAGCGAGAGGGCATCCCATACGGACTGCTGGTATGAAAGGATAATAGTATGTTCCGCATAATCTAAAAATGCAACCTGGTTAGTGGTTCCCATTCTGGACCATGAAACCCCAATAGTATTGTTGAAAACAAAGGGCTGGGCATAAGCGATTTGGTCATAAGAAAGCAGGCCTAGGGTTTGGATATCAAGATGGGTTATGGCTGCTGCCGGACGCCGGACACCGGCCAGGCCGGCGGGATTCCAATAGACGGCAGTGGGATCCTCAGCCACCGCAGTGTAGGCGCTGCCCATGCCCCAGGCCCTGGCATTGACGGCTATGGGATCAAAAGCCCCTGCCAAACAAATCCCTGGAATTAATATTGTTAATATAATTAACGAATTTAAAAAACAACTATACCTTTGTCTCACAAGGCCTTCCCCCTAGATAATGATTTAATTTAAAAACCCCAGAATCCCTTTTCTCAGATTGTGTCATAATAGCTTTTCAAGGTTGTTATCCCGGACTTAATTCAGGATTCAGGACGCATATTGCTTATATTAAAATAATTTTCTGGATTCCGGCTTTCGCCGGAATGACAAAATATTATGAAAATTTTAATTATGATACCGCCTCTCTAAAGTGTAAACTTAAGTTAGCGTATAACCCCAATAATATTCTTTATTTTTTGAGTAGTATTTTGTCCTTTGGCCACGAATTGATATAAATAAAGTCCGTTGCGAACTAATTTGTTATTGCGATCCAGCCCGTCCCAGACAATGGATTGGGCACCGGAAGACAGCCGGCCAGCTTCCAATTTTAAAATAGTATGGCCCGCAAGATCATAGAATTTCATCCATACCTCAGCCGGTTCGCTGAGGACGAAACTAAAGGTTGCCTGAGAATTTGGTGTGCCGCTTTGTGGCGAAAAGGGGTTATAATCAATCTCGAAATTTTCAATCAGCCGGTCCAAAGGAAAATTTTTAGAAAAATCAGGACGTTTTAAATACTGGATATTATTTAAATAAACATCACCCATACCTCCTAGGCCTTTGGAAACAACGAACTCCACCCGAGAAACATGCTTAAAATTGAATATTTTATCCGTGCCGGCAAAATAACTCATGTCGTCAAATAGCACAGTAAGGGTTTGCCAGACATCATTAGTATCCGTAACTTCATTAAGAACAAAACGGTGGATCGTATCATTGTCATCAATAATCTTAAATTCCAGGTCATTTCTGCCTCCGGATCCCTTGTACTCGAATTGGAAGGCATCTGCGTTATCTTCGAGCACATTTAATTCAAAACTCCGATACATGTTCGCCCACTCACCGGCTGCATTATTGGGAAATTTGTAATTCAACTGAATAGCGTTCCCCTTTTGCCCGCTGACCGTAGAAAGACAAACCGTGGTTTTATTCGTTTCCTCCGGATAGCAACTGTTCCATGAAGAATTTTCATAGCCTGTATCCATTGTATCCAGGACGTAATTCGTCCTGGCAACAGCAGAAAAAGAGATATCATCTATATAGATAATAGTATCTTCCGGGATAAGAAAAACCAATTCACCCATATCGGTTAAATCAACGGGCGAATCGGAAAAAACATCCATTGGAACCATTACCTGTTCCCAACCCCCTACCGGAATGTTTCCACTTGCTGTATAATTTTTTATTAAAATTTCTTTTTTATTAAGCAAATTATCCTTAAATTCCAATAAAATATCTTCTTCAAGTACGGGGCCAGGAGCTTGAATATAGAAGGATAAATATGAATAGGGACTAATATCCAGCGCCGTTGTACTTAAACTATCATAATAGATTTCTTCCCACATCCCATTGTATAATTGAGTACATGAATTCGTCTCTATTTTCCGGCAAAATTTCCCTTCATAGGGCGCCGGACTTTCCACCCGGCTTACATCAGCGTCTCCCAACTTTCCCACACCACTATCCAAATTATTCCAATCATCCTTTTCACAATTGTCCACCAGTATTTTAGCCGTAATTGTTGTGTTCGCTGCTGTTATACACAATTCGTCAATGGCCAGACTTCCCGCTCCGCCGGCAACCGGCTCAATTGTAAACCCGATTTTTTTAATACTACTCCATGCCAAATCAGCATCTTCCGGTTGAGGTTCACCATCTGGTATGGAAAGATCATAGGCGAATTCAAAACAGGAAAACGGGAGGGATATTAATCTCCATTCCGTGCTTTTCGTCGAAATATCACCCACCAGAGGTTTAGGTTTATAAACCACCTTATTGATATCCTGCAATTCAACCGCAACCTTATTTTCCAAACCATCGCCGCGGTAGTAAAACTCCAAGGCATCACCTAGAATCTGAAAATTAATATAAGGATTAAATTGTTGGCTTTTGCATGAAACCCATGATCCGGTTCCCATATCATAGGATAATTTAAGCACTTTATCCTTGACCCCATCCGCAACGGTATTAATTTCAACAAAACTATTGCTGTCGTTAAAAATTTCCCATCCGGCTTGCGAATCAGTAATATCCCGGGTAGGTAAAATAGTTTTAGCCGAAATAGCCGAGCAACAAAACAAACAAAACAGAGCAAAAGATCCTACCTGCCAAAATATTTTAAATCCTCTCATAAATTCTTTCTCCCCCCAGGCCTTTCATCTCTATTTTAGAAAACATGAAATTCCTGTACTCTTTAATACAAACTTTACTTTTTTCAAAAGCAGACGATGTGCTTCCCTTTGCTAATTCTACTCCACAAAAACGAGGTGCTAAAAAATTTATGTTTTATACATTAACCAACGAAAATGAATTATGCCTTTAGTGCTTTTTTGATCTTTTTTCTCAATTGTGAATTCAATTTTTTTAATATTAGCTAAATCCAACTCTCCCGGGCCGGCTCCCCCATACAGGTATTGCATATCTTCCTTAGCAGCAATAACACTTTGCCATTTATTAATATTTGTCGCAGTCTCGATAGTATATCCAAATATCTTTCCTTCCTTATCAACAATCTTAAAAACCAATTTATGTTCCCCGCCTTTTCCTTTATACCAAAATCTAATAAACTTCATTTTACTCAAATTAAAATTCGTCGACTTTATGATGGCATTCCAAGCGCCTTTTTTACCAAAGTCATACTCTGCCTTTAAGGATTTTATGGTTTTTTTCCCAACCACAACACGAGAGGAAGAAAGTTGACATTTTCCATCCTGATCGCTGGCGCTTGACCACTCCTTGGTTGAAGTCAGGGAATCGATCAGATAACCCCCCTTGACCTTTTTTCCGCTAGTCTTCTTCTTTTCACCCAAACTTATGGGAGATGATACGTAACTAGAGACTTTCACTATCCGTATTTTCGAAATAGCTAACGTCCCCGGTTTATGCTTGGTTAATACATATTTTGCGTCCTGTATTTTATCAACATCCAGAGTTATCTCCATTTTTTTTATACTATTCCAATTCATGGAGCCTGCCCCCTCGCCGCCCCAAAGGTAAACAAATTTAGAACGCGGAATCACAATTTTCTTCCAGTCCTTAACCTCTGTTCCGGTTGGAACCGTATAGCCAAAAACCACTCCCTTCATATCCTGGAGCTTAAGCCTTAAATTAACCACAGCGCCGGAGCCGTTATACGCCCATTCTATTCCCTCATTCTTTTCCAAAGCTACAGATTTTTCCTTCACTAACGCGATCCACGCGCTGTCATTAAATTTATAACCCATCTGTATAGCCCTCGCCTTTTTATATCCGGGCACAACTTCCAATTTAGTCTCAGCTTGTTTATCAGAATAGATTTTCCATCCAAATGTGGTTTTAGTATCGTCAAAAACTCTTGCTCTTCTTGCTGATGCCGTATTAGCTAACGCTAATATAGCGACACAAAGTCCTAAGCATAAAATATTTTTTCTCATGAATATCATTCCCCTTTTCGGTTTTTTAATAACAACTAACCACGAAATAAATCTCCCCGGCCTAAAGGCCAAAATTCCACTTTACAAGTCTAAACGCAAACAAAGCCTGATTGGCTCTAGCTTCTCTCCGGTATACCGTTTATCTCCAGGCTTAAAAGCCTCTGGTCTTTTTGCATGGTTTATTAATTTCATATGTTGCTCACCCCCCTTAATAAGTATTAAATTTCAAGATATTTCAAGTATCATCCCTGTTCACCAAACACAATAATTTGATTTAATGCGTTTTATAGTTTACCAAAGAAAAACAGAAAACAAAACATCAAATTTTCTATTTCTAAAAGCAATGCCGGTTATTTTTCTTAAATCAAAGTTGTGTTATTCATGGCTTACCGTTTTCGCGATGCTGCTGTTCAAATAACTGTTCTACTTCATCGGTATTTATTTGCATCTCGAAAACCTTCAATTTTTCCCGAAGCTTATCGATATCTTCATATTGAATAATATCTTCGCGACTAATTTGGCCCTTTACCGGATCTTTTTTGGCTTCTTCATGACCATTTTTTTCTTCTCTGCTTTCTCCATAAACAAGCACACTTTCTTTTTTTGCATTACTCTTCTCATCCAAAAATTTCGCAGGTGCCCTTTCCTTCCCCAAAATATCTTTAACTGCCTCCATGCCGGCCGGTATCAGAACCTTAAACTCGACCCGCCGGTTGGCCGCACGGCCGGTGCTGGTTTTATTGCCGGCAATCGGCCGGGTCTCACCATAACCAAGCGGTATAAGATTAGAGCCGATTAATTTAAACTTGCCCTGCAAATATTCTTTTACGGATTCAACCCGCTGCTGTGAGAGACGCTGATTATACTCAGCCCGGCCTATGGAATCCGTATGTCCCTCCAGCCTTACCTTGATTTGAGGATATTTTTCTAAAATAGTGCCAACCTGATCCAGAGACTTAAAAGAGGTGCGCTGGAGAATGGTTTTACCGGACTGAAAACGGATGGAAGGAATCTTGCCCATCCTGATAAGTTCGTTTATCCGGTCCAGTTCCTCCCGCACTCGCTGGATTTCCGTCTTCAGCTTATTCATCGCGGCTTTTAGCCTGGCCTCTTCCTGGGCGCGCTGCTCGGCCAGCTCCTGCTCGCGCTTGGCAGCTAAATCTTCCTCTGGTTCGATTTTCATTTCCGGTGGCGGAGGCGAAATCTTTTCTACTTGAGGTTTTGTCGAAGCTCCCCAGCGGATAATCATGGCAATACGATGAGATCCCCAGGTTGACATAATCCCGTATGGATAAAGAAAGGCGTAATCAAAACGCAGATCAACCGGACTCTGTTTAAGCGAAAGATTCACGCTCAGGCCCGAGGTGAATTCATCAACCGTAGTTCCCGTGCGCAAACCCAGAAACTGTTTAAAAAACCAGGCTTCTATGCCAAAACGAATATCGGAAATGCCGTTCCGCTGGGTAAAATCCAGAGCTCCCAAAAGAGAATCCAGATATTTAATCTTTCCCTGCCAATCATACAAATAGGCCGTGCCCAGACGAAAATTAATCGGTATGGTCTCATAAATCGTGATTCCGACATTGGCCGGAATAAAATTCTCCAGGGAAAGCCCAAATTTTAAATTATAAGGCGTCGATAGCAATAACCCGATATCAGCAGTAAATCCGGTGCGGGTAAGTCCCTTATCAATAAAAACCGGGTTGTCCTCCGTGAATTCATTGGCTTCAACCCGCCAATTGAGGATTTTCATATTCATACCGGCATTCAATTTGAAATCCTTCATGCTCTCTTCGGCCCTAAACCATTTAAAAATAACCGGCCCTACATTCCGGGCATAGCTCAGGACAAAAGTATTCTCCTTGTAAAACTGGGTATTAAACAGGCTCCAGGTAAATCCGAAAGACCCTATCTGCTCATCAAAAGGCACGACCATTCCCACATTATGATAACCCAGCAAATCGTACTTCCCGGTATAGAGCTTGGCGTTTAAATTGGAATAGAGATTGGAATACATGGCATTGAGCTCGCGCCGGTCCAGGTCCGCAATACCGGCCACGTTCCATAATACCGTGTTGGAGTCATCCGCCACCGCAGTATAAGCCTCACCCATTCCGACAGGCCGGACTCCCAGCCCGAGATCCTGGAAATAGGCTCGTACCGGAGTTATGGCAACAAAGATAATAACGAAAAAGCATGCCAAGCTAAATCCCAGTTTCAATAAGCCTGCTTTCAGCATTATTTTTTTATGTTCTTTGGGTTTGAAGCTCATAATCTTCATCCTCACTTGATTAAAACCACAGTTCCACTGACACGCTGGTTCTCAGCCTCGACCTGGTAAATATAAACACCGCCCTCGACCCATCGCCCGGAATCATTTCGCCCATCCCACTCGCGTTCAGTAGTAATAGTACGAATCAGGCGGCCACGAATGGTGAATATTTTTATCTTGAATCCGGAATCAATATTTTTCAGGAAAAAGTTAAAACTGGTTTTTTGCCCGGTTACCGGCGTAAACGGATTAGGCGTAGCATAACCTCCGCTGGTAATATCTATGCCGAGATTGTATAAATCCACGCACAGGGTAGTTCCGAACTCCTGTGATTCGGTAACTCCGCTCACATCAATGCCCATGTAGAGAAAGATTGGCGGAAGATTTTCAGTCCTTCCCGCTTGGGGATATTTTCCGAGTCCCTGGTAGCTTACCAATGTCCGGTTCAAAAGATTGTCCATGCTCATCCAGTTATCCACCAAATCGTCATCATTTCTATCCTTCACAAGTCCCCAATACTTCAAGGTACTTTCGTCTTCAGGGGTATAGGTTATATCCTGGTAAAACCCTAATTCTTTGACTGTGCTGGTTGCTAAAGGGGGCGAGGAATACACCTGCCAAAACAAAGGAGTTTTTTGGGCGGGGGTACTATTCCCGCGCAATCCGCCGTACACACCATCCGTGGGCGGAGTAGTAAACCGGGAACTATTATTGGTGTATAACTGCATACCCCAGGCCGTAAAATTCTTGGCGGGAAAATCAAACTGGATATAATATGGTAAAAGATATAAACCCTGATCTTTAGATATTTCTTCTTCCGGGGCAATATCGCCTGTAACAATGGCATTAGTCGAGACACTTCGTACGTCAGCATGTATAAAAGTCTGGGCATGGCCTTTTAAGGGATACCCCATCAGCACCAGACCGGCCATCATAAAAATCATGCCTCTTACGAGTCTCATTACTGCCATCCTTTCTTACAACCTACTAGGAGCTTGAACAATTAGTCCAGAATTCAAGTATTCCCCTCCCTTTTTGCGGCCTGTCCTGGCTGATTTTGGCCAGGGGAGGGGATGAAGGGGAGGGTGATAAAAGTCTTTAAAATCGCACCCTCACCTAACCTCTCCCCTCAAGGGAGAGGAATTATTTATATTAAAACCGACTAAATGCTCAAGTTCCTTGTTAGATAAATCCTCACCACAGCATTTAAGTATAATTACAAATTAATAAACTATCAACTATTCCACTATTACATTGCATCGCCGGGAAATAACCTTTAAATCCGCGTCCTGATTTTCCCGGTTATATAAATTATCCAAAAAAACTTTCACCTCTGCCTGGTAAGTGTTGGCAGGTATCTCCTTCTCAAACTGCACTGTTATTGACCGGCTCTTTCCGGCAAAAACCGGCTCAGTGAATTTAAAATCCTGTTGATATGCCTTTTTTGATTGCCGGCATTTTAAAACCATTACTCCAAACGGCACTAAATGCACATTTCCCTGGTTGCGTACTTCAAACGAAAAAACCGGCCCTTTTTCCCCTGCCAGGCCTGACATAAGCCTAAAATCCGTTATCCCGGCTTTTAGCCTCTCTGTGCCTGCCCGGCGCAGATATATGGGAATTCCGGTTCTCGGCTGAATCAAAATTCCGCTCCCAAAAGGCTGCCGGGCCAAGAACAGCATAACCATGCACTCACCCAGGATAGTACCAGGAGTATTAATCTTCACCTTCAAGTTTCTTTGCCCCTGCCCGGGAATCTTCACCCTGGCCGGTGATATTTTCAGCCAGTCATTCAGCGGCTCTTGACATGCACCTTGATACCAATATTCCGGTTCAACGGTTAATTCCACCTCCCGGGCACCTTGATTGGTTAGGGTCAATTCCGTATTGTATATTTCTCCCGCTTCCAGGGTTAATTTTATAAAACCCGGTTCTATAGTAACCGCAGCTGAGGCAGAGGTACTGAACGCCAATAAAACCAGTACCAGACCCAGGCTGTTCTTCATAAGCGAATTTCCGTCTTACTCTTTAGCCGTTGATACCAGCACCCGCAGATAACGGCTCCCGCTGGTTGCGGTTCCGGTAGAGACCGAGACTAAAAACTGAAATCTTTTCCCCTTATACTCCGGCTTATCCGGAATCTCGAGAAACATCTCTATGGGTTTCTCCCGGCCTTTGCCTATGCTTATTTCCTCGCGTTTGAAGGTAAGATAATCCGGGCTGGGGCAGGCTTCATAGCCGGATTCAATTTTCATAACAGTATCTTTTGGATCAAGACTATACAACTTAAACTTCATTTTTTTATTGCTCGGATTTTTTAATATTGCCTTTTTGCCATCTGAAGTTAAAATCTCTATTTTTTTGCCAAGCTGTATATTATCAAGTTCTATTCTTAAAGGATTAATTAGAAATCCGATATCGACACATGGCTGCTTGGAAACAGACTTTTTAACCGGCGCAACACTAAAAAGCAAATTGCCTTGCACAGCCAAGACTAAGCTTATGCCTTTACCTTGCGGTTTAACAGTTGAACGAATCAAGACATGATATTTCTTTCCCAGAAATTCAACATTATCAGGAATTGATATTTTTACATCGGTTTTGTAGGTTTCTTTAGGTAGTATTTTCACTATATTCTTGTTGATGTTTATCCAACCAGTATCCGGAATAGGCTCAAAATCTTTTTTAAGCTTCTTTATATTTGGTTTTAAAACTTCTAATTGAATATAGATATCTTTATAGTATTTATTGGTAATCTCCAGAGGCAAATTACCCATTTCCACCATACTGTAATCTGAGCCGATTTGAAGGTTTTGGATTAAAACTTCTGCATAATTCATCTTTAACCCGCCGGCACAAGAAAATTCCGGAAAAAACAATAATATAAATACAAATGATACAAAAATAGTTATTTTTTTCATCTCAGCCTTTCCGGGCTTTATTTCAGTCTAGTTTCTCTTACTGCTTTTCAGCCAAAACAGTTATAGTAACTAATAATTCGCCTTTTAAATCTTCTTCAAGTTCATCATCCATTTCCGGTATTTCAATCAAAAAGAACATATCCCTCCATGTCTCCGGTGAAATATTAAATCCCCTGAATTTATCCGGATCATTGGTCAAAGGATTGGGATCCGGATCAACTTCATCATCAAAAGCATAGGCTGCACTGGTACATTCCCGGCCTGCCTGGCAAAATACATCATCAGCATTGAAATCCGCTACATCCACTTCCCGCAGTTTGTTAGTGTAAATCCCGGCCAAACGGTATTCTTTTTCTACTAAAGGACCACCCGGTTTTTCTTCGTTCTGTATCCAGTAAGTTGAAGCTAAAGAATCAATGTAGGCATATGACAATACCGTATTAGGTTTTGCGCTCAAGGTTAATTTAATATTGCAATCTCCGATATTTTTTACTCCGGAACTTATTGCTGAAATCGTAGTGCTTCCAAATCCAATCCCTCTGCCAAAACCTGCATACTCCGGCACCCAAACATCAATTAGGTCTGCGTTAACTTCAATCCGGATTATAAATTCCAGGCTGTCTGTTGCGGCAAAACCCATAACCGGCAAGAAAAAACCAATTGCTAATGATAAACAAAACGCAATATTTTTAATCATTCTTCGTCTTTCCTGTTTACTTTTTCTCTTGAATTCCCCTGCATCAAACAACCATCTACGCTGTTGAGTTAAAAACTCTTGCGTCATTTTGCTCTTGATGTTTTTGTTGTTTTCGCCTGGACGCATGGCTAAATACCAGGCGTCCAGGCGATTTTATTTAATTAGTTACTAGCTAGTACTGTTATTGTAACATTTAATTCTTCGCCGATCGCACTTGCATACGCACCCAGATCAAGCCAGAAATACAAATTACGCCACTCCCCAGACGGGATATTGTAGCCTCTGAATCCGATCGTTCCACCGCCATGATTAGTATCAGAGCATGCTAAAGCATTTCCATCAAACATATCCTCAATACCAAAATCACTTTGTTGCATATCATCATCATCTTTAGCAAAAGCACCATAAAGACGATAGTAATCATTTGCAGGCGCGCCTCCAGGAGCAACTTTAGTTGTGTCTTGGACCCATGTATAAGTACCTACGGTATCAGTCACACCCGTTAGAGTTAGATCTATTTCATCGCTGCCCACATTTCTTATACCAGCCGCATTGGCACATATAGTATTTACAGCCGCTGATGCAGAAGCTGCAACACCGTCATTAAATGCATATGGTCTTGGAACTTGAACATCTACTGCGGCAGTAATAATCATAATGGCTACATTAAAATCTTCCGTGTCAGTAGCCGCAAAACTCATGCTTGCCACGCCCAATAACAGGGCAGCAACTGCAATACTCAAAATACTCTTTTTCATTTTATTTCTCCTTTTTTATTTTTTAATAGATTTTGCACTTAATTACCTCAAACTATTAGTACCGTCCCCCCCTTTCTGCCATTGACGAGAAAGTAATCGAAAAATGAAGCCGTCTTAGGCATAAAAATATTGTTTTATAGATAAACAGGAGTGTCGCAAGGATGTCTCTTCACTGCTTCTTGTAATAAGTATACCATATTTTATAGCCTTTTTCAAGATATGTCTCAAAACAGATCATTTTAATGGCTTTTTGAGCTTGTTCAAGGAAAACACTCCTCTAAATCAATATATTTCTTATACTTAGATAATATTTTTAGACATACTCGGCTGGAATTCATTTCAAGAATTTTATATTGGACAACATTTTGAGATTGGCTAGTACGCATAAGACACCTCTTTTACATTTTCTTATAGGTGTATATACAAAGAGAAAAATTATAACATTTTTTGGGCAATCTGTCACGTAAGAAATACTATTTTGTCAATTTCGGATTTTTAATTTAAGATCCCTAATTTCCACCATACCTTTGGTTCCCGGATCGCCGGATATTGCCAATCCGAACATTTTAACAGTTCCCAGCTTATCGCCAGGCTTTCCGCCCCATAAATGCTTAATATCTTCCCGGGATAAGCTAATATGCCTCCATTTGGAGAATGCCGTGTGCCCAGTTAAATGGATACCGAACACGGCGCCTGCGGTTGAAAACAACTTTATCTCCAGGGTATTGCTGCTGCCCATGCCTTTAATGTCAAAAGTAATTTCAAAATCTTCGGACAGGTCCGCGGAAAAGCTCTTTTCCCAGGTAACCCATTTACCCTTATGACCGAGATCGTATATAAGGCCCAGGATATTTTCTTCACTATTTATTCTTAAATCCTGAATGGCATCCGCGTCATGAAAACTCTGCCACCCGGCCATCCGGGTTATGCCCCGCATTTCTCCCTTAGGCCCTAAAGTAAGGCTTTTTAAATTCAATAAATCCCGGACCCGGTTCTTTAATTCGTCCGAATCCAGGCGGACCAGACGCATATCATCCAGGAAAAGAGTTCCGCTGGTTATGGTCAACGGCCTGCCCGGGAATTCTATAGGCGCCCTCTCAAACCTTATTTCCAGAGCGTTTAATCGCGAGGTATCAGCCAGAACCCCCCGGAAATTTTCAAAGGGAAAAATAATCTCCTTCCACTTGGTTCCTACTTCTTCCACAAAACCGATTGTCCGGCTATGATTGGCATCCGTGATTCTCAGCCGAAAACTCAAGGGGATATTCTTTTCGCTCTCACTCCGGCACCAAAACGCCGCGGCATTACAGCCTGAGGCATCCAGCTTCTTAAGCGGCTCAATAAATATAGCATTGGCCCGGTCATGCCGGCTTAAATCATACTTGATTTTAAGCACATTCTTTCTGACTGGATCCTTGAATAAAAACATTTGACAGGCCTGGGATGGAGCTCTTTCGCATTGAATTCTTCGCTGACAGCCTAAAGAATTAACCTTTTTATTCTCGAAATCATCGATTATCATTACGGATGGTTTCTTGCTTGCAGCGGCCGCCTGGGGCAAAGGGTCCTTATCCCGCTGGGCGTAAAGGCCAGCGAGCTTTTCATCCTTGCCGGTAAAATACGGAAGTTTTTTCAGGCCTTCCCGGACTACGGGATCATTGAAAAATAGTTTCCAAATACACCCGGGTTCCAGAAAATTCACCAGGGAGATAAAAAGCATGGCCTGGTCCAGGCCTGTATAATAAAGATGGGATATTTCTCCGGTGGTAACATTAACCGCGTCCCAAAAACCGAAAGCGTGTGCTTGGCCATGCTCTTTAAAAGGCTTACGGCACCCCATGGCTTCCAGCTTTTTAAAATTCGCGATTACTTTGCGGGGATAATAATCAATAACCAGGGCCGAGGCGTGCGGTGTAATTACGGCCTGGGAAAGCAGGCCATTGACCGTATATCCCTGTCCCGGGCGGTGGCAGGCGGACCAGCCCCAAATCGGATACCCGTTATCCCGCGCGAAAAGCATCTGCGCATAGGCAAAATTGGCAGTAGAAAGCCCCATCTCGGTAAAGCGCTCATCCATAAACAGGTTTCCCATGCCGTGCATGAACAGGCCGGCAAAATCCCAGGCCGGCCGGTAGTACTCAAAACCATATTGCTTAACCTTGTTCCGTTCCATCC
>JAUVAV010000023.1 GCA_030591525.1 candidate division FCPU426 bacterium | reverse complement strand
TCCGAGATGAAGAAAGGCATTATTTGTATGGCTGCTTCATCCCCGCCTTGAACATGCCTGTCAATAACAATCTTCATCTCATGTCACGAAGTCAAGACGGGGAATTCTCGGTGACGTATTAAAACGTCGCTATGCTTGGCCCCTCAAGAATTCGGCTTTCCGCTCCTTAATATTGGAAGCGGAAAGATTTAATTTAAGTTGATAAGAAATTGCTCATCAAATAAAATATAGCAAAAGCGTAAGAAAACCGTCAATGATATAAATTTGGGCAAAAACCCAGGATAAAGGCGGGATCAGGAACATATCTCGCGTTATTTTGAGGTGGGACGGCATAAGGCGCGCGGAAAGAGAGTGCTGGTGAGGTAGAGGCAGGCGTGTGTGTCAGCCCTGCACACGGCAAATGTGAAATATACTGGTAGTGAGGGTATGTAGGGGCGACGCATGCGTCGCCCAAAGGATAAAGAAGGGGATGTCTATGAAAAATCTGAATAAAATATGTTATGCCGCAGGGTTGGTGGTACTTGCCGCAGCAGGATTATTGACCTGGCACATTATGCATAATGGTAATGCGCACAATAGTATGGTAGGGGCGGGTTTAAAGCCCGTCTCTACATCCACGGGAGCAGAGATAGATGCCGCGGCCATAAAGTCCGGAGCTAACCAGAACTGGCTGGCCCAGGTGCAGGCACGGATAGCGGCTGAGGAGTATCAGGTAAAAGCAGGCGTCAAGGGAGTATTGCAAGCACCTAACCGAAAGCAGAACCTGCGCGCCTATTTCAAACGTAACGGTGTGGAAGTAGGTCCGCGGGCGGAATCCCGGGGAAGTGTAGGGGCAGGGCATGCCCTGCCCTCAGAAAGCGCTTCTGCCGGCCAGGCAAAAAAATGGAAATTCCTCTGGCAGACCGAATATTTCGGCCGCCAGGGTGCGTTAAAGCGCGTAAAGCCGGCAGAGCCAGAGGCCAGAGGCGCGCGAGTGGAATATACGCGCCAGGACATAAGTGAATGGTATACCAATGAAGCGCAGGGCATAGAGCAGGGATTTGTAATACACAATAGGCCAAAAGGAAGCGTTTGTCGTCATTCCGGCGAAAGCCGGAATCCAGAAAAGCACGTCTGCATTATCGCCCAACCCGTCACCGGATTAATCCTGAAATTAACCGAAGACAAAAAAGCCATAGAGATGCGCGATGCGAACCAGGCAGTGGTCATGCGCTATGACCAACTGAAAGTAGTGGACGCGCGCAATAAAAGCCTGAGGGCCGGGATGCGCGTGGAGAATAATTGCATTGTCCTGACCTATAATGATAACCGAGCCGAGTATCCGGTATATATAGACCCCTTAATGACAACCCCGGCCTGGACCGCTGAGAGCGACCATTCTGGAGAGTATTTTGGCTGGTCAGTAAGCAGCGCGGGAGATGTGAATGGAGACGGGTATGGGGATGTGATCTGCGGTGCACATTGTTATGATAATGGTCAGCCGGGTGAAGGCCGGGCCTATGTATATTTAGGATCAGCCGGCGGACTTGGCACAACCGCGGACTGGACAGCCGAGAGCGACCAGGCAAATGCGCTTTTTGGCAGATCAGTAGGGAGCGCGGGCGACGTAAATGGAGATGGGTATGGAGATGTGATCTGCGGCGCGTATTGGTATGACAATGGTGAGACAGATGAAGGCCGTGCGTATGTGTACTTAGGATCAGCCGGCGGACTGAGCGCAACCCCGGCCTGGACAGCTGAGAGCGACCAGACAGGAGCGATTTTTAGTTTTTCAGTAGGGAGCGCGGGAGATGTGAATGGAGATGGTTATGGAGATGTGATCTGCGGCGCGGATAGTTATGACAATGGTGAGTCGAATGAAGGCCGGGCATATGTATATTTGGGATCAGCCGGCGGACTGAGCACAACTCCAGCCTGGACCGCCGAGAGCGACCAGGCCAATGCGCAATTTGGCAGATCAGTAGGGAGCGCGGGCGACGTAAATGGAGATGGGTATGGAGATGTGATCTGCGGCGCGCATTTGTATGACAATGGTCATGCAGGTGAAGGCCGGGCATATGTATACTTGGGATCAGCCGGCGGACTTGCCGCAGCGCCGGCATGGACAGCCGAGAGCGACCAGGCAAGCGCGTATTTTGGCAGATCAGTAGGAAGCGCAGGCGACGTAAATGGAGATGGGTATGGAGATGTGATCGTAGGGGCAGATCAATATGACAATGGTCAGGCAGGTGAAGGCCGGGCGCATGTTTACTTAGGATCTATGAGTGGACTTGGCACGACCCCGGCTTGGATTGCTGAGAGCGACCAGGCAAGCGCGTATTTTGGCAGATCCGTAGGCAGTGCCGGAGACGTAAATGGAGATGGTTATGGAGATGTGATCTGCGGCGCGCACGGTTATGACAATGGTCAGGCAGATGAAGGCCGGGCATATGTGTACTTGGGATCAGCCGGAGGACTTGGCGCAATTCCATCCTGGACAGTTGAGAGCGATCAGGGGGGGGCGTGGTTTGGCGATTCAGCCGGCAGCGCAGGAGATGTGAATGGTGATGGGTATGGAGATGTGATTGTGGGAGCACATTGTTATGACAATGGTCAGGCAAATGAAGGCCGGGCGTATGTGTACTTAGGATCAGCCGGCGGACTAAACCCAGCCTCAGCCTGGATTGCTGAGAGCGACCAGGCCAGTGCGTGGTTTGGCCATTCAGTAGGAAGCGCGGGAGATCTGAATGGAGATGGTTATGGGGATGTGATCTGCGGCGCGCATGGTTATGACAATGGTCAGGCAAATGAAGGCCAAGCATATGTTTACTTAGGATCCATAAGTGGACTTGGCACGACTCCGGCTTGGAGAGAAGAGAGCGATCAGGCCAGTGCGTGGTTTGGCGTATCAGCAGGCAGCGCGGGCGACGTGAATGGTGATGGGTATGGAGATGTTATCTGCGGTGCGTATTGTTATGACAATGGGCAAGTAGATGAAGGCCAAGCATATGTGTATTTGGGATCAGCAAGCGGCCTGAGTACAACACCCGCCTGGAAAGCAGAGAGCGGCCAGGCCAGTGCGTGGTTTGGCTGTTCAGTAAGCAGCGCGGGAGATGTAAATGGCGATGGATATGGAGATGTAATTGTGGGCGCGCATGGTTATGACAATGGTCAGGCAGATGAAGGCCAGGCATATGTATACATGGGATCAGCCGGCGGACTTGGCGCAACCGCAGCCTGGACAGCAGAAAGCGACCAGGCAGGTGCGAATTTTGGCATATCAGCAACAAGTGCAGGAGATGTAAATGGGGACGGGTATGGGGATGTGATTGTAGGCGCGCATAACTATGACATTTGGACGGGAGATGAAGGCCGGGTATATGTGTATTTGGGATCAGCAAGCGGACTTAACACAACCCCGGCCTGGACAGCAGAGAGCGGCCAGGCAAGTGCCTATTTTGGCAGATCAGTAGGCAGCGCGGGAGACATAAATGGTGATGGGTATGGAGATGTGATTGTGGGCGCGTATGAGTATGACAATGGTCAGACTGATGAAGGCCGGGCGTATGTATACGTAGGATCTATAAGTGGACTTGGCACAACCCCGGCCTGGACAGCCGAGAGCGACCAGGATGGCGCGTATTTTGGCAGATCAGTAGGAAGCGCAGGCGATGTAAATGGGGATGGGTATGGAGATGTGATCTGCGGCGCCTATGAGTATGACAATGGTCAGTCGAATGAAGGCCAAGCATATGTGTACTTAGGAACTGCAAGCGGACTGAGTGCGACCCCGGCCTGGACAGCCGAGAGCAACCAGGTAGATGCGTGGTTTGGCTATTCAGTAGGAAGCGCAGGAGACGTAAATGGGGATGGATATGGGGATGTTATCTGCGGCGCGCTAAATTATGACAATGGGCAGGCATATGAAGGCCAAGCATATGTTTATTATGGCAATGAATTTGGCGGTCTAAGTGTGCGTCCCAGGCAGGTCAAGGCAGATGGAGCCAGTCTTATCGGCCCGGCCTGCGCCGCCTCTTATTCTCCATCCAATACGCAAGCCAGGATCAGGCTCTGGGCCAGATCCAGCCAGGGCCGTACCCGGGCCAGGCTCCAGGTAGATACAGCCTTGCCCGGCACGGGTTTTATGGGCTCTAATCTGCAAACCGGGGCAAGTTACCAGGATATCGGCGTAAGCGGCATGGACATGGAACTCCTGCTGACCGGATTGAATCCCATGCAGGCTTACAGGTGGCGCGTACGTTTATTGTACGATCCGTCTAATGCGCCTTATGGATTGCTGCACAGTCCGTGGTACAGCCTATGTTCAGGCTATCTGGAAGGAGAACATGATTTCCGGACCGGGCCATGGGCTTTGCCCACGGCTACGCCTACCTATACCCCGGTAAATACACCCGCTATCCCGGGAGGAAGATTTTCTTTTAGAATTTATAATCCTGTTGTCCGCGTTTCCCATGGAGAAAGCGCTTCAATAATATTTGAACTTGAGCAAGCCGAGTCAGTGCATTTGCGGATTTATAATATAACCGGGCGTTTGATGCATTCAAGTTTAGAGTATTACAATGTTGGCAGGCATGAAATTATTTGGAACGGGAGCGGAAACGCAGGTTCAGGAACATATCTCGTGTATTTTGAGGCGGGAAGGCATAAGGCGCGCGGAAAGATAGTGCTGGTGAGGTAATGCAGGAGCTGGCTTCTATGCCGGCCACCTGTGGATTTACAAGGTAGGGGCGACGCATGCGTCGCCCCTACACCCCGTCATGTGAATGTCAAAACCAGATGAAGGGGCGTTTTATTAAACGCCCCTTCACACGGCAAATGCGAAATATACTGATAGTGCGGATGACGCAGCCGTTGCTTCTACAGGATACGGAAGGGGATGACTATGAAAAACCGTACGTCTTTCACCTTGACACGTCCTGATAAGCAATGGTAAATTTTTCTCTAAAATCACTATTTTTAAAAGGACATATATGACCGCCTTATTCCAGTTGATGCGTCCGAAGCAATGGACCAAGAACCTGGTGGTTTTTGCGGGTCTGGTTTTTTCCGCCAATTTTTTTAATCCCGGGATGCTGATCCGGGTAGTGCAGGCTTTCGCGATATTCTGCCTGGCCGCGGGCGCTATCTATATTTTTAACGATATCCGCGATGTGGAGAATGACCGCCGGCATCCGGAGAAAAAACACCGGCCTTTAGCCGCGAGAAAGATCAAACCCGGCATGGCAACAATAGCCGGGGTCTTTTTAATGACGGTCAGCCTGATTTGGGGCCTGGCCCTGTCCTGGATGTTCGCCCTGGCAGTAGTAATATATATACTTTTAAATATCGCTTATACCGCAGGCTTGAAGCACCTGGTGATCCTGGATGTCTTTATTATTACGGCTGGTTTCGTGCTCCGGGCTGCGGCCGGCGCGCTGGTTATTGCGGTGCCGATTTCCTCCTGGCTGCTGATTGTGACCACACTGATCTCCCTGTTTCTGGGTTTTGCCAAGCGCAGGCATGAGCTGATTACGCTGGGCGATAAAGCTCCCAAGCACCGCCCCTCTTTGGAAGAATACTCTCCGGCGTTGCTCGATCAGTTCATAGGCGTGGTGGCGTCATCCACGATCATTGCTTATTCGCTCTACGCTTTTACTTCCGAGACCGCCCAGGCGCATCATTATCTTATGTTGACCGTGCCTTTCGTGATATACGGGATATTGCGTTATCTCTACCTGGTTTACCAAAAGAATCTCGGCGGCGCTCCGGAGCTGATTCTGCTTCAAGATAAATACCTGATTGCTGACATCGTTCTCTGGATATTAACCGTAGGCTTTATCCTCCACCGGGGTTAGGAGCATGACTAAACCCCGCTCTTTCTCCCGACAAAAACCAGCATCTGCAGCCCGGGCAAAAAAAACCGTCCGCCTCGCAAAATCCGGAAAAAGCCAAAAAACGCCCTCTACTCCGGCAAAAAGCCGGCGTCCTAAAAAAGCTGTCCGCGCCATAAAAAAAGCCCTGTCCGGCGCGGGCCGGAGGATTTCCCCAACTCGCAGCCGGCCGAAGAGATCCGGACTGATCCGGATTATAAAATCCTGGTACCAGGATTTTCGGGACTTGGCCCGGCGTGAGCCGGAAACCATTTGGTTCGGGGTTCTCATGCTGGCTGCCATGATGCTGCGATTCATGCGGCCGGACTGGTATCTGGACCGCCAGTTCCATCCGGACGAGCGCTGGATATTCGGGGTGGTCAGCCAGCTTTCTTATCCGGAAGCACCTACTGGTCTTCAATATGGCACCTTTCCGTTGTATCTATTATCCCTGATCAAGGACTTTGTGGCGCAAATCGCCGGATGGTTTGGACACTTTGATGCCAACCGCTTCGTGATCTCTGCCGGCCGCACGCTTTCGGCCTGCTTTGATCTGGGAACCATAGTCTTTACTTATTTACTTGGACGCCGTCTCCAGCCCGGCGCTGTGGGCCGTAGATTAGGATTACTCGCAGCCGCTTTCCTGACTTTTACGGTTCTGAATATTCAGATGTCTCATTTCTTTGTGGTGGATGTTCCCCTGGGCCTGTTGGTTATGGGAACCTTGTACTGGGCAGTTGGAATTGCCCAGACCGGCCGCCGGCAAGACTATGTAATGGCCGGTATCTGCTTCGGGCTGGCCATGGCTACCAAGACCAGCGCCATGCCCTTGGTCCTTAGCCTGGGAACGGCTCATCTTATAGGCTTAAGCCGGGATTCGGGGCATGACCGGATACGGCGCTGGCAGGACCTGGGTTTGACAGCCGGGGTTTCTTTATTGGTTTTTTTCATTGCCATGCCTTACGCCTTTCTGGACTGGGCCAAGTTTTGGATCAACCAGAATGAGCAGCGCCGGATTCTTGTGACCGGGGCAGCGGATGTTCCCTACAACCGGCAATATTTAAATACCCTGCCCTACATCTACTACGCAAAAAATATTACCCGGTATACTATGGGAATCCCGCTGGGTATTTTAACCCTGACAGCGTTCATGGTTTATCCCCTGCTGGCCCTGGCAGGGCTTATCCGGGCCCTGGTACGTAAATCCTGGAAAACCATCCGCGCTGGTCTGGAACAGGAATCAGGAATGATAGTGGTAATGAGCTTTGGCGTGGCATACGCCTTAATCATAGGCGTTTCTTTTGCCAAGTTTAACCGCTATATTCTTCCCTTGACGCCTATTCTCTGCCTGGCAGGCGCCCGCCTGGCTCTGGGCATTAAAGCGCGTCTGGCCGCGGTTGCGGCCCGTCGAATTGCCGGCGCGGTTATTGGATTAATTCTAGTTTTAACCATGCTCTGGGCCCTGGCATTCGCTTCAATATATAATAGGGAGCATCCCTGGATTGCGGCCAGCCGCTGGATTATGGAACACCTGCCTGCCAAGACCATGGAAAATGGGTTCCCGCGGCCCACCGCGATTCTTAATGAAGAATGGGGCGATGATCTGCCAACGCATGTCAAGGATGTGCCAATCAGGTCTTACCAAATAAATAAGTTCCCGGTGCAGGAACCGGATAATCCCCGTAAGCGGAAGATTATTTTAAACATGCTCCAAAAGAATGAGCTGATAGTAATGGCTGATACGCGAGCCCATGCACTGTACCGCCGTTTGTGGGACCGTTATCCGATGAATGCCGCGTATTACGAGTTGATGTTTGAAGAAAAACTGGGCTTTAAATTGACGGCCGAGTTTAAAAACTATCCCGGCTTAGGCGGACATTTTTTTCCGGACGATGAGTCTGACGAGAGCTTCACTCTGTACGACCATCCACATGTATATCTATTTCAACGCGCTCCGCCGTATATGCATCCGGATGAACTGGCCCGGGTACTGGATAACCGGGTTAGCAAGATCATGCAGAGGAAGGAAGCAAAACCGGCGCTCCGGGAAAAACCCGCAGCCCGAAAAACCCGGCCTGAGACCCGGACCCTGCCTGCGGTTATTAATGCCAATCATGGAGAGCCGCAGGGCCGGCCGATTTTCATTTTCGGAAAATTAAACAGTTTTACTGCCGGCCTGGCCTGGGTGCTTTTACTCCAATTAATCGGCTTGCTGAGCATACCATTATGCCTCAGCCTCTTTCCCCGTTTGCCGGATTCCGGAGTGGCCCTGTCAAAAATTATCGGAACCTTGATCCTGGCGTGGACCACCTGGATGCTGGTCTCCCTGGGAGTGATGAACCATCTGCAAAGCACTACTTTGCTGGTTTTGCTGGTATTGGGAGGAGCTTCGGTCTGGTGGGCGCTCCGCCGCCGCACGGAAATCAGGGAGTTCATCAAGGTCCGGGGAGGATTCTGGATAAGCGCTGAACTAATTTTTCTGCTGGCTTTTATCGCCTACATGCTGACCAAGCTTTATAATCCGGATATTAATAATCCTTTTGGACAAGGCTATAACGGCGGCGGAGAACCCATGGGCATATCCTTTTTTACGGCCGTATACCAGAGCATCCATTTTCCGCCGTATGATCCCTGGCTTTCCGGCTATCATATAAATTATTACTATTTCGGACATGTTATCCTGGGGATTCTTGCCAAACTGACCGGCGTCCCGCCCGGCTGGTCCTATAATATAGCCATTGCCCTGCTTTTTGCCTTAACCGTTACCGGGGTGTATGGTCTCGGAGTGGGGTTGACCGGCAAGCGCGTTTGGGGCGTGGCGGCGGCCCTGGCCGCGGCCACGCTCGGGAATTTGCAGGCTTTTTTCTATATTTGGGAGCCATTATGCCGCGGGATAAATTGGAATGATATGCTGGTTAGTCTCAGCCGCAGGGGGGGAGAAATTTGGCAACATATCGGCCGGTTTGAATTTATCTGGAATCCTACGCGCTTGATCAAAGGCACAATTAATGAGATGCCATGGTTTTCATTCCTCTACGGAGACCTGCACGCTCATATTATAGCAATTCCCTATTCCCTGCCTTTGATCGGATGGGGTCTAAATGTTCTGATGCCGGCGAATTCCCGGAACTCGCTGATGCCCGAAGCCCCGGGACGAACCGGAACCGAGAGGGGATTAATATTTTTTGTAACTGCGCTGACGCTCGGTTCGCTCTCCGCGATCAATACCTGGAACTTTCCGCCGTATGCTTTGCTGGTTTTGGGAGTATTGGCGGCCCGCGTTTTACTGGATCGCAAGGGCCGGAGTTTTCCCTGGGCAGGACTGGGAACCGCCCTGCTGGGATGGATTCGGTTGGTGATCGGAGGTTTGGCCCTGTTCTTCTTTTTCCATAAATATTTTATTCCCCAGTCTACCTCCCTGGCCCTGGTCAATCCCGAGGTCCGTACGCATCTTAAAGATTTCCTGGTGTTTTTTGGGCTGCCGATATTTATTTTATTAACTTACTGGGCAATGCAGCTGATTCCCCGGGGACGCCGGATTTTAACCGGATTCGGCTGGTCTTCCCGTTCGCGCCGGCCGTGGTGGGAACGGGCGGCCGCTGTGATACAGAGAATATGGGAAAAGCATCCCCGGATATTTTATAGCATAGCCGCGCTGCTGGCCGGCAGTCTGCTCCTGGTTTTATTCGGCCAGGGCCTGCTGGCAATACTGCTGCTAATGCTTATGGCCGGGGCGTGGGTTCTGGGATGGCAGCCGCTTACCGCCCAGATGCGCATGGCCATGCTGCTGGCAGTTTTGGGCCTGGCAATGGTTTTGGGATGCGAAGTTATCCATGTTCGGGATTTTATGGGTGTGGGCGGTGATATGAGCCGTATGAACACAGTGTTTAAATTCTATATGGTGGTATGGATTTATTTTTCCCTGGCCGCGGCCGCCGCCCTGGGACAAATATTTTCCGGCCGGCGCGAAGAGCGAAAAATCTGGTCCGGACTACTGGCAGGAGCGCGGAAATGGAGACTAGGGGCTGCTATTTTAGTTATCCTCATGCTCTGGGTACTGGCTAATTACTTCCAGGAGATTAGCGGTACACCCTGGCTGACGCTGGCGCTGGGCCTGGGTATTTTGGTGCTGCCCTGGACCTGGGCTGCGTGGCCAAAATCCGGGGAACTTCGGCTGGCATGGGCTGCAATGCTGGGAGCTGTTTTATTTTCAGTTGCGCTTTATCCGCCCATCTCGCTCTACAACCGGATGCGCCTTTGTTCCGAGTTTCAAAATCCCACGCTCAATGGCATGGAATATTTAAATCAGATGAGGCCTAAGGAGGCCAAGGCCCTGGCCTGGATTAACCGGAATATAAAGCATACGGATATTGTGCTGGAGGCGCCGGGGCGGAGAGGTTATAACTGTTTTGACACCCGGTCCGCCATTTTTACCGGACAGCCGACCTTGATCGGATGGATCGGCCAGGAAGAGCAGATGCGCTATAATCCCGATTTGACCGGCAGCCGCACCCGGGATGCGGATTTCATTTACAAAACCCTGAATATTCAACAAGCCCGCCGATTAATTAAGCAATATGGCATCAAATATATTATGGTCGGCGAAAATGAGCGTAAAGATTATTCCCGCGCTGGCCTCGAAAAATTCCGTGGTTTTATGGATGTGGTTTACGAGCAGGAGGGAGTAATTATTTATAGGATGAGAAAGTAAGAGCCGGAAGTTTTTTTAGATATTTCTCAGGGATGAGGTTTTTCGTAGGGGCGGACTTCCATGTCCGCCCGCTTGTGTGAGGTTAAATCCATGGGCCGGCATGGAAGCCGGCCCCTACGTTCGTTGGATTAATTTAGACAACATTTCAATTTTTTAAGGAGGGTATAATGCAAAAACCTAAAGAGCCGGAACAGCAGCAAAACATGCAACTCCAAGTAGAGGTTGATGATGCCACAGCCCAGGGCGCCTATGCCAATCTGGCGCTGGTGGCCCATAATGCCACGGAATTCGTGCTGGATTTTATTTTTGTCCAGCCCCAGCAGCCCAAGGCCAAGGTGCGTGCCCGGGTCATCAGTTCTCCCGGGCATACCAAGCGTTTTCTCCGCGCCCTGACAGAGAATGTGGCCCGTTACGAGCAAAGCTTTGGAGAAATCAAGGAGGTGGCCGCCGGGCCGGATGAAAGGCAGATCAAGCTTCATTAAATTACTCCGCCCTGAAGGGCGGAGAATTTGATCCGAGATGTAGAAAGGCATTATTTATATGGCCGCAAGGCTCACGAGCAAGCGGCCGGGAAGTAAAGGTGGCGCCTAAAATTCAGCCGGGTTTTAGCATTGTATTTATCGCGGATACGGTGTAAAATAACTTGATCAAGGGAAGAGAAAGATTTTAGGGGGGGGCAGGATGCGGCAATATTTGGAAACACTGGAAGACGGGCAGTCGGCGCGCAGTATCGAAGAATATTTAGGCGCTTTTACCGAGAGTTTTAAAATAATCCTGTGCCAGAATCCGGTAGAGAGAATGGGGCATGCGGTTTTATTGGCTGCCAAGACGGCGCTGCGGCTCAAGGCCGTCCGGCCCGGCCTGAAAGAGCATGAGATAGCCAGGCGGCTGCAGGCTATCGCCCGGAATCTACGGCTCACAACTATTCTTAATGATCTCACCCCGGAAGAAAAAGGAATGCTGCAACTGCATCCGCTTAACCAGGTTAACCAATATTCCTGTAATAATTCACGCGTCCGCAGAACCTCGTCTTCTGCCGGAAGCCGGTCAAAAAAGAAACCGGCCGCGAAAGCTTCCCGCAAAAAGAGTGTCTAGCTTATCAGTTGGCCGCTATCCGGCGGTTATGATTCTAATCAGCCTGATACTGACTGCTGCCGGATGTAAGGATTTAAACCTTTCGGGGGATGGAAATTGGGCCAAGAACTCCCTGGAGAGCGGACCGGATGTCAAGGTTCGAATCCTGCGAAAAAAAATATTTAAGCATGCTATTTTTGAATGGCCGGAAGGTGGGATCGAGATAAGGGACCATCAGGGCCATAAAATTCCCTGGCCGCCGGGAGCACGCCGGGTCTATTTGCGCCAGCGAGGAGACCAGGTCGCCCTGGCTTTTAAGCCGGGGCCGGCAGCGGCTAAAAAAGCCACCCCCTATCCCAGCCTGGGTTTTCATTCCATAGATAATCAGATAAGCATTGCGAAGCTCCATGTTCCCGAGCGCCGGTTCAGGCGTCAGTATGAAGGCCGGGAGTTTCAGATTGTGGTGACAAGGGGCCGCTTGGCTTTAATCAATGTGCTTCCCCTGGAAATGTATTTATCGCGGGTCTTGCCGGCGGAGATGGCTCCCAGCCATTTCACCCTGGAAGCGTTGAAAGCCCAGGCCGTAGTGGCGCGCACCTGGGCCTTGAAAAACCTGCGGAGGCATCAACGCTATGGTTATAATTTTTGCGACGGTCCGCATTGCCAGGTTTACCAGGGCCGCAAAGTAATCTCACTGCGCTGCGAAAGGGCGGTCAAGATGACTCAGGGGGAGGTGCTGGCTTATCAGGGCCGTCTGGCCGAGGCTTTTTACCACAGCACCTGTGGCGGCAATACGGCTTTTATAGAGGAGGTTTGGGGAAGCCAGCCGCAGCCTTATTTGGCGCGGGTGCAGGATCATTGGAAGCCCGGTTACCGGCCTTATTGCGCAAGATCTCCCTACGCCCGGTGGAGGGCGCGGCTCTCGCTGCGCCGGCTGGAGCAGGCCATGAGGAAAAACCGCACCCTCGGCCAGGAGGAAAAGTTGAAGCAGGTGGAGGTGGATTTTTTAGACCGGTCCGGGCATGTCAAACGTATTTTAATTACCACCAACCAACGCCAATATAGAATGCCGGGCCCGAAATTCCGTACTCTGCTTAACCGGATATTCGGACAGCGCCGGATTCTCAGCAATTTTTATGAAATCAAGATGCAGGGCAATAAGCTGGCCATCCAGGGCCGCGGATTGGGGCATGCCGTGGGCATGTGTCAGTGGGGCGCGCGCGGCATGGCCCAGCATGGATTTACCTATAAGGAGATACTCGAGCATTATTTTAAAGGGACGGAAATAAATAATTTCTATAACATGCCCGCTAAAGCGGCGGGGAAGACTGTGCCGGCAACGAAAAAGCCCTAGGAGCCTGAGCATTTAGTCGGTTTTTTGAGAGTAGAGAGTAGACAGTAGACCGCATTTGAGATATTTTATCTAATTTCTACTATCTACTCTCAAATGCTCTGGAGCCTGAGCAACTAATTGCTCAGGCTCCAGGGGTTTACCGGGTATTTTCGGCGGACCGAGGCCGGATGCGGTAGATGGAAAGGGAGGAAGACTCTCCGGGGTGGAGCCAAATTTGGAGAGGGGGATAGGCCTCGGTTAACTCAAAGGTTTGCGCTAAATAGTCCAGCGAAACACGCGGGCCCAGAGGCCGTGAAAGCAGATAAGCCGGCTGCGCCGGGGATAGCCTGGACGCCAAGCCTTTAACCCAATAGCGGGTGAAATCTAAACGATAGGCCAAGGAGAACGAGGGCAGAGATGTAAACCGGGAGGACGGAGGATATACAGCATAAGGAATATTCGGCCAGAGCCTGGAAAAAGGTGCCAATAAAATATCCGGCCGGATTTTTTCGCGCGCTTGCAGATAAGCGGCTACATAGCCCAAGTCCGCGTGCGGATAGACCAGGATTGCCTGGGGCGGCAGGGACTGAATAAAATTATGCATTTGGAAAAGATTTGAATTCTCCGCGGACGCCATCCGCACCTGGGCGCGCAGCTGGCTATAAGTCTGAAGCAAGGAAAACAAGGGCACCAGCAACACTACGATCAAGCCAAATACCGTGGCGCGGGAAGACAGGAATTTGGAGCTGCGCTCGGATCTGCGCCCGAGTTGATAATAACAATAATTCAATCCGCTTAGGGTCCAATAACCGCCGGCCAGGCACAAGCCTAAGTGGAAGGCCGCGGTGTGTCCGGAAAACAAGAGGGCTCCGCCGCCCAAGGCGAAGAGGGGAAGTAGCATGACAATAAGCCGGCTGGGATTATCCAGACTGTCATGAGATCGTTTCGGCCGCCGAAAAAACACATAACGCACATTCAGCAGCAATCCCCAGAGCATAATCACCAGGCCTAAAAAGGAGTAATTACGGACAAAGCTGATTAGAGCCTGCCCCACTTGAAACAGGGAAGAACCCAAAGGCTTATCGACAAAATATTTTTGGTATCCGGCGGTTACATACCAGAACAGCCAGGAGCCAAGCTTAACCGGAGAGAAGTTTTGGCGAAGCTCGGCAAAATGGAACGCAAAATCCGTGTTCAGGAAAGCGCCGGACGCCGGCAGGCGTAAAGGGAGATACGTATAGGGTAATAATATGCCTAAGACCAGGCAGGTGAAAATCCAGACGAAATTTATTTTTTTGGCAGGATGCCGGGGAAGGCCGATGGCTAATCCCAGGACAAAGGCGGTCATGGCCCAGGTTAAGAGCGGAGGATATTGGCCGCCGGTTATTCCGCATAAAAACGCCCAGATTGTCCAGCGGTTTTGGGAATGCGGCCGGAAAGGAGAGCTGATAATACCCAGGGTCAGGTAAAGGCAGAGGCAGAGCAGCATGAGATGAAAAGTAAAATGGTGGGAAAGCAAGGCGGCCTGCCAAATAAAAGGTGAGAAGAATAAAGCCCAGGCCGCGGCTAGACTAACCAGCAAAGGAAACCGCAGCCGCCGGCCCGTTAAATAGATAATTAAGGATGAACAGGAGCCGAATACCAAACCGGCGAAATTCATGCGCCAAATATCCGTGCCCCAGGGCGCCAGCCAACCGAGGAATTTAGCGCTCAGCAGATACAGAGGATATCCGGGACAATGCACTATGCCCAGAGAAGCGGCGCCTAAAACAAACTCGGCGTACTCGCCCCCGATTAAATCATTGCCCAGCAGGGGAAGGGATACCAGCAGAGGAAGCAGGAAAGCCGCTATGGCCAGGCCGAGGTCCCAGAACACCATTAATGGGTTTGGCCGGGAAGGGTTTGGGTTGGATAAAAAGACCAACGCTTACTCCTAAAACAAAGATTGTAAAGTATTATACTCCGGAGAAATACCAGGTCAAGATTCAAAGCAGGTAATATTACTGAATAATTATATCCGGGTCTGTGGGGAAATTAAATATAGCTGGCTTTCAGGTTGACAACCGCCCTAGTCGCTTTTATAATTTCACCTAATTTATTGCTTTATAAAAAAAGCACATCCTGGGAGCCTGAGCAATTAGCCGATTTTGATATGAATAATTCCCCTCCCGTCAAGGGAGGGGAATACTTGAATTCTGGACTAATTGCGCAGGCTCCTAGAGGTTTTTCTTTAAATAATCGAATAAAGCCCAAGTTCAATTATTACAGGAGACTTTATGCAGCTTTTTGGAATACTGACCTGGTGGCTGGTTATTTCCATCATGGGAATAATCGCCATTCCCATAACGTTTAAAACCTTTAAATTCCTGCCTGACCGGGGCTATGCGTTTACCAAACCCTTGGGGTTATTACTGGCCGGCCTGCTTGCCTGGCTTATGGGGTTTATTGGGTTTTCGTTTTTTACGCTGATCATTGCCCTGGGTCTTTTGGCGGGATTTTCTTTTTGGCTGGGGGCGAAATATAAGGAGGAAATCCGCAGCGCCTGGGAAGAGCGCAAGGGTTATATCCTGGTAGTGGAATTATTCTTTGCGGCCCTCTTTCTGCTGTTCCTCTTTTTCCGGATGTACAATCCGGATATTCTGGGAACCGAGAAGTTTATGGACATGGCTTTCCTGCATTCCCTCATGCGCGCTCCCTCCTTCCCGCCTTATGATCCCTGGATGGCGGGCCCGGAATTTTTTATCAGTTATTACTATTTCGGCTACTTATTAATGAGCATCCTGACCAAGCTTTCAGGTGTTCCGGCCGCCGTAGGGTTTAATCTGGCGTTAGGCATGCTGTTTGCGCTTTCCGGCACAGCCTTATTTGGGGTTTTATATAATTTAACCCGCCGGATGCTGGTGGGATTCGGCGGATGGGCCATGATTTATTTGCTGGGAAATCTGGACGGATTTCGCCAGTTTCTCACGACCCGTTCTCTGGAGAATTTTAACTGGTGGACGCCCTCGCGGATCATTCCGGATACGATAAATGAATTTCCGTTTTTTTCCTTTCTGCTGGGTGATATGCATCCCCACATGCTGGCAGTTCCGTTTTTTTTAATGAGCCTGGGGCTGGGATTGAACCAGCTTAAATCCCGAGAGCCGGTCTTGACCCTTAGAAGCCCGGAACAACTGGGAAGGTATATTTTATGGGGGATTGTGATCGGGGCTTTGGGCTTCATAAACAGTTGGGATCTGCCCACTGCCTTTTTTATCGCCCTGCTGGCTTTTTTCTTTCAGCAATACGGGTTGCGGCAAGGGGTCCCGGCCATGCCATGGAAGGGCATGCTGGCCGCGGGGGGAGTAATTCTCGCCGCAGCGATTATTCCGTACCTGCCTTTCTATTTTTATTTCCACAGCCAGGCCAAGGGCCTGGGATTGACCACCCAGAACACCAACGTGAAAGATTACTTGCTGATTTTTGGAACCTTTACTTTTATGGCGATGACCTTCCTGGTCGCGCGTTACCATGCCTGGTTCCTGGTTTTATTATCTCCGGCGGCGAATAAACCTGCGCCCGGAAGAAAACCAGGCGCGTACTGCCCGCAGTGCGGAAAACCGATTCGGGAGGGCAAACGTATTTGCGGCCAATGCGGCCATCATATATCACCCGGGCCCTCCGGAACAAATGGAGAGAGCCCATTGGCCGGGCCGGCTGGTGAACTGCCGGGCCAAGTACGCAATATTTTCATGTTTCTTCTCCAGCCGGTCTTATTCTGGCGCCGGAGAGAAGGCCGGAAGACCGGAATTATAATAATAATCGTTTTAATTATGGCAGCGGCCGCGATTTGGGCCAAGTCGGTTTTCCTGGGGATAGTTATCTTATTGGCCCTGGCAGCCGCGGTTTTGCTTTTCACCCGGATTGACCGGCCGGAAACGGTTTTTGCCTTAAGCCTGCTATTTACCGCCGGGTTTCTGATTTTCGGATGCGAGGTGCTGCATATTAATGATACTTTCAACCCGCCTCTGGACCGCATGAACACAGTCTTTAAATTATATTACCAGGTATGGTTTCTTTTAGGCATAGCCGGAGTGTACGGAGTTTATTGGTCCTTTAAACACTCCCTGCGGCACGCCAATTTGAAAGCGGCCTGGCTGGTGGTAATGGTTCTGTTTATCGCCGCTTCCCTGGTCTATCCGTATGCCGCTGCCATGGTAAAGACCAATCATTTTAAGAATGTAACCACTCTGGACGGTTCCTGCTATTTAAAAAACAACTATCCGGCGGATCGCGAGGGAATCGAGTGGCTCCGGCAGAATGTCCGGGGTTGTCCCGTGGTTTTGGAAGCCACGGGCGGAGAGTATACGGATTTCGCCCGTGTTTCCACCTTTACCGGCTTGCCCACTGTGTTGGGATGGGCCGGCCATGAATTGCAATGGCGGGGCAACTATGATGAACCGGGCCGCAGGCTGCCGGATATAGATGCCCTTTACGGCGGGAATGATATTGAAAAAGCCCGGGCCTTGATAGACAAATATAATATTCAATATGTATTTGTGGGCACGCTGGAGAGGGACAAGTATCCCGGGCCGGGATTGAATAAATTCGCGGTCTTTATGGAAAAGGCCTATGAAAATGCTGGAGGAGTGACGATATATAAAAGGCGGTAAAAAGACTTTCCCTTTTGGTCTGTCTCCGGCTGGTTTTGTCCAACATTACACGGTAATATATTAACCGTTCATTAATGGCATTGTCGGTAGTTGTAGGGGCGTTTAATTAAACGCCCCTACGTCCCGTGAGAGGCATATCCCGGCTTTCGAGGGATTGAAAAACAGTATGGAATATTCACATGCAGAAAAGCGATAGTCTGATATTGCTTTAAACGAAAAAATAACGATATCCCCATGTAACCGAGGGGCTGCCTAACAGGAGGAAACTGTGAATTGTCCTAAATGCGGGGCCGAGAATCCCAACCAGAACCGTTTCTGCGATACCTGCGGGACCAAGCTGGTTAAAAAAGAAAAAAAGGCGGAAACCCAACCGAAAATTTCTACCCCTACCGCACCCTCCCCGGCCTTGCCGGTTGCCGAGGCTGCGCGGGTTAGCGCTCCGGGGTTAAAGTGGCTCACGGGCGAGCAGATGGTCTGGCTGGTTATCCTGGCTGTGGCGGCCTTTCTGCGGTTTTACGCCTTGGGCGAGAAACCCCTGCATCATGATGAAAGCCTGCACGCTTTTTATTCCTGGGAGCTTTTCAAAGGCATGGGTTATTCTTATAACCCCATGATGCACGGGCCTTTGCTTTTCCACTTCAATGCCCTGGCCTATTTCCTTTTCGGAGCCTCGGACTATACTTGCCGCATCGTACCCGCGGTGCTGGCCATGCTGACAGTAGGCATGGCCTGGTTTCTCCGTCCCTATTTAGGCCGCGCGGGCGCGATTTTTACCGGCATCATGATCACGATCTCGCCCTCCTTTACTTATTTCGGACGCTTCATCCGCAATGACATTCATATTGCGGCCTTTACCATGGTAATGGTGTACGCCCTGTTTCGCTATCTTGATACGCGGCGCCCGAATTATTTATACCTGGGCGCGGCCGCGCTGAGTATGTCTTTTTGCACCAAGGAAGTAACCTACATTACGGGCGCTATTTTTGTATCCTTTCTTTTCTTTCGTTGGTTGTGGGAATATACTGCCGGAGCGGCCGGGGAGCATCAATTGACAATAGCCCTGCGGAAGGTCTGGGAGAAGAAGATTCCGTTGGGCATGAAAGACAGCCCTTGGCGCCGAAGCCTGGGGCAGGTGCTGGATTTTATGTTTCGCCCTCTCGGGGTCGCGACCCTGATTTTTTTCGGTATTATCTTTGTTTTATACACCACGGTTTTTACGAATCCCCAGGGATTTTTGCACGCTTTTACCAAATCCATCTCCTACTGGCTGGGACAGCACGAGGTGCAGCGGGGAAGCCAGCCGGTCTATTTCTATGCCGGCCTGATTCCCTTGTATGAAACCCTGGCGTTTATCGGCACGCTGGTTGCCCTGGTTTATTACAGCTTTATCAAGTCTAAGACCAATCACGTCTGGCGTCTGCTGGCCTACCTGGTCCTGGGCGCGGCCTGGTGGCTCTTTGCCGCCCATGGCAACGAGACCTTTGGCCTGATTTTTTCTCTTCTGCTGATATCACTGGGAACCGGCTTGCTGGCCTACTTTTCTTTCGATGAAAAAAATAATTTTGTCACTTTTCTTATAGTATGGACCCTGGCCGCTTTTTCGAACTACTCTTTTGCCGGGGAACGCATGCCCTGGCTGATTCTGCATCCCCTGCTGCCCATGATACTGCTGACCGGAACCTGGCTGGGCGAGTTCTGGGAACGCTTTCGCAGGCAGCGCGTCTGGCTGCTGACGGGGTTTGTGCTTCTGGGCGCCATGATGCTGCATAATACCTCGCTGCTGAATTTTTGCGGAGCAGGCGCCAATCCCAGGGAACTGCTGGTCTATGTGCAATCCTCCACCGAGGTTCCCCAGGTAGTGCGCCAGATTACCAATATGTCCAAGCGCCTGACCGGCGGGCTGGATATGAAAATCACTTGCGAGGATTACTGCTCCTGGCCCTTTGCCTGGTACTTGCGGGATTTTAAAAAAGTAGGATATCCCAAATATACTGCCACCCAATCCGAAGGCTCGATAGAAAAAAATCCGCTGATTATTACCGGAGTAGAAGCCGCCGCGCCCGGACACGACGACCGGGTGGCCGAACTGCTGGCTGCGGACTACACGGCCCAGCGCTATAAACTCCGGGTTTGGTGGAGTCCGGACAGCAACCTTTTTTTAAATGATACCTGGGACGGGAAATGCAAAAAAGCCTGGAAATTATTTATGTACCGTGAACCCTGGAACGGCCTGGGATCGTACGATATGATTGTCTACATCCGCAAGGATTTGGAGCATTTATACTGGAGCCACGCGGAATAAAAGAGTCTAAGGAGAAAACATTATGCGCAAGCAGGAAAAAGTTGCAGCCCTGGTTTTAGGCGCGAGCGTTTTGGTTTTGATAATCGCCATTGCCATAGGGCTCAGGGGGAATAAAGAGAGCGGACGCACGGATATTAATGTTTTACAGAAGGGCGGCGAGAAGGGTCGGGGTCCCGGGCAGTTGGTGGATCCCCGGGGCGTGGTGGTTGATACCAAGGGTTTTGTATATGTAGTGGATGCCGGCAACCACCGGATTCAAAAATTCACTGCGGACGGGAAGTTTGTAGCCAAATGGGGAAAGGAAGGCGCGGGCGAAGGAGAATTTAAAACCCCGGGAGGAATTGATATTGGCCCGGCGGGGAATATTTATGTCGCGGATACCTGGAACCACCGTATACAGAAATTCGATAGCCAAGGCCGTTTTCTCAAAATGTGGCCCGGCGAGGGGGGCTTTTGGGGTCCTCGGGATGTGGCCGTGGATTCTCAGGGGTTAGTGTATGTAACCGATACCGGCAACCGGAAGATTCAGAAATTCACGGCTGAGGGAGAGTTTGTCGCCGTATGGGGGCAAAAAGGCTCGGGGCCGGAAGACTATGACGAGCCGTTCGGAATTAAAATTGACGATAAAGACCTGCTTTATATTTGCGACCGGTTGAACTTCAGAATACAAGTATGCGATACCCAGGGCCGCCGGGTGCGTTCCTGGCCGGTCAAGGGGTGGCAAAAAGAGCAGTTTTTCATGGAGCCGTATATTACCATAGATGACAAGCAGGACCGGGTTTACATCACTGATCCGACCAAACACCGGGTTCACAGATTTACACGCCAGGGGGAATTTCTGGGATTCATTGAGACCGACCCGGAGAGCGGACAGCCCTTGGGCACGCCCCTGGGTGTGGGCGTAAACCAGGAGACCGGCATGCTCTATGTCACGGATATGTCCGCCAACCGTTTGTATAAATTCAAACCGTAAGAGGAGGAAGAAGATGGCCACTAAGAAAAAAGCAAAAGCCGCAAATAAAAAGAGAACATCCGCCAAGAAAGCGGTTTCCGAAAAAAAAGCCGGCCGGCCGGTAATAGCGGCCAAGCAGGACGCAAAAACCAAGCCGGAGGAAGCGGCGGCCAAGCCAACCAAGGTTTCCCGGCCGGCTGTGGCCAAAACATCCCGGCACGGTAAAAGCAAACCAAAGCCGCGCGGATTAATTATTTTTGGCGCCATCGTGGGAGTAGTAATTTTAATCGCGGTTATCGGCAAGATTCGGCAGGGGCCGCCGGTTAAACTTATTCCGGCCAAGGTGCTGGCAGTTTATTCATTGGCAGAGAGCACGGTTGGCCCTTTATCCTCTCCCCGGGGAATCGCGGTCAGCCCGGACGGAAGTATTTATATAGCCGACCTGGGAAATCATAGGGTAGTGAAATTAGGTCCGGACGGCCGGGTAGTTGATACTTGGGGCCAAAAGGGCAAGGCGGCCGGAGAATTCAATGAGCCATCGGGAATCAGCGTGGATGATCAGGGCGCGGTTTACGTGGCCGATGCCTGGAACGGACGAATTCAAAAGTTCACGACCCAGGGCGAATACCTCGGCGAAATTTCCGCCAAAGCCGGCAACTTCTATTCTCCGCGGAATGTGGCTGTAGATGCCGGGAAATATGTTTATGTGGCGGATACCGGGAATTCCTGCGTAAAAAAATTCGATGCAGACGCCAATCTGGTTAAACACTGGGGAGAATACGGGCCGGGACGCGAACGCTTCCAGGAAACCTTTGGCCTAGGGGTAGGGCCCAAGAACCGGATTTACGTAGGCGATGCCGGCAACCGCAGAATAAAAATTTTCACGGCCGAGGGAAAATATCTTCAGGAAATCCGCGTCAAGGGCTGGCAGAGCGGAGTCAGCTGGCCCATGCTGGCCGTGGATTCCACGGGCCGGGTTTACGCCGCGGATGTGCAAAACAATATGATATGGATTTACGACTCGGAAGGCAAATATTTGGGAAGCTGGGGAAACAAGCCGGGCAAGGAAATTTTCGCCTCGCCCCTGAGCATCACCATTGACAGCCAGGATGTTGTGTATGTTTCCAATATGACCAGGGGAGAGATTATAAAAATCGCTCCCTATCGAGAAAAATAGATTGTAACAGGAACACGTTTCCGAATTTAAAGGAGCAACCAGATATTTAATATGAAGGATATACATACGATTCCAGAAAAAACCAGCCGGATTCGCGAGCGGCTTCAGAAACTATTTTCTCTTCCCGTTACCTATTTATATGCCGGTGGGGGTATCGCACTGGCAGTCGGCCAGGGAGTCATCCTCTTCCAGCATAAACTTGGGACAGGTATCGCGCTCACTGGCGTGGGTCTACTACTATTGCTCGCAGCCCGTGCGGGTGATAAAATTTGGTTGGATGTTTTCACGGCTATCCGACCGCTGTTCCTGACACTGGCTAAGAAGCTCGAGCAATTTGCCAACAGGTCGTCCAGACACCGGAAACACGAAGCGGATGCCATGAAATCTTTATGGGAAGATAAGCCTGAAACCGTACCATCCGGACAGGATGGCGGGGAGCAAACACCGGCAACTGAGCTGTGTCCATCCTCAGAGGCGAAAAACCAAGTATCCGTACGGACTAACCTGGACACCCCGGTAATTTTCATGGTGTCTCGCAGGATACTGATTATTATTGGCAGTATATTGGTACTCGCCAGCCAGCCGCTACTGGCGGCTGAAAAATTTATTCCAGCCTTTGCTTTGCTGGCCCCCGGGCTCTTTTTTCTGGTGGCCAGCCTGATCTCTGATGAATATCGTTTTAACCTGGGGAAATTGTCAGACCTCCTGAAAGTGAGCGGGATTGGCGTTTTAGGCAGCGGTTTGATCCTGGCCGGCCATATATACATATGGAAATATATGGAAATGAATATGGCCAAGGAAGGAGCCGGCCTTATCTTGAACGCTATCGGTATCCTGCTGATATACAGGCTGATGCCGCGAGTGATTCCTGATACCAGAATTTTGGACAGACCGCCCTTGGACCGGGTTACCGGAGAGGCGAAGGGCCGGCTGGCAGTCCTGACAAAAGTCGGATTAGTGGTATTGGGCTTGGGGTTATTTTTTGCGGCCCAGATGGTTATGGGCCTGAACGCCAAGGTATGCCTGAGTTTAGCTGGCATGGTGGCCCTTGGTTTTTCCTTCCCCTGGAGCAGATCAAGGCGCGAGCCGGCTACGCCGCCGGATATACTTCTGGTTTACGGCGTGAGACTACTTCGCTTAGCGGCCTTGGGCGTGGCCCTGTATCTGGGTTACCAGGGGCAGCTTCTGATTTTACACTCGCAACTCTATCCCGGACTGTATCGTTTTGCCCTGGCCGTGCTTGCCGTACTGATTGCTTTGCGGGAGCCAGACTCGCGTTTAGCAAGAGATCCCCTGCAGGAGCAGCCCCTGAAATGGTATTGGGAAGCTCTGGGGATCATGCTCCTGCTGGGCCTCGGTTTTTGGCTGCGCTTTTATAAATTGGATATTATGCCTTACGGTATTGAATGCGATGAGGCAGGGGCCGCGCATGAAGCGTTGGATGTATTGGAAGGCAAGTTCAATTCTTTTATCGTACACCCCTGCGGCCGCCAGATTTTTATGTTGTGGCCCAAGGTGGTCACGTTTGCTTTGTTTGGCACATACAATATAGGTGTGCGGTTTGCCGCAGTCATATGGGGTACGCTCGGTATTTTACTAATGCATCTGATGGGACGTCATTTCTTCGGTCCGCGGATCGGATTAGCCATGGCAGCGCTCTTCGCCGTATCCCGGTGGCATATCCATTTCTCCCGTTTTGGATGGGCCAACACCCTTATGCTCGTTTTGCTTATGGTCGGTTTTTACTTTCTTGTAAAGGGCTTATCCTCATACCGGAAAGCCCATTTCCTCTTGGCCGGAATAGCGCTTTCGCTTAGTATACAGACGGAAACAGCGGCACGTATGGTCCCCATAATGTGCTTTATCCTGCTGGTTTATTTCTTTTTTACGTATCCCCAGTTTTTAAAACGCTATTGGAAGCAAATAATAACACTTATGCTGGGTGTCTGGCTGGCAGGAGCGGGAACCTATCTTTTTTGGCTCCAAAAGCCGCACCTCCTAACGAAGCGGGTGTATGAAGTTTCCATTTTCTCGGAAGATGCCAATGCGCCCCGCAATAACGTACTAAAGGGATTTCTTGAGAGCACCAAGCTTACCCTGACGCAACTGAATTGGCATGGTGACTACCGCACGCGCCATAACGGCGGGCTTTCCGGAGAACCGGTGGTAGATTTTTGGACGGCAATACTTTTCGTTTTAGGGCTGGGTTTTTCCATCTATTATTGGAAAAGATTGAGGTATTTTCTGCCATTACTTTGGTTTTTTAGCTTTATGGCGGCCTCTGTTTTTGCCTTGGAGGCACCCCAATCGCACCGGGCTTTTGGGGTGTTGCCCGCTGTCATCATTTTTATTGGAGCTTTTCTCGACCGGAGCCGCCGCCTGCTCAGGGAGACTTTAGGCAGACCGGGCGCTGTCATCGGAACATTAATTTTCCTCATTTTACTGGTTTTTATTGGCAAAATTAATTACCAGAAATACTTCAATGCATCTCCAGGGTTTGATACCAATTGCACGGCCGCCGCTAAAAACATGGGCAAACCGGAATGGAAGGATGCCTTACATGTGGTCATGTCGGCTGGTTTGTGGATGGGCCATCCACCCTTCAAGTTGTACGCCCGGGGTGTGGAAAGTTATTTCTTCTACCGGTCTTTTGAGATAGCGCCGATTCGGCGGGACAAGCAACAAGATGTGTTATATACCTTTATTTTGGAATATCCACCGCTTCTGCCGCTGGTGCAATGGTTCTATCCCCACGGCGTTTTAGGCGAGGAGACTCACCCGAAATACGGTCTGCAATTTAAGTCCTGGGGCGTAAAGCACGAGGACATTCAGCGGACGCGGGGACTAAAGGCTTCCTATTGGGACAACCCTTCATGGGCCGGTTCGCCCGCGTTGACCCGTAAGGACGCCAAGCTGGAATTTAATTTCACTCCCGAAACCTGGCCGGTGGCGGGTTCGGGATCAGTGGCTTGGGAAGGCACGATCTTTATTCCCCATGAGGGGGAATATATTCTGTACGCTTATGCCACAGACTACCTTGAGGTGCGCGTTGGTTCGAAGGTCAGGCTGCAAGCTGGAAACAAGCGGGAATCCAGGCAGCGAGTATGGTTGGCCGGTGGTTTGCATACCTTGCGGGCGAAGGCCAAATATTTGCGGCCGCAGAACCGGGTGGTGTTCGCCTGGAGTTGCGGCCAGGAAGCACCATATTATCTTTATGGGGATCCGCATCAAAAAAGTTTTGTCAAGCAAGCTGTTCCCTCCACGCATTTTTTCACTTATCCCGAGCCCATAGGTCTTTTAGAAACGATCTATGGCAATGAAAGATGGGAAGGGAAACCTCTCCGGCAAACCGTGGAGCCGCTGCCGTTTTTTTATTGGCACGGAACACCTCACGGTTTTACCCCGCCGCTCTCCGCCGATTGGCGTGGACGGATAAAAATCAACCAACCGGGAGACTATAAATTCGAGATTCAACACGGTGGATTCATGGAGTTGGAAATTGCCGGGCAGACAGTATTTCACGCTGGCCAGCCACCGGATGACCGGAAAAAGAGAACACCACTGAACAATCCTATCTACCTTGAAAAAGGAGAGCATCCAATTTACCTGCGGTGGTCGACGCACAAAGGGTGGGTCATGAAGCTGTGGTGGACACCGCCGGGCGGCAAACGGGAAATTGTACCCGCCTGGATACTCTCCCCGGCGGCAGAATGACACCCCCCTCGCAAACGGTCAAATCCGGCCTGGTCCGGGCCTCCAGCCTGTTATTTCTTATGATGATGGGGGCAAATGTATGTAACTATGCATTCCACGCTTTAGCCAGCCGAAAACTGGGGCCTTCGGAATACGGCGTCCTGGTCAGCATGCTCGCTTTACTAACGCTGGTGGCTGTGATGAGCCAAACTATTCAGACAGTCGTAGCTAAATGGACAGCGGTTGAGGAATTGGGAAAACGATATGACCGCATCGCTGCGCTGATTATCAGGGTGATGCGGCGCATGCTGATGATGGGAGCGGTTTGCCTGCTTGGTCTGAGCTTGCTGAGCGGCCCGCTGTCAGGTTTTTTTCAGCTCTCCTCTCCTTGGCCGATTATCGCAGTAGGCGTTACGACCATAGTAATGCTGATTCTTCCCGTGATGAGAGGACTACTCCAAGGCTTGCAGCGTTTCAATGCCTTGGGAGTGAATTTCCTGGCAGACGGTTTTATTCGTATAGGCGCAGGAGTGGTTATCTTCGGGCTCGGTTACCACGCGGCCGGCGGCGTGCTGGCCAGCGCTATTGGCGGCGCCTTGGCCGCTGTCTTGGCCCTTGGGGTAATGCCGGAACTGCGGCGCGCCGTGCGGAATAAATTACCGGTCATAGATCTTTCCGGGCTAAAACTCTACTCTTTATCCGTGCTAGTGGGCGTCGGATCTTTCCTGGTGATTTCCACCTTAGACGTGATTTTAGTTAAGCATTGGTTTGCCCCTGAAGCCGCGGGTTATTATGCGGCCGGGTCTATAGTCGGCAAAGCTTTCCTTTTTCTGCCATTCGCCATCGCCAATGTCCTGTTTCCTAAAGTGAGCGCACAACATGCCGTGGGGGAAAACACCCTGAAGCTTTTAATAAAAAGTCTCTTGCTGACAGCCGGGATATTAGGAGGAGGCGTTCTCCTGGCTTATTTTTTGGCGCCCCTCATCATCCTGACGCTTTTCGGACGGGAATTTTTATTGCCGGAAACGCTTTGGTTAGTACGCTGGTTCGGACTAGCCGTCACGCCCCTGGCCTTGACCTTTATTCTGCTCCAATATAACCTGGCCTTGAATAACAAGCGCTTCCTTGCCTGGTTGTTGGGCGATGTACTACTTATGTGCCTGGGACTCATGGCGTTCCATTCACGGCTGGAGACCGTGCTTCTGGTGGCAGGTATAAACCACTTTGTGGTATTTATCGGAGGGCTCTGGTTTTTGCCCCGGAAGATGTGATTATTTATGAAACGTGCTGAAAGGGGATTCGTAGACCTGTTGATTGCTACGCATGTCGCGGAAGCCTATGGCCCACAGCATGTTTTAAAAGAGTATTTGCATAAGCAGGGGTGGCATTTTGGCTATGCGGCTTGCCCCTTTGATTACTCAAAAATCCCGGAGGCGGAAGTTACCGTCTATAAGGGCGGGGAGTTAGAGTGGCGCGAGAGCGGCCACCGGAATAATACCCGGGGAAGCGTCAGCTGGATTCGGGATGCCTGGTTTGTGTGGAAGTGTGGACAAAGGCTTTTAAACAAAAAATCAGCATTTATTGGGATCAACAATTTAAATACCGCGGTCGGCATATTGCTGAAATGGCTGGGCCGGGGAAATTATGTGGTGTATTATGTGATCGATTATACCCCCCAGAGGTTTCCTTCGCGGCTGTTAAATTGGCTGTATCAGCGGGTGGCCCGTTTCGCGGCGCGGCATGCAGACGTGATATGGAACATTTCTGAACGCATACGCCAAGTCCATCTCGGCTGGGGAACGGATCCCGCGAAGAACATACTTGTGCCCATTGGCATCCATGCCGCAGAAATTCAAATTGCGCCGCCGGCGGAGATAGATCCCCAACAACTGGTGATCGTCAGCGCGCTCTTTGAGAATAAAGGCGTGCAATTATGCCTGGAGGCTTTAACATATTTACCAACAGTGCACTTGACAGTTATTGGGACAGGGCCCTATAGGGAAGCGCTTCGGCAAAGGGCGCAGGCTCTAGGAGTGGCGGAACGCGTGGAATTTTTGGGTATGGTGGACCGCCGGACTTTATTCACGCGTTTATCCCGCAGCCGCGTAGCCTTGGCGCCCTATCAAACGGATCCGGCGAATTATTCCTATTATGCGGATTCAGCTAAGCCCAAAGAATATCTGGCTTGCGGGATCCCGGTGGTAATCACCCGCGTGCCGTGGATCGCCAAAGAGATTGAGGAACGTCCCATGGGTTTGGCCGTTGACTATGATGCCAAGCAGTTGGCGGATGCGGCGCAAAAGTTAATGTCGGACAATAAGTTTTGGAAGCAATGCCGGGAGGAAGCGCTTAAATTCAGTCAGGATACAGATTGGGAGAAGATTTTTCAACGCGCCCTTTCTGCAAGACAGCAAGGTTGGCCGGGGAAACAGGGATATGCGTGATAACAAAAAATTGAGGCAGATCATACAGCAGGTCGATATCCGTCCGAGTGAACGCGTATATCTCCGGCGGCTCTTGCGGCCGGTACAACAATACTTTTTACCCGGCAGCCGGGTGCTGGATGCCGGGTGCGGGGATGGTAAACCGGCAGCCGTATTGGCCGCCTTGGGCTGCCGCGTGACGGGCGTGGATATTCAGCCACATCAAGCAGCTTGGCATAAATTCCAATCAGCGGGCGTCACATTTCAAGCAGCTTCGGCTGAGAAATTGCCTTTTAAGAACGGCAGTTTTGATGCGGTTTGGGTTAAAGACGCCTTTCATCATATGGAGCATCCAGAGCGTGGGATGTCGGAATTACAACGGGTTACAAAATCGGGGGGCACGATCGTGGTAGTCGAGGCCAATCGGTATAATCCCGTGTTTTATGTGCATTTGACACTTTTAGGGAGGCATGAGCATTTCAGTCGCCGTGCTTATAAGCGCTTTTTACATGCCGCTGATCCTGATTATCAATTACAGCTCGCCGAAAGCCGTTGTTTGCCATGGGATGCGCCATGGCTGCTAGATATGTTGGAATGGTTTGAAGACATAATGGAAAAAGCGAAATTATTTGATTTTTGGCTGACTTATCAAATCGGAGTAGTCAGGGGAAAAGGAGTATAAGGACGATGAAAGGAAACCCCGGCCGGCGGCCGAAAGTTTCAGTAATTATGCCGGTATACAACGCGGAACATTTTTTGCCTGAGGCCATAGAGAGCATTTTAAAGCAAACGTTTACGGCCTGGGAATTTATCATAATAGATGACGGCAGCACGGATGCCAGCTGGAAAATTATCCGGGAGTATGCCCGTGCCGAGCCCCGGATTGTGGCTTTGCGAAATGGGCAAAATTTGAGAATCAGCCGAACCTTAAACCGCGGCCTCCAGACCGCGCGTGGGCAGTATATCGCCCGCATGGATGCCGATGATATTTCCGCGCTCGATCGCTTGGAAAAACAAGTGGCCTATATGGATCAGCACCCCGAGGTAGGGGTCTGCGGCGGAAAGATGCAGATGATCAATGCCGCCGGAGCGGTTATTGGTCAACGGCCATACTATTTAACCGATTCGGAAATCCGGCGCCGCATCTTTCGATACAGTCCTTTTGCGCACCCTACTATTATCATGCGCAAGGCGGTGTTGGAAAAATGCGGCTATTATGATCCCGCCTTTGACTATGCCGAAGATTATGAGCTGTATTTTCGCGTGGGACGGATAGCCACCTTTGGGAATCTTCCGGACGTAACCCTGAGGTACCGGGTTTTACCCAGGTCTACCACCAGTTCGGTTACTAAAAAAATGGAATTGAAAACCTTGGCGGCCAGGAAAAAGGCGGTTAAAGAATATGGCTACTGCATGACGCGGGGGGACCGAATTTATTTACTACTGCAATATATCTCGGTTTATACCATGCCATATGCTTTTAAAATTTGGCTTTTTAACCAGCTTGCCAGCCAGCGGAAGTAAAGCGATATGAGCAGTTTTTAAGATAAAGAAACCGCCTCATTAGCAAAAACCAGGAGGAAAGGATTATGAAGAAAAAAATAAAGAAAAATACTTCTGCAGCGTCTAAAGCTCGCGCTAAAAATAAAACCACCACCGCAGGTTCCGAGCCTAAACACCAAACTGCTGCCAAGAAAAAAAAACCGAGGACCGGCGCACCGTTGGCGCAATCACAACTTTCGGCCGCGGTAACCGGCAAAGCTGAGAATTCCTCAGCGCCGGCGCTCACTAGAGGCGAGAAGATTAAGAAAAAAGCATGGTGGCCCAAAGCTATTATTGCCGGCATCATTGTTTTAGTCAGCGTTGAATTTTTTGTGCTTGTCAAAGAGAAGATAAATAGACAGGCCGAATTGCGTATTATTCGAACCCTGGGTACGCGAGGCTCCCCGCCGGATGTAACAGGAAAATTTTGGGCTCCCGGAAGAATCAGGGTTGACGAGAAGTATAAGCGGGTTTGCATTATTGATCCCAGCTTTTTTAAAATTGTTTTCTGGGATATCCGCAGCGATAAACATATCATAGATATTGACAAAGAGGGCAGACATCAAATAGAGCCCCCAGGCCAGCCCCGGAAAAAAGGTTTTGTGCCCGGGGATGGAGGATTTGACGGAAAGGGGAATCTGTATGTTGTGGATTTGGAGAAACCGGAAGTGTGTATTTTCTCGCCAGATTACCAGCTAAAAGCCGCTTGGGCCACAGTCTATGCCAAAAACATCGCGGTAACCAGCGACGGACAGTTCTATTTGAGTGATTTAAACACCAAGGAGATAGTTCATTATAATTCTGCAGGCCAGGAAATAAACCGTTTCGGAATAGACCTGCTTAGCAATCCGCGGTTTATGACTACCGACGAAAAAGGACGGCTCTATGTGGTTGATTGTGGCTTAAAAAAAGTTATGATCTTTTCTTCCCACGGGAAACTGCTCCACAGATTTGCTCCCCGCTTTCAGCCTTTTGGGAATCCGGATATAGCCGTGAGGAAAGATAAAATCTATGTTTCTGAACCTGAAAATCGGCGCATATTTGTCTTTGCCGCTATGGGAAAAAAAATGGTTAAGGATCTCACCGCTTATTGGCCGGCAGTTATTGATGTAGATGCTAATGGTTTTCTATATATTGCCGGCAGCGGCGGGATTGACAAAGGACGTATTGTAAAGCCCCGTCAATGAGGCGAAGGAAGAAAAAACAAATTGCAATACCAACTCTTTTGAGAGGGGGTAAGAATATGCTCAAAAAACCTGTGCTGGCGATAGTTGTGCCATGCTTAAATGAAAAAGAGGTTCTGCTCGAGGCGGCTCAGCGGTTGTTTGCCGAGTTGAATAGCTTAAAACAGCAAGGCCAGGTTTGCGCGCAAAGCTTTATTCTCTTTATAGATGACGGCAGCAACGATAATACCTGGCATCTGATCCAAAAGATACAGCACCAATATAAGCATGTATTAGGGATCAGGCTGTCTAGAAATTTTGGCCATCAAAATGCACTTTTAGCCGGATTAATGAGAGTAAAAGACATATCGGATTGCGTGATCTCGATCGACGGCGATTTACAACAGGATGAACGCGCGATTCCAGCCTTCTTATCAAAGCACCAAGAAGGATACGATATCGTATATGGTGTTCGGAAAAGCCGCAAATCAGATTCTTTATTCAAACGCCTTACGGCAGAGTTTTTCTATCGTCTAATGCACATTATGGGAGTGCGGATGATAAAGAACCATGCTGATTATCGACTGGTAACCAGAAGAGTATTGGAAGCTTTAGCGGAACATAAAGAATACACGTTGTTTTTGCGGGGGGTTTTTCCCTTACTGGGATTCAAGTCAACTATTATATATCATGACGTGAAACCAAGATATGCCGGGTATTCAAAATATTCTACGCGAAAAATGATTTCTTTTGCGTTAAAAGGAATTGTAGCGTTTAGTTTTAGTCCCATTCGTTATGTAAGCCTGGCCGGTTTATTTATTTTGATCACGAGTATGGTGGGATTTATTTGCCTTTTGATAAAATATTTTACTGGGAGTTTTGAGTGGGGGTTGGGAGCAGCGTTATTACTGGTTTGTTTTCTAAGTGGAGTTCAGTTGATAAGCTTAGGCGTGATTGGAGAGTATATTGGAAAGACATATGTAGAGGTCAAGCAGAGGCCGAAGTATATTATTGCAGAGGAAATATAGGCTTAATAAATAAAGTTTCAACTTTGACAAATTTGCTTTTTCGTTTGTTTTTGCCATCATACCGGCGAAAGAGGCTGTGTCATAATAGCTTTTTAAGGGTGTCATTCCGGCGAAAGCCGGAATCCAGGACGCATACTGCTTATATTACAATGCTTTTCTGGATTCCGGCTTTCGCCGGAATGACGAATAAGCAAGCAAAACTTAAATTTGCCAAAGTCGAATAAAGTTTTATTTAATGCAATATTAAAAGCCGGCACAAAATTGTTTGGAGAAAAAATGTATCAAATATTTAAATGGTTATATCATCTGACAAGCCAGTTGGGGTTGGATTTTATTCAATTAAGCCGGTTTTTCAGGGGCATATCAGTTTATATTTTTAATGCTATTCGCTTTTTATTAAAACATATATCCCGGCCGCAAAAATTCCAACTAGGCAAACCGTTTCCTTGCTTGGGCGATCGCTTTGACAAAAGTGGAACAGCCCAAGGACATTATTTTCATCAAGATCTGTGGGCGGCTCAAAAAATATTTGCTAATCAACCTAAAAAACATGTTGATATCGGTTCGCGGATTGACGGTTTTGTGGCCCAGGTAGCGGCCTTTCGGGAAATCGAAGTATTTGATATTCGTCCCCTGGAGCAGGTGATAAAAAACATGATTTTTCATAAAATGGATATTACGGAGGGTGATTTAAATAAAGCAAATTATTGTGATTCTATCTCCTGTTTAAGCGTGCTGGAACATTTGGGGCTGGGAAGATATGGCGACAAACTTGATTGCGATGGTTATCTTAAAGGCTGGGAGAATATATATAGCATACTAAAACCCGGAGGGAAGTTTTATTTTTCCGTTCCCATAGGAAAGCCCCGGATAGAATTTGATGCCCACCGTGTGTTTTCCATTAAATATTTATTTGAACTATTTGAGGCAAAATATAAATTAGATTCTTTTGCTTATGTTAATGATCAAGGAAATCTGATAGTTCCTGATAACCGGAATGAAGCAGATGAGGAAAATAACTTCTCGTGCTATTTTGGATGTGGCTTGTTCGAGTTGGTCAAGCAAGGATAAGCAAAGTTTTTAAACTGGATTCCGGCTAAAGCTAAAATAATAAAGCCATTGATTTCTGGGAAAAAATACTATATATTTATTTCTTTTTAAGAGAAGTAATGAAATCGAGGTGAGGACATGGATTTCTTTTCTAACCAGGTTATTTCTCAGATTGCGCTGGGTGAGTTTGGCATACAACTAGGCTTGGCTCTGATATATGCTGTTATATTTAACCTTGCCATTCAAAAGACCTCGCGTATTTTAGGGGATAGAACCCAATATACGTATATTTTTCCGCTGCTAATTCCCACGATGGTGCTGATCATTACCGTTATTAAATCTTCCTTGGCGCTCTCCTTAGGGCTGGTAGGAGCGCTCTCGATTATCCGCTTTCGCACCCCGATCAAAGATCCGGAAGAATTGATTTATTTATTTGTCGCGATTGCGGTGGGTTTGGGTTTGGGCGCGGGACAATGGATGGTGACATCCATAGCCTTTTTCTTCATGTTAAGTGTCCTTATATTCCTGGGATTTTGGCGCCGGAAATCCGGGGTATTAAAGGGTGTTTATATAGACATAGAGGGGCCTCTTGGCAGCGAGGTGGATCTTAAAGCGTATAAAAAATATTTCCAGCACCGAGGCATAGCCTTTGATTTGCGGCATTATCAGGATCATGATAAATCTTTTACTTCAACGTATTACATTGAACCTAAATCCATGCTGCATCTGGAAGAACTGCTGCAGGAGCTGAAGCTGATTCATAAGAAAGTTAAAATCACTTTTCTCAACCAATCGTCTGCTATATGAAATGGTTGTCCCTGAGTAGTTGTTCTTATGGCGGGAAAATAATCTTTCAGATATTATTAGTTTGTTTAGCCATTAATCTTAAGCTGCTTGCCCTAGCCGCTGAAAAGCTGGAATTGCCCGCCCTGCCGGACGATTTTTCTATAACCCATCAGTTGCATTTAAAAATAGCTCCCCAATATATGGAAAAATTAGAGGCTAAGGCGGCACAGGCCGCCAAGGTCGGGATCTTAATCTCTCGGCCCGATGACTGGGTTCCGGGGCGATTATATGTAAACCGGCAAAAAATGGTACCGGTCAAAGTGAGACTAAAAGGAGACTGGATGGATCATTTAAAAGGAAAATGCCGGTCCTTTAGATTCAAGGTTAAAAAACCGCAAACCGTTTTAGGGATGAGTAAATTTTCCGTCCAAATAATTCAGACGCGCAAAGGATATCTGGAAGCTATAGTATTGCGAAATCTACGCGAATCCGGGGTTTTAGCTCCCCGGTATTTTTTCGTGCATTTTCTGCTTAATGGCAAAGATAAAGGGATTATGGCGCTGGAGCAACATTTCACCAAGGAATTTCTTGAAGCGCAGGGCCGGCGGGATAGCGTTATCCTGGCTTTTGATGAAGATTATGATTGGAATCAACGCTTCGTCAATCGAACCTTGAATAAACAAAAGGATGGCCAAGTCGAGGTTATTCCTCTGAAAAGTTATATGGAAATGCCGGAAATACCCTTGCGGGTTTTCCAGGAACAGCGGATATTAAAAAAACCGGTTTTAAAGGAATTTTATAGAGAAGCCTTAGGACTTATGCGTGGCTATATAAATGGAGACATTCCCACGGACCAGGTTTTTGATTCAGAGCTTTTGGCCGCTTTTTTTATCAATACCCACCTCTGGAACGTTGACCATCATTTTATGTGGATTAATTACCGGGCTTATTATAATCCTGTCACCAGATTGTTTGAGCCAATCTCCTTTGATAATGAGGCGGAAGATAAAGAAACTTCTTATGTAAAACTGAATTTTTGTAAATTCTATAATGCCGAATTAACCCAGGAGTTTATTGCGGAGTATAAGCAAAAGGTGCAAGCTATGCAGCCGCTGGTTGCGAGTGGTGAATTTGTTAAAAAGCTTAGACGGTGGGAAGCGCAGATACGCGCTCATCTGCAAAATAGGGAGCCGCTAGGACCACCATATCCCTGGCAGGTTCTGCCGCGCCGTTTTCAAACTATAGCGGAGCATAAATTTACTCGAAATTATATAGGAATTAATGCCTTTCGCAGAGATTGGAAAAAAAAACAGAAACCATTGCAGAAAAAAGGTTATATAGACACTTTTTTACAAGTGTTTTATATAGAAGATAAAGACCAGGCTTATTTAGAGTTCTTTAATCCCATGGGACGGGATATAGTGATTAATAATATTTACTTGCAGAGCAGGAAGATAAAAAAAAGATTATCCGTGCCTTTGTTTCGGTCAAAAATACCACCGAACCTTGACCCAGACAAACGTGTCCGGGTCAAGGTCCCTAAAATTTCTTCCCTGAAAGATGCTTACCACATTATTGCTACTTATAATAAATACAATGCCAACCGTGAAATAACGGCCCAACGTTACTTCCCGGCGTTTAAGCATGCGAAATACCAGCCGCCTGATTTAAAAACATTTTCCCAGCAATTTCCTTTTATGCAAATCAATAATAAAGAGGCGGTTATTCCCGCCGGCAGGTGGGAAATTAAGCAAACTCTAATTGTTCCGAAAGGTTTTACCTTAATTATTCAGCCAGGAGCCAGACTTTATTTCGGAGCCGGCTGCCGATGTGTGGTTCGAGGCCCTGTGATTGCGAAAGGAACACCGGACGCTGCGATTGAACTAACATCTTTAGAGACATGGGCCGGGCTAGTGGTTTTAAAAGCCCGGGCTTTATCCCAGCTTAAACATCTTCATGTTAGCAGAACGGGATCGCCGCCGGATGATGATTGGGAACTTACCGGCGCTGTAACGTTTTATAAAAGCCCGGTTGAAATTTTTGACTCGTCGTTTCAATATAATAAAACCGAGGATTTTTTAAATATTATACATAGTCACGTGACATTAAAATCAACCAGCTTTAGCCAGACTAGTTCGGATGCTGTGGATATTGATTATGGCCGGGGCATAGCGGAAAATTGCCGCTTTGAAAATATTTCGGGAGATGGACTCGATATCAGTAGAACCTCTTTGACAGCCTCAGGGTGTTATTTTAAAACTATAGGGGATAAAGCAATTTCTGTAGGGGAAGCTTCTGCTTTTAAAGGCGAACGACTGACAATTCAGGATGCTAATATTGCCATAGCATCAAAGGATGGTTCAAAGGCAAGGTTATTAAACAGCAAGGTGTCAAATATACATGTGGCCGCCTTTATGGCGTATATTAAAAAAAGCGTTTATGCCGGGGCATATTTGGAGATTAAGCATACAGCAGTTGAGAATAGCCGCAAAATTGTTATGGCGGGCCCAAAAAACAAGGTGGTTATTGACGGCCGGGAACAAAAAACTCAAAGCATAGATTTACAGCAAATCTATCCCGCCAGATAAGGAATGAAGCATTTATTATGGAACAGCATTATCGATTTGAAAAGAAATTTACTTTAAACCGGCATGCTCTGGGTAAATACCGTGGCTGGCAACGGCAGAGTATATTAAAAAAAGCTTATCCTGCCCGGCGAATCAACAATATTTATTTTGATTCTATCAATCAGGATAGTTTTTTAGATAATCGAGAAGGCACCTGGAAGCGGGTAAAAAGCCGTTTGCGATGGTACGGAGAGGGAACACCGCCATATTATACTTTGGAATTGAAACATAAGCGGAGTTCTTTAGGATTTAAACAAAGCCGGCAGGTCAAAGCGGCGGATATATCCCTGGTTCCCCTGGGGAAACTCGCCCATTGTTTGAGAAATCAGGTAGAGTCACATTTTCGGATGCATCTGCACTGTTATGCCTGGCCGAATATTTTCAATTCTTATTGGCGTGAATATTATCAAACCCGGGAGGGAGTCAGGGTTACAGTGGATACCCAGCTCAAGCATGCCCAATTAAAGTTTTGTCGAAACTTGCCCCGGAAATTGCAGCCCAGCAGTATTGCAGCGGTTATTGAAGTCAAATATTCACCGGCGCAAAGCGAATTCGTGCTGGAATTGCTCCGTGATTTCCCTTTTTGTCCCACGCGTAGTTCAAAATATGTCCAGGCTTTGGGGTATGTTTAACCCGGGGAAATACGGGTTTTTCTTAAAGGAAGTATTCTGGCAAAGTTAAGTGGACAGCAATAATAATACGTTTGTAAATGACGAAAATAGTTTGTTTTTGTTAATGAAAATATGCTAATATTCTGAACAAATTTAGGTTTAGGACTGTTTTTGCTGACAGAAGTAAGAGTTTTTTCCAGTTAGACACCCCGCAGCTTGCTGCGGAGAGAATTTATTTGCGAATAAGCATTTTTGATTTATGGAGGCAATAGCATAGTGTATCCGATTAAAAAATATCTGGATAAAACCGGTTGGCTTATTTGCATAGGGTTGGTAGCCGGTTTCTTTTTGCTGGGACAATGGTATATTTTAAGGGTGAGCGAATTAATTCTCGGAATTTATAGCACGTTTACCGCTTTGATTGTGTTTTATTTCCTTAAAGGACGCCCCAAAAGAGCAGTGCCATTATTTAAAGCCCTGGTTATGGCGGCAGCTTTAATAATCTATAATTGGGTACTTAATTGGACATCTGCTAATTGGTGTTTGAGCCAGGCTTATATTAAATACCTTCCTGTTTTAGCCGGGATGCTACTAGTCTTCGCTGTTCATTCCCCGTTAATTGCCCATAATCGGGAACGCCTGGTTGATGAGATTTCTTCCAGGCAACGTTTGCTGGGAATGGGTTTTTGGATGCTGGTGGTTTTGACAATAATGATTCTGGTTATAATTTTGGCGAAGAAGTATTTAGCCCCCTATGATTATAGCAATGTGATCAATTTTTTCTTTGTGCTGCGTAAACATGGCATACTGGGCGATATATCTTCGGTTATATTTAAAACCTGGGGAAGATTATGGCTGCCGGGTTTATATCTCATGGCGTTGCTGGCTTCCTACCGGACAATACTATATAAGCAAGACCGACTGGGTGTTTGGAAGAGTCTGTTAATTATTTATATTTTAGGTAATATAGGCGGGCTCACAATCGTATACCTTTCTTCGCATGGGTTACCGGGTTTATCACTGCAGGTCAAATCAGTATATTATCATTTTTACACGGTGGCCAAAGAATACGCAACTTTCAAAGAAGTTTGGCAGATGTTGGAGACTTTTGCCACTAAGGAAATATACCGTTTTTACTCCTTTCCCATGAGCCATCCGCCGCTTTATATCATATGGAATTGGATCTTAATCCAAATAACAGGAGACAGCCGTATTTTAATAGCCTTAATTTTAGGGGCCGCCGCCTGGACCACTATAGTCCCGATGTTCCTGATAGGAAGAGAATTATATAATCGCGAATTTGGTTATTATATGGCAGGTTTATATGCTGTTTTGCCAAACACTTTGATCATAAATCATATCGCCCTGGATGGTTTGATAACCTGCTTTTTCGCCTGGGCGGTTGCCTTAGTGGCAATAGGTTCGCGGAAAGAAGGGCATGGGTTTATGTTCCTGGGGGGATTGGCGGCGGCTGGATTCGCTTTAACTCATTATAGTATGCCGATTATTCTTCCGGTTTTATTCATAATAGCGGTAATCGGACTGCGAAGAATGGGTAAACCGGAACAAGGATATTTGGCTTGGGGAAAAGCGGCAATTTTCAAAACCTTCTTTTTTTTATCAGGGATTGCTCTGCCTTTCCTTATAATCGAGATGACTACTCACTGGAATTTTGATTATTTAGCTATGCAGAGTTATGTCGTGAATGCGGCCTATAAGGGCAGTATCCCACTGCATCCGTGGTTTGTGGGTTCATGGCTGGCTTGGGTTAATTATTTTATCTTTGTGGGCGTGGGAGTTACGGCGCTTTTTATTGTCCGTTGGCTGGAAATTTTAAAAGGCGATTGGCGGAATGATGCCCTACCCTGGGCAGGCATTATTACCATGCTTGTGCCTTTTGTATTAGCAGTTGCCCGGCAGGAAACAGAAAGAGCATATATGATATTTAATATTCTGGTTGTTGCCACGGCTGCCTTGGCGTTATGGAAAGATAAGAGGCCTCTGCGTTACATGCTAAATCCAACCAGGGCAAATACGGTGCAAGAAATGGGGGGGGGATGGCGGCCGGTATTTCTCTGGATATTAGCCCTTTCCTATATTAATTCCGTAATTATTGAGATGCTCACAGTAGATCATTTTTAAAAAAGTTTAAATAATAAAATTTCTCGCGGGGAGGAAAAAACATGAAAAAGAGCAGGAAAAAAGCTACTGTTGCAGGGACTTCGACAAGCCCGGTGACAGGAACAAAAAGAGAACCTGTTGCGGATAAAGATGTGAGCGAAAAAACAGTAAAAAAGCCGATGGAAATGCCAATGGAGGAATCTGTTCAGTCACAACCTGGTCCGGAAATAACCGCGTCTGTTTCCAAGCCGGTTATATTTAAGCAAAAAAGATTTTGGGTCCAAGTTATTATTGCCGGGATTATTATTCTGGTGGGGGCTGAAATATTTTTAATTACGAAGAAAAAAGTAGCGGTTCAGGCTGAAACCATAGTGCTTCAGGCTTTTAGTGAGCAAGGAGCGCCTCCGGGTAAATTAGGGAAGTTCTGGGGAGCTGGCAGGATTCTGATAGACAATGAGCGCAAACGTTTATGCCTGGTGGAAAGCATGTTTGGAAAACTCTGTTATTGGGATATCCAAAATTACACTCATTTGATGGATGTGGATAAGCAAGGACCATACCAAGTTCCTCCTGGAGGTAGCCCGGTAGATAAACAGTTTTCGCCGATTGATGCCGGTATGGATGGTGAAGGGAATATATATGTTATAGATAAAAAACACGCGGAAGTAACAATATTTTCGCCGGATGGCAAAGTCAAAAACTCATGGAAAACCATTCCCTCGGATAGAATCGCGGTAGATCAATCGGGAATAGTATATATTGCGGATCATAAAACTTCTGAAATAGTCCAGTTCAATCCGGAGGGAAAAGAAGTAAGGCGTTTTGGTAAGAATATGTTAGGCCAACCTGACAAAATGGCGACCGATGAGGCGGGAAATCTTTATGTTGTTGACCGAGGGAATAAGCGGGTGGTGGTTTTTTCTTCGGAAGGCAGAGTTATCAATAAAATCACTCCTAAATTCAATCCTTTCGGTTTATTGGATATTGAAGCGAAAAACGATAAAATCTATTTAGCCTCATTTGCCAATAAACAATTATATATTTACTCCACCAATGGCAAATTGATCCTGCAAACGCCCCTTTCCAATAGTGGCATTATAACTGTTGATGCTGACGGTTTGGTATTTCTTGCCGGAGCCGGCGCGATCCGTCATTTAAGGATAGAGAAACGCTTTAATAAAGAAGGCTTGAAGTAGAGGGATTCATGAAGATTCTAGTGGTCGGAGGTGCCGGGTATTTAGGCGGCGCCATTACGGATTATTTCAGGCAGACCGGGCATGATTTTATGGTCTACGATATTCTTTTATACGAAGATCAGTACCGGAAAAAGGTGCCTTTTGTTCTGGGAGATATCCGCGATCATGACAAGTTAAAAAAATATCTGGAATGGGCCGATGCCGTGGTCTGGCTGGCCGCTATTGTAGGCGATCCGGCTTGCGCGCTGCGGGAATCGCTCACGTATGAAATAAATCGTGACTCCGTAAAATATCTAAAGGATAATTTTTCCGGACGCAAAATATTTATCTCGACCTGCTCAGTCTACGGAGCCGGAACCAACGTGCTGGATGAAACCTCCGAAATGCGGCCGGTGTCTTTATATGCGCGCACGAAACTGGAGGCGGAAAACATACTGGCCGGCACAAATACTTTATGTTACCGCCTGGGCACGCTGTTCGGGCTCGGCGATGAATTTTCACGCGTGCGCTTTGACCTGGTGGTGAATACCCTGGTAATGTGGGCCATTTTTCATGGCCGGATTACCGTGTTCGGCGGGGAGCAATACCGTCCCCTGCTGCATGTCAGGGACATCGCTCCGGCGGTTGTCTTGGCGTTAGACTCTGATCGTCGCGGGATTTTTAACCTGCACTATAAAAATTATAAAATTGTGGATATTGCTCAACGCATCAAAAAATATTTTCCGGATTTAATCATTGAAAACCATAAACAGGATATTCCGGATAAACGAAATTACTGCGTTAACAGTGACAAAGCCCGGAAAGAATTAGGCTTTAATCCGGTCATTTCCCTGGATGAGGGTATTCAGGAAATGAAGGAACTACTGGCGCAGAAAAGAATAAAAAATACTTTCTTCGCGAGATTTTCCAATTATGAACATCTCAGGCAGCTTATGGAGGAGCATCCCTCGCCCTTGGGCCGGGAGATAAAACTGAATATATGATGAGGAACGGGGAAGTTCATGAATGAATTGTCTATTATTATACCGGTGCTGGCCGGTTTTGAGAAGCTGCCAGTCTTTATCGATGACTTGGTCCGGTTTTTAAAGGCGAACCCGGGAGATGCGGACATCATCCTGGTCGTGGACCAGACGGTGAAAAATCCGGAGAGCAGTATGGCGTATGTCCGTGAACATTATCCCTGGCTGCAATTCAGAGTCCTGCAAAAGTACGGCCCTGGCAGCGTGCGAAATTACGGAGCCTTGGTGCGGTTCGGCATGGCCTATTCTAACAGCAAATATGTCGTGCTGGTTTCACCTTATGGCGAGAATGACTTGAGCAAGATCCGCGAGATGCTGGATGTCATCCGCAAGGGGCACCAGTTGGTGCAAGCTACCCGATATATGAATCCCCAGGATGCCAAGCAGATCAAGTTTCCCTTTCGCCTTTATCAAACCATATACCGCTTCAGTATACGAATTTTACTTGGCCTGAATGTCAGTGATTCTACGTATGGGTTCAAGATGTTCGACCGGGTATTTGTCGAGAGCCTGGGTGTAACTCGAAACCGCTTCAGTATCTGTCCTGAAATTACGATTAAGAGTTTGCTAGCCGGCGGCCAGGTGGCTTATGTCTCTACCGCTATGCAGCCTGCAGCGGGCAGCGCTTCCTTCCAGTTGTACCGGGAAGGATTGGGATATTTTTTAGTTATTTTGCGGGGATTTTTGCACCGGTTGGGATTATTGTGGTTTTGAGGGGCGGTTGGCTGTGAAGGTTTGTATTGTCATCTCCATGTACAACGAGGAGCACATCGCCCGCAAAAGTTTAGAAACCATCCTTTCCTATAGCAGGAAACTTCCACCCCGGACGAACGTAGTAGTCGTAAATGACTGCTCCCGAGATAATACTGAGGCCATTGTCAAGCAAGTAATCACAGAGCAGCCGGATGACCATCTGCGCCTAATTTCCCACAACACAAATCGCGGATACGGCGCTGCTAACCGAACCGGGTCCCAGTACGCGATTGAGCATGGATATGACTACGTGCTCTTCATGGACAGCGATCTGACGAATCATCCGAAATATCTGGCGGGGTTCTACCGGCTTATGGAATCGGGGTATGATTATATAAAAGCCTCGCGTTATATTCCTGGGGGAAAAATGGAAGGTGTGCCCTGGAGCAAGCAGGTGATTTCCCGCCTGGGGAACTTGGTAGCCGGCCGTCTTTTTGGCTTGCCTTTGCATGATTGCACCAACGGCTTCCGTGCGGTCAAAACGGAAATCCTGCGAGGCCTGCGGCTAACCGAGGATAAATTCGCGCTGATTATGGAGGAACTCTATCAGGCGAAAGGTGCGGCCCGAACCTTTGCCGAAGTGCCGTATATACTCACGGCCAGGTTACAATCGAAAAACCCTTCAAGTTTTACGTATCGGCCATCAGTCTTTTGGGTTTATCTTAAATATGCCATGAAGAGTTTTTTAAACATTTCTCCCCCCTTGAAACCAATCGAACACGACAGAAAGGAACCATGAATAAATGAGACGCACAGCATGTCGCGGATGCGGAAGCGATAAATTAAATGAATTTATCAACTTAGGGAAAATGCCTTTAGCCGGCGGATTTTTAGCAAATCGCGAAGCTATGGCAGAGGAAAAACAATATCCTTTACCGGTGCATGTTTGTTGGGATTGCGGGTTGGTTCAAATCGTAGAGTTGATTTCGCAAGATATACTTTTTAAAGACTATGCATTTTCATCCAGTACGATTAATCCGCTTATCCGGCATTTTGAAAATTATGCCCAATGGCTCCAAGCGAAGCTGAATCCCAAAGTGGTCGTAGAATTCGGATGCAATGATGGGGTCTTGCTGGAACCGTTATCGCGCTTGGGTATTAAAGCTTGCGGGGTTGATATCTCCGAGAACATAACGGCCATGGCGCGGAGTAAAGGGTTGGATGTTATCACCGGTTATTTTGATGAAGCGGTTGCCGAGACCATTGCGCAGCGTCTGGGTAGGGTAGATGTAGTTACGGGCAGTAATGCCTTTCCGCATAATGATAATCCGGAAATTATTTTGAAAGCCGCCAAACGTGTTCTCAAGCCGAACGGGCACTTGGTTTTGGAAATTATGTATCTTGGAGATCTGCTGGAGCAGTTGCAATGGGATACCCTGTACCATGAACACCTGACATTCTACTGTCTGACAACTTTGGAAGTACTGCTTAAGCGCTATGGTTTTCATACGGTGGACGTGGAACGGCTTCCCATGCACGGGGGTGCGTTGCGTGTGTTGGCGGCCGTAGATCCGCAAGCGCGGTCTTCTGAGAAAGTGCAGGAATTATTGGAGCACGAAAAGCAGTTGGAGTTGAGTGATCCAGAGACCTGGTTTAAATTTGGCCGATATATTGGACGGAAGATTGAGGTCGTTAAGCAGACGTTGGAAACGCTAAGCAAGACCAGCCGCATTTGGGGTTATGGTGCGGCTGGCAAAGCAACTATGTGGATAAATGCCTGCCAGATGAATTATATAGAAGCCATGGTGGATGCCTCGCCTTTGCGGGCTGGGAAATGGATGCCCGGGACGCATACGCCCATTGTTTTTCCGGATAAATTAAAAGCTAACCCTCCGGATTATATTTTTATCACTGCGTGGAATTATGCCGAGCAGATAAAGGAGCAAGAGTCATGGTTCAAAGGCATTTGGATAACACCTTTACCGGAATTATGCTTTTTTTAACTCTTGAAATAGTTATGTCGGAACAGCGTTTAGAGGGAGGAACCATTATTTAGATGATAAAGGTGCTGGTGTTGGGCGCCAGCGGTATGCTGGGCCATATGGTAATGGAAGTTCTGCAGCGAGATAAAAAACTTGAGGTTAGCGGGACTTGTTTTAATGATCCGCGCGATCCATGGTATTTCAATGCCGAGACCGGTGCCAAAGGCCTGGAACGGATATGTTTGGCTGAAAATCCATTTCATTATATTATCAATTGTATTGGCACTACGAAGGATAAAATCAGGGAAGAAGATTCCCGGTCGGTTTTGAGAGCCATTGCTGTTAATGCCGCCTGGCCGCATGAGTTGGCGGATTTCGTCCGCGCCCGGGACATCCGGATTATGCATATTTCCACAGATGGCGTTTTTGCTAATCTTGGGGGAGAGATTGAGGAAACCAGGCCATTTAACTGTGCTGATATCTACGGGCAAACTAAAAGTCTGGGAGAAATAAAGACGAATCCCAGGTTTTTAAATATACGGTGCTCCATATTCGGGCCTAGTCCGCTGGAAGGGGGAGGATTGCTGGAATGGTTCTTACAGCAGCCGGAAAATACGGAAATTAAGGGATTTAACAATCATCGCTGGAAAGGAGTCTCCACTTTACAGTTCGCGCAGCTTTGCCGAAAAATTATCCGGGAGGAACTATTCGATCGTCTGCGCCAAGAATCCGGTATCTTTCATTTTGTTCCCAACCAGACGGTTAGCAAATATGAGCTCCTAAATATTTTTAAAGCAGTGTTTGACAAGCAGATCGACATTATTCCGGCTGAGGATCGGCAAGCCGTTAATCGCACGCTGGCTACCCGCTACGACAGTCTAAAGAGCTTGTTTGCTTCCGAGATTCCTATGCCGGACGTAGTTCGGGAACTACGGGATTTTATGGGCAGTGAAGCTTACCAAAATAAAATAAAAAGGATGGCAAGGGTGAAAAAATGAGTAGAAGAGGGAAATTGGCGTTTATCTTGGGAATCCGGCCGGATGTGATTCGTGCTTCGCTCGTGTTGGAGAAACTACGGGCTCAAAAACAACATGAGATCATCTTTATATGGTCCGGCCAACATTACACCGACAACTTAAAAGATGTTTTTTTTCGGGATTTAAACGTAGCCCCGCCGGATATTGAACTGGGCGCTAAAGGGAATAGTGATGTTGAAGTGGTTGCTTCTGTGATTACAAAATTGGCGCCGGTATTGTCAGATTTACAGCCGGATGCCGCCCTGTTTTTAGGAGATACTAATACCGTGATGGGTTGTTTAGCCGCGGCCCAGCATAATATTCCAATTGTTCATTTTGAAGGATGCATGCGGTCATACGATTGGCGTATGCCGGAGGAAAAGTATCGTTCAACCATAGATCACCTGGCGGATATCATTTATACTTATTTCCCGGAATATAAACAACAAGCCGTGGATGAAGGGATTAATCCCAATAGTATTTTTTTAGCCACGAATCCTATAGTAGATATTTTGAATCGCTATTATTATGCAGTGAAGGAAAAGTTTGATAAGATGGCAACGCCCTCATTTTTTAAGGAACGCGGAATCGAAAAAGGCGAATTTTATTTAATGACCTGTCATCGCAGGGAGAATGTGCATATCCGTCCTTCCTTTGAAAATATTCTGTCTTTAATTGGCAAGACTGATCGGAAAGTATATTTCCCAGCCAGTTATCGTACCCAAAAAGTCTTGCAAGCATACGGTCTTTCCCTGCCGAAAAATGTAATTCTGGTTGATCCGATAGGTTATACCGAAATGCTGGTTTTAATGGTGAATAGTCGCGGGGTGATCACGGATTCCGGCACCGTGGTTGAGGAAACATGCGTTCTGCAAGTGCCGTCACTGCAAATGCGCAAGGCCACCGAGAGGCCGCAAGTCTACGATGTCGGTTCCAGCGTTAAATTTGATCCGGATGAAGCGGAAAAATACGATTATCAAGAAATTTACCGCAAGCTCGAAGGTCTTTACGGCCAAACCTGGAAAAATCCCCTAGGTGACGGGAAAGCTTCAGAACGAATCGCGGCCGACTTGCTGGCGCGCCTGGATCAGGAGGATGGCTTCCGGGGACACCGCAGGAAGGATTACCATTTGAATACGGAGCGTTCTTATAGAGAAGATGGATTGTAAGTTAAGGGCGGTGGTATTTTTGCCTGTCATCCGGACTTGATCCTTGGATCAAACCATCCCCTGGACTAAATCATCCAGGACCGGCAGGACAGGCTGGGATCCAGGAATACGCAGTGAGTGTCCTGGATTCCGGCTTTCGCCGGAATGACAGTGCTGAAATCAAAGCGATTGGCTAATATATTACGATAAATCAAGGAATTTTGACTATGAGCGAACAATGCAAATTATGTATAATTTGTAGTGCAAAGCAAAAACTAAAGTTTATATATTCTGGTTATTATTACTATTCCTGCCCTGCTTGCGGATTGGTGACGACATATCCATACCCCAGTAATAGCTCTATAGAAGAGCATTATAAAAAGAAATTTGATAAGGGTAATTACCAGATATTACGTGAATATTCAGAGCAATACAATGCTATTTATCAAGATTATGCGAAGCGGCTAAAAAACAAAATGGAATTATCCGGTTTAAAATACCGGGGTGCTAAAATTCTTGATATCGGTTGTTTTACGGGAGATTTTTTAAAGCTTCTTTATGATCAAGGAGCTGATGTTTATGGGGAAGAATTGCAAAGCGAAGCTGTAAAAATAGCAAATCAAAAGCTGCCCGGACGTATTTACGAACCTGAGGCAAGTGATAATAAATTACAAATGATAAAGTTTGATGCCGTATGCCTTGTTGGTTTAGTGGAGCACGTTCTTAAACCACAGGAGGTCTTACATCGTTCCATGGCTTTTTTAAAACCTGGAGGCATTTTAATGATCCAGACGCCTAATAGTGCTTCGTGGATTGCGAAGCTAATGGGAAAATATTGGCCGCCCTACGCCCCGGTAGAACATATTCATTTATTTAGCAGAAAGAGTTTGGAAAAGGTATTACGGCAAAATGATTTTGAAGATATTAGCTTTTTCCCGCACTGGAAAAAATTACCTGTCGCCTATGTCTATAATATGTTGCAAAGTTTTGGTAAAGAATTTTATAAACTAAGCACACCTATTTATAAGCTTTTACCCCAATGGGTTACAAGGCAAACGTTGCCGTTTTATATTGGTGAAATGATAATGATGGCAAGAAAGAAATTAAATTAAAGAATGGACTGTGATAAAAAGATGTGGTGATTTTGAAGTGTTTTTAAGTTTATCCACATGACAGGACACCCTGGGATTGCCACTGCATAAAGTAATGCGGGTCAGGCAGGGGAGGAATGCGAAATATTCTTTTTTAGGAAGGCCGCTTGCCGAAAAGCAAAATTCCGCAAAGTCAAAAGAGACTCTGCGGAATTCGGCCAGGATGCCCATCAAACAGACGCAAAGGAGATAATTATGAATAAACCGACAATAATTCAAGGTGAACTTGTTATTGATGACCGGGGTGGTGTTGGTTTTGTAAATGATTTTAATTTTACTGATGTAAAAAGATTTTATGTTGTATCGAATCATAAACAGGGGTTTATCAGGGCCTGGCACGGGCATAAGCGGGAGGGCAAATATGTAACAGTCATAAATGGGGTTGCCTTGATTGGAGCTGTAAAAATCGACGATTGGAGCAATCCATCAAAGGATTGTCCGCCTGAGAAATATGTCCTTTCATCCATAAAACCAAGTATTTTGTATATACCACCAGGATATGCCAACGGTTTTATGTCTTTAACCAAAAATACTAAGGTAATTTTTTATTCCACCTTAACCCTGGAAGAGAGTAAAGGTGATGATTATCGCTTTAATGCCCGTCATTGGAATATCTGGGAAAGCGAGGAGCGTTAAGCCTTAAAATCGGAATATAGATGGTTGGCGGGATATAGGGTAGACATACTTAGGCATGATATTAATCATCATTTGTTGGAGAGGAAAATGGAAAGTAAAAAATTATTTACCAAGGGAGGTGTTTTAATAGGGGTAGGCTCGGCCCTTATCGTGTTAATTGTTTTAGTATGTGCGGCGTTTAATTCCGGAAAATCAGGTGCAATGGCGTACTCTTTTATTGTGGCCGGACATGCTTATGGTTCGCACAGCGGGTCCAATAAGGGAATATATCCAAAATTTTATAAAGCAGTTAAAGAGTATTTAAAAAAAACGGGACATGATACAAAGTTTATAATTTTAGTTGGTGATAGTATAAGGAATGGCGCGGATCCGGAGGCTTGGTTACAGCTTGAAAAAGAACTTGAAGAGTTAAACATTAAATCTTACTTGGTTATGGGCAACCATGATTATGTTTCGCATGAGAATTATAATAAAATTACAAAAAAAATATTTGCTGAAAAACATGGCAACTCCTATTATTCTTTTGATGTGGGGACAGAACGATTTATTGTTTTGAATTGCATGCTGCATAGAGGAAGCATTGTGGGGGAACAATTAGCGTTTTTAAAGCAAGAGTTGGAGAAAGATATAAAAGACATCAAAAATATATTCGTGTTAAATCATGAGTTGATATGGACCTATAAAAAAGATGAGTATAAGAAAGTTTGTCATAATTACCAGTCTTATAATAATATTTTTGGGGACTCCAATTTTTGGACGGAAATATTTCCCTTGTTTAAGCAACGTTGGAATAAAAAAATATATTTTATAAGCGGTGATTTAGGAAACGCCTGTGCGGTTCCTGCGGTTTATGAAAAAAAAGCCAATGTTACTTTTCTGGCTACCGGCATGGGAGAGGTTAGAGATGAGAATTTTATGGTGGTAAATATAAAGAAAAGAAAAGCAAGTTTTAAGTTGATCCCCTTAAATAAAGGAGTTCAGCTGAAAAATATTAAAAAATACAATTATTCAATAAAGTGATAATTAGCTTGTAGTACGCTTTATGGTTGACTTTAAAAGAAGGAAAATATTCGCGTTTTTTCTTAAACCCAAAAGGCAGGATTCGATATTTTGAGACTTAAAGGATAAAAAGTTCTACTATCGAATCTCAAATGCTCTGGAGCCTGAGCAACTAATTGCTCAGGCTCCTAGTACCCTCGGTTTATCTAACATTGAACAGTAAAATTATTTATGTTATAAACTTTTCAATATATTACCAAAAAGGAAAATCATGAAAAAAATGACAAAAAAGCAGAACCTAAAGCCGATCCGGCAGTCGGCAAAAAAGAATAGTGTAAAATGTCTCGACTTACCAGCGCAGCACAGGGCTTTGAAAAAACCCTTGTTGCAGGCCATAGGCCGGGTGCTGGAGAGCTCCCGGTTTATTCTGGGGCCAGAGGTGGAGGCCCTGGAGCGCGAGGCGGCGGATTTTTGCAGAGCGCGCTATGGTATTGGGGTTAATTCCGGCACGGATGCTTTGGTGCTGGCAATGAAGGCTTTGGATATTGGGTCTGGGGATGAGGTCATTATACCGGATTTTAGTTTTATTGCCACAGCCACGGCAGTTATGCTGGCCGGCGCCACCCCGGTATTGGCGGATATTGAACCTGATACCTTTAATCTGGATCCCGGGCAAGTGAGCCGGCTTATGACTAAAAAAACCCGGGCAATTATACCGGTACATCTTTACGGCCAGCCGGCGGATATGACGGCCTTACTAAAACTAGCCCGCCAGGCCAAAGTGGCTTTAATCGAGGATGCGGCCCAGGCCATAGGCGCGCACTGGCGCGGCCGGCCCGTGGGCGCGCTGGGGGATATGGGCTGTCTCTCGTTTTTCCCGACCAAGAATCTTGGGGCTCTGGGCGATGCCGGCATGGTGCTGACGAATAATGCCCGCCTGGCCGCCCGGCTGCGCCGCCTGCGTCAGCATGGTGCGGATCAAAAGTATTACCATATTGAGCTCGGATTCAACTCCCGCCTGGACGAGATCCAGGCCGCGGCTCTGCGGATTAAACTTAATTATTTGCCGGCCTGGAATG
>JAUVAV010000076.1 GCA_030591525.1 candidate division FCPU426 bacterium | reverse complement strand
CTGCGCACGGCTATGATTATCTTATTGAGAGGCTAAAATATGCTGAAAATTTCTATCATTTATTCCGCATTGATCATTTTGTGGGACTTTTCCGTATCTGGACTATTTCCTGCTCTCAAAACGATGAAAATTCCGGAGCGTGCGGCGCTTTTGATCCGGCGGATGAAGGTATCTGGGAAGAGCATGGCAAGCGGCTCCTGGATGTAATGCTGAAAAATACCCTTATGCTGCCTTGCGCCGAGGACCTGGGAACAGTGCCGGACTGCTCTTTTAAAACCATTAGGGAATACGGCATTCCGGGCATGGATGTTCAGCGATGGACCAGGGATTGGGACCATACTTGTGCATTTAAAGATCCTGGCGCTTTCCGTCCCAATGCTATCGCCACCCTGGCAACACACGATTCCACCAGCCTGCACGCCTGGTGGAAGTACGAGGTGGGAACTATTGATGAACTCCTTTTCCGGAATAGGTGCCGGGAAAGAGGGTTTGATGTGGAGGAGATTGTTGCCCGGCTTTTTAACCCGGCGCGTTCCCGGCATGGAAGATTGAGATGGCGGAGAGAAATAGAAAGTCAAGAGGTTTTACTCTCCATCCTGGGTCGTCCGGAGGAAGAGGTCCGGGATATTATCGGCTGGTATCGTGAAACCTACGACGAAGCGGCCTATTTCTGGACTTGGATCGGCCGGAAAGGCCGGCCGCATAAGTCCTTTGACGCTTGCCTGGCGGAAAAAATCCTGGAGCAAGTCAACCGCAGCGCTTCGATCTTCAGCGTTCAGTTGTTGCAGGATTGGCTCTCGCTCGGCCCCACGTTGGCTGGCCGCGATGTCTGGGAATTCCGGATAAATTTTCCGGGAAAAATAAGCATTAAAAATTGGAGTCTGGTAATGCCATTTTCCCTGAAAGCTCTGCTGAAAAACCCAGCTAACCGGAAAATCCGGGCGATTAATGAAAGAACCGGAAGAGTTCAGAAAGAAAGGTGTACTAATTAAAAGTTCTTGCCGTTGACATTCTCATCTATCTTTTGTTACACTTCTTCTAAAATACAATTACTTTATTAATCCGACAGCAGAATAACCAGGAAAATTGTATCCGATTACTTAGAAGCTGTACCAAAAATAGGATTTCACTGTAAAGAACCACAAATTAATTCCTCTCCCTTGAGGGGAGAGGTTAGGAGAGGGTGGTAACCGGTTAAGGAAAATTAATGAAAACAAATTTACAATCACACTACTTACATAATATTTTATGTTCCGGCGCTGTACTACGCCTTCTGCTTCTCTGTGGCTTGTTTCTGTTGGCAGCCGTGCTATATCCATCCTGCGCGGATGCCCGTTCCGACCGGGGCCGCACAGCGGCGGAACTGGAAAACCCTTATAATTGGGAGTCATCCTCAGGCTCCGAGTCATCCTCTTCTTCCCCCACTCCTATCAGCACTCAAACGCCCCGGGAAAAAGAAGAACAGTTCTACCAACGCTATTTTCGAAAAGGCAAGGAAGATAAAAAAGACAAGTCACGGTTGGAACCTAAAGGCGGAACTCTTCCGGCTTCGCACAGCCCATTGACTATGGATGATATTTATGTTATTCCCACACCGGCGCCGGATGTTTATCAGGTGTCGCGTGAAATTGAGAAGCTGATTTTTGAGCTGGGAACCGAACATCATCGAAGAGCAGCCGCCATTGAGCGTCTGGCCATGATAGGTTCGCCCGCCGCCATACCCGCCCTGCGCCAAGCCTTGCGGCATGAATATAAATTCACCCGGCTGGGAGCCTTAAGTGCTTTAGGGTATATTCAGGACGAAAAAACCATTCCAGATATCCAGCGGATGCTTAAAGACCGCGAACCGGAGGTCAGAATCGAAGCAATAAAAACCCTGGGAAAAATGAAACATCAACCCTCAGCCAAGACAATAAGCGGTTTGATTTCCGATCCTGATCCCCGCGTCCGGCGGGAAGCCATTCCGGCCTTGGGCCGGATAGGCGGTCAGGCGGCGCGGCAGGCGCTGATTCAGGCTTTAAATAATAAATATCCTTTGGTACGCCGCGCAGCGGCCCAGGAACTTGGATCCTTTGAAGGGGAAGCGGTGATACCGGCGTTATTAAAAGCAACCCGCGATCAAGATGTGGATACCATCATATTTGCCATACATTCTCTCGGCGAGATCGGGGATCCTGGTGCCCGCCGCCGTTTGGAGGAACTTGCTAATAGCCGCAACCGGCACATTAGAAAAGAAGCCGCGAGGGTTTTGCATGAATTACGTTAAGGAGGATAGTAAAAAGACCTATGGTCAAATCGTCACCTAAAAAGCCACCAGCCTTGAATTGCCAAGACTGTGGCGGAGCATGCTGTAAATACTTTGCCTTGGAGCTTGATCGTCCCAAAACCTCGGAAGATTTTGATAATCTTCGCTGGTATATCGCGCATAAAGATATCTCGATATTCATTGATAAAAAGGATTGGTATCTCCAGGTAAACACTATCTGCCGTTATTTAACCCCGGAATCCCAATGTGGAATTTATGACCGCCGGCCGAAAATATGCCGTGTTTACGGATGGGATACCACCGAAGAAACGGAATGCCATGGTCCGGAGCCGGATAATCTACATGATCATTATTTTGCAAATCTGGAGGAATTGGAAGCCTATTTAAAAAAAATAGGAAAATATCCATTCCGCATAAAAAAAAAGCCTAACGAGAGGTCAAAAAACGGCGGCCTGAAATGAATTCCTCTATCACTAATCAACTCGCTAAGCCGGTAATAATCACCCGGCAGGCACATTGGGATAAGGTGGCGGAAACTCTGAAACGCTTGCCCGCTATAGCTTTGGATCTGGAGGGGCATGGATTTCATCACTATCCGGAACGGATATGCTTATTCCAGATCGGTCTGCCTGACCGGGTTTTTCTGCTGGACCCCTTAATGGTTCAAGACCTAACCGCGCTCGGTAGTATGCTCGCGAATCCCCGGGTGGAAAAAATATTCCATTCCTGTGATTTTGATCTCCGTTCGCTGGACCGCGATTATGGGTTTCGGGTTCGTAATATCTTTGATACCGCTATGGCCGCCCATTTTTCAGGTTCCCACCGGCTGGGCTTGGCCAATATATTGCAATGTTATATGAGCGTTGAGCTTCAAAAAAAAACCTCCTTACAACGCCAAGACTGGTCCATTCGCCCACTGAGTTCCGAGGCTGTAAACTACGCCATTAAGGATGTTTTATATCTGCCGAAACTCCGAAAAATATTGGCTGAACGCCTGGAAAATTCCGGCCGCTGGTCATGGATCCAGGAAGAATGCCGGCGCCTGGAAGATATAAAATACATTCCGCCTTTGCCTCCGCAGGAGCTTTTCTGGAACATAAAAGGAAGCCGGCAATTAACCCCCCGGCAGCGATCAGTGCTGAAAGAGATCAATATCTTTCGGGAAAAACTGGCCCGTGATTTTAATCGTCCGCCGTTTAAAGTCATTTCCAACGAGACTCTTTTGACGCTGGCGTGCAAACCGTCTATGGATTTAAGCGCTGTGAAAGGACTCCGGTTTGTATTTCAAAACAGAATAAATTGGAAACTAGCCGAAGCCCTAAACAAGGGAATATGCTCCGGTGGAATCCCTTTGCCCGCAAGCCGGAAAGCTCCTCCGCCTAAGCCGACCGAGGCGGAAAAAAAACGTTTGGCGTCATTAAAAGCCTGGCGCCAGTCAAAGGGGCATAAGCTCGGGATCGACCCGGCACTTATCTGGCCTTTATCCAGTCTGGAAGAATTGGCGCTGCATCCGGAAGAATTCTCATCCGGTTTTAAAGACCGGGCCGGCAAAGACCTGCGCGAGTGGCAAAAGCG
>JAUVAV010000012.1 GCA_030591525.1 candidate division FCPU426 bacterium | reverse complement strand
TTGGCCGCGGATTACTATAGGTCCGTGGACTGGAGCGGAAAGCCGGTTACCCGGCGGATTGATCCCCTGATTTCTCTGCTGGGACAGGATTTCCCCATGTCCTCGCCTTTTTCTGTGCGTTGGAAAGGCTGGATTGAATTGCCGGTCAAGGGAGTTTACAGCTTTGGTACTATCTCCAATGAATCTTCCTGGGTCTATATTGATAATGAACTGGTAGTGGAAAACCAGGTTGCTGACAGCTATACGGAATCCTCGCTGCTTCGTCTCTCAGCCGGCCGGCATCGCATCCGGATTGATTATTTTAAAAAATACCTGGCTCACCCTCGTATAGTGCTTTTTTGGACACCGCCCGGCGGGGCCAAGCAGAAAATGCCGTATACCGCGCTTTTTCCGGAATAGATAAACAACGGAATGCGGTGAGAAGGAATTATAGTTAAGACAAATTTGCAATGACATAGCAAATATGTCTTAACATCTCAAATCACCATGGCTGAAAATATCGAAAAAAGCCGGAGAATATTACCGAAATTGGATTTTCAAAGCGGTATAATACTTTCGATATCCGAATCCAATCTGCCGCTTACCGCTCACGCGTCCGTGCAGAACTGGGATGATTATTTGGCCGGGATTTCAATTTCCCCGCTTCTTTCGAGCGGGGAATTGGATATGATCTGTAGATTATATATCTGTAGATTATATAAATGTATATCCCGCATTTCGCTTTTTTAGCGAAATGTCCCCGGCTTGCCTGTCCTGATGGTCTTGTCAGGGAAAGCCGGGGATGAAGCGGCTAACATATTAAAGGAGCCTGAATGAGCAAGAGCATTTTTAAGCGTAAGCGTTTTTGGCTGGGGCTGGCAGTAACCATCTTTTTTCTCTGGATGGTTTTCCGCAAGGTGGATATGCAGGTCTTGACCAATGCGCTGGTTCAGGCCAATTATATCTGGCTGGTTCCCGGGCTGATCGTATACCTTCTGGGCTACCTGGTCCGGGCGGTCCGCTGGAAATACCTGATGAAGTCCATTAAACCCGTGAGTTGGCAGAGACTCTATCCCCCCTTAATCCTGGGATTTATGGTTAATAATGTGCTGCCCGCGCGCGCCGGAGAATTTGTGCGGGCCTATATAGTGGGTAAAAGGGAAGGGATTTCCAAAAGCTCGGTTTTCGCCACCGTGGTTATGCAGCGGGTCTATGACGGTCTGGTCATGGTCCTATTCGCTGTGGTAGTGCTGGGATTTTTCAAGCTTCCGGCTGGTCCGGATAATTCCAGGTTTGTGGAACTGGTAAACCTTATAATTAAACTGACAGCAGTGCTCTTTGTTCTGCTCTTTGCCTTTTTCTTCGCGATCATTACCTGGAAAGAGTGGTTTACCCGAGCATTAAGCCGTTTAACCAAAAAGCTGCCGGATTCCCTGCGCCAGCCCGTGGAACATATACTGCATTCCTTTATTGACGGTCTCCTGGTATTGCGCAACCGCAGGGACAGCCTGCTGGCTCTGGGTTTTTCCGTGTTGGCCTGGTCAGGGGAGAGCGCGACGTACTATTTTGTGCTTAGGGCCTTTGATGTGGTATTGCCGCTATATGCGGCAGTTATGCTGATGGCCCTGGTAAACCTGGGAATCATGCTTCCCTCCTCTCCGGGATATATAGGACCGTTTGAATTCTTCGGAGTAGGCACGCTGCTGCTTTTCGGGGTGGATAAAAGCGTTTCCCTGCCTTGCATCCTGGTTATCCATGCCATGGTCTGGCTGCCCATCACGCTCTGGGGCTTTTACTACATGTGGACTATGAAACTCTCTTTTCGCGAGATGGAGGCTGTAAGCACGGAAGGCCCGGCTAATGAGTAATAATTCCAAGCGCGTTGGCATTATTGGCGCCGGCTTGACCGGTCTGACCGCAGCCCGAATACTGGCGCGCGCCGGGTACGCGGTTACAGTATGCGAGACAGGGCCGGAGCCGGGAGGACTGGCAGGAACATTCGCTTACGCGGGCACTCGTCTGGAGAAATTTTACCACCATTTTTTTACTACCGACCTGGATACTATCCGCCTGATTAAGGAATTAGGGCTGGAAGAATGGATACTCTGGCGGGAAACGCCCATGGGCATGTATAAAAATGGAAAGCTGATGAAATTTGCCACGCCCTGGGATTTACTGCGTTTTACCCCGCTCTCTTTTTTCAACCGTCTTCGTTTTGGATTAGTCGTGCTTTATCTTTCCCGGGTGAAGCATTGGCAGAAGTATGAGAACACATCAGCCCGGGAGTGGATTCGCCGCGCCTTTGGAGAACAGGCCTGGGAAACGGTCTGGGGACCGTTGCTGCATGGCAAGTTCGGCGATTATGCGGAGGAAATCGGCATGCCCTGGTTTTATTCCCGCGTCCATACCCGCGCCGGAAGCCGCGAGAAAGGCATGACCAAAGAGAGCCTGGGATATCTAACGGGGAGTTTCCAGGTACTGCACCAGGCCCTGGTCCGGGACATAGAAGCGCATGGCGGAGAAGTAAGATTCAACGAAGCGGTGGAGAAAATATCCTTTTCCCGGGACAGCCTGACCGGCTGGCAAACCTCGCGCCAAGAGGAGGAATTAAAAGCAGTACTCGCCACTCCGGCTCCAGCCGCACTGCTTTCCCTGCTGCCCCAGAATCAGCCCGGCGAGTACTGGGATCAGCTCCGTAATATTCAGTACCTGGGAAATGTCTGCGCCGTCCTAACCCTGAAACGCTCGCTTTCTCCGATCTACTGGATGAATATACCGGATGTGAGCAGTCCCTTTATTGCAGTGATCGAACATACCAATTTTATTTCGAGGGAGACCTATGGCGGCCGCTATGTGGTTTATTTATCATCCTACCTGCCAATCACGCATCCCCGTTACCAGGCCTCGGAATCCAAAATTTTGAATGAATATTACGCGTACCTCGCTAAAGTAGTTCCCAATTTTACTCCTGACGACGTAGAGGAAGCCAGAGTATTTCGCGCAACTTATGCCCAGCCGGTTATCCGGACGGGGTTTGCCAAAAATTTAGTAAATCCCGCATCTCCGATCAAAGGGCTGTATATTTCCAATATGGCTCAGATCTACCCGGAAGACCGGGGCATGAGCTACAGCATCCGGCTTGGTCAACAAGCGGCTGGGATTATAAAAGGAGATAGACATGCCGGCATCCAAACTTGATATTTCCGTGTTTTTTCCCGCGTACAATGAGGGAGAGAATATCGGGCGCTTAACCAGACGGACGGTGGAGACCCTGAAACGCTGCGCGAACCGCTGGGAAGTGATTATCGTGGATGACGGTTCTTCCGACAACACGCCGGAAGTAGCCGGCCGGTTGGAGGCGGAGATTCCCGGAGTGCGATATATCCGTCACCAGGTTAACCGGGGGTATGGCGGGGCGGTGAAGACCGGACTGCAGGAATCGCGCCTGGACTGGATCTTTTTTACGGACGGGGACGGCCAGTTTGACACGGCCGAGCTGGAATTGCTGCTGCCCGCTGCCCGGGAAGCGGATTTTATTGCCGGGTACAGGCTAAACCGCCAGGACAATTTTATGCGCCAGCTCAATGCCTGGGCCTGGGGTACGCTGGTACGAACTCTTTTCGGGCTGCACGGAAAAGTCCGGGATATTGACTGCGCCTTTAAGCTTTTTAAGCGCCGGGTGGTGGACGAGTGCGAATTCAAATCCGAAGGAGCTATGATATCCACCGAGCTTCTGGCCCGGGCCAAGAAACTCGGATACAGTTTTAAGGAGCAGGGTGTCCATCACCTGCCCCGGACGGCCGGCACCCAGACCGGAGCCGATCCGCGCGTTATTTTGCGTGCCTTTAAAGAGTTATTTCAATTATACAAACAGTTGAAATAGTTTAAGCGTTATTATTATGACATGATATAATAACAATTATCGGCTGCGGCGCTTTGCCGGCCGGTAGGGGCGACGCATGCGTCGCCCCTACATTAAAGGAGTTGAAGAGCGGTGCGAAGTTTTAAAACCCGATATTTCTGGATGGTTTTTGCCTTGCTGGCAACGGCGTCTACCGTGGCGGCGGCCGGGCCGGGAACTACGGGCGCAGACATTCTCAAAGTGAATTTAGGCGCCCGGCCCGTAGCTTTGGGCGGGGCCTTTGGGAGTGTGGGGGGCGACGCGCAGGTTTTGCTTTTTAATCCTGCTGCGCTCGCGACATTAAAATCCTCAAATATTGTATTCCAGCGTTATATGGCATTTGAGCAGGTTACTTACGAGCTTTTGGGTGGCAGCTGTCCGGTGCCCGGAGTCGGCCGGCTGGGCGGTATCCTGGTTTGGCGTCACATGCCTGCGATTGATAATCCCGGAGCGCCTGACGATCCGGTAGCGGCCAATGATTTGGTATTGAACATGGGATGGAGCCGTTCCCTGGGGGAGTTGCTTCCCCAGTGGTCCTCCACGCTTTCCGGGTTTTCTCTCGGAGTAGGAGGAAAAATAATTTATCTTATGCTGAGAGAAGACACCGCCTTCAGCGCGGCCGGGGATGCGGGTTTGTATTGGAATTCCCAAAAGCTGCTGCCCCTTACTTTCACGGTTGCCGCGGCGGTTCAAAATCTCGGTTTGCCGGTGCGATTTATCGAGGAGGAGGATCCATTGCCACTGCAGGGACGTCTGGCCATGGCTGGTTCTTTCTATGAGAACAAACGACATAGCGGGATATTGACAGCCGAGATGGTTCTGCCGGTTGACAATCCGGTTAAAACCTCGATAGGCATGGAATATACTTTTGCCCGGATTTTATCCTTCCGGCTGGGTTATGCCTGGGAAGCGCAGGAAAATCTGCAGGGCCCGGCCGGCGGTCTGGGTCTTACCTTTGTTATAGGCGTCATACAGGCCCGGATTGATTATGCCTATAAGCCAATACTTTGGAGAAGCTGGGAAAGTGTTGCCAATAACCACCTGGTCTCAGTGGATGTGAGTTTTTAAATGGCCCGGTCGATCTCCAAGAATCGGATTGTACGTAATGTTTTTACCAAGCTGGCGCTGTTTTACGACAAACTCGAGATCAAGCTGAACTGGAGGCAAGGCGTTGTCTGGCGGAAAAGCGCCATTGCGGCAGCGAAATTGCAAAAACCGCAGTATGTACTGGATGGTTGTTCCGGAACCGGCCTGCTCTCTTTTGAGCTGGCCAGAGCCTTGGGGCCCACCTGTCAGGTAGTGGCGCTTGATTTCTGTCCGGCCATGATAGCGCTTGCCAAGCAGCAAATCCGGCAAAAAAACATACGCCGCCGGGTGGAGTTCAAGAACGAGAATATCGAAAGCATGCCGCTTCCGGACAATTTTTTTGACGCGGTTTTCATAGCCTTTGGCATGCGTTTTGTCTCTGATATTCGCGTGGTGCTCCAGGAAAGCTGCCGGGTGCTTAAAGACGGTGCTCCGCTGATAATTCTCGAGCAGGCCGTTCCTCCGGGAAAGGTAATGCGCGGGTACGCCCGAATGGTCAGGGAATATTGGCTGCCCACGCGGGCCCGGATGACTTGTGGAATTCCCGCCGTGCTTTACCATCCCTTGCATGATTCCCTGATACATTATCCCAACGCCAAAAAAATCGGGCGCATGATGCTGCAAACGGGTTTTAGCAATGTATCTTATAAATCCCTGGGACGCGGAGTCGCCACTATTCACCGGGCGATCAAGCGGAAACCGGAGGGATAAAAAGCGGGGGTTTCATGAGAGCAACCAGGAAAAAATCATTGCTGTTATGGACAGGGATTATGGTGTGTTTTACTTCCCTGGCATTTGCCGATGAGTTGGTAATTAACGGCGATTTTCAAGCGCCTGTGATTTCGGGTATTCCCGGATGGGTGACCGGCACGAGCCATACAGGGTTCCATCCAGTTACCTATACTGCCGCGGGTCATAATTTTTCTCCCGGAGTAATTATAGGTCATGAGTTTGATGACCTAGCCGGAAAAAACTCAGTATCCTGGATCTCCCAGCAGATTGATATGCCGGATGCACTTGGCGCAACCTTGACATTATGGTACCAGTGGAGCTGTGTCAACCCACTTGGCAGCAATGAATACATCCGAGGCAGTCTGGGTTCTTATATATTTCTTACCAAAACCGGGGCTGATCCTGAACCGACACCGGAATGGGAGAAATTAGAGTATGACCTTCCCCGGGAGCCTGGTACCGGCCTGGTAGAGAGTCACGGCCAGAACCTAGAATTGTATTTTGAAGCTAAGGACGATGGGACGGGGTGTTATAATTACATATTCCTGGATGACGTGTCGCTAGTCGTAATTACCACCGCCACCAAGACCGCCACTCCTACCATATCTCCAACCATCACTCCCACTCCCACGATTACCCAGACCCTCACCATAACTCAGACCGGCACTATTTCTCCCACCTATACCATCAGTCCCACACTTATGCCGACATCCACGCCCACGCCCTTAATCATTCCAGTGGAGGAATACGAAGTGGTTTTTCCCAACCCGGCTAGCGGGGACCGCGTAAAATTCATGTATTCCCTGAGCGAGCCTGCGCATGTCTTTATAGACATCTATAATCTGGCCGGATTCAGGATCGCCCGCCTGGAGGAAAAGCAGCAGCCCGGGCAGAGCAACCTGGTAACGACCTGGGATATCCGGGACGTGGCGCCCGGCGTTTACCTGTATAAAATTTCTTTTGAGACCTTGGACGGCCGCCGGAGAACCGGAGAGATTAAGAAAATAGTAGTCGCGAGATAATGTCTATGGGACTGTCACTAACAAACTTTTTCCGCCAGAAATGTCATTCCGAGCAAAGCGAGGAATCTCCAAAAGCCCTAGTTTTCAAAGAGATTCCTCAGTCGCTTCGCTCCCTCGGAATGACAAAAGTGTTGGATTTTCACAAAAAATGTCCTTTAGCGGTAGATTCGTGATGTCCAGGGAACAACGTGCTGCTGCAATAATAATTACCGTTGCAATCATTATACTAAGCATTCTTCCCAGACCCCGCTGCGCCGAGGTGGAAGAGACCCTGCCCTTTTCCCAGGTGGCCATGCCCGAGCTCCTGATCGGGGTAGGTACCCGCGCTGTTGCCCTGGGCGGCGTTGCAGCTGCGATTAGTGATGATTTAAGCTCTCTGTACTGGAATCCGGCCGGCTTAAGCCAGGGCCGCCACGCAGAGCTTGAATTCACGCATAACAGCTGGATTCAAGCTGTCAGCCAGGAAACTCTTTTATTCGGCCTGCCGGTTAATTTTATCTTTCCCAGCCTGCCGGACGGCATGGCCGCCCTGGGTATAAATTACTTTAGTCTGGGCGGTATTGAAAAAACCAGCGAAAGCCCGGACGGCGGCGTGATAATAGAGGATGAAGTGCTCGATCTTTTCATGCTGGGCGTACAAGCGGGTTTTGGCTTTACCCTGACATCGGACCTGGCCATGGGCGGGGCTTTTAAATTCGCGTACCAGGATTTGGGAGTAAAAGCCTACATCGGTCTTGGGCTGGATATAGGCCTGCAGTATTATGGAATAGAAAAAGTTGGTTTGGGAATTGTGATTAGAAACCTGGGACTTAGCCAGGATGGTTATGGACTGCCGCAGGAGCTACGCTTGGGCGGAGCTTATAATATAGAACCGGCTTCGCGGCACAAGATTATAGCCGGCGCGGATATGGAAATGAGCATGCGCGGATTAAGTTCCAGGCTTTACCATCTGGGGGTGGAGTATCAGTATAGCGAAACAGTGGCACTGAGGCTGGGATACCGGTTTTCAGAGGATGATTCATCTGCGGCAGGAAGCGGCCTGAGCATGGGAATGGGTATCAAGCGCGGTGGATGGAGTTTCGGGTACGCGTTTGCTTCTCAGGGAGAATTGGGAGAAGCTCACCGGATTTCGGCCGGACTGAATTTTCATGGCTTGGCAAAGTTCGCCTCGGAAAAGAAGGATAGCGCCAAAGCCGCCGCAAAGCCGCCGGCCGCTGTCTGGTCCGGACTGCGGAGAAAAAAAGGAACCTATCCGGCATCCCGGGAAACTTCCCTTGGCCGGGAAGAGATGGCCATGCAGAAATTGCTCCGGGAGAATATCCGAATTAAAATACGGGTAAAAAAATCTCCGGATAACGGAATTCGCGAGGCAGCCTTTCATATTCGCCGCATTTCAGGTCCCCGGATTATCCGTTGGGAACTATGCCTGGTGGACCAACGGGGAAAGACGTTGAGAAAGTACAGCGGCCGGGGTATGCCCAAGGTTCTGCGTTGGGACGGCAAGACCGAAGCGGGCGCAGCAGTAAAATATGCCAGGACCCTGCGGTACCGTTTGGTGCTCCGGGATATAAAAGGCGGGCAGGAAGCCCGGACCGGAAAGCTGCTGGCTTCTCAATATAAAGATCAGGGCCGGAAGGCCAGGGCGAAGAAAAGCGCAGCGGGAAAAAAAACCTTCCCGCCCGTTCTTTTCGATACGAACCGGGCCGAGATTACTGCTAGGGGAGCCAGGCGCATTGCCGAGGCTGCCAAGTTTATCCGTAAACATCCCCGCGCGAAAATACTGGTGAAAGGTTTCTGCGATTCAGCCGAGGCAAAAAATCAGGCGATAGCGCTTTCCAAGGCCCGCGCCCAAGCCGTAGCCCGCTATTTAACCGCCTACCACAACATATCCCTCACGCGCATTCTGGTACGGGGGATCGGCGTGAAAAAGCCTCGAGACTCCGGGCGGGGATATAAAAATCAGTGCGCCATCATTACGGTGGAAGGACGATAGGAGTTTGAGCATTTAGTCGGATTTTTTTAATTCCAGAGCAATTGAACAATAGAAAATAGACCGCATTTGAGATATTTTATCTAATTTCTACTCTCAAATGCTCTGGAGCCTGAGCAACTAATTGCTCAGGCTCCTAGCCGCCGGGGGCAGGGTTAAAGTTATTCGCTTGGCCAGATGACGCGCCGAGGAGTAGGTGGCCTCAGCCGTGAGCGTGAAGGATAGCGGCTGCCGGACCAGGGCCGGGGCAGGTTTCCAATGGAAAGTTTGCCGGCCGGAATCAAACCTTTGCTTATGACAGAGGCGGTGCGCATTCGCGGAGATGGAAACCCAGGCAGGTTCGGTCAGGAAGAACTGCAGGCAGACCAAACCAGGATGTTGTTCATCCCATTTAATTTGAGGAGCCAGCACATCCGTGCCTATCCAGAAGTAATGCGCGCCCTGGGTCTGGGCTATAAACACCTGTCCAAAATGGCGGTAAATCGCGATTCCCGTAGGATTGAGAAAACGCCCATCCCCGTCTCCGGGGCTTCCATAGGAAACCAGGGGCTGAAGATGACGGTTGAATTTATGCGCCTGGCAGCGCCGGGAATCAGTGACCCATAGGTTTTCATAATAATCCAGGGCCAGCCAGGCAAACCCGGCCGGTTGTTCAGCCTCCGGCAGGCGGGAGGAATGAAATTCAAGGTGCACGCGGCCTTGTAAGTCCAGCCGCAGCAGACGGGTTCCCTGTTGGTCACATAAGTAAATGTAATCATCCTTATAAAAAGACCACTCCTGTCCGGAATCGGTTACGGCCAGAGCGCGGGGAGCCGAGAGGCGGATTTTTTCACTTAATTCGGGTCCCAGGGTTTTCAGCAGCGTTCCCTGGGGAGAGAAGATAAAGAGCTGATTTCTCCGGGAATCGGATACGTATATTTTTCCGCCGGAATCCAAGGCCACGCCCCAGGGCGACTGCCAGCCGCCCGGAGGCTCCGGCAAGCAGCCGTCCGGCCTGAGCCGGCGGTTTTTAAAGCGCAGGCGCACCACCTGTCCGGCCTGGGGATCAGTAACATAGGTCGTGCCGTCGAAAAACATGGCCACGCCCATGGGCTTCTCAAAAAGCCCGGCCGTATTGTCCCGGTCGCCCAGCACTTCCAGGCTGGTTAAGTCGGGATTATAAATAAGGTGTCCTTGACCCGTGTTGGCGCCGATAACTGAAAGGCGGAATTCCAAATCAGGAGACGGAGCGGAGATATCACTTAGCAGACAATTGCAGGCCAGACCCTGGGGTGAAGAAAAACGCGTGCGGTTTTCCACGAAAAGCTTGAGCAATTCCGGGGTCCCGCGGTGCACCCCGAAAGGAGTATGCCAGAAAGGCGGGTAAACCAGGGAGGTAGCCTGGCGTTCCAATACCCGGGGTTCAGCCCCGGCATGAAGGAAAAACAGAGCAGATAAAAACAAGCATGTTAAAATTCGATAAGCCTGAGACATATTATTGTGGTAGCATGGATAACGGATGGTGTCAATGATTCGTGTGTTTTTGTAGGGGCGGACCTCCGTGTCCGCCCGGACGTGTAAGCCGGAAAGCACGGGCCGGCATGGAAGCCGGCCCCTACGTTATAAATTGCATGATTAGTGATAAAGATGATTTTTGTAGGGGCGGCCCCCCCGTGGCCGCCCGGACGTATAAGCCGGCATCCAAGGGCCGGCATTAATGGGCCGGCATGGAAGCCGGCCCCTACGGCTGCGAGAATGTTGTGTTTTCCGTAGGGGCGGACTTCCATGTCCGCCCAATAACAATCAGGAGGGACATGATGATCAGAAAACCCGCAGTAGCCGGCATGTTTTACAAAGCTGAGGCCGAAGAGCTTCGTTCGCAGATGGAAAGCCTATGGCCTCATCCGCGGCCTCAAACCCATCCCTGTCTAGGGGCCATGGTTCCCCATGCCGGCTATGTTTATTCCGGCCGCGTGGCGGCCGGTGTGTATGCCCACCTGGAGCCGGCGGACACATATATACTAATCGGGCCGAATCATACCGGCCTTGGTGAACGCCTGGCCCTGGCCGCGGCGGACGCCTGGGAAACTCCGCTGGGCAGAGTACCTATTAATAAAAAACTTTCGCAGGAAATTTTGCACCGTTGTGAATTCATTCGCGAAGACAATCTGGCTCACCGGGACGAACATTCGCTGGAAGTGCAGTTGCCGTTTCTCCAGATGACGGACCGGCCTTTTTCCATAGTGGGTCTGTTAGTAGGAACCGGGGACATGAAGATTATAAAAGGGTTAGGCATGGCCGTGGCCGGGGCGGTTCGCAAGGCCGGACAAAAAATTATTATTCTGGCATCCTCGGACATGAATCACTTTGAGAATCTCGAACAGACCAGGCGCCTCGATCACCTGGCCTTGCAAAAAGTCCTGGCCCTGGATCCGGACGGTTTAATGGAGATTGTAAGCCGGGAAAATATTTCCATGTGCGGAGCCGCGCCTGCGGCCGCCATGCTGGCCGCGGCCCGGGAACTGGGCGCGCAGAACGCCGCCATAGTGGATTATGCCACCTCAGCCGAAGCCGGCGGGGACGAGGAACGCGTGGTGGGTTACGCGGGAGTTATAATAACCCCTTAACCTGCCTGACAATATTTTCCGCGTCCAATCCGAATTTGTGGAAGAGTTCATCCGGCTCGCCGGACTCGCCAAAACTATCGTTTACGCCTATGCGCTTAAAGGGAATGCCTATGCCCGCTTCGGCCAGAGTTTCGGCCACCGCGCTTCCCAGGCCGCCGATAATGCTGTGTTCTTCCGCAGTCAGCAGGACGCGGGTTTCCCGCGCTGCGGCCAGAACGGCCTCGGCGTCCAAAGGTTTAATCGTATGCATATTTACTACGCGGACGGAAATGTTATCCCGGGCCAGAAACTCGGCCGCCTGGCAGGCCTCGTGTACCATGGTTCCGCACGCAATAATAGCCGCATCGGATCCGGGACGCAGAAGCTGCGCCTGACCGATAGTGAAGGACGTGTCCTTAATAATGCTCTCGACCTTGGGACGTCCCAGCCTCAGGTATACCGGGCCCTGGTGCGCATAAACCGCCCTGGTGGCCAAGCCGGCCTGGGGGCCATCGGCCGGAACCACTACCGTGAAATTCGGCAAAAGCCGCGTCAGCGCGATATCTTCAATAGCCTGGTGCGAGGCGCCGTCCGGCCCGACTGAGAGCCCGGCATGGCTGGCTGCGACCTTGACATTCAATCCCGGAAGAGCAACCGAGTTGCGCAACTGGTCAAAAGCCCGCGCCGTAGCAAACACCGCGAACGACGAGGCAAAGGGAACATGGCCGCTGGCGGCCAGTCCGGCGGCCCATCCGATCATGTTCTGTTCGGCTACGCCCATATTAAAAAAGCGGTCGGGAAATTTTTTAGCAAAGGTATTGGTCTTGGTCGAACAGGAAAGATCCGCGTCCAGAACCACAATATCCGCGTGTTGCTTTCCGAGTTCGGCCAGCGCCTGGCCGTAAGCCTCGCGAGTGGCAATCTTTTCCGTCACAATGAACAACTCCTCATTTTAATTCTTCCAAAGCTTTCTTGACTTCGTCCGGTTTCGGTGCAATGCCATGCCAGGAGACCTGATTCTCGATAAAAGAGACGCCCTTGCCCTTCACGGTTTTAGCGAGAATAACCGTGGGTTGGCGGACAGCTGCGCGGGCCCGGGCTAAGGCGGACAGGATTTCATTAAAATCATGCCCGTTGATAGAAATCACGTTCCAGCCAAAGGCTTTCCATTTATCGGCCAAGGGTTCCGAATTCATTATCCGGCAGGTTTCGCCGTCAATCTGCAGACCGTTGCAATCAACCAAGGCGCAGAGATTGTCCAAGCCATAATGGGCCGCGCTCATGGCAGCTTCCCAGACCTGTCCCTCGTTTAGTTCGCCGTCGCCCAGCAGGGTGTATACCCGGTAAGCCGGACCGGACTCGCGCAGCCGGGCCGCCATTGCCATGCCGCACGCCATAGACAGGCCCTGCCCCAGGGAGCCGGTGGAACACTCGATGCCCGGAGATTTATTCATGTCCGGATGGCCTTGCAGGCTAGAGCCGAGTTGGCGCAGGGTCGAGAGATTTTCCACGGAAAAATACCCGGTGCGTGCCAGGACGGCATAAAGCGCAGGAGCGCCGTGCCCCTTGGAGAGCAGGAAACGGTCGCGGTCCGGCCAGGCCGGATTAGTGGGATCATGTTTAAGTTCGGCAAAATAGAGAGCCGTGATTAAATCCGTCATGGACAGGGAACCGCCTGTGTGGCCGGATCCGGCCCGGCCCAGCATGTTAATAATATCGCGCCGGATAACCAGAGCCTGACGGGATAAAAAACCAGGATCAGGATTAAGTTCAAAAGCCACTACTAAGACCTCCCATCTCTCCTGGCCCCAACATGAAGCACGAAGAGGAAATGGAAAAATAATTTATTATACTGAGTTTGGGAGAGAGCCAAGTTCGATCAAAACCACGAAAAAAATGAATGGTACTAGAACCTACGAGACTTTGTCAAGAATTTCCTGCGCCAACTGCAAATGATAAGTGGGTTTCTGTTGCGGAAGCGTGTTTTCTTAAGTTTGTCATTCCGAACGAAGTGAGGAATCTCCGAGAAAATGCCTGAATTAACAGGTCTCCTGGAGATTCTTCGCCTTCGGCTCAGAATGACAAAATGCGTGGAGCTCGCTAAAAATAGTTTTCCGCAACAGAAACTAATTGCAAAATTAAAGCGCGTCTATTGCAAAAAAACATAAATCTCCCGGTAAATTTTTTAGGCCCAAGAAAACCATTGCAAATCAAGCATATAAATTATCGCAGGCTTTTGACTTCGTAAATATTAGGTGATATACTTAAAATCGAAAGGCATAAATGCAGCAGGTAATACGGGTAATAAAAGAACCAATAGCATTTTATGCAGGAAAATGAAATTGCCCAATACTTATAATAATTTCGCGTCAGAAAGGCGAGGTGTCATTATGATTACCCATTATCTTAAAAAAAGCATATTGCGGATTGGACGCCGCGCACGCCGGTTGGTTAAGAATCAGCACCGCCGGGTAATCTCGTGCATCCTGGTAGGCACGTTTACGCTTACCATGACCGGCCTGAATACAGTAGTCGAAGCCAGGAGCTATAAAGAGTCTTTTAAAAGCGGCTTTGACTATAGTAGCTCGCCGAAAGTTACCCTCAGTCAATCAAGAAATAGAACATCCAGCGATATTAGAAATAGTAAAGTTGCATCCGGGTCATCCGGATCAACTGCCCCTACTTTAAAAACCCCGTCAGAGAATGTGAAAAACACTGTTCCCAGCAATACCAATCGTCAGGCGGCAGTAGCGAACACCACCAGTTTATATAACCCGATAGCGGTCCCGAACCTATTTGGCGGCAGCACAAGCCCGCAGCCAGTGCAGGTAGCGTCTGTTATTCCGGCCAGTCCGATAAGCCAATCGAATGACTTGCTCGCGCAAATACTCCCCAGTCCCTATAACCCCATAGCGAATTTAGGAAAAACCATGTCGTCTCCCGCTATTTCCATTTATCCTAATATGCTAAGTCCGTATATATCCGGCAGTGGAGCCATAACAGTCAGGCAGGCGGATACGGGTAGGCCGCACATGATTGACCAGAATATTGCGGCCAATCTTCCAAGCCAGAAATTTCTTGACACCCAGAGTCAACAACTCCAGTCAGTGGCGGATCAGCAAAAAGCCGGGCAGATTGTCACGACTTCTTCTCCCCAGAGTTCCCGGCAAGGGATAAACTTGGGCATATTTACGAATATCGCCGCAAAAGCGGTCTCTTTTTTCTCCGCCCCCATCGTCTCCCAAGTCGAGCAAGTTTATAATTTTGCACAAAATTCAAACAATCCAACAGTACAAAACCTGGTACAAGGCATCGAGCAAATTACGCAACCCATAACCCAAATCGGCGGTCAACTATGGGCTTTAATGGGGGGGGGGAATACACTCAAGCCGTCCGGTGGAAGCGGTACGCCGGGTGGGTTGATGTCTTTAACTGCGCCGCTGACGACGATAACATCCCAGGAAGGTCAGCCGGTTCTGCCGGAAGATGTACAGAAAGCAATGGACGCGCTGCCTGTGCAAGGAGGGTTGGCCGGAATCCTGGAACAGGATCTGGGCACAGATCAAGTGGCCAAAACCGCGCAAAATTGGATTGATAATATTCCCGCAGAACAAGTGACCATGCAGGATGTAGGTGCGGCCTTGAGGATAAATCAGATTAGGGGCGAACAAGTAGTGGACCCCACCAGGCTGGTTAATAGCGTTGCGGAGCAATTGAATCAACATGCCCGGGGAGCGGACTGGAAGATGAATGTGGACACGGCCGAAGCGGGACAAATAAATAGTCCGCTGGGTCAAATAGGAACACTAACTAAAAACAATAACGGATACACGCTGACCAACTCGGTTGATACCGGCAACGGGATATTAGAGGTAAGAATAAATTTCACACCCAATGAAAACAGCAGCCAGCCGGCCGGATTTTCGGATAATTGGATAAGCAACTTATTCAAGCCTAAAGAAGAACCCTTGCAAGTTTCCGGCGTAACCACTTCGACTAATTATGGGCAACAAATTGAGCAGATATTTAACCTGAATAACGGCCAATTGGAACTGGCCGCCTCCCGGATGCCCGTAACAATTAATACCGCAGACGGAGGAACGATTAGCCAGAACCTGCTGGTCCATCTGGGAACCCAAAAGACCTTTTACCAGGAACAGAATCAAATATATACCATAGACGTGAATCTGGAAACCGGGCAGGGTATGATTGCGAGCGTAGTGGGTGCGGAAACCAGTCAGGTGGTGAATGCGATCCCATCGGCGGAAGCGAGCTTCCAGTTTTATGGAAACCTGGCAGTGGATTTCAAGGGCAACCAATTGTCAAAAGTGGACCTAACCCCGAAAATGCTTCAGCATAGCGGATTGAACCAGGATCAACAAAACCAACTGGAGGGAAAATTAGCCATCCAGACCCAGGATGGAACACTATATGTTGGAACCCAGGAAAACATTGAATCAGGCAACTACCAAGTTGTAGGCCAGAATACGTTCGAAAATGCCGGCGATTTGAGCTATACCGCCACGTATAAAAACAGCGAATTGTATAAGGCCTCGCTGAGCAATGGGAAGGAAATCGTGGATATCAGCGCTTCCCGTGATGGGCAGATTACCAATTTCAACGTAGAAGCAACCAGGGAGGATGGATCGGGAAAGGCGATATCCTATTATCAAGAGGGAAACCTCCAGGGGACCAAAGTAATCCTGGAAAATTTTACCGACAACCAGGACAAAAATGTAGTTCTGCAATATAACCGGAACGGAGATATTACCGCAGAAAGTTTGGCCGGCCTGAGTGGCGGAGGACAGGACTTTACTTTCGAGACCACGGCCAATGGCGGGTTCAAGTTGGTCTCAACCGACGAGAAAGTGACGACAGAGATATATACTGCAACCGGCGGCCGTATTCTTCCCAGCGAAGAAGGCGGTGGTGGAAGCGGGGTACAGCCCGGACTGATCGAGTTTAATGTCGAGCAGAGTATAAATATGAACATTGCCAAGTATGCCGACGAACAAGGCGTGGACGTCAAGCTGGAGGAAGTCACCAAGCATCAGGTCACAGTCAATTTAGTTCCGGGAAGCGGCCTTACCAAAACAGATACCCAGAGCAGTGTGTTGGGACAAGTAGAAATCTATAGCACGGACGTATGCGCCGGCGGGTCAGACTGGACGCGGATTGAGACTCAGGGCACGCAACAGGGCCTGATTACCGGGCAGTATGTGGATGCCAAATTGTTTAGTCAATTGGAGAACCAGGGCGGGACCATTCAGGGAGTAACCAATTTGGATGAGCAGCACCTCACGAATGATAACGGCTTATATACGGCGGATAGTAATGGGGGAATGAAGTTTACGGGCGTGGTCGACGGAACCGAGGTTGACATGACCGCCGGGAGGACCCTGTCCCATACCGTGGAAATGACCGGCTGCGTGGTGCCTGAAGATATGATAATAGCCGAGAAAATTGGGATTTCCCATGAGGCGGCAGAGGCTGCTAGAGATCAAAAATCCTACTTTACCGGCCAAAGGGTAACCGGGGAGAAATACAGTGATAACGGCATGGTTACTTTCCACCGGGGAGTAGCCGAAAGCGGCGAGGTTAGCTATGGTATGGATGTAACTTATACTGGCGAGGCGGGAGGAATCGCGAGATGCTATGCCGCAGTGGATGAAGAGAATGGTGTGCTGAATATAGCACGGGTTAGCGGGGATACGGAGGCTGCCATTGAAATGGGCGCGCCCGTGGAAATGGTGACAGCGGCGGCCGCGGCCGGGACGCAGACTCTATTTGACAATGTAAAAATCGCAGATGCCGGCTATATTAATGACAATATTATCTCGTTTGCCGTATCCACGGTTGCGGACGAAAACGGGGAATATGCTTTCTTGGTTAGCGGAGAGGGTTGCGATGGGGAGATGGAATTTACCGCGGCCTGGACTAACAGCCGTTTTGAAATCGGTGAAGCGGAGCTGTCCCTGAAGGCATTGAATGATCCGGGTTTGGAAATTCCGCTAGAGGTTAGAAACGCCGTCGCCTCAGGCGAGACCTATATAGGCGGGATGGGAACATCTGAATTAAAGCTTGGAGAGTATGTGCTGGCCGGGAATGAGTATGGAGATGAGGCTGCGACTAGAATCAATGATGCGGATTATGTAAATAATGACAACAAGGTTAGAATTTACCTGGGCAAGGATGGCGACACAACCACCTACGGCCTGGCAGGAGTCGGCAAAACCTTCGAAGGCGATCTGAATATCATATCCATGCTGAATACGGATACCAATAAGATGGAAATGGCGCATGTGCACGGCGATACTGACGCCATGCGAAGCTTCGGCGTACCGTCCCTCCTGGTGGATAAAATCGAGGCCGGCAATGTCTGGGTGGGAGATGCCAAGAAGGAGAATGTGCAATTCGTACACGGGAACGGGGTTGCCACTATTGATTTAACCAGAGAAACGGGCACTGGCAACACCCGGTTCATGATACAGGGCAGCAAGGAAAGCGGAGTCGTTTTTGCTGAAATTAAAGCCGAGTTCATGAGTTTCTCCGAAAATGCGGATATTCAGAAGAATATTGGACAAGAAATAGTGATTAACGGCAACCCCCGGATAGTAACAGGAGCACTGGGCAATCCACAGGCTATCATGCTTAAAGGCGATGAGGGATTTATGGATAAGATGGGAGTCTCTGGGGAGGAAATAAAGGGATTACCCCAGACCTTTGAGGGGAACGATGTAAAGTTTGACAAGAATGGCAAGTATGAGGTGCGCGTGAGCGAAGACGGCAAGGGCAAGGCTGTCTTCAACACCCTGGGTGTTATCGAGACGGATAAAGGCAATATCATGGTCATGGCCGGGATGACCGAAGATGAAATGAAAGTCCAGACGGCGAGTGGGTCCAAAGCTGCGTTCCAGGAGGCAGGCATCGGGGAAGACGTGCTCGATTATCTGGCAGAGGGAGAAGGGCAAACTTATACCACTGCCAACGGCGACAAACTGGATATTGAATACGAGTCAGACGGCATGATAAACATGCAGTTTACCGAGGAAGGAAATAAATTAACGGGTCTGGTTGAAACTAAGAACGGCGAATTCCTGCAAGTTACTACCGGAATAAAAACCAAAGAAGAGTTGCGTAAACCAGGTGTTTTGGCCCTGTGCCCGCCTTTAATGCTTATTAGTGCGGCGAAAGACGGAATTACCGAGCAAAAGGCGCTAGGCTTACAGGTAGAGAGCCTAAGCGGAACCGATGCCGCCCTTAAGGACGCGGGCATTACGGTTCAGAGTGAGCATAAATTTCATTATACTCAAAACGGAGAACGCATAAAGTATTCTAATAATGGCATATATACCATAGTCCCCGGCGACGGCCAGGAATTAGTCGCCGGCACTGTGTTGATGAACCGTAAGGACGAGCAGATAGAAGTAAGTGTTCTAACCGGGGTTACGGGAATCAAGATGGCTTTTATAAATGGAAAGAGCATAGGACAGACCGATGAAGGAACATTAATTTTGGGAGTATCAGGCGACAATATTAAAGTAATAAACACCGAAACAAACACTTACCGGCTTTATAACAGCGCCGGGGTTGAAAAAACCGATGGTTTTACCCGGGGTAAAAACATACAGCGGGAGGCTTTTGTGGGTTTGTCCCACGCCTGGGCAAGCGGGCATAAGCATGGCGCGGAGTTCAGAAGCCAAGTTCGCGCTGGGGATGGGTGGGGCGCATTAGGAACGCTTACCGGTCTTACCCTACCCTCCTGGACGGAGGTCAAAAGCCAGGCTCGCGCTGGAAATTATTTGGGAGCGGTAGGAGCTCTTCTTGGTGTTACCAAACCTGGCATAATACCAGACGCCCTTGCGGTTGTAGGCACTGGCGCCATGGGCGGACTTACTGTTTTATTGTCCGGCGCTATGGGGCAACTGGACTTTCTTGCGGATAATCACGTCCGGGAATGGCCGGACAGGTTATCCAATAGCGGTTGGTTTAATAATATTCCAAGCGAAATGGTCCAAAATTATATAAAAGAAAGCGTTACATCTGTTAGCGCTATGACGTATTTTGGCCTCAAATTAGCAAGCCAGAATATGATCCTGATAACCGTTATCGCAGCCTCGGTACTGGTTCCCGCGGTAGGAGTGGCGTTCTTAGGCACCATGGTACTGGCGGAGATGAGCAAGGGGCTGTTTGGTGCGGTGGGTACCGTGTTCACTAACTTTTTCGTACACCCGTTTAAGGAATTTTTTCATGGGACCAGTCTGCTCGCGCAGAACTCCTGGAGTATGGATAATGCCTTTAATGTCGCGGATAACGCGCTGATAATGACAGCCGGCGCTCTCGGGATTTTCTTCGCATTTATGATGGCCGGGCACGGGTACCGTATAGTTAAACCACACGTACAGGCCGTAGGGATCCCGATCCTGGCTAAGATAATTGACATAGGCGCTAAAAACCGGAGCAGTGCTAAACCTGAATTCAGCCGGGTTGTGGATATTTTGCTTTCCGGGAAATCAACCATGCAAAAACTCGGGGAGTTGCGCAAGCTTCCGGAAGCCAAACCAGCCGAACAGGGACCGGGGGTCAAAGCAGATGCAGGTAAGAGCGCAGATGCAATCACAGGAAAACCTACGAAATCCGGCGAGCAAATCAAAGCATCAGCCAAAATAGAGCCCGGCGAAAGCACGGGTCGCATGAGTCACAGGGCGGCGGTTAAGTACGAGCCGGGAAAAACCACAGCCGGGCAGGCGATATCTGCAAAGAACAGTAAGACCGAGGGTGTTCAGTCCGCGAAAGATATAGAGATCAAGCTGGACATCAATAATCCGGTCAAACCGCTGGACCTTGGGAACGGCAAAACAATAAAAGTTGAGTTGAAAACTAAGGACGGGAAAACCGAGATTATTGAGGTTGAGGTTGCTAAAAACGGCGATATGACGTTCAAGTTTGAGGGCAAAGACCCTATTACCTTGGAAAAAGGCGATGCAGCAGCATTGACCGAAGGCAAAAAATTCCTGGAGATTGATACTGGTGATGGCAAAGTAGTGAGACTCGGAACCACCGAGGCTTTGAGAGGCGAGGTTAAGACCACTGGGAAAAACGCGGAAGCTCCCAAGGACCTGCAGCCTTTTGAGAGTGGCGTAATTAACGCTATTGAGGCGTTAAAAAGCGCCTCCACTGATGGACAGAGGCTGGTTGCCGGACATAAACTTAATACAGCTTTGGGAAAAACGGCTGAGGGGCTCAAGACTAAAAGCCCGGAAGTCCAGGCGGAAAGTATTATACGACTGGCGGAAAATGGAGACGCCCTGGGAGGCAAACTTCTGACCGAACTGCTGGGGAAAAATTCAGCCGCGGATTCGGCCAAACTTCTTGACATTCTGGAAAGCTCTGCCAAGGGCGGAAAAGCTACTGATGTTGTTCGCACCTTTACCCGGGACAGCATAAAATCCCAGGGGGTTTTAGCAGAGGCCGGCCGTATGCTCGGAGAGAACCCAAAAATGGCCAGGACTATGTTTGAAAACAAACTGGTATCAGAAACCATGGCTGAGAGCATGTTAAAGACCGAAGCCCGGCCCGGCAAAGGTTCGGATGTGGCCGATATCAGCACCAAGGCAAGGCAGAAAAGCCCAGACCAAAAGAATATTGATAGCCTGATGACCGAGATCGGCAAAAGCCCGGATGCCATAGGCAATTTGATCAAGGCGCTGGAGGGAACAAAGTCCAAAGGCGCTATTGAAACGATCCTGCAAAAAGCCGCTGAGATGGATAATAAACAATCTACCCGCATGGAACAAGGCGGCCGCGTGAGCAACGCTCTGAATTTGAAACAGGACAGCCGGTTAATGAGAAACATTATGGAAGCGGCGCGCAAGGACTCTGAAGTCGCGAAGCAAATCGCGGACCTGGCCGCTAAAGACAACAAGGTGCTGGACAGTGTGGCCAGGCAGATGGCGAAATCCAGCGAGGCGAGCCAGGCCATGGCCAAAGCGTTGGCAGAGAGCCCAACCGCCATGGAAGGCGTGGTAAAGGCCGCTATGACCGGCAGCGTCTCTCCTAAAACGAGTTCCACTGTGGTTAAAGGGCTGAGTTCAATACCTAAAGCCCGCGAAGCTTTTGGTGAGACCGTCGCGAGAATGAGCAAAACCGAGGCCGAAGCAGTAATTAAAAACTTTGAGAAAACCTTTGAAAAAAGTCCCGGGGAAAGTCTGACATTGCTGAACTCGGCTGGCAAGCATAAGGGTCTTAAGGATTTGACAAACGAGGTCAGTAAAAATATTGCTGATGCTAAGAATATGGAGGCAAGTTATAAGCAAATGTCGTCCTCGCAAAAGAACAGCCTGGCAGACGCGATCAATACCATCAAGACAGAGGCGATCCAGGCGTCCAAGAGTGAGAGGGCGGCTAAAAAAGCCGAGAGCTATACCGAGAAAAAAGCTCAGCCGGCGGATGCGACGAGAAGCAAGACTGAGAGTCAGAGCGGGGATGCAGTGAAGGATTTGGAAACCGCCAAGAATCTGGAAACCGTTAAAATTTCGGAGGCGACCAGCAACATAGTGCAAAGCCTGAAAAAAGTTGTTGAGGGAGAGAAAACAACATCCCAAACCAGAGGACTACGGAACGCGCTTGAAGCCCTTCCCGAAACGATAAAAAGCATACGGCAGCAAGGCCTGAAAGCGCGACTCAAGGACTTGGGGAGTAAAAACGTCAAGGCTGACCAAAGTGTAAGAGCCGCGAGAGAGGCGATGGAGCAATATATAGACGGAAAAGATATAGCCAATACCAAAAGTGGCGAAGTAAGCGCAGGAGGGACAGGCGGGACGGGTAATAAAGGCAAAGCAACACCCGAAGGAAAGCCAGATCCCGCGGCGCTCCGAAGCTTTGGGGATAATATCACGGATTTTATGAACAACGCGTTAAGCAATCCGTATAGTTTTACGCAGAACGTGTTCGCGTATCTCTCCGGAATGAAAGTCCTGCAAATAGGCATGCAAAAGTTGGGGAAATCCATACAAGAGGGCAAGGCTGATGCTTACAAGAACCTTGAAGGGAAAAAACTGATAAAGACCGACACGAAAAACCAGGCTGAAGTTACGGCTTCCGAAGCACGCCTAGAGCAAATGTTAAAGCAAGAGCTTAGCTCGACCGGCCGCTTGAGCCGCGGCCTGGATAGAGTATTCAAAAACCGGCCGATGGACCGCTTGATAAAGGAGATGGAGAATAATGCCAAGCTGAAAGCACAGCAGGCGCAGATAAACCAGCAACTGGGAAACAGGGACGTTATAGCGGATGCGCTGGTTAAATCCATGCAAGAACTGGACGTGGCCAGGCAATACCTGGAGAGTACGGGCAGATACGGGCAGGATATTTTAAAGGCGGAAAGCGCGGGCAAGGTTTTGACTGAGGCAAAAGCCAAGCTTAAGGACGCCCGCAGCCAACAGGAGATTCAGACCCTGGAAAATCAGGTAAAGAGGGCTGTGGAGGATGTAATCCGGGCTAATGAGCCCGTGGGCCGGGCCGTAGAGGCATTGCGAAATCCGCGCGGATCGCACAAAGTAAGCGCAGAAGCGGCGCTTCGGCAATTTGAATCCAGTGCGGCGGAAGGACTTGTGAAAAACGCTGTAAAACAGCAAACAGGTAGAGCTAAGCAGGAAGCTTTAACTGAAACCAATAAAAAGGAAATTGCAAAACTGAAGGAGGCCAGGAAGAGCGAGGAGAATATTCAGGAACTGACTGAAGCATTTAAGGAAGTATTAACCGAGGCCAGAGCAAACCTGAAGCAGGCCAAAGAAGACCTGGGCGCGGCAAAAAACAGTTTAAGCAAGGCATCCACCCGATATCAGGCAGAAGCCGCTGGGAAGGAAATTCAGCAGGCCAGCATTGCTGTAAAACAAGCCAAACAGGGTTTGAAGATAAGGCAGCGCAGAGTGGATCCATTTAAACAGGAGTTAAAGCAAGTTCAGACCGAGATAAGCCGGCTGGAAAAAATACTTGAGCCTCTGGAAGCCCAGCGGGCCGAAATGCTGAAATTGGAAACGCAGCAACAGAATATACTGAGCGAGGTGGAGTTCTTAGGCCAACATAAAGCCATAGCTGAAAAATTAGGCAATGCCCCAGGGACTGAAGCCCTGAGGGCAAAAATAATTGAGAGAGCGGCTATAGAGAGTCAGGCTGATTATATCAACACGCTGTCTGTAAAAAAGGCCGCAGATATAGTTTCGCGCATGTCGCCCGAAACCCAGCGTATGGTTTCCAGCCGTATGCCGCTGGAAATGGCCAGGAAAATAATGGAAGGATGCCTGGAGCGGGCTAAGGCGGCGGACGGAAAGGCCAAAATCACAGCAGAGGCTGCGGTTGAGCAGGCTATGGCTGAGAATATACTGGCCGGCAGAACTGCTTCCGAGCTGCTGGGCAGCAGGCCCGGAACCGGCGGAAAGGGATTGCTGGCGAACGAGGCTTACGCCGACCTGGCAAAAAACAGCGCACATTCCTCTTTAAGAATGGCGGGCGAACTTTACATGAGGAAGATGGCTGATGGCGCATACGCCAAGACCTTGCAGGAATTCAAGCAGTTCATGGATATAAACAAGGGCATGAGTTTCAGGGAGGCCATGAAGAAATTTAATGCCCGGAATGCCGAAAGCGGGAGAACCCTACTGGATGCCAGGAAGCTGGCTGACCGAAATAGTGTAGACCAGCACATTACGGCCAAGGAATGGCAGACCCAGCAAAAGCTCCTGGATGCCGAGAACCGGGCCCAAAGCCTGCAGACCGAGATAGCCAAAGCGCGCGCTGCGGGGAACGAGGTACAGGCCGCGCGTTTGAGTAAGCAATACGCCCAAGAGGTCCAAACCATTAATAAACTCGTTGAGGCGCAAGGATTGTCAAAAGAGTATCGAAAAATGGTATCAGCCGAGCGTGCGGCATATGCGGATAAAATTATCAGGAATTTAGAGAAACTAAAGGTTGACGGTAAAGTAGTGAGTAATGTCCGGGAATTAATCAGGCGGGACGCAAAAATCGAGAAATTGACAGAAGGCCTGGAAAGCAGCTCGCGATGGGCCCGGATCAAAAGCCTGCTCACGAAAGATGCCGCAATCAAGGCGGAGATAACGAAGTTGGTCAAGGAGAGAGCTGATTTTATCGAGAAACTGCAAGATGCCAAAGTCCTGAATGAGATACTGAAGGCAGAGGGAATTAAATATAGTGTACTGAAGGAAGGCAGCATAATGAGAGGAGAGATAGGCCGGGCAATGGTTGAGCTCGTTAGAAAGATCAGGACGCTTGAGGAGGCTGGGAAAACCACTAAAGAGATAGATGCTGAATTGGACGGAATTATTAAAGGCAATGAAAATATACCGCAGGATGCGCATATCCGCATGCTGAGCCGTGAGCTGGCCAAGGCCTTTAATAAAGATTACCCGCAATTTACGGCCAAAGGCGACCAGCTTACATTCCTGACCCGTGTGCTGGAACTTCATTACTTGAACCTGGAGCTTCACGGCAAGTCGTACAGCGTGGCCCAGTCTGTTATGGGCGAGGCCAACTTATTGGGTATGGGAGGCGGGAAATCCGCCGGTGTGATCTCCCTGGAGCTGGCGCGTGCTCTTTACAGCCAGGCGCATAACGGCCGGCCGGCGCCGGCTGCCATGTACATCACGGCCGTGGAGCCTCTGGTCAGGCAGATTATGAATGAGCCGGCCATGAAGAATATGAATGCTGAAATGATTACCAAGGCCAACATGGGACGGATTATTGAGCAGGGCCTGAAGCCGGATAAGGTTTACGTGATTTCCAATGAAGGCGTAAAGCTGATGATTTTGGAGATGCGCGGCAAGGGTTATTCCGACGCCCGGATCAGGAAATTTTTCGAGGATGTCGGGACCAAGGCCTGGGATGAATACCATTCCGCTTTTCACACCACAGACACCATCCTGGGATCGGCCGGGGTTTGGGAATTCCTGCCCCAGGGCACGAAGAGCCAGCTAAGAGCCGCGATCGAAACCTTGACCGATAGTTATATCAAGGTCAATGATATTCTGGCCAGGGATCTGCAGAGGACCGGCGCGCAAAATGAGATTTTCAAAAATCAAAAAACCAATCCGCGCGAGGAAATTCGGGATCAGATGGAATTCAATTTGGAGTATAAAATTCAAGAGGGAGACTATAGAGGCAAAACCCTGGGCAAGGCACTGGAACAAGCGCGTCTGGACGCTAAAAGCAGCGGCAATGCTTACCTGCTGCGTAAAATGGCCCAGACTATGTACAACCAGAACGGCCGTGAATATATGGGTATTGTAAAGGATGGAGTGCCGGAGTATGGCACGGCAGAGAAGGGCGTGGGCAAGACCAATACCATCTACGGAGACCATTATCAATCCGCCTTCCAGTTGATAGACATAATGATAAAGAGCGCTGAAGGCAGAGGCAAAAGCGCGAGTGAACTCATGGCCAATGAAGGATTTGTAATAAAGGCCGGAGAGGCCCTGGCCCACGTGACTACCAAGCGGGTAACCATGCTGGAAGCCATGGACCTGATCGGTTCAAAAAATATTGTGGGCTATTCCGGAACTTTACAGGGACTGCAAGCGGCCATGCGCCAGTCCGGCAAGCGGATAATGGAGGTTACGGCTGAGGAACATATTACCATGGATCACGTGAAAAGCGGTGAAGTGGCGTTCTCGGTTAAGGTGGGAAATGAAATCATGTTTCTCAGGAAAGCATATGACGGATCTCTCAAACTGGAAGTAATGGGCAAGGCGAAATTTGAAGAGTTCATGCTGGACCGCGCCGCCAGAAATATGCAGGACGGCAATACTCAGCAGGTATTTGTGCATGATAATAATTTAATCCTTAGAAGTATGTCTGAGAAAGCCGCCCGGAACGCCGGCACGGAAGTAATCAAGATTTCCATGGACACTATTGAAACACGTTTTAGGGAGATGAAAGCGGATACCAGGGAAGGGGGAAAAGCCAGGGCGGTTGAAAATCTAGAGTGGGTAAAGGGAGGAGAGAATAAAGCGGCTATTGATATTGTGGTCAAGGATATGCTGGCATCCTCCGGCACGGGAAAACTGCAGGTAATTATGATAGATGGAATGAGTCCTGAGAGTTATGCCGTCGCAGTAGAGGCCATGCAAAAAGTTATTCATAAAATGCCGGAAATTGCGGAGATTCTCAGTAAACCGAAATATTACCACACCTTAAGTCCTGGGTTGAGGAATTCTTTGGAAACATTTATGAGAACTTCCCAAAAACGTTCGATCCATGACTGGATGGAAATTAAAGAAAATAAGGCGATGGCTGAGCAACTGGTCAAGATCGAGGCAATTAAGCAGGACCTGGGCTGGACCCAGCAGCGCTACGTCTTTGCTCCCAATATTGGCGAGGGTCTGAATATTTTTGGCACTGTGCGCGGACTCTCGGCTAAATCCCAGTTCAAAGCGGCCTTGTACAAGATGGATCTCTCGCCCGGAGATGTATTTAACCAGGCCGTGAAGCGGGGAAATGTTGAAGGCATGCGCGTAGATGCGCGCACCAGCCTGGACCTGGATTTAAACCGGATCAGCCATATGAAGGGCACGGAAAGAGTGAAATTCGAAAAATTCTTTGAGGAATATAAAAAAGGCGGCCTCGAGGCAAAGGCGGCACAGAAGAGTTTCTTTAAATTGTTTGACAAGGTTATGCAGGAGTATCTCAAGGAAATTGATACTGCGAAAGCCGGCGAAGTGGCCAAAACCCAGGCCGGCGATCTGGCAAAGACCGAGACCGTGCGCGTGGAAGAAAGCAGCCCGAAGTATCTCCAGGAACTGGCGCGGACCGCGGCCAAGAACCTGCCCGGCCGCTTGCGCGAGGCCCGGGGAATTTCGGAATTAACAGGCGGGAAGCATGCGCCTTCCTCGGTTTTCGGGAAAAATCCGACTATTGGTGAGGGCATGGGAGTGCGGGGATGGCGCATACCTTTCGTGACTAATTATATAGCAACTCTACAGAGCGCCCTGCAGGCTGATGCCTATAAAATCAACCTGATCCGCGCTTACAACGAGGATTGGCAGGGAATAGCGCAATACCTTGGGATGGCGGCGGCAGTTAACTCTCCTCTTCAAATGGGAGAAAAAGAAAAAACACTCTGGTTTGAGAATACGCTGGCAGGGATGAAAGCGGATAGGAAAGCAGATGTGAGCGTGGATATGGCAACATGGAATGAGAATAATCCGAAAGCGGTAAAAATTCTGAAGCAAGAGCATGGCAATAAATGGTATCAAAAGGCAATGGAGATGGCTAAGGCGGAAGCGCAGAAAACTATGTGGAGTAACGATCATTTCCAGATGGTCGCGGATATTCAAAGATATTATGAAACCTACGGCGCCCAGTGGGTAGAACCGGCCATGGCTGAGAAATTCGGCGCTGACTGGCGTTTCTATGAGAACCTGGGCCAACCGGCGGAATCCGTTTTTAGCGGTTTAAACATACCTATTTCGATCTTGCGCCAATCAACCGCGGCCAAGGCGCAGTATCACCGTATGCCGCAGGCCATAGCTGAGCTGGAGGCGCTTATAAATGAGAGGCAAGCGGCCACAGAACCAGTAACCGCAGCCGCGGCCGCGGCTGGAGTGGCGGCTGCTGCTGGATTAGCCGCCCAGGCAGCGGCGGCAGAGGTTATAACTTACCAGGGCCAAAGCATGACCCTGGAACAGGCCCAAAACTATCTTGCCAATATGCAAGCCGGGAGAGAAGACCTGCAACTTCGCTATGGAATAGAGCAGAGGTTGAGGAATCGTGTCTACGCAGGCTTTAAAAACCGCCTCGGCATATTTGAACCCGTGGCTGTTACTTTCAGCCGGACATCTTTGAGCGTACTGGGGTTGAAGGATAGCCTAAGCTCTATGCGAAGTTTAACTCCTTTCATGGCTAAGGCATTGGTCCGAAAATCGCTGAAAAAAGAAAATTTGGTTCCTTTAACCGGCCTGGTAGCCGCGACCGCCATACTGCTGGTCAGTAGTGTTGGCACGGCATCCGGAGCAGTGGCCTTGTCTTTCCTGGGCGGTTTTATAATACCTGTACCGCGGACGAAGACGACAGATGAGATGGTAGAGCCGGTCGGGGGCAGTCGTCTTCTTTTCGAAGAAACGGGCGGGCAGTCTCTGCATACGGACGGCGTGGTAAAGGCCTGGAAGGACGCGATGGGTCCGAGCCATGACGGGACAGAGGCTTATACAGCATTGGCCGGAATCATGAGTTTGCTTGGCGTAAAGCTTAACGTAGCCAAGAACGCGAAAACCTACGGCTATATGCACATGCTGGCCGCCCTGTTCGACCTCGTGCCGGCAATTCCGGCTTCCCCGGATTCCACGGTTATGCCGAACATCTGGCAGAGGATGAGCATTGAGGCCAAACAAGGAGGGCTCCGCGTTGTTAATATCGGCGCGCCAGCCGAAGGCGCTGACCAGGCCGGAGTTATCCATGTGCCAGAAAACGCACTGGCTTTCTTTGAGCGGCGTTTCTCCGAAGTGCTGTTCAACGGCGCGATCCAGGCGGCTAAGAACGTTATACTCACCGAGCCGGAGCAAAAATTCCTGAACAGTGTATTATCGCAAAGCTGGGAATTCAAAGGTGATTATTACCCTGTGACGGAATTCATCAAGCAATATATTACCAATGGAGAGGATCTGCAAAACATGGCTCACGGAAATGCTGTGCTGGAGCTGGCCTGTGATTTTATCGCTGAAAAATTTGGGGGTTATAAATTTAAAGAAAGGGATTTGATAGAGATTAACCAGGCTATGCTAGAAATAGAGAATGGGGCCTATTCACAAATGCAGGTTAAGGCCGGGGAAATAGAGAGCGCTTCCGGCCGTGTCCGTCCGGCCAAGAAGACTGAGTTCGAGGAGACCTTTGGAATTTCTTACGCGGCTTATCAGGAAATGATCACTCCTCCCATGGTCCAGCGGATCATGCAGTACTTTTTCAGCGTGGAGGATTTGAACCGGGATAATCAACCCACTGCCAATGTCAGGACCGCGGGTCAGCAAATGCTGGGCCTTGGCACAGTAGCGGCCATAATCGGCGGAGTGGTTCTGGGAACTGTATCCGGAGTTCTGCCCGTGGCCTTGGGATTGGCGGCCCTGGCAGCCGGAGCGGCTGTGGCCATGGAGGGCGCCCTGGTGTGGATCCAGTCCGGGAAGATCGCCTTTAATCTGAATCCCACTAATGCCGTGGCTGAACAATTGCAGACCACTGGTTTCGCGTCAACTGATCCGGAGATGGCGCAGGCCGCCGGCGTAATTTTGAATCTAATGCAGGCGGGTAATAATGCGCAAGTAGAGCAAAACCTGGAAAGCTTTACCCAACAATTCGGCATGTCCTACCAGACTTATCAGAAGATTACTTTGCCAGCGCTTATGCAAAATCCCGGGTTTGTGAAGGCCATAGAAAACCTGGGGATTAAGGGAACGCAGCAGGCAGTTTCAGAGAATATGCGCAACCGGGCCATCCGGTTTGCTCTGGAACACTTGGTAACTGTTGTGGATTCCGATATATCCAACGCGGCTAAGATAAAGTTAACTGAGGATGTGGTCCAGGTTCTGGGCATGCTGCAGTTCCAGGTTAATATGAAATACGATAAGCATAGCTATGCCTTGAAAGTGCAACTGACGCCAGAAACCGTGCCCAGGACGCTTACTGATGACCGCAAGATCGGCTATATCTTTAAGAGCCTAGGAGACAGGGGCATAACCATTATTAATCTGCAGTTGGAGCCGATCAAAAAGCCGATGAAACTGAACTTGCCCGGCAGCGCTGCCTGATCTTTTCGAACCCAAAAGCCCGGCTTCTGTTATTCAGGAGCCGGGCTTTTTTTATATTAATTGCGCGTGAATTGAATACCGTAGGGGCGTGATTTATCGCGCCCAAAGAAATGCGACAGATGTGCCAGCCCGCATATTATCCGCAAAAACAGGCCGGAAAGCCAAGCGTGCTATAAAAGCCCTGGTTTAAAACAAAATAAAACAAACCGTTTTAAAACAACACGCTTGCCTTGTTTGGCTTTGTGTGATATACTAAAATCTTGGATTCTTGTGCCCCTAAAAATAATTGCTATGGTTGTAATTTCTATAAAGGCGCTGCTTGCTGCGGCCGATAATAACATATTATAAGCAATATTGTATCCGATTACTTGCGTTGCGAAAAATACTGCAGTATTATAGTATCTATTGCGGAGAGCCAAAATGAAATCTTCTTTAAATGCCGGGCAGAACGCCCGGAGAAAAACCCGGATAAAAATCATTTCCTTCCTAATGTCTATTTGTTTCATTTTCCCCTATACGGCTTTTGTTTTCGATAGCCGGGTTTATGCGGCTGGTGTAGAATCCGGTCCGGGCCAGACAGCCTTAAAGGCTAACGGCGCGGTTATTAAAATTCCGGAGAAATGCGGGATAATAACCGGCTGTCATAAAAGCACTTCCCAATACACTGTGGTGTATATTCAGGATTTGCACTGCAACTATGAAGTCCAGGGCAATATCGCGGCTATTATCCGCAAGCTGGCCGAGCGCAACCAGTTGCGCCTGATCGGAGTGGAAGGCGATAGCGAAAAAGTGGATGTTTCCCTGCTCTCAGCCTTTCCCGTTAAAAAAGTCAAAATAGACATAGGGCAGTACTTCATGCGGAGGGGTTTGATTACCGGAGCGGAGTACCAGGCCGGTACGGGTGATAAGCCCCTGGCACTGGAAGGCATTGAGGATAAGGCCTTGTACCAGGCAAATAAGAAATCCCTGCTCACATTTCTCAATGAAGAAAGCCAGGGCTATTGCGAAGACATACGGGACGCCTTGGTGCGCCTCAAGAAGCCGCTTTACAATATGGGCCTGGCTAAGCTGGATCATAAGCAAGAGGAATATGATTACGAAAATATTACTCTCGAAAATTACTGTGATTTTCTCCTGGGCGAGGCCCGGAAGCAGGGAATAGAAACCGCTTCCTTTAAGGCGTTAACGCTCTATGCCGTGAATCACAAGCTTCCGCTCACCGCCACCCTCGATTACGAGCGTCTGCTGGAAGACGCCGAGAGCCTGGACCAAGGACTGCGCCGCAAACTGTATACTTCGCCGGATCAGCGGCAACTGGATCACTATCTTTACCTGCTCAAGGTGATGGAGAGCATGGTTAATATCAGCGCTACGGAGAAGGATTTGAAGTATTTCCGCTCGCATCGTAAAGAATTTTCCGCGGCCGCGATGCTCCGTTTTCTGGAAGAGGTTTGTTACCGTTATGTGATTGAGCCGGATATTGATTCCGGGATCCTGCGGCTGGATGAATTTCTGGCCCAAGCCGCGGATTTTTATAAAGTGGCAGACCAGCGTTCCTCGGCCTTTGTGCGAAATTTGCTCAGTCACATGCAGAGCCAGGGGCAAGGGCTGGCAGTGCTGATTACCGGCGGTTTTCATGCCTCGCATGTCGAGCAGGCCCTGCGTGAAAACCAGGTCTCCTACCTGGCAATTAAACCGCGCATTACCCGAACCGATGTACCCAATCCCTATTTTTCCCTGATTCGCAATAAACGCACTTCACTGGACCAGTTGCTGGCCAGGAAAGAAAACCTTTTTGCGCCTTCCACCAGCTTCGAAAAGGCGGATTTCCAGAGGCACTTCATGCTGGTAAAGGAAGCCATGCTGCGTTTGTTTGTCAGGCTGGAAGAAAACGTAAAAGGGCTGGCTGCCCAGGCGAGAGCTAAGGAAGTGAATGAAAGATATGACGCGGCCCTGGCCAAAGCGTTTTTGGGGACTCTGCCGGAGAGCATAAAGACGCGTTTACAGTTCCGTGAAAATTATTCCAATCCCGGAAAAAATATATATGCCTTTCAGATTAAAGGCCAGAATTTTTACATTGTCCTGCGTCCGGGTGGTGTGCTAACCGATTATCCCGAGCTGTTGATGATGCCTGAAGTCAGGCTGGAAAATAATGTTGTGATGCAGTTTGTCTCCCGGAATGACATGAAATTGCACAGCGCAAGAATCCTGGGCCAGGAGATAGAAAGCGGACCGGCCAAGGTGATGGCATTCTTGACGAATTTGCCGATGAATATCCGCCAGCAGGTTGCGGCATGGTTTGGCGCGGGTACGGGAGTGAAAGAACCCGTGATAGACATGCGTGTTGAACAAGAGGACATTATTTCAAAAGCCCTGGTCTGGTCAGGGCAACAGGGTTATCGCGCCCGGATTCCGCTGGTCGGAAATTTCTATTTGGAGGACGATTTAAGAAACATTCTTAAGCTGGCCCAAGAAGAAACCCAGGCCGGCCGGCCGGGTCTGGAAAAGTTTGTCAGCACGCCAGTCCACTTGGCTTTGGCTGGCATAGCATATCATAACGGCCGGCTCGCGTGTGTTCCGGGTTCTCCCACTGAGCGGGTACTGGCCCTGGCCAGAGACTTTATGGAGGGAGAAAGCCTGGCAGTGGAAATTAATGCCGGGAAAAAATCCCTGGAAGAGTTAAAATTAGGCAATTCCTCACTGGCCCGGCTGGTACAGGCTATTATTGATAAGAAAGAGGTATTTAGACTCGGCAGTCTGGATGCCGGTAATCCCGAACGCTTGCTGCTGGAATATTATTCGGATTTGCAAGTCGCGGTTATGCAGACCCTGGTGAAAGAGAGTAAGATTAAACTGGAAATTTCAGGTACGCAGTTCAATCCCTGGCTGGGGTTTTATCTCGAACCAAAGCAGGTAATAGAAGCCTATAATGGACTGATTGAGTTTGCCAGGAGCTTCGGATCTTCAACACGTATAACCATTCCCCTGGAAAATACCCGCTTTGGCAACCTGGTTGGCGAAATCATGAAAACCGCAGAGGCCAAGGGGGTTGGGACAGGCACTGCGGTCCGTCCGAAATCGATTTTTATCGCCGCCGAAAATATTCCTAAGGTTCTGGAAGAAATTGAGCGTATGCTAAAATTTGGTATAGTGCCTCAATCATCCCTTCCGGCAAGCCGGTTCATAACCAGGGCGTTCAACGGGGTTGAGAGCTGGAAAGCGGCAAGATTTTTATCCAGGGCGCGTGGATATTTGACAACGGGAATTTCATCCGGCCTATGGGCCGGCATGGTCTTTCTGTTAGGAGGAATTCTAAGCGCAGAAGCGGCAGTCAGGACCGGGATTTTTGTTGTCGCTTCTGTGAGGCCAAATAAATACTTTGCCTACCAGGTGAATACCGGCCCGGAACTTGCCTCGGCCTGGGTAAGTTCAGTAATGAAGAGCGCTTGGATGAATAAAAAGCTTCAATCGGCCTCGAAATGGCCCCGGGCGCAGGAAATTGTGATTCTCGGGCTATTAAGAGTCATGAACCAGGTCATGGCCATTGACCCGGGCGCGGTAGAGGATGTTTTGACAATTTTAGAGGCTATGCCGGGTGAAAAGCGGACAATTCAAATAGAAATTGGGGGAAAAGTAAGGGTCATGAGCTTGCCGGACGTGATTTTCGAGCGGTCCTCGCTATTCAACCGTTTGAAGTTATTGAACATATTGGATGAAAATGGTCAGCCTATAGTTGAGCCAAGGAGAGGTCCAACTATAGGAAGCGCGGCCTAATAAAAAATTATGCTCCAATTTGCAACAAGTGTAAATATATGATATAATAAAAGTATATTTTAGAACAAGAAAGGCAGCCGCAGGCTTTAGCCTGCGTAGAAAGAACAAACAAAAATACCATTAAATAGTATCTGTTGCGGAAAGCCAAAATAAATTCCTCCCCCTTGAGGGGGGAGGTTAGGATAATCCCCTCCCGTCAAGGGAGGGGAATTTGCTCTTTCCGCAACAGGAACTCGATATAATTTAATCCATTACAGAGGAGTATTACATATGTTTAATCTATCTTTCTTCCATATTAATAAAATAGCGAGCCTGTCGCAATGGCGTGCGCCCCGGCGCAGTGTAATCACGCGCAGCGTAGCGCTGTTAATCAGCCTGTGCTTTCTATTGCCAACCATCAGCTGGGCTTTTGATATTAAAACCTATGAGAACGACGGGTCGGCTAAAACCCGCCTGTTCGGACCTCACGATAAAAGGCTGGCCGCAGAATACCGGATCCCGCCCAATCTGGGCAAAATCGTGGAAGCGGGTTTTGCGCCCGGGGATTTAACCTTTATCCTGGTACAGGACCTGCATTGCAATTATGAAATCCAGACTAATATTCGGAAAATGCTTAATCGTCTGATGGACAAGCATTCGGAATTAAAATTAGTGGCAGTCGAGGGCGCGACCGGCATTATTCCCACCATGGAGCTGGCCATGCTCCCGGATTCCGCCGTCAAACGCGCTGTGGCGGATTATTTTATGCAGGAAGGCAAGCTGACCGGCGCGGATTGCCTGGCTATCTGTGATTCTCCGGCTATGGAGCTTTTCGGTGCCGAAGATCCACAGCTTTATGCTAAAAGCATAGAGCTGATTCAGGCTTTTGGCAGTGAGGAAAATCGCGGGCTGATTCTGGAACTTCTGGATCAACTGGAACTGCTGGAGAACCAGTTCTATAACCAAGAATTAAAGGTCTTTGAGCAAAGGCGCCGGACTTTTATGCGCGGCGACCTGGACGTGGAAGCTTATCACCATCATTTGATCCAGCAGGCGCGCGGCTTAAAGATTGCGCTTTTGCCGCCGGCTTTGCAGGCTAGGGGCGCGGGACGGCTGGATTATCATGACCAAGAAACCCAGGACCGCTATCTGGAAACCAAAATTCACGGTCGACTGGCCAGAACTGCCAATGAAAAACGTCTGCTTAGTCACCGGAAATACGTGGAAATCGTGGAGCGGATTGTCAGCGTAGCCGCCTCGCGCAAAGATATTCAGGCCTATCAAAAGCAGACCGGGAAACTCTCTCTGGCCGGAGTGTTGAACCTTCTGCAAGCCCTGCCTGAAGAGAGCCGTTATACTGCGGAAGAAGAGATAGAAGCGCTTGAGGAGGCGGTGGGGAAAGCCCTGAAGTTCTATGCTTTGGCCGAGCAGCGCAACCACGCGCTTCTGGAGAACACGGCCCAACGCGCGCGCGACCGGGGCGAGAGCCGGGTGATTCTGGTTACCGGAGGATTCCATACCCCGGCGATTATTGAGCTTATCCGGAACCAGGGATGTTCCTATGTTTCCCTGCGCCCGCGCATGGAAGAGGCCGGTTTTTCAAATAATTATTTTAACCAGCTCCGCTACCCGGATCAGCCCACCGAATTAGAGAGACTGCTGGCTCAGCATGCGGCCGGAGTCTCAGCCATCTCAGCTCCAAACCAGATGGTACAGCCCAATTTCCGTGCCTTGTTTATCTCAGCCATGGGTTTTATGCGGGAGGCGGTAACACGAATACAAGACCATAAGAGTTCCACGCTTGAGTGGGACAATCTCTCGCTCAAACGCGTAAAGAATAACTTTATCCAGATTATCTCCGAAGGCGCGAATCTAATAGTAGTGCGTTTAAGCAAAAATAAAATTGATATTTTGCAAGGGGTGGAGGCGCAGACCGCCGGGCAAACCAGTGTATTAGCTTCCAACAATATGCGCATATTGAGCTTATTTGTTTTTAGCATGGGCGCAATCGCGTTCGTGCTCTCGGCGTTTCTGCCGATAGTGGCCCCGATAGTGGCCCCGGCACTCGGGATAGGTCTGATCGGCGTGGGGATCTGGTGGACAGCCGCGAATTTTAAAACCCTGGCACAACTCCCTCAAAAAAATCCGGCATTGTTCAAACGGGGCATAATTGTTTCTGCTATTCTGCTGCCTTTAACCCTGCTGGTTTTTACTATGGGGACAGCCTCGGCTGAGGCCGTGAATACCCTGGGTGTTGGAAACCCGGCCCCGAAGATTTTATTGCCGGGAATCACCGCGAGCCTCCAGCAAGTCTTATCCCTCCCTATATTCCAGAACCTGACCGTCTATGCGCATGATGCGGCCGCGATTCCGGGAAGACTCTCTGATTTCTTTACTTATCTAAATACCGTGGTTATTAATCCTATAGGGGATATCGGACTTGGTTTTTTTGCCGGAATGCTTTTTCTGGTTGGACAGGTCTCAACTGGGCACGGTAAAAAATCAAAAGATACAGAACCAACTTTTGGAAATATTTATGGCACCACTCCATCTCGCCTTACTCTAGCGGAATTAGAGGATGAACTTGACCGAACTACAGAGCAGACCTTAGGAATTGCTGTGTCCCGGTGGGAAGACTTACCAGTTGAAGGTTATGATATTATTGTTGGCCGAGATGATATGGCGAGAACGAGAAAATTATTGAAGCAATTAGGATTAGGCAATCTAGAAGCTCTTTTAGCGCGGATTATATCTTATAAAAACGAAAATTTACAAGGCATAACCTTTGCTACGGTTGACAAATTACCTGAAGCGGTAAACAACATAATCCGGTTAGCGGTGTCAATTGCAGTAGTCCGTCCTAAGAGCGGACTTTTTGATCCCCAGAAGACAGCAGAGGATTTCGATCCGCTGGCCTTACTAGCCCGGTTTAAAAATTCATGGAAAGCTGATATGGAAAAATTAGACCGCAGTTTGTCCAGTATGACGCCTGCCAACGCCGCAATACTCAAGGTTTATAACTCGCAAGAATTAGCGTCTATTGTTGAAAAAGGGATGCCAGCCATAGCAAACATGGACGCAGAACAAAAGCATGCGCTGGGATTGAATATTATGCGGTATCTGGCCCCATTCCATGAGACTGGGCATGCTGCGTTGCATGAACTTATTTATACAATGCCGGATGGAGAGGGAGGGATTAGCTGGATGACTTATTTTTCCCAGTTATTCAAGCGAAATCCCGGAGTGTTTATTGTCAAGGGCGTGCTTAAAGCCATAGGCGGAGATGTTCAGGAGTTAATGCCCTGGCAGTATTTTATTGAAACCTGGTGCGATAAATGGGCCTTGTTTTTACTAAAAAAATCGGTAAACTCAGGGCTTCTGGAAGATCCCGCAGCGAGCCAGATAGTAGAATTATTTGCAGCGGAGTTAAGCCCGGAGGAAGAACAGGCCTTTGAGCAATTTCAAAAACATTTAGAAAAACGTGGCAGCAACCTTTTAAGCTTCCCGGTCTCTGCTAATGTGCCAGATAGCGCCTTATATAGAGCGAGCCGCAACCTGGCTTCCAGTGAGGTGCCAGGCAGAAGACTCCCGAGATTGAATATTAACTTTTCATTTGTTAACTCCTTGTTCTTCGCAGTACTTGGCGGAACAATAGCGACCTGGTTGGTGCATTCTCATCTATTGGGATTTTTCGCGGCCGGAACGTATTTGATGTATAGAATTATTCAGATGGTTTATTTTGAGGCTCTGGGACGAATCCAACCAGAGGCGCTTGAACGCAATTTAAAGGAGTGGAATGAAGCGGATGATATTTTCGGAAATAAATGGATGAAGAAAAATACCTGGGTTCTTTCCCGCTGCACAGAATATTCTTATGATAAATCAAATTTGGAACTCAGGCCGCAAGCAGGAAATATCATTCAGCAGTTTTTCCGACGGGGATTTGCGCCTTTGTATATTGAGAACCAGAAAATTCACATACATCCAATATTTTTGCTTCTGCCACGGGTAATGGCAGAAGCATATTTAATACATGAATTGAAGCATTTCGAAGACTTGGGCGAGCATCCTTCCTGGCCTAAATGGAGATTTGAATTATCAGCCAAGATAGCTTCTGCCAGGGCGTTGCATGAAATAGTTAAGACCAACGCTATGCCTGCAACGGGACTTAATCCGGACGCGATAAGTTTATTTCCAACCCCAGCGCATACTAAGCAAGTAAGCGAAGTTATGCCGGTTGACAGTGGAATTGAGCCTGAATATGATGGAAGTGGTTATGAAGTTAATATACCTGAATCGATGGGGGCCTTACATATGCCAAAAGTCGATGCAAAGACAAACCCGCAAACTATTATGGCCTTTGGATTAAATCAAAAGGAGGAATCACAACCATCGCTTACCCAACCTGTCCTGGTAGCCGAAGAACCTAACATAGATGAGCAAGAGCCTGACCTGATAGTGCCACAAGTGGAAACTGAGGGAGACGTGCTGAGTGGTTTGGATAAAATGCGAAAGAGGGCACAGACCCCAAAAACTGCCAAATTCGGGGTCAGACCAGACGCCAGCGTTACAGATACGTCCTCCACCCAGCCAGCTGCCTCACCTGCCCCTGTCTCACCCATTCAACCAATGGCACCCGCGTCCGCCCCCTCCGCCCCCTTCACGCTCGCCGAGCTGAGTGCTGCGGCCGATATACCCCTGGCATTGTCACAGGCCGTGCCATTGATGTCCGGATTTTTCGATCAGTGGCGGGGGCAGGTCGATCCGCTGCCGCCGCCAAGTTTTCACACTAATAATCCGGCCTTGGCTGATGCGATGAGATACCTGCTTGCAATGCAAGCCCCGTCCGGTTCCGAGGATTGGATGAATTTTCAAGCGGCTGTGACAATCAACACTTTAACCATGGGTCCAACCGGTCAGCTTATTGGTTTGCCGCCTACAATTAACGGCATGATGGCGCTGACTCTGGAGCCCGGAAATACTTTTCAGGTGGGGAACGATGTACTGGTGAATATGACAGCAATTCCCATAAATGCCATACAAAATTCTGATCAGTCGGCAACCGTGAAAGAACTCATTAACGCCAATAATCAATTGATGCAGGGATTAATCAATGCAAATGCATTGAACAATTACATACTTCTTACCATGGAGCAGGCGGAAACACACCGACACCTTTTGGGTCATCTTTACTTACCGGAACCTGTCCAGGCCCAGGTAAGCACTGAAAATACTGAGCTTCTTAAGAAGCTCGGTTTAGACTCACAAGCGCTTGGGGTTGATTCTAAAGCCCGCGCAATGCTAGAACAGGTTAACGAGGTTTTAAAGGATGGAGATGGACTGGTTGTGGTGTATCCTTCTGATATTGGCGTGGCTTCAGCTGCCAGTTTGCAGAGCCTGGCGACACATGCGGAGAGCATGGGATTGAGTCCCATACATTTAGGACCTGTGGATGATATGTTTGGAATTAGCGAGGAGCTTGAAGATAGAGTCAATAATGAATTAAGCATTAAAATGCCCGGTAAATCCAAGATGGAGGCTTTAGCCAAAAAACCGCTTACTCAGAAGCGATATTTAAGTGCTGTGGATGGATTGGATAACCTTCTTGACAAGGCTTTGGTACTGCGTGGGAAGCATGGCAGGCATGGCACCCCGTGGCCGGAGGGGACAACTTTTTTGGAATCAGGCGTCTATTATAAGCAAGATACTCGGTCTCCCGAGGAGAAGGCAGCGGACTCTGTTGGAGAAAGATTGCCCGTGCCTGAGCCGACAAAATTCCTGTTGAGCAGTGGTCTGGTTAAAACCTTCTCCATGGTAGTACTGGGGTTGGCAGCAGTGGGATTAATCCTGCGTTCTTTGAGTGGACGCGCGCGTAAAACTACCTTGGAAAAAGAGTTAAAGCCTCAGCGCTTGCCGCTTCTCTATTTAGTGCAGCCTGAATTTTTTTCCGCCTTTTTAAAGGCCTTGCGCCTCATGACCAGAATCGTAACCGGCAATGTTGGTGACCTGGTCGGCAAGCATCCGCAATTGGGGCAGCAATTACTGGATCTCCAGCAGCTTATGGATAAAGGGATAAAGCTGGAGAGTTTAAAGGGCCAACCCTCTAAGATCCCGGATTCCCTGAAAATCCCCCTGAATATATTAATTTGGATCAAGGATACGCTGCGCAAAATACCATTTTTCGAAGAATTTTTAATATGGCGCGGAATAAATCTGGACAGCCTTCAACCCGAATTGCTTATGCTGATCAATGAATTCATAAAAATAGAAGCAGTAACCTGGCATTTTGCCAAGCAAGCTCACATGCTGAGCCAGGTAGAGATGCGGGCGGACGGGCTGCCTGAGCAACTGGTACGAAATCTTACCACATCGCGGGCAGAAGCCAAGAGTATATTGAGCGCCGCAAACCAAGAATTGGCACAGCTTAGGCTGAAAACCCAACCCACTGCGGGAGAACTGGCCCGGATTAGTAAGCTGAGCACATTGATGGCGGATATGATATTTGCGCGTAGATACCAGGGGGCGCTGCAACAGATGGATAAAAACTACAGCTCCTTCCTCCTCGTAAAAATGATTCGTATGCTTCTTAGGGAGCTGGATCGGAAAGATGTTAATGCAGACTACCGGACCGGGGTGCTAGAGGTACTATCCTTGCTGGAACCTTTAAACCTGGAGTCAATTCAGATCCGAACCAAAGCCGGCTTAAGGGTTATCAATATTCCAGCCATGCTTATGGAGAACAAGTCTTTGCTGGCACAAATGCTTTTTAATAACCATTACGATTTCCTTTACATGGATGGCGAAGCCATACCCATGCCGACACCGGGCCAGCAACTCAAGGCGATATGGGCGGCCTAAGTTAAATTACCCCGCACTGAAGTGCGGGGTAATTTGATCCGAGGTGTGGAAAGTCAATATTTCAATTTTTTTAGACGCCCGGTTAGGGTGAGAGATAACGTAGGGGCGCGATTTATCGCGCCCCTACGAAACCAAACCCCGAACCCGAACCCTTTTTTCCCGCACTCCCTACTACATGCAAAGAGATTGCCCTTCCCTGATACCCATGTTACAATCTGGATAAATTAATGCAGCTATCAGTCCGGGAGAGAAAATTAATGCTGCCAGTACCGAATTATCCTCTGCGTTTTATCCCTGTATATAAAGAAAGAATATGGGGAGACAGCCAAAAGTTCCATACTAGCCTGGGCCGCGGCCTGCCGGGCGATACCTGCATTGGCGAGTCATGGGAGATTACGGACCGGAACGGGGAGGGCAGCCGGGTGGCTAACGGCCCTCTGGCCGGATGCTCTTTGCGTGAGTTGATCGCGGCGCATCCGGAAACCATGCTGGGTCCGGGCACCAGGCCGGATCAGCGGTTTCCTTTGCTGATAAAATTTATCAGCACGGCTGACCGGCTCTCTTTGCAAGTGCATCCTCCGGATGAGTATGCCCAAGAGCATCATCCCGGGGATACGGGCAAGACCGAAATGTGGTATGTTATGGAAGCCGGGCCTCGGGCTGAACTTTTAATCGGGTTTAAATCCACCCAAACCCCAGAATCCGTACGCGAGGCGATTGATCAAAAGAGGTTTGAAAACCTGCTTAATCACAGCCACGTGCAAGCCGGGGAGGCCTATTTTATTCCAGCCGGCCGGGTGCACGGCATAGGCGAGGGTCTGCTGCTGGCGGAAATCCAGCAAAATTCCGACCTTACTTTCCGGGTACATGATTATGACCGCCAAGACAGTCAGGGGCGCAAGCGCGAGCTGCATGTGGAACAGGCCTTGCGGGTCATGGATTTCTCGGATAGATCCAACGGCCGGGTAGAGCCGGATCAAAAGCCCTGTCCTGGGGGAAGCGTTCAGAACCTGGGATCAAATCCCTACTTTGCGGTTGAGCATTTATACCTGGAAAAACTAACACTCGGCATGGTATCAAGCGGGTTCCAGATTCTAATCATAACCCAGGGACAAGGACGGCTGGTTTACGCCCAGGGAGAGGAAAAGCTGGAGCGCGGAAATGTGCTGCTCCTGCCCGCGGGTTTTAGCGCATGGAGAGTGGAGCCGGGAGATACAGGGGTTGGAATGTTGAGAGTATGGGTATAGGAATGACTGGATTGTAACGCGGCTTGCAGGTGTTTTTTATCGTCATTCCGGCGAAAGCCGGAATCCAGGAAATCATTGTAATATAAGCAGTATGCGTGCTGGATCCCGGATCAAGTCCGGGATGACAACCTCAAAAAGCTCTTATGACGCAGTCTCTTTTTGAAAGGAGATATACTAAGTGCGCTATGACAGATTTACCGTGAAGAGTCAGGAGGCCCTGCAAAAGGCGATTGAAATAGCCCAGGAGAGGGGAAATCCGGAGCTGACCCCTCTGCATCTGCTTTTAGCTCTGTTGCAGGAAGAGGGGGGCGTAATCAAGTCCCTGATTGCCAAGCTAGGTATGGACGCCCCAACTTTGGTCAAGATGACCGAGGCTGGACTTAAACGCCTTGCCCAGGTAACCGGGGCTGTGGCCCAGCCGGCGCCGGACCGGGAATTTACCACGCTTCTGGATACGGCCTGGAAAAAAGCCCAGGAACTCCAGGATGAGTATCTTTCTACTGAACATCTTTTCCTGGCCCTGGCTCAGGATCAGGGCGAAGCCGGAAAAACCCTGAAGGCGGCCGGCGTAAAAACCGAGGCTGTACTGCGCGGGCTCCAAGAAATCCGGGGAAGCCATCGCGTGACTGATCCTGCGCCTGAGGATAAATACCAGGCCTTGAAGCGCTATTGCCAAGACCTGACCGAGATGGCGCGCAGCGGCAAGCTGGATCCGGTTATCGGCCGGGACCAGGAAATCCGCCGGGTGATTCAGGTACTATCCCGAAGGACCAAAAATAATCCAGTACTCATTGGTGAGCCGGGAGTGGGCAAAACCGCGATTGCCGAGGGCCTGGCCCAGAGGATTGTGGCCAAGGATGTGCCGGAAGGCTTGAAGCAGAAAAAGGTTTTATCCCTGGATATGGGAGCGCTGTTGGCCGGGGCCAAGTATCGGGGAGAGTTTGAGGACCGCCTGAAAGCGGTTTTAAAGGAAATCGATAGCGCGGCCGGGCAGGTTATCCTTTTCATTGACGAGCTGCATACCCTGGTAGGCGCCGGCGCGGCCGAGGGCGCGATTGATGCTTCAAACATGCTTAAACCCGCTCTGGCCAGGGGAGAATTGCACTGTGTCGGGGCCACGACTCTGGATGAGTACAGAAAGCATATTGAAAAGGACGCGGCCCTGGAACGCCGCTTTCAAATAGTATATGTTGGCGAACCCTCGGTCACGGATACGGTCTCCATTCTGCGGGGTTTGCGCGAACGCTATGAAGTGCATCATGGAATCAAGATCCGCGATGCCGCGTTGATAGCTGCGGCCGAGCTTTCCCACCGGTACATCTCCGGGCGATTCCTGCCGGATAAAGCGATTGATCTGATGGATGAGGCATCTGCGCGTTTGCGGACCGAGATTGACAGTTTGCCGACCGAGTTGGATGAGGTTGAACGGAGGGTCCGGCAGTTGGAGATAGAGCGCGAAGCCCTGAAGCGCGAAAAGAGTGAGGCTGACCAGGCACGCCGGCAGGCGCTGGAGCAAGACTTGAAGGAACGTGTAAAACAGAGGGATGATTTGCGTGGACGCTGGCAGAAGGAGAAGCAGCAGATTGAGGCCATCCAGAAAGTCCAGGAACAGATGGAGGTCTTGAAGCAGGAGGAAGCAGCTGCGGAACGGGAAGGGAACCTCGAACGCGTGGCCGAAATACGTTACGGCCGGATGAGAGAGCTGCAGGCCCAATCAGAAAAAGCGGAGCAGACCCTGGCCGGGGAACGGAAAGGCGACTCTTTATTGAAAGATTATGTGGATGAGGAGGATATAGCCGAGGTAGTGGCACGCTGGACCGGCATTCCGGTTACTAAATTGCTGGAAGAGGATATGACCAAACTGTTGGCCATGGAGGAAAAGCTGCGCGAGCGGGTGGTGGGCCAGGACGAGGCTGTGAGCGCGGTTTCCGACGCTGTGCGCCGGGCCCGTTCCGGACTGGCTGAGCCCAACCGGCCCTTGGGGTCGTTTATGTTTTTGGGGCCGACAGGTGTGGGCAAGACCGAGCTGGCCCGGGCACTGACCGAGTTTCTCTTTGACGAAGAATCGGCCATGATACGCATTGATATGTCCGAGTATATGGAAAGGCATTCTGTGGCCCGCCTGATCGGCGCGCCTCCCGGTTATGTCGGTTATGAAGAAGGCGGCCAGCTTACGGAGTCAGTCCGGCGCCGGCCCTACAGCCTGATTCTTTTTGATGAGATTGAAAAAGCCCATCCTGAAGTATTTTCAATCCTGCTCCAGGTATTGGATGACGGACGCTTAACCGACGGACAGGGGAGAATCGTAGATTTTCGCCAGACCATGATTATTTTAACCAGCAACGTAGGCGGCCAGACAATTTCCCAACTTAGCCGGGCATCGGAAAAAGAGGTGCACCAGGCGGTTATGGCCGAGCTGCAGGCCCAATTCAAACCGGAATTCCTGAACCGGCTGGATGATATTATTGTTTTCCACCGGTTGTCGGATAAATTGATTGAACAAATTGTGGACCGGCAGGTGAGCAGGCTGCAGGTACGCTTAGCAGATAAACGCTTATCTCTGGACTTGAAGCCTGAGGCGGTCCGCCTGATAGCTGAGCAGGGTTATGATCCGGTTTACGGCGCGCGCCCGCTTAAGCGTGCCATCCAGCGCCTGCTTACCGATCCCCTGGCCAAGCGCCTGGTAGCCGGCGAGTTCAAGCCGGGAGATAAAATTCAGGCCAGGGTTAAAGAGGGAAGTTTGGTGCTGGAGAAAAAATAGTGATATATTAATATCGTTCAAAAGTTACAGTTTTATCGGCAGTTGTAGGGGCGACGCATGCGTCGCCCCTACGTCCCGTGGGGGCACATTTCAGATTTCGAAGAAGTGAAAAACAGTATGAAATATCTAACCAGTCTTGTCCCGATTTTTATCTGGCTTATTTTGTTCAGCCTTCCGGCCTGGGCCTCGGAACCGATATTGGTTCCCCGGGCCCAGCCGAAAACGCGTCAGGCAACAGAGATTCTGATAAAGCTAAAACCGGGAGCAGACCGAAAAATAATCGCGCAGAGCCGGGGCCAAGTGCGCGGCCTGGAAATAGAGCGTATGCCGATTCCGGCCGGCCAAACTCCGAATTTCTCAGCCGGACGCTGGCAAAGGAAAACAGAAGTAGCATGGGCCCAGCCGAATTACTGGCGCTATGCTCTGGCAACCGAAGTAGTGCCGGATGATCCTTACTACCGGCCGGAACGCAACCAAAGGCAGTATCAGCAGTGGTATTTGCCGAAAATCAATGCAAATTTTGCCTGGTCAATATGTAAGGGAAACGACGGGATAGTAATAGCAGTAGTGGATTCAGGAGTTGATCTGGATCACCCTGACCTGAAAGACCGCCTGGTTCAGGGAGTTACCATTGTAAACCAGGAAAATTATACTCCCCCCAGCCGTAGCGGCATGGATGATAATGGCCACGGAACGCATGTAGCCGGCATAATTGCAGCAATGACTAATAATAATTTAGGTATTAGCGGATGTTCCTGGGCAGGCCGTATCATGCCCATCAAGGTTTTGAATAAGGAAGGCGAAGGAACTGACGCGGATATTGCGGCTGGTATTACCTGGGCCGTGGATGCGGGCGCCCGCATCATAAATTTATCCTTGGGAGGACCTCTGGAAGGGGAGAATCCGCCCCAGGTGCTGCAAGCTGCGATTGATTACGCTTATGGACATAATTGCCTGGTCATTGCGGCTACCGGGAATTCAGGCGACAATGTAAAGCATTATCCGGCCGCTTTTCCGCGTGTTCTTGCCATAGCGGCCACGAATCCCTGGGATCAGAGAGCCTCGTATTCCACCTTTGGCCCGGACATTGATATAGCAGCGCCCGGAGGAGCCGGGGAAGAAGCATTTTCCAAGGAAACCGGGATTCTAAGTACTTATTGGAATGAAAACAGCTGGATAACGGATTTTATAGGCGGCTCCGAAGCCGGTGAGTATGCCATTACAGCCGGAACCTCCATGGCCGCGGCCCTGGTTTCCGGCGCGGCCGCGGTTATTTGGGCATATCATAACGAATGGACCGTTGATCAGATAGAGAACCAGCTTAAATCCACAGCGCTGGACATCGGGCCCGCGGGAGCGGATGAAGAGACCGGTTCGGGCCGGATTGATCTGCTGGCAGCGCTTGGCAATCCCTCGGTTGAACGTCCGGACCTTACGGTTTACAATTATCCGAATCCTTTTAATCCGGACCAGGACAGGGTTACGCAAATCGTGTTTCTGCTGGGTGAGCCGCGGAAAGTGGATATTAGAATTTATGATGTTTCACGGGACCTGGTTTGGGAGCGGTCTTTTTCGGTCTCGGAAACTGTGGCCGGGAAAAACATCAAAGCCTGGGACGGCCGCAATGGAGCAGGAGAAGTGGTGGCCAATGGGGCCTATTTTTTCCGGATTACCACGGACAACGGGCCGGCCAGCCAGACCAAAGTTATAGCTGTGCTGAGGTAAATTTATGAATAATCAACCATCCTGGTCAAGACCAATATTGATGATCTTATTGATCCTGGCATTCCAGCCGGTCCTGGCCAATGCCGCCCCGGGAGCCGGCCAACCTGGCGCCTTTCTGAAAGTGAGTATGGATGCCAGGGCCGCGGCCATGGGAAGCGCGTACACGGCGGTATGCCGGGATGCCGCGGCAGCCTATTGGAATCCAGCCGGATTGGCTTGGGTAAAACGCCAGGAGTTCATGGCCACATATACGGTGTTTCCCGGGAGCGGGGATTATACCCAGTTGGCTTACGCCCTGCCTCTGAATGCTTGGGGATTTCCGGCGAATAATAAATCCGGGAGTAAAGGAGCAGGCCCGGAAGGAACCATTGGAATTATCCTGCGCCGCATGGCAACGACCTATGATATAGAAGCGCGCTCTACAGATTCACTTAATCCGGATTATCTATTTTCAAATGTTGAAGGAGCCTATGGTTTGGCTTTTGGCATGCCAATTGGCCGGCATATCAATCTGGGACTGGGAGCCAAAGGGTTGTACCATCAACTGGATCAGAAAGATGCCGTGGGTTGGGGCATTGACGCGGCAATAGCCTGGAACGGTTATCCCGGATTGACCACAGCCTTGGCCGTGCGGGATGTTTATACTTGTTTGGCATGGTCAACCGGTTTAAAGGAGCAGTTTCCCATAGTTTTCAAGCTAGGAGCCGCGTATCGCATAACGGCAATGGAGTCCCATGGACTATTATTCAGCGCGGACCTGGAACAGAGCATCAGCCGCCGCGCGACGCGGCCCCGGGCGGGCCTGGAGTACGCCTGGGCGGATATTCTCTTTCTTCGCGGAGGATATGATGACGGGCAAATCGCCGCCGGCGGCGGAGTACGCGTGCCGTGGATAGGCTGGGCGCGCGCCGCCTTAAGACTGGATTATGCCGCGGTGCAGGACCGAATCGACGGCTGGGATCACTGGATTACCTTGAAGATAGAGTTTTGAGCTGAGATAAGCGGTGCGAGCGGACTTATGATTAAACCATGAGCTGGGTAGTGCTGTCCCTAACGCTGCTTAAAGACCGTCTTAACCAGCCGTCATACCGGCGAAAGCCCTGGACTAAACCTACCCCTGGACCAAATCATCCAGGACGGGCAGGAGTACTATAAGATGTCTGATTTAATCCAAATAGCATATGAGGTCATTTGTCCTCCGGGAGTTTCGGTTGAGAAACTGAGCATGGAAATCGCCCTGGAACAAACAGTGGAAGTGCCTCTGGAATGCATTCCAACCCGGGAGATTCGGGAATCAGTAGCAGGACAAGTCCTGGAAATTGTTCCGCTCCGGATGGAACAGCATCAATACCGGGTGAGGATTGGTTATCACCCGGACAATACGGCCTACCAAATCCCCCAGTTTCTCAATCTGCTTTTCGGAAACATATCAATGAAAAAGAATATTCGCGTCGTGGAATTGTCCTTGCCGGAACAGCTAGTCAACCGGTTTTCCGGGCCGAGGTACGGAATTGCAGGATTGCGCAGTCTGCTCAGGGTGTATAACCGTCCTTTAGCGGCCACGGCCCTTAAACCGCTAGGCAGCGATCCGGCGCGGCTGGCCTCTTTGGCAGAGGCTTTTGCCAGGGGCGGTGGGGATATAATCAAAGATGATCACGGGTTGGCAGAGCAGCCGTTTTGTCCTTTCCGGGAAAGAGTCAGCCAATGCCAGGAAGCTGTAACGCGGGCCAATAGCCGGACAGGACATAATACGCTCTATTTTCCCAATATCAGCGGCAGTTGGGAGCAAATGCAGGCCCAGGCAGAGTTTGCCGTCAGTCAGGACGTAAAGGGCATACTGCTCTCGCCTTGGCTGAGTGGCCCGGATTTTTTGCGGTATCTGGCAAAACAATATCCCCTGGTTATCATGGTGCATCCGGCTTTTGCAGGGACTTATTTTCATGATCCGTTGCATGGCATTAAACCGGCGATTCTTTTAGGTACGCTTTTGCGATGGTGGGGAGCGGATATTTCCGTTTTTCCCAATCATGGCGGCCGCTTTAGTTTTAATCCGCAGGATTGCCGGGAATTGAGTCTGGCTCTCAGAAGGCCTTGGGGGTGCGTAAAGCCGGCCTGGCCTGCGCCGGCGGGCGGAATGAGTCTGGACAACATCGGGGAGATGAAAAAAGAGTATGGCAAGGATGCGATTTATCTTATCGGCGGAGCGCTATTAAAACATTCCAAGGATTTAAGCGGAAGTACGCGGGTTTTTATGGAAACCATTCATCGTGCTTTCCAGAAATCGCCGGAAGAACCGGCTAGGGAGAGGGTGCCGGCGCTTTCGCCTGCCGGGACGGAAAAACCAGCCGGGCGGATATTGGAACACCTGCCACGGCTGGAGGATTTTCGCTGGACCGGCCGCGAACCGTTGGAATATAAGGCGGAGAAGCAGGTTGATTTTAAAGCCATTACCCGCCATGAATTGGTGGGCCAATATGGAGAAAATACCGGTTTTGATTTGCGGTATTTTCAAATTGAACCCGGGGGCTTTTCCAGCCCGGAAAAACACCGGCATGAACACGTGATTATCTGCATCCGCGGAAATGGCATATTGCGGCAAGGGGATAACGCGATACATTTAAAAGAACATGATATAGCCTATGTTCCGCCGTTCAAGGAGCACCAGTTGAAAAACGAGAGCGAGCAGCCATTTGGGTTCTTCTGCATTGTCGACCATGTGCGTGATAAACCGATAAAGCCAGGAGCGCTGAAAAAGTGAGCGCGCTGAATTTTCAGAATTCCAGGAGAAATATCCAAAGTATCGCTAAGCATATCCAGCGGTCCCAAAAAGAACGCACTATTTTGTTCTCGGATATAGTGCATTCCACCCGTTTTTGGGCGGCCCGGGGCGATATTCAAGGCCGCCTGATGGTCGACCGCCATAACTGGCTCTTGTTTCCGGTGATTAAACATTTCAAAGGCCGTATCGTCAAAACCATCGGCGATGCCATTTTAGCAGTGTTTAAAGAATCCCACCACGCCGTGCAGGCCGCGATCGCCATGCAGCAAATCCTGAAGCATGAAAGTGAGACCAATCCGGCTTTTTGCTTGAAAATCCGGATTGGGATTCACAGCGGGGAGACCATTGTGGAGCACCATGATGTGTTCGGCGATGTAGTGAATATTGCTTCCCGGATAGAGAGCAAAGGCAAAGGGAGAGAGATCCTTTTGTCCTCTGAGACCAGGCAACGTCTGACAGATCAGGATTTTTTCATTGAAAAAAAAGGCGACTTTATTCCCAGGGGAAAAAACAAAGCTATCGATATCTATCAATGCCAGTGGCAAAAGGCCCCGAGCCTGATCGGCGAGCTGAAGTTACATACCAAAATGCCGTTAATTCCCAGGCAGCGATATGAAATACTCATGTATACGCTGGCGGGGTTGACTGCGGTATTTTTGTTAATCAAATTTTATCTGCGCTTTCTTTTAAGCGAGTTTGAAAATATCTCCCTGGTTATGCTCAGCCCCAGCGCCATCTTGTTTGACTACCCGCTTTTATTACTTCCGTGCCTGGTCCTTTTAGGAGGTTTAGGGTGGCTGATCTATACCATCCTGAATCTAAAAACCATTCCCATAACCGTCTTCCGGATCAGCAAAGGGGGGCTCGGTTTTTTAATCTTCTTTACTCTGGCCTATTGGGGGCTAAACTATGTTCCGGGGGGTCCGGGCCGGCACCTGCAGGGAGCTCAATATAAATCCCGGCATTTGTTGGTTGAGACCCTGGGGGAGCAAAACTTGATTTACAACCGGCCCTCGTTGCAAGCGCAGCCTATCAAAAGTCTAAAGGCCGGCCGCCTTTTGCTGCTGGCCGACGTTAAACCAACGGGCTCGATGGTATGGAACAAAGTTTTAATAGCCCGGGAAACCTATGGCTGGATTCCGCGCGTGCTGCCGCCGCGCCTGGGCGTACCTGCGCAGCGCGTAACCCTTACGGATAAATTTTATTTTCGCAACCGGGATATATATGCCCTGCTCCTGGGGCTGGCGGGATTTGCCTGGGGGTTTTTCACCTTTCACATCCGTCCGGCATAATTACTTCCGCAAGGCCTCGGCAGGCTGGAGTTTGCCGGCGTAGCGGGCCGGGATCATGGCGGCGAGAGCGGGAACCACAATGGACATCAGCATAGCCGTGATCAGGGCAGCAAGACTCAGCGTCGGACGTATTATATATTCTATCGGCATTTCCAGGGATTCCAAAGAGGCTTGCAAATTGATCCCGGTATGGGACATCACTACGGTGAGCAAATAACCCACCAGGGCTCCGGGAATGCCTCCGGCCGCTCCGATGATGGCGCCTTCTAAGGTGAAGTTTAAAAACAATTCCCGATTGGACATGCCAATGGCTTTCAGGGTTCCGATCTCATGCAAACGTTCAAATATGGCCATCATCATGGTATTAATAACGACAAACGAGGCCAAAAAGAGGATCAAGACCTCAATAATCAAGTAGATAACCTTGGCGGTTTCCAGATAGGTATAGAAACCGCCCAGTTGTTCTTTAAAGGTTTGGGCCGTAACCCCGGGAGGCAGCCCGGTTTTAATCCGCTGGGCCAAACCATCAGTAATATCGCGGTTATTCGCAAAGACAAAGAGCTCGGTGGTGCCGGCAAAAATTTTAAGCAGTTTTTTAGCATCTGCCAGGCTTATAAAAAACATCCTTTTATCGAACATGGTAATGCCCAAATGCACCAGGCCATTGATTGGCAATTTGATCCCATTCAAGCCGCCCTCGGAAGTTTTGGTTGCCAGGAGCAAGGCATCGCCCAGGTCAACGCCTAATCTTTTGGCCAGTGCATGCCCGATATAAATGCCGCTTTCGCCGAGTTCGCCGGCACTCAGCTTTTCCGGCAGATTGAACCGGCTGGTTTTAAGATCCAGTCCCACGCCTAAAGCCTCTACCGTAGTATCCTGGTGCCCGAGCAGAATCCCGAAACGAATGCGTTCTTTGACGCCGGCCACGCCTTCCAGGTTTTGAATATTGGCCATGATCTCATCAGCGTCCGCCATGATTTCATCCACGGGCATGAATCGCTCGCGGTCGATAAATTCGTCGGTCGTAACGCGGATATGCCCGGTCTGATAAGTAATATAATTTTGCATATAAATATCGAGCATGCCGTTCACAAAACTCTGTGCCAGTCCGACAATCATGGCGGCAAAGAAAATCGCCAGGGCGGTTAAAAAGCTTCGGCGCTTATTACGTAATACATTGCGAAAAGCAAAGTTAAATAACATGTTGGTCTCCTTTACTGTACGGTGCGCAGGCACTCCATGGCTTCCATTTTAGTAACCTTCTTGGCCGGATAATAGCTGGCAACAATGCTGGCGAGCGTGGCAAACAGCAGGGCTTTTATATAGGCATCCGCTATCCAAGCGGACCTCACCACGCCCATAATCGGCATACCAATATCCTGATCGCCCATCATGGCAGTAATATCCATGCCCACAAAATAAAACCAGGAATTAAACAAGGTTCCGAGGATCAATCCCATCAGGCCGCCGGCCAGGCCGATTAAAAAACCCTCAAACAGAAAGAGATTGCTGACCTCCTGGTCGGTAAATCCCAGGGCCTTCATAGTGCCGATCTCGGCTTTTTTTTCATAAACCGACATCAGCATGGTATTCACAATGCCCACCACCGCGATTACCATAATCATCAGCAGAAAAATGCCCTGGAATTTTCTTTTCATGGTCATCATGGCCGTGAAATCCTCGGAAAGTTTTTTCCAGCTATAAACTTGGATATTCGGTGCGGCCGCCTTGATTTGAGGTTCATATTCCTTGACTTTAAAAAAAGCGTCGGTTTTGACCGTGATATCGGTAACTTGCTTAGTGTTAAGCTGCTTTTGGGCCTCATCCAGGTTCATGAATACCATGGAGTTATTGACTTGCGGATTCGCTGAATTAACTATTCCCGTAATCAGCATCTCTATGGAGGTATACATGCCCTGCTGGGCCCGGAAGGTGAGATAGATCAGATCATCTTTTTGGAGCCCCATATCCTGGGCCAGGGATTTACCCATGAGCAAACCGCCCGGCTCGAGGCGGCCCTCGATAATGTACTGCTCCAGGGAAAAGACCTGGTTATCCTGCGGCCCGATGCCTACGGCTACCACAGGCGCGGAATCAATGCTATTATCCAGTTCAGCCAGAAACTGCACGCGTTCGGCCGCCCCCTGGACAAAACCGAGCTTTAAAACCCGGGTCTTAAGGGCCTGGGAGTTTTCCAGATAATTTTTCAGATCATAGGGATGGTCCTCGTCAAAGTCGGGACTCCGCAGCTTGTAATGTCCGGTCTCAAAATCAATGACATTTTTAATGGAGACTTTATCGAATCCGGCCATCAAGCAGGCCAGGAGGATATACAGAGCCACGCCAAAGGACAAAATCAAAAAAGTAAGAATAGTCCGGATTTTTGAGCGCAAGATATTTTTAAACGCCAGTTTGAACAAATAGGTCATGACTCGATCATCCCGTCCCGGATTTTTATCAGGCGCTTGGCATGTTTCATGATTAGCTGATCATGGGTGGAAAAAAGAAAGCTCGCGCCCTCCTGTTCATTCAGGGACTTCATGAGATCCACGATCTCCTCCCCGGTTTTGGAATCCAGATTCGCCGTAGGCTCGTCGGCCAGCACCATCTTGGGATGCTTGACCAGGGCCCGGGCAATGGAGACGCGCTGCTGCTGGCCGCCGGAAAGCTCCAGCGGACGCCGGTTTTCCAGGCCGGCCAGCCCGACCTGGTTCAGCATGCCCAGAACCTTGTCTTTGATCTCGCTGCCGGAATATTTTCTCAGGAGCTTGAGCGGCATCTCCACGTTCTCAAAGACCGTCAGAACCGGAATCAGGTTATAGGTCTGAAAAATAAAGCCAAAATATTCCTTGCGCAGTTGGGCCAGCTCATTCCGGGATTTGCCCATCAATTCCACGTTGTCGAGAAAAATCTCGCCGCTCTCGGCCCGGTCAATGGTCCCGATGCAGTTCAGCAGCGTGGTCTTGCCCGAACCGGAAGGACCGGCAATGGCTGTGAACTCGGCCGGCTCGAGATTTAAGTTGATATTACTTAGAGCCTTAACGTCCACCTTGCCGGAACGATAGGTTTTATTCAGGTTTTTCACTTGTAGCAGCATAGCGCATCGTCTCCTTTGGCATTTTTGTAAGGGCGTTTAATTAAACGCCCCTACACAAACCTATGACATTGCAAAGCCGTGCAGAAGTATTATCATCCGCAAAAGCATTTATCGTAGGCAAAACAAACAATATATTTTTAAAAGACACTCCCGCATGCAGGGGCGTTTAATTAAACGCCCCTACACAAACCTACGACATTGCAAACCCGGGCAGAAGTATTATCACCCGCAAAAGCATTTATCGTAGGCAGAACAAAGATTATGTTTAATTAGAAGTCACTCCCGCATGTAGGGGCGTTTAATTAAACGCCCCTACACAAACCTGCGACATTGCAAAGCCGTGCAGAGCTACCAGTCTGTATTCATAAACAAAGACGGGAACCGTCTCTGCGGTTTATTTTATTTGGATTCTCTTCATCCAATTCCCACTTATAGGATTTTCATTTATATACTGCCGAATGCTTTCTAATTCTTTTTCCTTCCGAATAATGTGTTCATAATAATTTCTTTGCCAGGCAAATTCCTCACATCCTATACGCCGGCATTGTGTAGTTACAGCTGCTTTAAATGTCCGGATAATTAAAGAAATGGTATTCCGACGAGGGGATGATTTTGAGAATGGTTTGTTAGAAGAATCCTGTGTAGGGGCGTTCAATTGAACGCCCCTACACGCGTCATGCAGCATTAAAATGCCGTGCAAATGATTAGGCATAATCACGTATTCATCCAGCGAGACATTCGGAAAGTGCTGGGGAATTTCCGCCCAGCATTGTTCGATAATATTTTGTATTTTAACATTTTCAAAATAGGTTTTTTTGCCATAACAACATATTGTTACAAAATATGCCCCGGCTTGTGAATAATCATAATCTTTTAATCTGATGGACCGACGATGATGTTTTTCAAGATTAGTCAGCATCTCGCACACCTTTGCTATTTTTTATAAAATCTGCGCTTGAAAAAAGTTCGTCATTAACGGCATTCATGATGCCTGAAATAAGCTAATAAATCGCGGAGTTTGCGTAGGGGCGTTTAATTAAACGCCCCTACATCCTGTCGGCCCCGCCAGGCCGTGTAAAAATGTTCAGGTGCGACATGAATTTAAAGAACCCAAAATACGGTTCAAATCATTCGTTGCGAAGTCCTTAAAGCCCTTATGGAAACATTTAATATTATCACCTTCGCCGAATATTTTTTTGATTTTATCACGTTCACTATCGCACGTATTATATACGCAGTAACATATTTTTGGTTTTTCACCTGAAATTTTATTATATGAATCTTTAAACAAGTTACGTGCATGCTCATCTGTATCAGGGAAACCATAACCAATAAAAACCCAACACTGACTTTTCTGCAATATATTTTCAGCAAATTCCCATTGCTTGCCTATTATTCGGCGTACAGAATCATCTCTGTTGGGGTCGTCTTCTGGTCTGTTAATCTCAGCTTTATTAAATGTTGGCGGCACCATAGCTGGTTGTTCAAACCAAACTGATCCATTGTTATTATATTTTGGTTCGACTTCTTTTTCCTTGAAATGTACAGGTTCCCTGGCTTTTTGAAGCCAATTCAAACTGCCGTGAAGCTTGACGAGGGCAGGTAACTTCTTGCTTGAACAACTTTTGCCGTTTTCGGAAACGTAACTATATTTCTCTTTCAGTGTATTTTCTGTTAAAAGATCATAATTGAAAGAAATAATGTCAAAATTACGTTCGCGAGAACGTAATTTATCAAAAAGTTCAGCATATTGATTCTTACTATTATTTGTTAGGGAGAAGTTGCCACATTTATAAATTAAATAGACCAAAGATCTCCACTCGGTATCAATGTCGCCGCAAAATAAATGAGGGTGGCGGTCATTGCGTTTTAGATTAAAAGGGGCTCTCTGGTTTTGTTTGATATATTGAGCTTCTATAGCATTGAAAAAATCATAGAGCTCAAAAATATGCTTAAATGGCCAATCTTTGAATGTACTTAAAGCTTCCCAAATAACACTATCGAAAATAAAACCCAGTCTTTTTTGATGGACAAGATTGGTTAATGACCAGGTTCTTTCCATGCTTTTCAGACATTTCAATTTACTTTTTCTTAACAAAGTAAGGGCGGGGAAAAACTCTTGGCGGACCTTGACACAATCCCAAAAATTACTATCCATGGGAATATCAAACTTTTTTAATTCGATCCCTTGTTCCTTTAATGTTGTTTTTGCATTTTCTGTAAATCTTAATCCTGACCCTGCGGTGGCGCCACTTCCGAATATTAAACAGACTCTTTTATTATTCATGAAATCACCCCGTGCGCAGGGGCGTTTAATTAAACGCCCCTACATCCTATCGTCATCCCTAGGCTGCGTAAAATGATCTGCGATGCCATGTATTCGCATAAAAAACAACCAACCTCACAACTTGGCCTCGACTTTTATTATGATTCCGTAATCGCCCAGGGTATCCCGGGAAAATTCGGCGCGGCCGGCGCCGGTGGGAACAAATCCCTGCAAACCGGCGCTTAAACCGTCCCCCAGCACCCAGGTGGCGGACGGGATTAATAAACTGCTGGCATCCACGGCGTTTAAAAAGGCATCCAGGCGAAAATTAAAAAATTCATCCGGCATATAGGCCAGGTTAAAATACATATAATATTTATCCGTGAAAAACATGGGGCTGGACGAGGCGGCGTTAAAATTTAATATTTGATCAGAACCGGCGTTTTCGTCAGTCCGGCCGTTGTAATACCCCAGTGCGCTTGCCAGCAGTTTTCCCTCTAAAAAACTGTAATCAATCCCGGCCTTGGCCTCGGAAAAAGTATTTCCGCCGTGGTCGTCAAAATGGAAGGCATATGAACCCTGGACGCCGATTTCCAGGTCGCCTTTAAAATAACCGCCGATAATATTCATGTCCCGGCCGCTGCGATTGATAACCGTGCCGAGATCATAGCTGCTTATATTCGTATAAACGGTTATTCCGGCAGCGAGATCCGAGTCAAGAGCTTCGGGGCTGAAATATGCTTTTATTCCACCCAGGCCGCCCAGGGGAAGCTCCCAGGAGAGAGCTAATATTCCTTCCTTGATATAATTCAGATCCATGAAGTTGATTCCCCGGTCCAGCTCAAAAGGATTGAAGACGCCGGCATTCCCAAAAGGGATATAGGTTTTGCCCAGAGTGAAATCCCCGTAATCAGTATAATATCGGATAAAGGTACGCAGAATCCTCGGGACAAAAGAGTAGTCAGCTTCGGGCGAATTTGCCTCCGAGTCAGCCGCGTTTCCGTAAAGCAGATAGAATCTCAAATCACTGTAGAATTTCCAGTCAGCCGCCCGGCGCTGCAGTACCAGTTGGTTTTCCAGGAGGTTATTAAATTCCGAATCCTGGCCGGAAAACATAAAAATAGCGTCATTGCGGATAGCGCCGGAAACCTTAATTTCAGCTGCGGTTGCGGAGCCCAGGAAGAGGAGGGTAAAGGTTAAAATAACTAATTTTATGCAGTCCATGAATGCCGGTCCTCTCGTTGTTGCTACCTTTTTAAATATCCTTTGGTAAATACCCGGGCCGGAATTTTTTGATCAAAGACTATTTCCTCAAAAGTAATAGTAGTCTCGGAATTTTTTTTGCGCATATCCTGGATACGGATAGTGTTCGGGACCCAGCGGGAGCCGACCTTTTTCACGTCGGCCTGGGCCATGGTTTTAAGCAGCCGTCCCCCGCGTGCAAACAGCTCAATTTTTAGAGGCAGGAACCAGGTCTGGTCCACGAAGATTATCTGTTTTTCATAAGTGGCGTCCGGTTTTTTCGCGGTCAACTTGATTACAAAACAATTCCTCTCGCCGATTGCCTGGTCGGCCAGGCGTTCGGATCGGTATTTTTCTTCGATGCTATCGTTCTCGAGCATGTCCTCGTAGGAAATATCACTGCCCATCATGCCCTGCCGCAGCATGTGGCCGGAGATTTTCATAATATCATCCGCGTCCGGGAAATAGATCCAGAGCTCGTCTGCGATTTTTAGATATTTAACCCCGAGGTCCTCGGGATTGGTAAATTCCATAAAAGATTTGGTGCCGTCCTTTTTGCCAAAACCGAAAAAGGTCTTGACCAACCTGCGCTTGCCCTTGGTGATAGTCATGACCGCCTTGAATTCCTGGGTAGCGAAGACCTGGTTTTGGTCCACTTTTTGGATAATGCTTTTAGCGGTTTCCGCCGCCGGTGCGGATAAAGGCATTAAAAATACAGCCGCCAACAGGATATATGGTGTTTTCATATACTCCTCCTTGAATAAAAACCGCTTTTCCGCAACCGGAACTAGAACATTATATTCATTTACAGTAGATTAGTCAACGCATACCGATAACACACTTCCATCTCCTGATTTTGAGTATTCTTTAATATCAATTGTAATTTATAAAAATTGTTATACATCCCAGGAGTGTGAGCAATTAGTCCGGAATTCAAGTATTCCCCTCCCTTTTTGACGGGAGGGGATGAAGGGGGAGGTTAGGAGGGCTTTCCGTAACAGATATAATTATTTCAATTTAGATTCCAGGATTTTAAATAAAGGATTGTTGAATTGGATTAGTCAGTATAAAATAGTATTAGGCTTTCCCGGGAAAGCCTAAATCGGAGATTATTAAGGTACCATGGAGAGAAGCGCGTCCGGGATACGGCTGGCCGCCGGGCGGCAGAGGAAAGGCGGAGAGTAGAGATGAAAAAGGCGATGACAATCCGAATTCTGGCCGGTCTTATGGCGGGGGGCTTGCTCTGCGTTCCTATGAGCGACCGGGCCGAAGAAAATATGGAAGAGTGGAATTTGAAGCGGTGGGTGGAGGAAGCGGTTAAAATGCGCTTTGAGGGCGGATGTATAAATGCCAAGATTACTTTGGGAAGTGTCCAGGAGGCCCGTAATCCGATTTACAAACTCCTGCCGGTCAGCGTGCCGTTATACCATAATTACTGTACCGTAAAAGGTTTACAGCTGAACCTGGAGCTGTTGGGACTGCCTGAAAACGAAGCCCGGATAGTGGCCAGAAAAATTTCCAAGATGAATAAAAAGGAGTTTATTGAGTATTTTAAAAAAACGCCATTGCAACTTGTTAATAGTGAAGAAAAAATTGTTTTCGACTCATGGGGGGGCTTAACCAGCGAAGAAAAAAATGAATTGATGGACGCAATGCACATAAATTGGGAAAAACTGCTTTCCGGGCCTTAGGACTCCCGCTGGGCAGCTACGCTTATTTCGGCCTGCCTTATTTATTTCGACTATCCCGGGAAAAATTGATATAGTTAATTAATTTCTGTTATGAAAGTGTGTTTTTTTAAGTTTGTCATTCCGAACGTAGTGAGGAATCTCCACGAAAACGCCTTAATTATCAGGTCTCTGGGAGATTCTTCGCCCTCGGCTCAGAATGATAAAACGCGGGGAGTCCGCTAAAAACATCATTTCCGCAACAGGAACCAGTTAATTCACGAATCTGCAGGGGAGAATTTGTTTTGACGCGAAATCTGATAATTTTCATCTGTCTGGCAACGCTGACAGGCTGTGCTTCTGTTTCTCTGCCGCCGCCTCCGCCCGGACCACCGGCTAAATCCTACGCCAGCCTGCCCCTGATTAATTGCCGGAATGTGATGGATGACGAGAATTACTGGATCCCCAAGCTGGGAAACCGGGATAAATTTCTCCTTACTTACCCGGAGATCGAGCAGCTTAATAGCAGTAATTATGCCCGGGGATTACTCACGGACGTGTTTTCCAATAAACTTTGGGATTACAAGTATGCAGAGGTGGACCGGCCGGAAGAGGTTAATCCGGACAGCGGCTGGGATCAATCGGCAGCAAAAGTGTACAGTCCCGGGGTTTTGGGAGGATATACGCTGTATACCTATTTAAAAGCTGAAACGGAACGGATTAAAAGGGTGCAGCGTTGGAAGAGCGACGGCCGGCCGGTTCCCCGCGGGGTTTTTAAACAGTTGGACGCTAATCTGAATCTGGGCGGCATTCGCGAAAACAATCACTTGAGTTATGGAATTACCCGCCGAAGAACAGACGTGCGTTACTATCCTACGGATATGATTATTACCAGCAAACGCTGGAACGTGGATTTTGATATTGTGCAGGTTTCTTCGATCCGGGCCATGCAGACGGTGGCGGTGCTGCATGCCAGTCTGGACGAAAAATGGGTTTTTGCAGTAACCTCTTATTGCCGGGGATGGATTAAATGCCGTGATCTTATCACCGGCTGCGATCCCCGGGACTTAAAAAGGTTTTTGCAGCCTGAACGCCGGCTGGTCGTGACGGGACATGTGGTGGCAGCGGTTTGGGAACCCGGAACTACCCGAACGGCGGAAAGGCTTTTCATGGGCACGGCCTGTCCCCTGCTGAAAAAAACCGAATATTATTATCAGATTGGCTTGCCGGCAAAGACCAGAAACGGCCGGCTGGGATATCAAAGGGTGTTTATTTCCCGTCACGCCGAAGTGCATGAAGGGTACCTTCCCTGCAGGGTGCGCAATATTTATCAGCAGGGATTCAAATTATTACATACTCCGTATTCCTGGGGCGGCAAGGAGGAGCAGCGGGACTGTTCCCAGTTGGTAATGGATTTATTCGCCACCATGGGGTTGGCCATGCCCCGGAATTCTTCGGCCCAGGCGCTGGTGGGCAAGGTGCGCTATACTTTTGGCCGTAAAGACTCGGTCCGCCGGCGCCGGAATAAATTGGATAGTTTGAAATATCCAGCCCTGCTCCAGTTTCCAGGCCATGTTATGATCTATATCGGCCGGGTGGGAGCACATTATTATGCTTTACATGATATCTGGTCCTACCGTGAATCCGCCTCGCCGGAGAAGGATAAAAAAGTTATTATCGGAAAAGTAGTGGTTTCCGATCTTTCTCTGGGGCAGGGGAGCACTAAGGGCTCTCTGCTTGAGCGACTGACCAATATTAATCTGTTAAAGCCCTGATAAATCACTCGGCAGCCACTTTGAAATACCCTGGGAGCCTGGGCAATTAGTTGCCCAGGCTCCCGAGCATTTGAGAGTTGACAATAGAAATTAGATAATAAATTCAAATGCGCTCGATTTTCGACTATCGACTCTCGCAAATTTCGACTAATTGCTCAGACTCCTAGAATGAACAGGTCGTGAAATGACACGTAAATACTGGATGTTATTTATTATGCTAGGACTCCTGGGCGCGTCGGCTCCCCGGATCGTGGAAGGGCCGGAAACCATGCCTTATGTAGAATCCGGCATGCGCACTCCGGAGTTTTGGATAAACCGCGTACCAGCCCCGGACCAGGAACTGTTTTCCCCTGCCGAGCGCAAAAGGTTAAAGCGTCGCTGGCAGGAGGAAAAACTGATACGGGATTTATCGCAGCTTCCGGAGAAGATTTCCCGCAGGCAGCTTAAAACCTGGCTTACCGAGGATTATAATTACCTTGGCCGGGCGGCGCGTTACGGGCCAAACGGCCGCCGATGGGAAGCGCGCGACTATAAATCTATTAAGGATAATGTGAACTGTGAAACCCTCCAGGGGTCTAATTTAGTTGACTGGGGTATGACAGTGCGGCGAACCGCGCTCCGGCTTTTTCCCACCCTTAAGACAGCCAGTGTCAAACCGCGGGATGAGGAATTTGATGTTTTTTCACATTCCGGGCTAAGGTTGGCTGAACCGGTGGCATTATTACATACCAGCGCCGATGGGGAATGGTATTACATCGCGTCGGAGACCGGACGGGGCTGGGCGCGGATCCGGGATATCGGGAAGGCCGGGAGCCGGGAACAGGTTTTTGAATACCGGCGCACAGGCGAACTCGTAGTGGTAGGAGCAGAGGTTTATTTTTCCCGGGAGCATGGCGGCAAAATCCAGGACAGTGCCCGCATGGGATGCCGGTTACGAGCAGCCAGGAATTCAGACTTAACAGTACATTTTCCGAGACGGAATGATCAGGGAGAATTAATTTTTCTCATGGCTGTGCCGCGGCAGCCAAAAGACGTGAGTCCGGGCACCAGGCCCTGCACTCCGCGCGCCATAATAGAACAGGCTTTTCGCCTGCTCGATCAGCCTTATGGATGGGGCGGTGCTGAAGGGTATGGTGATTGCTCGGAATTCATAAGACGTGTGGGTTTGGCTTGCGGCCTGGATTTTCCGCGCAATACCGTGAAACTTGGACGGGCCTTGCCGGGGAAGACCTTTAATATGTCCGGCCAAGGAAAACAGTCAGTCTTGGCTGCGCTTCCGGCCGGCGCCAGTTTTTTATATTTACAGGGACATGTTATGCTGGTGCTGGGCAGCGAAAACCAGAGAACATATGTAATTCATAATCTGTACGGTATTCATGCGCGTGACAGCCGGGGGGATTATATACGTAGAGTGGGCCGGGTAATAGTTTCCGATCTTTCCCTGGGCGCGGGCAGCCGCCGGGGTTCCTTGTTTCAGCGCGTTGACCGGGCGCTATTTTTAGGGACAGATCTTGACAAATGACGGTTTTTTGAATAAATAATAGAATTCCCCGTAAGGCATTAGTTGTTCGTTAGGGTATCACGGGCAGTGGTAGATTAGCCGGTTTTAGAACATGGTCAGCAGTTGTAGGGGCGACGCATGCGTCGCCCCTACAACCCGTGAGCGACAAAATTGGGCTGCTCACAGCAGAAACTACATAATGTTATGTCTCTGAAAATTATTCCGGGAGGTAGTGATGGATAAGGATATCCGTGCTTTGAATGAGAAGGTCAAGAAAGAAAGTGTTTTTATTGAGGAACTGCGCCAGGAGATCGGGCAGGTAATTGTGGGACAGCATTACTTGATAGACGGCTTGTTGATCGGTCTGCTGGCTGACGGCCATGTGCTATTGGAAGGAGTTCCGGGACTGGCCAAAACCCTGACCGTTAAAACCCTGGCGGATTGCATTGACGCCAAATTTCAGCGCCTGCAGTTTACCCCGGATCTGCTGCCGGCCGACCTGATAGGAACCATGATTTATAATCCCAAGGGCGAAGGATTCACGGTTAAAAAAGGGCCAATTTTTGCCAACCTGATTCTGGCGGACGAGATAAACCGCGCGCCGGCCAAGGTCCAGAGCGCCCTGCTGGAAGCCATGCAGGAACGCCAGGTTACCATCGGTGAGAAAACTCATCCCTTGGAAGCCCCGTTCCTGGTATTGGCGACCCAGAATCCGATTGAACAGCAGGGGACATATCCGCTGCCAGAAGCGCAAATTGACCGCTTTCTCCTGAAATTAAAGATCACTTATCCCTCGCGCGAGGAGGAAAAGAGAATTCTCCAGCGCATGACCACGGGTGTAAAGCCGTCGGTGCGGCAGAAAGTAAGCACCAGGGATATTCTCAAGGCGCGTAAGCTGGTGGAACAGATTTACGTGGATGAAAAAATGCAAAATTACATCATTGACCTGGTTTTTGCCACGCGCGAACCCGAACGCGCAGGGCTCAAGGATTTAAAGGAATTGATAGCCTACGGGGCTTCGCCGCGGGCCACCATCTATCTTACTTTGGCGGCCAAGGCCTTGGCTTTTCTCTCCGGCCGCGGTTTTATTACGCCGGAAGACGTAAAAACCGTTGGGCCGGACGTACTGCGCCACCGGATTATTGTTACTTATGAAGCCGAGGCCGAACAATTAAGCTCCGAGGATATAGTTAAGTCTGTATTCGACGGCGTCGAGGTCCCCTAGGATACTGAGCAATTAGTTGCTCAGTATCCAGAGCATTTGAAATTCGATAGTAGAAATTAGATAAATTATATCAAATGCGGTCTACTTTCTACTATCTACTCTCAAAAAAGCGACTAATTGCCCAGGCTCCAGAGCAATTGAGAATCGACCAATAGAACAATAGAAAAAAACTCAATTGCGGTCTATTTTCAATTGTTCTATTGCTCAGAAAGTAAAAAAAGACTAATTGCTCAGGCTTCCGAGGACTATTATGCTGCCTAAAGAGATTATTGCCAAAATCCGCCGCATCGAGATTCGTACCGGCCGCCTGGTGAACGAGATATTCGCCGGACAGTATGAAAGTGTGTTCAAAGGCCGCGGCATGGAATTCGACGAGGTGCGGGAATATTTGCCGGGCGACGATATCCGGAGCATTGACTGGAATGTAACCGCCCGTACCGGGCATCCGTATATTAAAAAGTTCGTGGAGGAACGGGAACTCAATATCATGCTGCTGGTCGATGCCTCGGCCTCGCAGCGGTTCGGCACTGCTTCCCAGACCAAGGCTGAAATGACGGCTGAAATATCCGGAGTGCTGGCGTATACTGCGATTAAAAACAATGACCGGGTAGGCGCTCTCTTGTTTACTGACCGGGTAGAGGAGTTCATTCCACCGGCCAAAGGCACCACCCATTTATCCCGCATCCTGCGCGACGTACTTTACGCGCATCCGGTCGGACAGGGCACGGATTTCAATCCCGCGCTGCAATATCTGAATGATGTGGTCAAACGGCGCTGTATTGTTTTCCTGATCTCGGATTTTCATACTTCTGATTATTCCCGGGCCTTGGCAGTTACCAGCCGGCGGCACGACTTGATCGCGATAGAATTACACGATCCCCGGGAAAGGGAACTCCCGGACGTTCCCTGCCTGGTACTGGAAGACTTGGAACGCGGGCACAGCCGGCTGGTATCCAGCGGTTCGATGGCGGTCCGCGCCGCTTTCAGGAAAAGGGTTGAGCACCAGCAGGCTCAGCGGAGGGGGCTTTTCCGGCGCTTGAACGTGGATTGCATTGAATTGCAGACCAACCTTTCCTATGTTGAGCCTTTGATGAATTTTTTCCGTATGCGCGCCCGGAGGTTTCATTAAAGATTATGATGTTTAAAATAATCCGGATACTGCCAGTCATAACAGGTTTATTTTACACGCTGCCGGTTTCCGCCCTGGAGATTCAGACCGGGGCCCCGGCAGCCGCAACCGTGACCGCACGGGCTGTGGCCGAAGCTCCGGCGATTCAGCCAATCACAGTATCTTTGAGCGCCAAGACCGAGGAACCTCGTATTGGCGGCCCCGTAGCGGTGGAAGTAAAAATAAGCACTCAGCCCGGCCTTGAGCTGCTGGATTTTGATTACGGCGAAACGCTCGGCGAGTGGGAAGTTGAGCGGGTCAAAAAAGGAAAACTCGAGATGGCGGACGGCCGGGCCGTGCGGCTGGATACCATAACTTTAACCACCTATTTGCCGGGAGAGATTGAAGTGCCTTCGTTGATTGTGCCCTTCCGGTTGCCCAAGGGCCAGGCCGGCGAGTTTCGCTCCGCGCCGATAAAAATCAAGGTGGAGCCCCTGCCGCTTCGCAAGGGAGAAAAACCGGGACAATGGCGGGATTTAAAATCGCCCCAAGGCATGCTTTCGACCTGGTGGTTGATCGGGCTGGGTTTGCTGGCAGCCGTGGCAGCCGGGTTTTGGTGGTATTATCAGCGGCGGAAAAAGTTGGCGGCCGCAGCCGGGATTACGTGCGAGCCGCCCCAGCCGCCCGAAGCGGCAGCCCGCCAAAGGCTGAAGATCCTGCAGGATTCGGATCTTCTGGCCGGCGGTGAAAGCAAGGTCTATTACATAGAACTTTCAGATATATTACGGCGGTATCTGGAAGGACGGTTTAATCTACCGGCCATAGATCGTACGACTCATGAGATGGCGCGTGAAATGAAATCCACCGGCATCAAACGGCAGGAACAGATGGTGATCCGGGAAATGCTGGAGCGCAGTGACATGGTAAAATTCGCCAAGGCTTTACCGTCTGAAAATGAGGCCCGGATTGATTGGCAAGCAGTAGCGGATTTTGTGGAGCGGACGACTAACGTAGGGGCGGACTTCCATGTCCGCCCGTCTGTGTAATGAAAAATCAATGGGCCGGCATGGAAGCCGGCCCCTACGGATGTATGAAAGAATTTGTAGGGGCGGGCACAGGGGCCCGCCCGCAGGAATATTTTTCCGGAGGTAGTACTTAAAAAATGAGATTAGCCGACCCTTGGTGGCTGCTCCTGCTTCTGCCGGTTATTGGTTTGGGGATTTTACTCTGGCAGCGCGCGCGCCGGCCCGAAGGCATACAATTTCCTGAACTGGCAGGCATAGATCAGGTCATTCCGCGAAAAGCTTTAGGACCGGATGAAATCCTCGGAATAATCACTCTGCTGGGTTTGATCGCAGCCGTAGTAGCATTGGCCCGGCCCCAGGCCGGACTTACCACCCAGCAAATATCCGGGCAAGGCGTGGATATTATTCTTTGTCTGGATACTTCGGGTTCCATGCGTTCAGTGGATTTTAAGCCGCAGAACCGTCTGGGCGCGGCTAAACAAGTAGCCCGGAAATTTATTCAGGACCGCGGGCCGGACCGGATCGGCATAGTAATTTTTGGAGGCGCAGCCCTGACAATTTGTCCGCTTACCAATGATAAACGCGCCCTGCTGGACCTTTTAAACCAGGTGCATATAGATATGACCGGCGTGGATGGAACAGCCATTGGCATGGCTTTGGCCACCTCGGCCGACCGGCTGCGGGAATCGCGTGCCGCGGGTAAAGTGATACTGTTGTTAACCGACGGCCGCAATAACCAGGGCGCTATTGATCCCATTACCGCGGCCAAGGCAGCGGCTGCGCTGGGGATTAAAATCCATGCCGTGGGCGCCGGATCATTGGAAGGCGGGGTTATGCCGGTACAGGATCCTTTGTTTGGAACCCGTTATGTGAGAATGAATAATGATTTGGATGAGCCCACTCTGCGCAGGATAGCCCAGGCTACTAAGGGGCTATATTTCCGGGCCAAGGATGTCAAGGGGATGCAGAATATTTTTGCTCGGATAAACCGGCTGGAAAAAAGCGAGTACAAAATTGAGGAATTTACGAATTATCGCGATCTATATCCGGCCTGGCTGGGCGCGGCCCTGGTACTGTTATTACTGGGGAGCGTATTGCGGCAAACAGTGTTTCGCCGCATTCCGTAAAAGAACGGAGAAGTATATGCAATTTACGCATTCTGTGTTTTTTTACTGCGCCCTGGCGCTTATTCCGCTGCTGATAGGAGCAGGCGTTTGGGGGCGTTGGCAGCGCGGCCGGGATTTAAAGGCCTTTGGAGCGCCGGACATGGTCGCGCGGCTCTTTGGCCATCTCTCGCCAACACGGCGTACTATTCGCAATATGGCCTGGGGAGCCGGTGTCCTGCTTTTGTGTCTGGCCCTGGCCGGCCCGCAGTACGGTGTTAAGATGGTGGAAGTCCGGCGTCAGGGCGTGGATGTAATCATTGCCCTGGATGTTTCGCGCTCCATGCTGGCAGAGGACGTGAAACCCAATCGTTTGCAGCGCGCCCAGCAGGAATTGGCAGCCCTGATTGACAGCTTGGGCGGCGATCGCGTGGGCGTGATTGCCTTTGCCGGATCCGCCCAGGTGGCTTGCCCCTTGACGACTGATTATGCAGCCGCTAAAATGTTCCTGAATTATCTTACCCCGGACACTGTGGCCCTGCCGGGAACCGCACTGGGCCGGGCTATCAGGCTGGCGCTCAAGACCTTTCCTCAAGGCGGAGAGGGATACAGGGTTTTGGTGTTATTGACTGATGGAGAGGATCACCACTCCCAGCCCTTGGAAGCTGCGCGCGAGGCCAAGGCGGCCGGGGTACGTATTATAAACATTGGTTTTGGAACGCCGGAAGGCGAGCCGGTTCCGGAACGGGATTCAGCCGGGCGAATAAAAAAATATATAAAAAACCAGACCGGCCAGATCGTGGTTTCCAAACTGGATGAGAAGAGCCTGAAAGAAATCGCGGCTCTTACCAACGGCGCTTATCTGCCGGCCCATGAGGGTAATTTGGAAGCAGGTAATATCGCGGAAATAATCAACCGGATGCAGAAACGCGAGGTGTCTGCCGGACAATACGGAACTTCGGAAGACCGCTTTCAGTATATTCTGTTTCCGGCCCTTATGCTGCTGATGCTGGCCTTATGGCTTCCCGGCCGCCGGGGGGCCTGGCTTTGGATGTTCCCGATGATTTTACTGGGAGCGCTTCCGGTTCAGGCCGGAATCGCGGATGATATCAATAAAGGCAATCGGGAATATAAAAAAGAAAAGTACGAGTCAGCCTTAACCAAATACCGGGATGCGCAGATTAAACGGCCGGAACATCCGATTATACATTATGATATGGGGAATGCTCTGCATAAGCTGGAAAAATATCCGGAAGCGGAACAAGCCTATAACCGGGTCTTGAAAAGCAAGAACCGGAAACTGCGCGCTAAGACATTTTATAACCTGGGGAATAATTATTTAGAACAAGAACAGTATACCGAAGCTGTAAAGCAGTATCATAAGGCCCTGAAACTCAAGCCGCGGGATGAAGATACCATATACAATCTCTCCCAGGCCTTGGCCTTGCTAAAACAGCCGCCCCCTGGGAAAAAGCAGGACAAGCAAAAGGATGATTCAAAAGAAAAATCATCCCGTAAACAGCAACCAGGCGGGGAAGCCAAAGACGATAAAGACCGGGATAAATCCGATGAAAAATCACAGGCCAAGTCCGGCGATTCCAAAAACTCTGCCGGGCCGGATGAGCACGGGAACGCGAAAGCGGATCAGGATGCCGGGCAGCAGACCCCGGACGAGGAATTGCTGCCAGGGCCCAAGCCCGGGGAGATGAGCCGGGAGAATGCCGAGAATATTCTGGACGCGGTCCGCGAAGCCGAACAGGACGCCCAGCGTGAACGCCTGAAAAAAATGAGAAAGCAGGGCGCAGCCAAGGGGCAGGAGAATTGGTAGTAAACTTAAAATTCAGGAGAGTATGTTCTGTGAGGAAAATCATGGGGAGCATAATTCTCTGCGCCTTAACAGCTTCCGCTGCATGGGCGCAGGAGATATCCATATCCGCTATGGCCAACCCTCAACAGGCCGCAGTGGGACAGCATATACGTTTGGTCGTGACGATTGAGGGTAAAGTTAATCTGAAAGGGTCGCCCCGCCTGCCGGATATGCCGGAGTTTCAGGTTTATGAGGGAGGACGTTCTTCAAACTTTTCTTTTGTTAATGGGAAGATTTCATCCGCTTTGAAATTTACTTATGTGCTGGTTCCCAAAGGGACAGGGAACTTTACTATCGGGCCGGTTCAGATCGATCATGCGGGCCGCACCTATTCCACCCAACCTATCCAAATACAAGTTGGATCATCCGGCCGGGCAGTGCAGCCTTCCAGGCCTTCTCGGCCTCCTGTGGTGCCGCCCGGGCCTAGAGCCAAGCCGCCCAAGACCGATACGCTCCCCGGAACTTCACGTTATGCCGGGAAGGGGGCGTTTATTACTACCAGCGTAGACCATCGCCGGGTTTATGTGAATGAACCGGTAATTCTTACTTTCAGGTTTTTTTCGCGCATACGCCTGCTTTCCCAGCCGCAATATCAGCCTCCGGATACCAGCGGATTCTGGGCCGAGGATCTGCCGCCCCAGAGGAATTATAATGTCCGGATACAGGGACAGGAGTACCAGGTGATTGAGATCAAGACTGCGCTTTTTCCCACTACAGCCGGCAAGCTGACTATTAGTCCGGCTACCCTGGTAGTGCAAACCCGGGATTTCCGGCGGCGGTCTTTTGATCCTTTGGGAGATGATTTTTTCCGGGATTTCTTTTCCGGCGGGCAGCAGGTGAAGCTGAGTTCCGACCCGATCAATCTGGAAGTCAAGCCGATTCCCAGAGAAGGCCGGCCTAAAGAATTTTCCGGGACAGTGGGGCAATGGTCTCTCTCGGCCAAGCTGGACCGGAAACAAGCCAAGGTTGGCGAGGCCGTTACCATGGAAATCCGGATTTTTGGTGAAGGCAATGTTAAATCCGTGGGCAAACCCCGGATTCCCGTGCTAAAAGGGTTCAAGGTATATGAAACGGTTTCTTCCTCGGAAGTTCAAAAGCAAAAAGGCAGAGTAAAGGGAGTTAAAATCTACCGGACCTTGATCCGGCCGGAAGTAACCGGAAAATTGACTATCCCGCCCATTATTTATAATTACTTCAATCCCGGTAAAAGACGGTTTGAAAAACTGGAAGTACCCAGCCTCAGCCTGGAAGTTTTGCCGGGGAAAACCCAGCCCGTGGTCGTAGGAAGCCGGAGCACTTCCGAACCCGTTGGTCCGGGAGTTAAGGTGGTGGCGGAAGATATCCGGTATCTGAAAACTAATTTTTCCCTGAAGCCTTTTCGGCCGTGGCCGGCCTGGATCTGGATAGCCGGGTTTTTATTGCCTCCGATAGGGCTGGGCGCGCTCTGGTTTTGGCAGCGCCGCCAGGATCAATTGGCTTCTGATCCCAGATACGCGCGCCGTCTCAAGGCTGAGCAAAGCGCGCGCCGGGTCCTTCGCCAGGCAAGAACCCAGCGCCTGCGCCGGGATTCCAAGGCTTTTTATGCTTCCCTCTCTCAGGCTTTAACCTGGTACCTGGCGGATCATTTGGGGATCTCCCGTTCCGGGAGTACTAAGCGGGAGATTGTGCAAAAATTACACGATATTGGCGCAGAAGAAATCATGGTGGAAAAACTTGCCAACCTGTTTGATGAGTGTGATTTTGCCCGGTTTGCGCCCAGCGGGCGGAAGGACGCGGAAATGGAGCGGCAGGAACAAGAAGCCGAGGACCTTCTGGTAAAACTGGGACGCATTCTTTCCAAGGAGAGAAAAGTATGAGACGGATTTTTATACTGGCCGGCAGCTTGTTTTGGTTAGTGAGTCCCCTGGCAGCCGAGGGCCCGGCTGACGAGTCCGGTCAAAAGCTGGCCGGGGCCCGGGCAGCTTTTGATAGCGGCGATTATGCCCGGGCAGTTGCCGATTATCATTGGCTGCTGGATCAGGGCTGGGAAAACGCGGAGCTTTATTACAATCTTGGAAACGCCGAGTTCAAGCAGCACCATCTGGGCCGGGCCATAGCATATTATCGTTGGGCCCTGAAAAAATCACCCTTTGATGACGATATACGTTATAATTTGAGGCATGTAAGAAGTTTTGTCCGGCAGCCGCCCGATCGTTCCGGTCCTTTGGCCAGGCTGGGACGGGATTTGTTCAATCGGTTTTCCGGGCCAATACTGGCAGGCGTGGCCTGGATAGTATTCCTGATACTGGCAATACTGACCGGCAGTTTAATTATAACGCGGGGACGGGGAGACGCCCTGAGATGGTTTGCCGGAACCGCCGGAGTATTTTTTTTATTTTTCGCAGCCTGGGCCTCAGTGCGCCTGATTATAGAAAAAAAAGTTTGCTGGGGCGTGGTGGTAGCCGTCCAGGCGGAAGCGCGCAACGGCCCGGGTCCGGAGTATCAAGTTGGTTTCACGGTGCCCGAAGGAAGGGAAGTCAGGATTTTAGGAAGAGAGAAGGAATGGACAGCTATCGGCCTGCCGCGCGAGGGATATAAAGGCTGGGTGCTGGCCCAGGAAGTATGGGCGGATAGATAATTACCAGAGCCATAAAGCTGGTGGAGGAATAAAGATTATGAAGAAGCTCATCTTAGGAACAGTTATGGGAATGCTGCTGGCGCCGCATCTGGGATGGGCGGATAATCTGTTTCGTTTTAATGAAAATGCAATGGTTCCGGTCAGAGCCGAGTACAGCGAACTGGTAGTATTAAACGGATCGGCCGAGATTAAGGGCCGGATTACCGGTAATGTGGTGGTAATACGGGGAGATGTATTTCTGGAGAGTACGGCTTATATAGGCGGAGACGTAGTTTGCATAGGAGGACAAATCGAGGTGGTTCCCGGGGCCCTGGTGCTGGGGTCCAAAGTCGAGATCGGCGGCCAGATAGGCTGGAAGTCTCTTCCGTTTTTTTCCATTGGAAAGGTGCTGCTTTTTAGTTTTTTATTCAAGTTGGTTTCCGCCGCGGGTTTAATTCTGTTTTGCATATTCCTGGTCATGATGTGGCCGAACCAGATCCGCTATACAGCCGAGGAAGTATCCGCTGATCTGTTGAAATCCAGCCTGGTAGGCTTATTCGCTATTATACTATTATTGCCGCTGGCCATTGGTTTTGCAGTGACTTTATTCGGCATCCCGATTTCATTGGCGATTTTTATTTTCTTGCTGGTAGCCCGCTGGTTTGGGATTGCCTCCGTGGCTTACCTGCTGGGGCACAAAATGTCGGCCCGCTGTTCGCCCACCATGGCGGTTCTCTTAGGACTGTTGCTGCTCAAGGTTATACATTTCGTTCCTTTTATCGGGGGTGCTTTTTATTTCATTGCCACGCTTCCCGGACTGGGAGCCATACTCTTGACTCGTTTTGGCACCAATAAACCATGGCTGAGCTCCGGTAAGAACAACCCAGCCAAGCCTCCCCGGGTCAAAGCTTAATATGTTAGCCGCGAATTCCCCGGCTTGACTTCGTGACATGAGATGAAGATTATTATTGATATGCATGTTCAAGCCGGGGACATTTCGCTGAAAAAGCGAAATGCGGGATACACATTTATATAATCTACAGATCATATCCAATTCCCCGCTCTTCAGAGCGGGGAAATTGAATTCGAGGACATTCCTTCTATATTATATAGATACAAGGTGGTAGCCGCAGGCTTTAGCCGGCGTAGAAAAAAATAATCCACACAGGAGGCAAATCATGAAAAACTATCAAACTTCCGGCGGCTTTTACTTCATGGCTTTTATCGGCGCTGCGGTTTATTTCGTCCAGCAGGCCCACAGTTTCTGGACCGGCGTGCTGGGGATTATCCAAGCCATGTTCTGGCCGGCAATCCTGATTTATCAGTTGTTGAGTTACTTGAAAGGGTAGGAGGACGAATTTTAGGATACCTGTTTTGGGATATTAACCAAAGTTGCTACCTCGAATGAGATTGTATCACCTGACCAGGGAAAAGCATCCGTGTTTTGATGGCAGGAAATAGTGGGCGTCACAACGTCCATGCTTTTCCCTGGTTGACAATTCATAAGGCCTTCCGTATATTATTACCCCCAATGCCAGTTGATGCCCGGTAGCTATCTTAGAGGCCGCCTCCGGGAGCGGTCACGGGCAAAATAAAGACATGCGTCGTGTATGCGGGCGCGGCCAGCAGCGCCCCTGCTACGGGGGGGGGTGATTTATCAGTCTCAGGTTTCTGCCGGGGACATGATCCAGGAGGAAATATCATGATTAAATTCGATAAACATCGCCGGACTTTGATGCGCGAGGAATACCAGTATGAACTCCAGCAAGTTAAGGAACCCAATCTATACCGCGACATTTATACTTACGAGATGCCGCCGCTCATGTGCTTCAATCACCGCATGGTTCCCTTGGTGCCGGCGGAGGATATTTGGATTACGGATACAACTTTCCGCGACGGCCAGCAGGCCCTCCCGCCTTTTACCGTGGATCAAATCGTCCGCTTGTTTGATCTTATGCATAAGCTCTCCGGTTCCAACGGAATCATTCGGCAAAGCGAGTTTTTCCTGTACACTGACAAGGACAAGGAAGCGGTGCGCAAATGCCTGGAACGGGGGTATGAGTTTCCCGAGGTTACGGGGTGGATCCGGGCCAAGAAAGAGGATTTGAAGATCGTAAAAGAAATGGAGCTCCAGGAAACCGGGATTCTAACCTCGGCCTCGGATTATCATATTTTCAATAAGCTCAAAAAGACGCGGGAGCAGGCCATGGAAGGTTATTTAGAGATAGTTCGTTCCGCGCTCGAGGTGGGCATCATTCCTCGCTGCCATTTTGAGGATATTACCCGCGCCGACTTTTATGGGTTCGTGATTCCTTTTGCCCAGAGGCTTATGCGGCTTTCCAAGGAGTCCGGGATTCCGGTAAAGATACGGGCTTGCGATACGCTGGGATATGGCGTGAGTTATCCCGGAGTCATGCTGCCGCGCAATGTGAACGGAATCATTTACGGGCTGCACAAGTACGCCGGCGTGCCCTCGGAACTGCTGGAGTGGCACGGACATAATGATTTCTACCGGGGGCTGAGCAATGCGGTAGGGGCGTGGTTGTACGGATGTTCGGCGGCCAACGGTACTTTGCTGGGAATCGGCGAGCGTACCGGAAATACGCCGATCGAAGCGCTGCTGATTGAATATATCGGTCTGCGCGGGGAAACGGATGGAATAGATACTTCGGCCATTACCGAGATGGCGGGATATTTTGAAAAGGAGATAGGGTACCAGATACCTGCCAACCAACCCCTGGTGGGAGCTAATTTCAATGTAACCCGGGCCGGCATTCATGCCGACGGATTGATGAAGGACCAGGAAATCTATAATATTTTTGACACCGAGAAGGTGTTGAACCGTCCGGTGGATATCGGGATTACGGATAAATCCGGGGCTGCCGGGATTGCCTATTGGATTAACGCCCGTCTAAAAATTCCGGAAAAATTCAAGGTGGAAAAGATCGATCCCGGGGTGCTGGCGATTAAGGAATGGGTTGATCAGCAGTATGCCGAGGAACGGACTACCGGCATATCGGATGCCGAGATGTGGGATCAGGCCCGTATCCACTTTTCCGAGTGGGTGGGATACCTGCATCACGAAAAGGAGTAAAGCGGGCGCATGGAAAAAGTTATTTATACTCCGCCTCCGGACGGGGAGATTATCCAGGAGAGCAAAGGCCGGCTGCAAGTTCCAGATAAGCCCGTGATTCCTTATATTGAAGGTGATGGCATAGGCCCGGATATCTGGGCCGCGGCCCGCCGGGTATGGGAAGCTGCCATAGCGACAACTTATAAGGGCAGGCGTGAAATAAAATGGATGGAAATCCTCTGCGGAGAGAAAGCCGCAGCCAACAGGCTGCCGGCCCTGCCCCCAGAGACTCTGGAGGCTGTCCGGAAATACCGCGTGGCCATTAAAGGGCCTCTCACCACGCCCGTAGGCGGGGGGTTCCGTTCTTTAAACGTCAGCCTTAGGCAGGAACTGGATTTGTTTGCCTGCGTACGGCCCGTGCGTTATTACCAGGGAACACCGGCCCCGGTTAAGCAGCCCGAAAAACTGAATGTGGTTATCTTTCGCGAGAACACCGAGGATGTATACGCCGGGATTGAGTGGCCGGCCGGGAGCCGCGAAGCGAAGATGCTGGCGGATTTCGTAAGCCGGGAACTTAAAACTCCCCTCTCGTCCGAAGCCGGGATCGGCATCAAACCCATGACACGCCGCAACACCCATCGTATCGTAAAAGCGGCCATCCAATATGCGCTGGAGCATAAATGTCCTTCCGTAACCCTGGTGCATAAAGGTAATATAATGAAGTACACCGAAGGCGCGTTCCGGGATTGGGGATACGAAATCGCGGCCCAGGAATTCGGTGAGCAGACTATCAATGAAAAAGCGCTCTGGGAAGAGTGCCAGGGACAATTGCCGGCCGGCAGGATTTTAATTAAGGATCGTATTGCGGATGCCATGTTCCAGCAAGTGCTCCTGCGTCCGGATGAATATTCCGTGCTGGCTACACCCAATTTGAATGGAGACTACATCTCGGATGCCTGCGCCGCCCAGGTAGGCGGTTTAGGCATGGCGCCGGGCGCGAATATGGGCAAGGGCATGGCGCTTTTTGAAGCCACCCACGGCACGGCACCTAAATATGCCGGACAGGATAAAGTCAATCCGGGGTCTTTGCTGCTTTCGGGCGTAATGATGCTGGACTATTTAGGCTGGCCAGAGGCCGGCCG